>CAVZBC010000109.1:0-20868 GCA_963773125.1 uncultured Gammaproteobacteria bacterium | reverse complement strand
CCACGTATTGCTATGGCCGCTCGAGTAGTTGTAGAAGCACACCATGGGTGGCCTTCGGACTGACAAAGGCCAGACGCCGTCCCGCCGTCCCTTCAGTCACGGTAACACGAATACCCTGTCCCTGCAACTCGGCAACGGCGCTATCAAGACTGTCCACCTCGACTGAGAGGAGATACATCCCTTCACCCTGTTTCTCCAGGAAAGCTGCCACCGGCCCCTGCTCGGTAAGGGGTGTCATGAGTTCAATCTGGGCATCTCCAATCTGCAAAAAAGCATTGCGGATCCCAAGTGCCGGGACCTCACCCCCGCTGACTTTGGCTAATCCAAAATTGTCTTGATAGGTCTTCACCGCTGCCTCTAAGTCCTTTACAGCAATCACGACATGATCAATACGTTTCGCTTGCATCTGGCAATCCTCTGCGCGATAGAACCCCAAGCCTCAAGGCAGGAAGATAAGCGACCACGCGGTGTAGTCTTTCTGTCCTCGGCGGGGTTATAACAGAAACGTCCATGGCCTGACAACTTCCAGCGGCGTGGCCAAAAGCAAGTATAGTCGAACGACAGTAATTCTGGTACAATGCGCCTCGGCCTTGGGGGCAAGTAACCGCAGGCCCTTGAGAATCTGCAAGCGATGCAGATGTTGCATTGACAAATGACTGGGGAGAGGTACACTCTGGACACCAGATCAACACCTCCTGAGATCTACCCCTTTCTACTCACGCACGTCTGTCTCCAGGCTTGTGTCCCTGGAGTAAACGATGGTGGACCGAAATCCTATGACAACATCCGAATACACCACCCCACAAGCGGAGCCATTCGACAGAATTGCCAAAGATTTGTCCTTGCGGAGTGATCAAGTTGCCCGGACCGTCAGCCTCCTTCTCGATGACGCGACAGTACCATTTATCGCGCGCTATCGAAAAGAAGCAACAGGCAATCTTGACGAGGAACAGATTCGCCAGATCGCTGCACGTCATAAATATTACCATGATCTCGAGCAGCGCCGGGGCACCATTCTGCATACCATCGCAAGTCAGGACAAGCTTACCGACGAACTCCGTCAGCAGATTCTCACATGCTTCGACAAGACAGAGCTCGAGGATTTGTACCTACCCTACCGGCCTAAAAGACAGACAAAAGCGAGTGTGGCTGTCGAACGTGGCTTGGAACCATTGGCCCGCCTCTTCTGGGAGCAGCATCCCACCGAGCAGAGCCTGGAGGAGATTGCTGCGGCTTTTGTCGAACCAGAAAAAGGCGTCACCACGGTTGACGAAGCACTCACCGGTGCTGGACATATCGTCGCCGAATGGATTACAGAGCAAGCCGACCTGCGGAAGGCGCTGCGTGCCCTTATTCTCTCCGAAGGCATGGTTCGGCAACGGTGCTACAGGAGAAACAGGAGGAGAAAACGAAGTTTCAGGACTATTATGACTTTCGAGAACGTGTAGCGTCGATTCCGTCACACCGTATTCTGGCCATCATGCGCGGGGTGCGGGAGGGCATCTTGTCTATGACGATCGAAGTGGATGCCACGAAAGCGCTCGGCATCATACAGCAACAGATCATCCGGCGCGCCGAGTCTCTATACACCGCCTCGCTGCAAGCGCATTGTGCAGATGCCTATGAGCGCTTGCTGTTGCCGTCGCTGCAGAACGAAGCCCGTCGGGCCTTGAAAGAGCGTGCCGACGCTGAGTCTATGACCGTGTTTCAGGACAATCTCCGCAGTCTGTTGATGGCTCCTCCGCTCGGGAGCTTATGCGTGCTCGGGCTCGATCCCGGCTTGCGGACAGGTTGCAAACTCGCTGTGGTTGACGAAACCGGGAAGTTTCTCGAACATGGGACGATTTATCCATTGCTGCCGAAGGAAGATATTCAGGGTGCCGAACAAGCGCTTGCTACACTGGTTGAACGCTATCGTATCCGAGCCATCGCAGTGGGCAATGGCACAGGGTCACGGGAGTCAGAGACATTTGTGCGGCGCTTTATCGACAAGCACTCGCTCCAAGACAGCGTCCTGTGTGTCGTTGTCAATGAAGCAGGGGCCTCTGTCTACTCGGCTTCGAAGCTGGCTCGGCAAGAATTCCCCGCCTTAGACGTGACGATACGTGGGGCCATCTCCATTGCGCGACGTTTGCAGGATCCCCTGGCCGAACTGGTCAAAATTGATCCGAAATCAATCGGTGTTGGACAGTATCAGCACGATGTGGAGCAGAAGCTTCTCCGCCGGAGTTTAGGGGAGACGGTGGAATCGTGTGTGAACCGCGTGGGTGTTGATGTCAATACGGCGTCTGCGAGCTCCTGCAGTTTGTTTCAGGGCTCAATATGAGCCAGGCACACAACCTCGTGGAATACCGCAATACGCACGGCCGTTTCCACACTCGTCAGCAGTTCCTGCAGGTCACGGGGCTCGGCGACAAAACGTTCCAGCAAGCGGCAGGATTTTTACGCATCAAGGATGGCGACAATCTTTTAGACAACACCGCGGTCCATCCAGAGTCGTATGCGGTCGTGGAAAGAATGGCCACTTCTCTCGTCGTGCCGGTTGCCGACCTCGTCGCCAATGCCGAGCTTATTGCCACCCTGGAGCTACAACAGTACATCGATGCGCACATTGGGCTCTACACCCTGCAGGATATTTGCGAGGAACTCCTGAAACCAGGCCGTGATCCTCGCCAAGAATTCGTCATGCCCCATTTCAGAGCCGACGTCACGGCCATCGCCGATCTGCAGGAAAACATGGTGTTAGAGGGCATCGTGAGCAATGTGACAAATTTTGGCGCCTTTGTTGATATCGGTGTCCATCAAGACGGTCTCGTCCATATTTCCGAACTGTCCCACCGGTATATACGTGATCCTCGCGAAGTGGTTCACGTTGGACAGGTCGTACAGGTAAAGGTGTTAGGGGTAGATGCAGCCTTACAGCGCATCTCATTGTCTATGAAAGCTGTCCAGCCGGCCGCAACCTCACCGCCCGAGACGCGCCAACGTCCGCCACGCCCCCCTCGGCGCAAACGGAAGAAGTCTCCGGCCCCCAAAATTGAGCCAACGGTCGCGACTGAAACGGCTATCGACGAGAAATTACGCGCCCTACAAGCCCATTTTCACGGCGCCAGTCGTCAATAACGCTCTACGACAATCGTAACGCTCCTCAGCCACGGAGACGAGACATGCCAGACAGTTATATCCAGCAGTTGTTTGCCGAACGAATTGGTGGCAGAAATTATGGCAAAGATACAGCGGTCTACAAATTCGAGAAGATCCGTCGTGCCCGTGATGCTGCCGTGCAAGCCAAGCCTGATGTGTCTCTCATCGACATGGGAGTAGGGGAACCCGATGGCATGGCGTACCCAGGGGTCGTGCGAGAACTCAGCGAACAGGCAGCGATGCCTGAGAACCGTGGCTACTCCGATAATGGCCTGCCCGAATTCAAGGAGGCAGTGGCGCGTTACATGGCAGCAGTCTATGGCGTGACAGGACTCGACCCAGCCACCGAAATCAATCATGCAGTGGGCGCAAAAAATGCCCTGGCGTTCCTTCCGACCTGCTTCATCAACCCCGGAGATGCGGTGATTTTAACCATTCCTGGGTACCCCGTACTCGGGACCCATGCTCGCTGGTATGGCGGGGAAGTCTACACCTTGCCACTCCGTGAAGAGAACCACTACTTGCCTGACCTACGGAGCCTCACCGACGCCCAACTGGCACAGGCCAAGATTCTGCTGCTGAATTATCCGAATAACCCGACAGGGGCCGTCGCCACTCGGGAGTTCTTTGCTGAAGTCGTCGAATTTGCCAAACGTCACAATCTCCTCGTTGTGCAAGATGCCGCCTACGCCTCACTCGTCTTCGAGGGCAAGCCCCTGAGCTTTCTCTCGGTGCCCGGTGCAAAGGACGTCGGGGTGGAAATCCACAGTGTCTCTAAGGCATTCAACATGACCGGATGGCGTCTCGCCTGGGTATGTGGGAACGCTCTCGTCGTGCACGCCTTTGCCGATACCAAGGACAACTTTGACTCGGGCCAGTTCAAAGCGATTCAACGGGCTGCCATCTATGCCTTACGACACCCGGAAATTACCCAAGAAATCGCGGCGAAATACCGCCGACGCTTGGAAATGCTCGCTACGACACTCACCACTGTCGGCTTCCGGGCGAAGAAACCTGCTGCCTCGTTCTTCCTTTACGTCCGCGCCCCCAAGGGTATTGTCGGTGGGCAGCGCTTTGCCAATGGTGAAGAATTTAGTCAGTATCTGATTCGCGAAAAACTGATTTGCACCGTCCCCTGGGACGATGCTGGACCCTATATTCGGTTGTCGGTGACCTTTCAGGCAGGCACGCCGGAAGAAGAAAAGCAGGTGGTTGCCGAAATCGGACGGCGCCTGTCCGATGTGCAATTTGAGTTCTAAACGACACCACTCACCATGGCATTACAACGGCACAGCAAAAAGCTGCGCTACCTTGTCACCTCGGCAAAAAGCGCCGCGACTATCAGGGTGTCAAAGATTACCCAGGACAGCTGCTAGAGCCGCACCGACAGAGACGTTTTTGTCGAGCGTCTGGCTACGCCACGGTGACTGATTTGGCCAGAGCCCGAGGTTTATCGATGTTCCGCCCTAAAACCAGCCCCGTATGATACGCCAGCATCTGTCCAGCCGTGAGCTGCACCAAGGGAGAGACCAGGGGAGGCACCTCCGGGACGACGATTTCGTCATCCAGGCTGGACCGCAGGCTATCGTCTTTTTGATGATGTATCCCGATGACCAGGCCACTGCGCGCACGGATTTCCTGCACGTTGGTGAGGGTGGCCTGCAAGAGAGTGCTCTCTTCCGTGGTCGGCAGAAAGGCGATCGAATGGGTATTTTCGTCAATCAAAGCAATAGTCCCGTGCTTCAGAAAACCTCCTGGCATGCCTTCCGCATGGAGATAGGACACTTCCTTGAATTTGAGTGCCGACTCTAGCGCTACGGCACTATAGATCCCTCGACCGATGAAAAACCAATTCTGCGTCTGGCAATACATGTGGGCAATACGTCGCACCTGAGGCAATAGGTCAGCGTGCATATTCCGCAACGTCGCTGGGAGCACTCCTAGGATACGCTGATAGGCGCGATGGACATTCGCTGTGAACTGGCCACGCAACCTGGCTAACTCGAGCGCCACGCGGAGCAAAATGGTGATCTGCGAAATGGTGCTCTTGGTGCTGAGGACACAGATTTCAGGTCCAGCGCCCTGCAGGATGACGTGATTTACCTCTCGCGCCATCGTCGAACCGGGGACATTGACGACCGCGGCTGTCTGTCCACCACGCAGTTTGGTGTAACGCAGCGCTTTGAGTGTATCGTAGGTTTCACCCGACTGTGACACAGCAAGGGTCAAGCTGCCTTCTGTCACCTTGCCTAAGGTTGGAAACTCATCGGCGCTAATGGCTGGAACATAGCAATCGGCTAACGTCGCAAAATAA
The DNA here is from genome assembly GCA_963773125.1 of uncultured Gammaproteobacteria bacterium. Taxonomy (GTDB): domain Bacteria; phylum Tectomicrobia; class Entotheonellia; order Entotheonellales; family Entotheonellaceae; genus CAVZBC01. The sequence continues at coordinate 15,410 of CAVZBC010000109.1, read as the reverse complement.
TATTGCGCCAACAAGGCCACATAGTAGGCTGTGCCAACGCCCGTGAGAAACGTCTGGGAGGAGTCCTGAATACGTTGGGCCATGGCAATGATATCGGCACTCGGGAGGGCCAAAACGGTTTCGACACAGTTGGCTCCCTCGTGAATTTCCTTCAGCATAAAATGTGGATAAGGGCCTTTATCAGAAAGGTTCCCCACATCCCAGTGAATGGTCTCTGCATGCCGCGGCAGCGTTGCTTGGGTAGACAAGGATTTGACGACATACCCTTGTGGACGCAGGACGGCGTATTCTCCATCATTCAGAAATACCGCACGACGCGTATATTTTGCAAAAGCATTGACGTCAGACGCCAGAAAAAATTCCGCCTCTCCCACCCCAATGACCAAGGGGTTCTCGTGTCTAGCACAGTATAACGTCTCAGGGGCATGGGTGCTGATCAGAACGAAGGCAAAGGCCCCCTGTAGACGCTGGGTGGCCATGACGAGTGCTTCCTCAACACTGTAACCCTGGGTATGATAAGCGGCGATGAGATGGACGATGACTTCCGAATCGGTTTCTGAGCGAAAAACATATCCCTGGGCGCGTAGCTCTGTTTTTAAAGAGAGATAGTTGTCGATGATACCGTTGTGGGCAATGGCAAAACAGTTGTCCATACTCACATGTGGGTGGGCATTCTCCTGACTCACGCTGCCATGCGTCGCCCACCGCGTGTGCGCGATGCCGACCTGCCCATTCATGCCAGAGAGGTGCTGGCGTCCTTCGACCTCGGCGATTTTGCCGGCATCTTTCCGTACCTCCAAACGGCCACCTGCTAACACTGCCATGCCGGCAGAGTCATAGCCACGATATTCCAGGCTCTGCATGCCTTCGAAAAGCTCCCGACAAATATCACGTGTTGACACGATTCCCGTAATACCACACATAGTAGTATTCCTTCAAGAAAAAGTCCTTGACAGTACGATCAATAGACACGGGAGTGGCAAACCTGCGCATAGTAGTTGGCAAAGCATATAGCAATTCGGCATAATGTCAATCGAGAAAGACAGTTTCTTGTATGTTGTCAATCAATTGGTATAGAATGTCAAAAAAAGGGGGAAGCTTCAGCAAGGTAACCTGATACTGTGACAAGGGAGGGGACCATGGAAACGCTAACACCGGCCCTCTTGGGAGCCAGATTGGCACAGATGCGGACGCAATTAGCCCATACCCGGGGTGAGGACGTCACACAGCGCCAGTTGGCGCTGGCATTGGGAATCAAACCCCAGGCTTACAACAGCTGGGAACAAGGCAAGACGCTGCCGCGTCTGGACCATCTCTGGCGCCTCGCCCGGTATTATCGCGTCAGCCTCGACATGCTCTGTGGGTATGAGCGATATGCCGACACGGCCAATGGCGTCGAGTGGGAAAGCGTACGTCGCCCGGAAAGTGCAGATGATGAACAGGCTCTCGATATCTTTTACCGGGCGCTGCGTGGAGAAGTTGCCGATGCCACCGATGGCAGGGTGAGCCTGGCGATTCGGCACGTCATCTATTCGCATCTCATCCGGATTAAACGCGCTCCTCTGGTCGATGAAGAACTCGGGAACGCGCTGAAGAAGTGTTTCAATGTTGGTGGAAAAAAGCGCTTGAAAGACGTCAGAGTCATTCCCTTTTCCCCTGATGTGCCTGATCAACTGCGCGCTCTTGTCGTGGGCGTTGCAGCCAAGGCCTATTTTCTCGAGCACCTTGACGGCAACCCCTCTATTGGCATTGCCCCCGGTTATGCAGTAAGCTGCATGATTCGCGCCATGTCCCGCGATGATCCGATCAAACCATTTTCGATTTACCCCTTGGTTGCCCTCCCGGTCGTCGATCGGCCCGATATTGATGCGAACACCTTGATTGGCGAGCTGCTGTATAAATTTGCCGATCGCGGCGTGCGGGGCCTAGCGCTGCAATGTCCCGGTTTTAGTCTGGCAGACAATAATCTGGAAAACAATCACACCGCCCGGGAGGTGTTGACTCGCGCCACCTGCGTTGACATGGCGTTTGTCGGTATTGGTTCTGTGGAAGGGCCAGTGCCATATTTCGATCGGGCCATTATGAATATCCTCGATATTACCGGCATCAATGTAGAAAGCTTGAAAGAGCGGGGCATTGTTGGCGATCTGTGCTTTCATCTGCTCGACGCGGCGGGGAATCCACAAGAAAAACGCCTCAGTGCCGGCCTCAATGCCGTCTCGCTCGAAACCCTCCAGCATCTCGTCAGCATTGGCCAGCGGGTAGTGGTCTTAGCCTCCAATCCCTTGAAAGCGGCGCCTATCTACAGTGCTATTCGAGGCGGGGATAGCGAACGCGGTTACGTCAACGTGTTGATTATCGACTCGCTCGTGGCGCGTCGCCTGCTTGCCCTGGCTGAGGCCTGTCAACACGATCCGGCCTTACGGCTGGAATGAGGCCTCGACGCATCACCGCAGCGTGTATTGCTGAAAGTGCCAGGGCAGTGTATGATAGCCCGCACGGCACACGCCCTAGCGACAACACATGGCTTTCACGAGGAGAGGTCAATGAAAACGGTTCGCATTAAAGCTGAGCCCTTGACAAGCGCGGCGTTCAAACCCTTTGGACAGGTGATCGGGTTGGATGAGGTGCATCTGGAACTGCATGAGCGGGAAGCCTTCCGTATGGGCATCATCCATATGAAAAACCATGGCTACCGTGTTTCCAGCTTGAACTATCATCAAAATAGTACACAGGCACTCGTCCCCCTGGAAGGGAAGGCGTGTCTCGTTGTGGTAGCCCCACCGGATACAACGTTTGAGCAAGCGGCGGATCTGAAAAAAATTAAAGCGTTTCTTTGCGACGGCAGTGTGGGCATTAACATTGGCTTGAAAACATGGCATCAAGCCCTGTTACCACTCGGTCCAGAGCTGAAAATGGTCAATGTTCAGGGCGTACACAGTGGCAAAGACACCTACGTCTGTGACTTTCAAAAATCCTTTGACACCGTGGTTGAAATTAGCCTGTAAACAGAGAACTTTCTCACAGAGGAGCCATCGATGACCCAACCGAATAAAAAAGGACACACGTTAAAAACGGCTCGTGCCATTGCCCGCCGGAAATACAAAGCCCGTATCAAACGACAAAATGCCGCCAAATATGCGACACGTACAGGGAAAACAGCAACCTCCTGAGCCACGCCAGGCTCACTGCCAGCGGGCATAGTCGTGTCGCTGGAGATACCGTATGAAAGCGAGACGTGTCGCCAGACGCGTCATTTCAGGGCGGTCGATCAGGCCATTGGCCAGTACGCCAACAATGCCGGCGCGCTGCTCGACCTCTGGCACGGTGGTAATGTATTGTCGAGCCTCCTGAAACGGTTGACGGTGCAGAAAGATATTATTGACCAGTCGGCGGGGATACTCGAAACCTGGGGAAATACCGAGGTAATAGTAGCACCCATCAAAGAGGGCACAGACGTCGAAGTTGTACAGGGTAAAGGTAGAAGGAGCCACGTCAATAAAGCCGCTCTCGACGCCTATGCCTAAGGCCACGTCAGGGATAGTTGCATTGGCTTCCTGTTGCCTCATGAGCACTTCATAAGCAGCCTGCGCACGATTCTGTGCCCCCTGGACCGTGGTGGGAAATCCCCACGGTTCATCACTCACCCCACTGTCTACCTGACACGTCCAGGTCGCTGGCGTGTCCAGCTGTGGCACGTGGAGTGCCGCTCCCAAGTCCATACAGGCCGCCTGTACGCCGTGAATCTTGGCGCCATTCTTGGTGCCAAGCATGAGGCGATGGATGGTTTCTTTGGGCATGTGCGCTGTCCCAGAGAGAGGGTTGCCTGCATTGCAGTTGCGAACTACCCTGTCGCTGCTGGAGAGTGAATGAGGAGATGCAACGTCCTGTGTAAGATGTCAATGGCCCGACAATATTCTTGCAGACTGGTTTGTTCGTGGGGAGTGTGATCGAAGGAGGAATCTCCTGGCCCGTAGGCAACAATAGGACACCGCCAATGCGGTGCGACGACATTCATGTCCGAGGTGCCCGTCTTGACCTTGAACTTGGGGAGGCCGCCTGCCTCACGAATCCCCTTCAGGAAGGCCTTTACCAACGGATTGTGCTTGTCGGATCGATGCGGTACCTCATACCCGAAAAACTGTAACTCGGCTGGTCCCGCTTCTTCTCGCAGTTGTGCTGTGAGCATTTCGATGTCATATCCAAGGGGGAGGCGAAGACCGATGCGTTGCGTGACCACTTCTTGTATGCCATCGCTGGACGAGTTGATCGCCCGTAACGACACGTCAAGCATGTCGAACACAGGACGCTCCTGGTTGTAGACCGTGGCGCGACGTAGCAGATTATGCCAGAAGTCTACCGCCACTTCTGGCGCTGAGGGCAACTGGCCAGCAGAATGGGACATGTCACTCCGCAAGGTATAGTCGATCAGCAATCGACCCTTGTAGCCCAGGGTGATGCACTGCCACTGACTGGGCTCGCCAATGATGCAGTATTCTGGTTGGTATTGATCAATGACGTAGCGTGCTCCTTTGGAAGAAGCCGCTTCTTCTTCAACAGCCCCAATCACCACACAGCGGCAATTGGCATCTTTCGGGAGGCGGGATACGGCGGCCGCAAAACACGCCAGGGGTCCCTTAGCGTCGACACTGCCCCGACCGTAGAGGATGTCACCGTCCTGACGAACCGGCAGAAAACCCGGTACTGTGTCGATGTGGCCAAGTAAGACAATCTCTCGTGAGCCCTTGCCCCAAATGCCGACTGCATTACCCGCCGCATCAACAAAAGCGTCATCATATCCCCTGGCGCGCATTGCCTCGACGAGAAAAGTACTCGCCGCCTGTTCCTGCGTCGAAGGGCTATAAATGCTTACCAGATCTCGTAGCAACTCGATGTCTTGCTTCACTCCGCTAAAACCTCGCGCAGCTGTGTCACAACGGTATCAATTTCTTCCCTGGTGATAATCAAGGGAGGAAGAAAACGGAGTACTGTCGTACCTGCCGCCAGGGCAATTACCCCTCGCTCCATGAGACTACGCAGATACGGCGCGACTTTTTCCTTCAACTCAACGCCCACCATCAAGCCTAAACCGCGTACCTCACGGATCTTTGCACTCTCCATAGCACGCAGCTGCTCGAGAAAATACGTCCCAACTGCCGCAGCCTGCTGCGGCAGGCGTTGACTCTGTAAAATATCGAGAACCGCCAGGGCCGTCGCACAGGCCAGAGGATTGCCCCCAAAGGTCGAACTATGCGTGCCCTTATGGATCGTGCGGACCCGTTCGCCAATAGCAAAGGCTCCCATAGGCAGCCCCCCGGCCATGGCCTTTGCCATGGTAAGGATGTCTGGCTCTAAACCATAATGCTCACAGGCAAAAAATTTGCCGGTGCGACCAAACCCGGTTTGGACTTCATCCACAATGAGCAACACGTCACGTTGACGACACAGTGCCTGTACTCCTTGCAGGTATCCTGCACTGGCCGGACGCACCCCGCCTTCCCCCTGGATAATCTCCAGGACCACGGCAGCCGTTTCGTCATCGAGCGCCTCTTCCAATACGTCGAGTTTATCGTAGGCAACATGGTGAAAACCTGCCGGCAGTGGGGCGAAGTATTCGCGGGATTTAGGGTCCCAGGTAGCCGCCAGGGCGCCCAGTGTGCGGCCATGAAATCCCCGCATGGTGGCAATAATATTGGGCTTACCTGTACTCATGCGGGCAAACTTGAAGGCCCCCTCAAGCGCTTCTGTGCCCGAGTTGCAGAGAAAGATGCGCTCCAACCCAGGAGGTGTGACTGCGGCAAGCTTTTGGAGGAGTTCAGCGCGTCGATCATTATAGAAGAGTTCCGGGCAGGTAATCAGCGTACGGGCCTGCGCTGCAATAGCCTCCGCCACCTGCGGATTGGCATGGCCCACGCTGGCGACGCCCATGCCCGTGGCACAGTCAAGGTATTCCTTGCCCTGCTCATCCCACAGACGTGTACCCTGGCCGCGGACAATAGTGACTTCACGTTTGTTGTAGACTCCAGTAGAATAGCGTTCTTCGACTTCCTGGATAGTTGCCATACCGGTTTCCTTTGCCGCTGGGGAACGTCACTAGCGAATGACCGTACCACGTCCTTGCAAGGCTTGCTGGATGGGGCGCTCAAGCCGCGCATCACCGAGCACGACACGAGCGACGCCCTGGTCCAACGCTTCCATGGCACCCATGATTTTCTTCTTCATACGTCCTTCAGCAATATCCATGTAGGATGTCAAACGAGATTTGTCGATGCGCTGGATGAGGGAGCTTTCATCGTGCACGTCCCGTAACAAACCGGGGACATTCGAGAGAATGATCAACGTGTCAGCCTGAAAGGCTCCAGCCAACACTGCGGCTGCCCGGTCGCCATCAACGTTGATAATTTCGCCCTCGTAGCTGATGGCCGGCGGACAGAGCACAGGTGTGTAGCCGTGATCCAGCAACAGCGTCAATAAGGCCGTATTCACGCGCTCTACACGCCCGGTAAAATCATCCCGCAATACTTTGCGTTTCCCGTCCTCAACGACCTTAATAGCCGCCTTGCGTTCCCCTTCCATACTCCGGCCGTCTACACCACACATGCCTACCGCATTCACACCCAGCTGTTGCAGGCGTTCGACGAAGAGTTTGTTCATCTTCCCCACGTACGCCATGCTAAAGATTTCCAGCGTGTGACGGTCTGTATAGCGGCTTTCAACCCCGGAGATGGACGTGACAAAACGTGGCGGTTTGCCTAAAGCCGTGGAGAGTACATTCGTTTCATGGCTACCACCATGGAGCAGAAGGAGCCGTGCTCCATCCTGCACCAAAGCCCGTACGTCTTCACACACCGCCTCAAGTGGAATGCCCTTGCCACCACCGACTTTGACAACAAGCATCGTTGGTCCTTTACACGCCCCCAGCCACTACAGGGAATCACAAGACTCCTGTGTGCCACTCCAGCAACAGAAGAGATGCAGGAGAGAGGACGCACAGCCACTAAATTGGATGCAAACCGGGGAACTGCAGGCCAGTGGTTTCGTCCAGGCCAAGCATACAGTTCATCGCCTGCACGCCATTTCCAGCACCGCCCTTGACCAGGTTATCGAGGGCGCTGATGACGACCAGGCGATTACTATGGGGATCGACTTCAAAACCTACATCGCAGAAATTCGTGCCAGCCAGGATCTTCGGTTCTGGATAACGATAGACTCCGCGTCGGTCTTTCACGATACGCATGAACGGTTCGTCTAAGTAGGCGTCGCGATACAGCCCCCAGACGTCCTTGTCGGTCAACGGCTGCTCAAGAAAAACATGCGCGGTCACGAGCACACCGCGGACCATCTCAATGGCGGTCGCAGAAAAATGCACTGTCAGCGGCACTGTACCACTGAGTTCCTGGATGATTTCGGCAGTATGGCGATGGCCAGTCGGTTCGAACGAGCGCACCGCGCCCTGGCGCTCCGGGTGATGCGAGGCCAGACTCGGCGTGTTCCCCGCTGCTGATGAACCGACTTTCGCTTCCACGATGAGAGGCCGTGCAGGAGATAACATGCCAGCCCGGGCCAGGGGATAGAGCCCGAGGATGGTAGCCGTGGCGAGGCATCCAGTGCCACTGACGAGAGAGGTATGCGTCAGGGCCTCACGGTGTAACTCAGGCATGCCGTACACGACCTGCGACAAGAGCTCCGGGCAGGCATGATCGTGGCTATACCAGGTTTTATACAGTTGTGGATCACGCAGGCGAAAATCACTGCTCAGGTCAATAATACGGTCACTGAGCTGCTGAAACGTTGCCAGTCGCGTTTGTGCCATGCCATGTGGCAGAGCCAGAAAGAGCAGGTCACAGGGTTGTAACTGTTCTACACTGATAAATTTTAAGCGGGTTAAATGGCGCAGATTTGGGTGCACACTATGCACAAACTTCCCTTGCTGGCTTTCCGACGTGACCTGGGTGAGCTCAACGGCAGTATGCTGCAGTAACAGCCGCACGAGCTCCCCACCAATATAGCCTGATCCTCCAACAACCGCGACCTGCAGCCGACTCATGCCGCGGCCTCCTGCAGGACGTAAGCAATCATCTTCCCAGGAATGTCTACCCCAGTCGTATCGATACTGTTGCGAAACTCCATCGTGTAGTTTACTTCATTCACTAACAAGCCATCGGGGGATTCCAGTAAATCGATGGCTAACATGCCACCACCGACGGCCTTTGCAGCCTGGCGTGAGAGCGCATCGATCTCTGGGGTAATCGGGCAATTCGAGGCCTTCCCGCCTAAGGCCGTATTGGTGATCCAGTGATCAGACGTGCGATAGATAGCCGCGATAGTCTCATCTCCCACGACGAAAGAACGAATGTCCCGTCCTGGCTTGTGAATGTATTTCTGAATGTAATAAATAGAGTGATGGTATGACCCCAGAATCTGCTTGTGTTCCAACACCGCTTCGGCCGCTTCTCGGTCGTTGATCTTCGCGACCAAACGTCCCCATGAGCCAATGCAGGGCTTCAGCACGACCGGATAGCCAAGCTGCTCAATCGCTTCGAGGGCCGACTCGGGCGTATACGCCACCATATTAGGTGGCACAGGTACCTTGTGCTGTAACAGCGCCAGGGTGGTGATCAATTTATCGCCGCAGATACGCGCTGTCTCAGCGCTATTGATCACCTTGACGCCCCAGCCGTCCAACATATGCAATGAATACAGCGCCCGCGAATGATTGATACAACGCTCAAGAATAATGTCAAACTGCTGAAACGGACTGGGATCGTGCAAGTTAAACACTAACTCACGGTCATCCAGTTTGTCGTATTCGACACCGCGAGCGCTCAGCGCCTCAAAAAGTAGCTTTTCTTCTACACGAATGCGAGAGCACAAGACGCCCACGCGCATAGATAACTCCTATTCCCCCCAATCCTCTTCTTCCTCAGGAGCCAGGGCAAACTCCAGCGGATCCTCACTAATCACCTCTAACTCGACCCCACAATCTTCACAGTTAATGATTTCCCCCTCTTCGTAAGTCGCATCGTCTTCAACTTCGGCACCGCACTCTGGGCACTCGGCCATCTCCACGCCCTCCCCATATACAGTCTTCACGCAATCCTACGACAGCTCACCACATCGAGGCCTGTCGTGCGGCAGAAGCGAGGTGAACGCATGACGCAGCGGCCGCCATCATCTCTCCGCACCTGGCTTCGGCATGCAGGATGGAAAACGGCTCCACAATCGTACGCCATCCCTCCCTCGGATGCAACCATTCTGCAAGGCGTGGCAGAACATGTGCGGCGAGAGGCAGCCATCGTCCTGACCAGCGTTGTCGTGGTCGGCGCACAAACATCGTTGCCAATTGACCAGCACCGTCAATACCGGTATGATCCTTGTGACGTTTCCAAGTCACAGTCATACAACCGTTTCTCACGCCTTAGCCCTGCTCTGCCAGTGCCTGCTGGCAGCATGCCGGGATGAACAGCCTCACGCATGAGTAGGATGCTCTTATGGATGGTCTTCTGCACGACCTACAACAACGGATTGCTGGAGAGGTGCGTTTTGACGCTGTGAGCAAGATGCTCTACAGCACCGATGCGAGTATCTATCAGATCGAGCCGCTCGGCGTTGTCATTCCGCGCCATGCTGAAGACGTTATCGCAGCACTGACCATCGCCAGGGAGCACGGCGTGCCCGTCCTCCCGCGTGGCGGCGGGACCAGCCTGGCTGGCCAGACGGTCGGCAAGGCGTTGGTTATTGACGTCTCACAGTACATGCACAACGTCCTGGAATTAAATACCGCCGAACACTGGGCCTGGGTACAACCAGGCGTGGTGCAGGATCAGCTCAATGCCTACCTCCGCCCCCATGGCTTCCTGTTTGGCCCTGATACCTCGACGAGCAGCCGCGCCACCCTCGGCGGTATGATCGGCAACAATTCCGCTGGCTCGCGCTCGGTCCTCTACGGCAAGACCATCGATCATGTGCTCGAGCTGCAGGTCGTGCTTTCTGACGGCAGTGTCACGACCCTCCGTCCGCTCGACAAAGCCTCGCTGGAACAGGCCATGCGTCGCCCAGACCTCGAAGGGCACATCTACCGTGAAATCGCGCGTATTGCCCGCGACAACCGTGATGCCATTGTGGACCGTTATCCCAAGATCCAGCGACGTGTCAGCGGCTATAACCTGGACGAATTCGTCAACGATGCGCCGTTTAACCTCGCCAAGATGGTCGTTGGATCGGAAGGCACGTTAGCCACCGTGCTCAAGGCAAAAGTACGCATCATGCCACGTCCTGCAGCCACGGGGGTGTTGGTCGTCCACTTTGACGACATGATCCGCTCCGTTGAAGGCACAGGCTTTATCTTACCCCTGGGGCCTTCCGCCGTGGAAATGGTGGACCGACAGATCGTCAGTGCCGCACGTGGCTCAAAGGAGTTTGCAGGGCGACTACCATTTCTCCAAGGCGACCCGGATGCCGTGCTCATGGTGGAATTCTATGCCGATTCCCCGCAGGAGGCCGCCGATAAAGTGGCACAACTGGAAGCCCGCTTGCGCCAAGAGAAGATGGGCTACGCCTATTCGCAAGCCCTGACGGCACAGGAACAAGGTTATGTGTGGAAAATGCGCAAAAGTGGCCTCGGCCTGCTGATGAGCACGCGTGATGAACGCAAACCGATCGCCTTTATCGAAGACACCGCCGTTGATCCAGTGCATCTCCCAGAGTTTTTGCGGCGCTTCCGCGACGTCGTGACAAAGTATGACACCACCGCAGGCTACTACGGCCACGCCAGTGTGGGATGCCTCCATATCCGTCCCGGCATTGACCTCAAAACACCCGCGGAAGTCGACAAGATGTATGCCATGATGGAAGAAATTAGCGATCTCGTCATGGCCTACGGCGGTTCCATGAGTGGCGAGCATGGCGACGGACTGGCACGGAGCTGGCTGAATGAAAAGCACTTTGGTCCAACGCTCTACCAGGCCTTCAAAGAGGTGAAACGCGCCTTTGATCCGGACAACCGCATGAATCCCGGGAAAGTCGTTGATGGCCCGTCGCCGAAAGAGAACTTACGTTTTGGGCCATCATATCACGCCATCGACATCAAGACCAATCTCGACTTCGGCCGTGACGGGGGATTCGCCACCGCCATCGAGATGTGTAACGGCAACGGCGAGTGCCGCAAACTCGCTGATGGCACCATGTGTCCATCATACCAGGTCACTCGGGACGAGCAACACTCGACACGAGGACGGGCCAATGCCCTGCGGGCCATTCTGGCCGGCCGATTACCACAAGAGGCATTCGTCAGTAAGGACCTGTACAACACGCTCGACCTCTGCCTCGAATGCAAAGCCTGCAAAACAGAATGCCCCTCCAATGTCGATATGGCGAAGTTAAAATATGAGTTTCTTAGCCACTATTACGCCGCTCACGGTACCCCCTGGCGTGCCAGAGTGTTTGCCCATATTGCCACGCTGAATCGATTCGGCCAGATGGCGGCGCCTCTGGCCAACTGGTTCATGGGCAGCCCTCTAGGTAAAGTGGGCCATGACCAAGCTCGGTATCGCGCCACAGCGTTCTCTGCCGACCTTTGCCCGCCAAACGTTTAGCCACTGGTTTGCCCGGCGGCCACGTCGTCCGCAGGCGGCACGACATGGGCAGGTCGTCTTGTTCCACGATACCTTCCTGGAGTACAACTGCCCAGAGGTCGGCCAGGCCGCGACCCAGCTCTTGGAGGAAGCCGGATTTGACGGTCGTCCTGGTGGCACGGAAGTGCTGTGGTCGACCGGCCATCTCCAAAGGCCTCCTGGAGCGTGCTCGTGTGGACGCTCGACATAATATTGCCTTGCTGTTGCCCTACGCCCAACGAGGTATTCCGGTGCTTGGTATCGAACCGAGTTGCATTCTGACCTTACGCGAGGATTATCTCGACCTTGTCCCCGGTGCTGATGCAACGCTCGTTGCCCAGCAGGCGCTGACCATTGAAGAATTCCTCTACCAGCTACACCGTCGTGGGGAACTCGATCTCGAATTCACCACCGTCCAGAAACGCCTGCTACTGCATGGGCATTGTCATCAGAAAGCCCTAGTTGGGACAACTCCAGCACTCACCGTTCTGCGGCTACCGCCAGCCTATGAGGTCCAGGAAATTCCCTCAGGCTGCTGTGGCATGGCGGGTTCCTTTGGTTATGAAGCAGAACACTACGATATCTCAATGCGTATTGGCAGTCAGCGCCTGTTCCCAGCCGTCAAAGCAGCCGACCCCGACGTAGAAATTGTTGCCGACGGCATCTCCTGTCGACAGCAGATATCTGCACGCCACAGGACGGCAACCCCGGCATGTTGTCGAAGTGCTCTGGGAAGCTGTTATTCCCAAGGACCAGCAAGCTACCTTGACAGCAAAAACTGCCCGAGCGTAAGGGGGAAGGACCAGGGCGAGGCTGGGGAGCCTTCGCAAGCTTCCCTATTGTTAGAGACGAAGAGATGTGAGAGGAAAATGCCTAGAGCCTCAGAGCTCGGCTAACAATATTCATCGTCATCGTAGGGAAAGTCTTTGTCCTCCTCTTCGATGCTCTTCGAAGTCTTCATCAATGGCCTCGAAGTCGGCCTCTTCCTCCTCTTCGGCAGCTCCATCGAGTTCTTCGTCGAAGCGCTCGAACGTTGGCCCTTCCTCTACTTCCTCCTCGACGTCGATTTCATCAAACGCCACCTCCTCGATCTCTTCTTCTTCCTCATCGTCAATGCTCCGCACATCACGGCGGCTGTGAAACGTCTCGGGAAACGAAACTTTCATATCGATAAGGCCGAAATCCCCTGGCGAGAAGGCATAGCGCATCTCACCTGTTTTGGCATTGAAGGCATGACGCTCAATACCGTACTGCACTCTGACCGAGCGGACAGACTCGCCAAAATACTCTAGAGCGTCCCGCTTGATCTGATCGAGCATCCCCGCAGTCAATGAGTACTCCGTTTCGTTGTGGATGGGAAGGTCAGGCATGGCTGCGTTCCTCTCCAAATAGCTTCTGCACCACGAGATTGCTGCTAGTGCTTTCTGCGATTACCATAAATACAAGAGTCCCCCCAAAATGGTAATGCTCCTACTACTCCAGTCATTGTCACGCAGTGCGGTGTTGCTCGGTTGTTGTGTGGAATGATCAAACCGATCTGTGCAGCTCCGAAGATTTATGCCTGCCGGAACACTTCGCCTGCTCTGGCACGCTTTCCATCGGCGGGCTAATTATAGCCAGGGCATCTGCGCCGCATCAAGGGAGGCAACAGAAAATCTCCTGGGCCAGGTTCTCATGTTGAGGCTATCCGGCGTCGCACAGCATTTTTTGGTACAATGTCATGGGAATACGCTTCTCCGACAACCAAGATTGTGCTCCAGCCCGCTGGTGTCAAGCCTCCCGTGAGCGGAGACGGCAGCACGACTACCTGAATTTTTTCACATGCAATGCCATGCAAGGAGAACGTTGATGGCCGATTTCACCACCGTCAAGGAGTATCTGCAAGAACTCCGGCTCTCCGTTGTGAAGGAAGATGCCGCTGAAGGGCTTGTCGTCGTCGAGGATGAAGACCGCGGGATCAAGAATCTTTTCGTAGATTATGAAGACCCTATCCTCATTTTTGAGCAGATGATCATGCCAGTGCCCGATAAGCCTGGAGAACTCTTCCGTCGTTTACTGCAGATGAACCGCACGCTGGTGCATGGCGCATTTGCACTCGACGATGAAGGGACAGCGCGTCCTTTTCCGTGATACTCTGCAAGTGGCGCATCTCGATCTCAATGAGGTCGAAGGCACAATCGAAGCGTTAAGCTTAGCGTTAGCAGAGCATGCAGCAGAACTTATCACGTTGAGCCGCCCATAGAGCTCCGACACGAGAGGAGACTGTCTCATGAACGTTTTTCGGCGTATTTTTAAGGTCGGCCAGTCTGAGGCCCATGCGATTATCAATAATCTCGAGGACCCCATTAAGATGACCGAGCAAGGCATCCGTGATCTCAAGCGAGATCTGCAAGGGGCAATGACGGGCCTGGCAGAAGTGAAAGGTGTGGCAATTCGTTTGACGAAGGAGGCCGAGGAGGCCAAGCGTCAGGCAAGCGAGTATGAACGGAAGGCCATGCTGCTCCTGCAACGTTTCAAGGATGGAGAATTAGACCAGGCCCAGGCTGATCGCCTGGCTACCGATGCGTTAACGAGAAAAGAGGGTGCTAGCGAACGCGCCACGCGCCTGTTCCAAGAAGCCGAGAAGCAACAACAGATGTCTACGCAGCTGCAGGACAAGATCAACCAGATGAAGTCAGCCATCTCAACCTACGAAAACGAGCTGATCACCCTCCGCGCTCGTGCCAAAACTGCTGCATCAACGAAGAAAATCAATCAGCAGCTGGCACAGGTGGATTCTTCAAGTACCATTGCCATGCTGGAGCGGATGAAACAAAAGGTTGAGGAAGACGAAGCCCTGGCACAGGCATACGGAGAAGTCGCGGACGTCGACACCTCGGTGGATGCCGAAATCAACCGGGCGCTTGCAAGTGGCTCACCAACAGCGCAGACACAGGATAAATTGCTGGAGCTGAAATCCAAACTCGGCATCACCTCATAGACTACCATCCTATACCAACGCACTCCTCAGGGCTTGGTGCGTCCGCCTCTGGTCGACGTGCGGCTCTGAGGACTTTGCTCCTCCTGGGGCAATGGCTCTAGCCGCCACGCGTCGATGAGCCAGTCGCCGTCCAGTGTGGATAGCAAGGTAAATACCTCAGCCCGTGAGTGCTCCTGTTCATGCACCCGTATCCGGGCATGTACGCGTACTGTCGCCTGCATCTCGGCAATTTCAACGCCTTGGACTTTCCAGGCAACGTAGGCGCGGGTCTGTGTTAAACGGGCCTGCATGGTCTGCTCAATCCACTGTTGGGGGTCCATGCCGTTCAGGAAATGCTCTGTGACATATTGCAGCGAGCGAGCGGGTTGTGACTCATGGAAGCGTAAATACTCCAGAACGACATGGAGCGGCGATCGAGGTAAATCTCCTGAGAGGGGAAGACGCAACGGCAGATATCGCCGTGTCCCTCTCAAGGGCTTGGCGGGTCGCCTCGTCCAAAATGCCCGTCACTGGAAGACCTTGCGTGCCTTGAAAGGCTTCTAGGGCCTGGCGGGTACGAGGGCCATAAACGCCATCGGCAACTCCTGGATCATAACCCAAACGACTCAGCTGTTCTTGTGCTTGCTGCAACTGGACTTCAAATGCCTGCCCTAGAGAGGTGTAGAAGCCGAGAAGCAGCCACACTCAGTACCCCCAACCTCGTGACCAGCGGCATTATCTTCCCCATCGCTGGTTATGCCTGCCAGCATACAGGAATTGCCTGCGCGAATAGCGCCACAGCAACCGTTCCTGCCATAGCGACATGCGCTCTGGCGGAA
>CAVZBC010000108.1:0-31184 GCA_963773125.1 uncultured Gammaproteobacteria bacterium | reverse complement strand
GGTACATTTGTGACATCCCCCAAGAGGAGTTTGTCCGACGGATCTATGCAGAAGTTACGCAGGCGTGGAAAACCGCCAAAAGAAAGGCATAGACTCTCGCTTGGGAGGTGAGACTCTATGCCTGAGCCACTCTGGATATACCTCATGGCGTTGCTCTATTTTACCAACCTCACGACCTGTTCGGCCATGTCTGACGCATTTGACAACGCGTCCCACGATCAGTTGACTCGCATGCTCCAGGGGACCTGGTCGGGGCATACACTCCTCAACCTGGCGTTACGCCTGTTGTTCACGGTCGCTGGCGGGTATCTGATCCTCGATGACACGGTCGTCGAAAAGCCGTATGCCCGGTTGCTGGGCGAAGCGGCATGGGTCTGGTCGAGTAAACAGCACAAGGTCGTCTTTGGGGTGTCTCTCGTGCTCTTAGTGTGGACGGATGGCCAGGTGCGCATTCCGGTGGGCTACCGGGTGTGGCACAAAGGCGGCCCGTCCAAAGTCGACCTGGCCTTGGAACTGTTGAGCTACGCCCGCAATCGGCTCAAGTGTAAGCCCCAGTTCGTGTTGTTTGACTCGTGGTATCCGGCGCAGCGCCTGCTCAAACGCCTCAAGGATTATGGCTGGTACTTTGTGTGCCAGCTCAAGAAGAACCGGACCTTTGAGGGCGTGGCGTTGCACGCCTACCGCCAGCACCCCTATTGGCATGCCGTGGGGTATCTCTCCGGTGGGCTCAAGGTCCTTGTGGTGAGACACCGCCGCAAGTATTACGTGACCAACCGGCTGCTGCTGACGGCGCAGGAGGTGCGCGCCCATTACCGCAAACGGCAGGAGGTGGAGGAAGTGATCCGGGTGCTGAAAAGCCAACTGCGCCTGGAGGCCTGTCAAGTCGGCCACAGGCGGCGCGGCGCGGAGGTCTCGCGCCCCCAGTCCAGTGCCCAAGAGCATCACATTGCGCTGTGTCTGGTGGCGTACCTCATTGTGGAGCGTGAGCGACTCGACTATGGGGTATCCTGGCGGAAATTCAAGCAGCGTCTCATCCTCAAAGGCCGACAGGTCCCATTGCCAGCCCTAGAGCGGGTAAGAAAGGCTGCGTAACTTCTGATCTATGGTGTAGGTCTTCCCTGTTTGCCGACTTTTGGCAGCCTCGAACCAATTCGAGTTGCCATTACAGGGGTCTACGACTTGCCGGATGGGTCGCAGGTCGCACTGACGGGTGCCTACCATTACGGGGTACCCACGGATGTACTGGGCATGATCCAGTCGATCGTACAAAAGCGACCGTTCATCTTTGCCTGGCAAGGCCACGCCTGGGTTGCCTATGGCATTAAATTCTTTTTCACTGGGCCGTTGACGGTGCAGTTTACGGAGATTGAGCTCATCGACCCACTCGCACAGCTCTCTTGTGGTTTGAGACCGCAGTTTTACAGTTTCGTCGTTGGTCGAGACCTCTTTAGCGAGATCAATGGCACGTTCGAGTTGCTCGTTGGCCGGCCGGGTGGAGGCGGTGTCAACATTCTCCCAGGCGGGTGTGCTGGTGGCGGTGCTGGGGCTGGTGGCGGTGGAGTTGGCGGGTGTGCTGGTGGCGGCGGTGCTGGTGGCGGCGGCGGTGCCGGGGCTGGTGGCGGTGCCGGGGCTGGCGGCGGCGCAGCTGGCGGTGGGGCTGGTGGTGGTGGAGCTGGCGGCGGCGCGGCTGGCGGTGCGGCTGGTGGTGGTGGAGCTGGTGGCGGAGCTGGTGGCGGAGCTGGTGGCGGAGCTGGTGGCGGAGCTGGTGGCGGAGCTGGCGACGGTGCGGCTGGCGGTGGTGGAGTTGGCGGCGGTACGGCTGGTGACATTAACGTCGGCCTGGGGAGCGGTTTCGGCGACGTTGGCGGCGATGGTGATGTCGACATCGATGACGTCCGCCTCATTGAGGAACTGCTTGGGTGGTGTGAGGGAGATGCCAACTACAATCCAGTGGCGGATCTCAACGGCGACGGTTGCATCGACGATGCTGATCTGGACCTCATCACTATCCTTGTGCTGCCCCCCCTTGACGTTGACGGTGATGGTGATGTCGACATCGATGACGTCCGCCTCATTGAGGAACCGCTTAGGTAGTGCGTCAGTGATGCCACAGCGGAGCTCAACGGCGATGGCTGCGTCGACGATCTTGACCTGTGAGCCGCATGATCATTCCGTGATGCTCACCATCGCTGTCCTCCATAGCGACCACAAGTCAGACACCAAAGGAGGGAGGCAGCGCTTGCCAGTGAGAGAGCAAGTGCTGCCTCCCAAGGCGGCGTCGGCAAAATCCCCCCTAAGTACAAACAGAGAAATAATTTTGGATGTATACTCTGGGGAGGAGGTAGATCCGATGAGACCGATCCAACTTTCTTCCCCGAGTCAGGCACAACTCGACGAGCTGCATACCTTGTACCGTCGCACCAAAGACGTCCGCTTGCACACCCGCGCCCAAATGATCCTGTTGGCTGCCGAACACCACATGAGTGCCCCCCACATCGCGCGCATTGTGCGCGAATGCGATCAGACCGTGCGCAACTGACTCAAGCGCTATGCCGCCGAGGGCTTGCAAGGGCTCCAAGACGCTCCACTTTCGGGCGCCCCTGGCAAAGTCACGCCCGCCTATGTGGCCCAGCTCGTCGAAGTCGTCCGCTTACACCCACGCTCTCTGGGATTGCCATATTCCCTCTGGACACTGCCCCGCTTAGCCGACTACATGGTGGAACAGACCGGCATCCAGGTCGAAGGCGAGACTGTCCGAATGCATCTGAAAGCGGCCGACATTATCATACGGCCGCTGGGCTTTCCGGTTGGATTTTGGCGGGATGACGACTATTTTCCCCGTTCTCTCAAGCGGATGAATGACCCGCTCATCCGCATCAAAGGCTTTCTCGGCAATCACCGTATTTGCGGCAATCGTAGGCAGTAGCACATCCGCTCCATCAAGATCACAGGCCTGCCCTGGGGTCAAATGGAAGTCGGTCGGACGCCTCAGGGCATCGCAGGTGGCATGGATTTTTGTCGTCAGCCCGCCTTTTGAACGCCCGATGGCTTCTTGCGTCCGGTCCCCCCTTTTGCCCCAGCGCTGTGCTGGTGGGCGCGGACGATGGTAGAATCGATCAGGTTCTGTCGCGAATTTTACTTATGCATGATTTCAGGTATGCTCTCCCTCCGACACTCGGACTGAACAAGGGAAGGAGAGCACGGATGAGCAGCTTCAAGGGCGCCCATTTCCCGCAGGACATCATTCTCATAGGGGGCCGGTAGTATGTGGTGTACCTCCTGAGCTATCGCCATGTCGAAGAACGCATGGAGGGCCAGATGGATGTCGAGAGCGGACGAGGCCTCACTATGGTCGAACAGTTCTATTCTCTGGCCGCGTAATTCCCTCCAGACACGGATACCTCATCCCAAAGCGTCTACACACAAAAATTCGCGACAGAACCCTACAAGGCGCCCGCTAGCACAGATGAGCAGCTTGACATCTCCATATCGTAGGGACAGAATGCCCGAGGCTGCTCAGCGACCGCTGCGCTCTCACTTCCAGCAACTGACGCGAGGACGTTCGTGTGCATAGGAGGTGGCATCATGCGTGAATATGTTCCTGAAATGGTACTACTGCAGGGGAGGAAACCCACACGATGAGGTATCGTATCGCAGCACAAGCGGCTTTGATCGGTATGCTCTGCTTTCTCGCGGCTCCGGCCATGGCTGAGGAACCGAAGGTCACTCCGCTTATGGGGAAGGACTTGGCTGGATTCCCCGGCAAGGAAGGGGTGATGCTCACAGTAGAGTATGCGCCGGGCGCCTCGTCCGGCAAGCATAGACACAACGCGCACACCTTTGTCTATGTCCTGGAAGGTGCCATCGTCATGCAGGTCGCAGGGGGGGAAGCGGTAACCCTGGGGCCAGGCCAGACGTTTTACGAATCGCCCGAGGACATCCACAGTGTCTCGAAGAATGCGAGCGACTCCCACCCAGCGAAATTTCTCGTATTTTTTGTGAAGGAGAAGGGCGCCCCGCCAGTCGTTCCAGTGCAGTAAATTCGGGTGAGGCAACAGTGAGGGATGGCCCACTGCGCAGCGCTATGAAGCCTAAGAACGCCTTTGGACCGCCTCAGCCTACGTTCCTCCGTCGCTGAGGCTTCCGACAGCGACTGCAATGACGGCTTGGGAACACGACACCTAAGCATAACTCGGCGTGGTTTAGAAGGCGTAGAGCGGGAGGCCCGGCCCCGCGCGCAGGGATGTGAGGCTGCAATCTTGCTCTGTCTTATGGCAGATACTCATAGGCGGGCAGATTATTCACAAACGCCACAGTGAGACGACGAAAACCTTCGGCATAGGCCCGATTACAGCGGGCCCCATAGAAGGCGTGGTGGCGCTGGACCTGATCCAGCCAGTGCTCAGGACGCTGGCTCTGGTGCGCCATCAGGGCGTAGATTTTCTGCTCCCAGACGGCACTGACATCAATGTACCACTCGGCCGCAAAACCGCCATGACTTCCCAGCGCCCCGTAGGTGTCGCACGACCACACCTGCGGGAAGGCACGCCGGCTGGCGTCCACATCGTCCAGACCGTGCGACACCGCATAACGCACCAGCGCCTCGACCACGAGCCGCACACTGGCGATATGATCCGGGTGCGTATCGTCCTGCCAATGCGTTAGCACAATGTCCGGTGGCCGCGCCAGCAGGAAAGCTGCCAGGCGCTCTACGTCGTCCGGCGTGTAGCGCGACACCCCCATATCGGTCAGGCCAAAGCACCGAAAATCCACCCCGAGGCGGCGTGCCCCTTCAGCTCCTTCCTGACCACGCAGAGAGTCGGACGTATACGTCAGACTGCAGATCTCCACGCTGTCACCCCGCTGCCTATGCTTGTACAGGGTGCCGCCAGCCAGGATCTCGGCATCGTCAGGATGCGCTAAGAGCGCCACAACACGTGTCATGAGGGAACCTCACCAGGGCTCAGTCCGCTACCGTATCACGAGCAGACGGCGCGAGCTGCGGAGCAGTCGCCAGGCGTCGTAGCGCCAGGCGATAGCGGAGCGCCATGAGCGAGCCAGCAATGCCCTGGGGCATAAACATAATCACCAGGACCAGTGCTGCCCCATAAAAAATCATCGGGGCGCCCCATTCCCCAGGCAGTTTGGCAAACAGCTCTGGCAACACAGCCAGGGTAATCGCCCCCAGGACCGAGCCGAGAATCGAGCCCATGCCGCCAATAATAATCACCGCCAGGAATTTTACCGACAGAAAGATGGTGAAGCCGTCAGGCGCAATAAAGGTCACGGCCTGGGCATATAAGGCCCCTGCCAGGCCGGTGTAAAAGGCGCTGAGGGCAAAGGCGATGGTCTTGTACCTGGCCAGATCAATGCCGTTTGTCTGCGCTGCAACTTCGCTTTCACGCAACGCAATAAACGCCCGGCCCGTGCGACTATTGACAATGTTCACTGCCACCCAGGTCATCACGGCGGCAAGCACCAGGCAGAGGTAGTAGAAGGCCCGCGTGTCGGACTTTAGCAGGATGGACCCTATTTTGGCGACCGGCACGGGCATGCCATCGGCGCCATGGGTGAAAGGCTCAAGCAGTGGAATCACCAGCAGTTCCTCGACCACCCGCCCAAAGGCCAGGGTGGCCATGGCCAGAAATAGACCATGCAGACGAATAGCGGGCAGGCCCACCATATACCCCACCGCCGCCGTAAAGCTGGCCGCCAGCAGCATGGTGAGCAGAAAGGGCAGTCCGAGCTTGGCCTGCAAAATGGCACTGGCATAGGCCCCAAGGGCATAAAACGCCGCATGGCCGATGGAGATCTGGCCGGCATAGCCCGCCAATAAATTCAAGCCCAGCGCCACCAACACGCTGATGTAGATCAGGTCGAGAATATACAGCAGATATGAGTTCATAAACGGCGCGTGCGGCACAATAAGCAGCACAACAAACACCAGGGCGAGTAGGAGCTTTGTGCTGGCCGTCCCATGTATCATGGCGTCTCTCCTCTGTCCCCTAGACTTTCTTGACGGTGAAACCCAGCAAACCGTCAGGTTTACAGAGCAGCACAATCAGGAGTACCAGAAAGGCCGCCATATGTTTGATCTGCGGCCACACGTAGACCGTGGCCAGGTTTTCCATGACGCCCAGGGCCATGCCCCCAACAATTGCGCCTGGAATACTGCCCCAACCGCCCAATACTGCTCCGGCAAAACCCTTGAGGACCACAAAGCCCATGTTGGTATCAATAAAAATAATCGGCGCTGCCAGAAAGCCTGCCACGCCCGACACCACTGCGCTCAGGGCCCAGGTGCCAGTATAAATCCCTTTGACATTGATGCCCATCAGGGTGGCTGTCTGCTTATTTTGCTGCGTGGCCCGCATGGCAATGCCGAGCTTGGTAAACTTAAAGTAGAGGGTCAAAATCAAAATCAAGCCGATAGTGATCCCGACAATGCCTATGTCAAGGGGCGTCACCACCACTCCACCCAGCGACACGGGTTTATTCGAAAACGGCGACTGGCCGGGATAGGTATCCCAGTCCCACACCACCCCGCCACTCAACCCAATGAGCAAGGTCGACAGGCCAATGGTGGCGATCACAATGCTGAACACTGGTGCATTCATCAAGGGCCGCACAATCAAGCGTTCGAGTAGGGCGCCAAAGAGCGCCGCAAAGCCAATGGTCAACAGCATTACTGCCAGCCACATACCGATGCTTGCCGGGTGCAGCCAATCGATCATGGTTTTGGTAAAGAAGGTGCTGACCATCATGAGCTCGCCCTGGGCAAAGTTGACCACATCGGTCGCCTTGAAAATCAGGATAAAGCCGAGAGCTACCAGGGCATAAATACTCCCCGTTGCCAAACCACCAACCACCTGCTGTAGAAACATCCTGCGCTATCCTTTCCCAGACATCAGCCACAGGCCAGCGGGCGCCCCGGCGGGGCACCCGGTCTTCTCCTGCCCAGGGCAGCGTCGATGACACGTCCCGCTCGACGACGTGACCGGTGTTCTAGTACCCCACCGGCTGAATCCAATCGCTCACCTGGGCGTATTTATAACGCTTCGCCCCGGTCTGCGGATCGGGCGTATCCTCAACAATCGCCGAGATATAGGAGGCGGTTACGCCCTGGTGATCCTCCGGTCCAAAGGTGATGAGATCGGTAATGCCGTTGTCGTAATCCTTCAGCGACTCCAGCCCCTTAATCAGGCTCTCACGCGTCAGGTCGCGCCCGGCAGCGTGCAGGCCGGCCACAAAGGTTTTGGCGGAAATAAAACCATACAGGGCTTCCTCAGAGATTTTCTCATCTGGGAAATACTTCTGCATCAGGGCACGGAACTCCGCCACCCCTGGGCGCTCCGAATCGACCGAGGGGTTGGAGAACGTGTTCAAGTGGCCCACACCGGCACTGCCACAAAGATCGACAAACGTTTGCGTGGCGGTCGGGCTAATGCCAACAGTTTGCACATCCCACCCCATCTTCTCTTTCTCCTTGAGGAACGGTGCTCCCTCACGGTATACCGTGCCGAGCATCACCACCTCGACACCCGCCGAGCGCAGCTTAGCCACCTGCCCAGAGACGTCGATGGTGCCACGCTTGTAGGTTTCGGTTGCCACTACCTCCAGGCCATGTTTTTTGAGCTGCGCCTTAGTGCCGTTCAGCACGTCCTTGCCGTAGTCGTCGTCCTGATAGAACACGCCCCACTTCTTCAGGCCCTTCTCCTTGACAATATAGTCCACCATCACGGCGGACATATGCCAGTAATCCGCCCCGACCTGGAACACCAACGGCCGATACTCATACCCCCACTTATGGGCGCCAGTGGCTGGGAAAATCAGCGGGATCTTGGCATCGAGGATAGTCTGGATGGAGGCGCTCACGGTTGGCGTCCCCATGCTCGCCAAGAGGGCAAAAACCTTGTCGCTCTCAATCAGCCGTTTATGGTTGGCCACCGAGCGCGGCGGCTCATAACCATCGTCCAGGAGCACCTGGACGATCTTGCGACCGTGCACCCCGCCCTGTTCGTTAATATGGTTGAAGTACGTCTGTGGACCAATGCGGCTCAGGCGATTGCCCCACACCGCAATGGGGCCAGTCAAGCTTGTACTGGTGCCTATTTTGATTTCTGTAGGCGTCACCCCCGGGTCTGCTGCGTGCACCAGGGGCGTGCTCCAGAGCATACAGGCAAGGGCCATAAGCACTATGAATATGCTACGCAAGCTGTTCATCCGCCTTCTCCTCTTTCTTCCCGCTGTGGGATAACAACTGTCCCCTGCCAGGCCCTGGCAGGGACTCCTCCTCCGGACAGGCGGCTGCAGACCCTGCCACCTACCCGCGATCAACACCCTGTACCACGCCTATTCGCCCAGATACGACCGCCGCACATGGTCGTTCTGTAGCAGCTTTTTGGCCTCGTCCATCAGCGTCACCCGGCCTGTTTCCAACACATAGCCATAGTGCGCAATATGCAGGGCCTTATTGGCATTTTGCTCCACCAGCAAGACCGTAATGCCCTCCTGGTTGATAGTCTTGATGATCTGGAAAATGTCTTCCACTAGCTTCGGGGCCAGCCCCAGGGACGGTTCATCCAGCAACAACAGCCTGGGACGCGCCATTAACGCCCGGCCAATGGCCAGCATCTGTTGCTCACCACCGCTCAGGGTCCCGGCAAGCTGAAGGCGGCGCTCTCGCAACACCGGATAGTAGGCATACACACGCTGCAAAGCCGCCTCAATATCCCGCCGGCCTTTGCGCGTATACGCCCCCATCTTCAAGTTTTCCGTCACCGTCAGGTCCTTAAAGACCTGGCGTCCCTCGGGGACATGCGAGATGCCAAGACGCACGATCTTTTCTGGTGCCATACGATCGATGCGCTGCCCCAGAAACTCAATGGTGCCACGAGCGGCCGGGGTAATACCGGAAATGGTCTTCAGGGTGGTGGTCTTGCCGGCACCATTCGCCCCCAGGAGAGTGACCGTGCGGCCTTCGGGGACATCGAGCGACACGCCTTTGAGGGCCCGAATGCTGCCATAGTAGGTCTCAATGTTAGTCATTGTCAGCAACGTTTGTCACCTCCCCCAGATACGCCTCGATGACTTCAGGGTTATGCTGGATGTCGCGGGGTGTGCCCTCGGCAATCTTGACGCCAAAATTGAGTACCGAAATGCGGTCACACACCTTCATCACCAGACCCATATCATGCTCGACCAGCAAGACGGTAATGCCTAAGCGCCGCCGGATATCCTCGATCAGCAGGCGCAGCGCCGCGGTTTCCTGAGGGTTCATGCCAGACGCCGGCTCGTCCAGCAACAACAGTTTGGGCTCCAGGGCCAGCGCACGACCAAGCTCGAGGAGCTTCTGATGCCCAAAAGGCAGCGACGCGGCGAGATAATGCTGCACCTCCTCCAGCCCCAAAAACTGCATAATCTGCCGCACCCGCGTGCGACTCTCCTCGGCTTCGCGCCGTCCCCATGGCAGGGCCAGAGCACTGGCAAAAATGCCGCACTGCAGATGCGTATGCTGCCCCACGAGCAGGTTGTCCAGGACGGTCATATTGCGAAACAGTTCAATATTCTGAAACGTCCGCGCGATGCCACATTGGGCCACCTGGTGTGGCTTCAGCAATGCCAGATCGTGCCCGGCAAACCGGATGCTACCATGGTTCGGTTTGTAGACACCGCTGATACAGTTAAAAATGGTGGTTTTGCCAGCGCCATTCGGACCGATTAAGCCATGAATCGCCCCCTCTTCGACCGCGAAGGAGACATCATTCACCGCCTTGAGGCCACCAAAACTGATGGAGAGCTGTTCCACCTGCAAGTGTCCCATAGTTCATCCTCAAAAATAGTGCTGCAGACGGCATGCTGCGAGCCTGCCTCCCAGGCAGTGCTCAGGATGCCGCACGCCGCCCTGGTGTGCAGGAGAGGGTATCCTAGCACCGCCTCGTAGACCTGTCAACGCCTACTGCACTGCTGCGAGCGTCTGATGGCAGCGCCGCAGGCTGGCGCTCTCCCATCAAGGCGTGTACAATACCCCTCTGCCCGAGGTGAGACCGGGCCGGCGAATGCACCAATGGCGACGGAGTGCTGCATGACGTTTTTGACCGTGCAAGGAGTTAGCCTGCGCTTCGGGGGTGTGGTGGCGTTACACAACGTCAGCATGACCGTAGCGGCAGGGGAAATTCACGGGGTGATCGGCCCAAACGGTGCTGGCAAGAGCACCCTGGTGAATGTTATCAGCCGTTTTTATGCCCCATCCCGGGGCACTGTCTGGCTCGACGGGGTCGAGTTGACGCGCCTCCCAGCACACGCTGTGGCGCGGCAGGGGGTGACCCGGACGTTTCAGAACCTCGAGCTGTTCGAAGCCATGACCGTGCTGGAGAACGTACTGGTCGGCGATCACACCAGGCAACGGGCAGGGTTTTGGGGCGCGGCGCTGTGCACACCCTGGGCCATGCGCAGTGAACGCCAGGCGCGGGCGCGGGCCATGGAAATGCTGCGCGACATCGGGCTCGAGGCACTCTGGCACCGCCCGGCCCGGCTGCTGTCGTTTGGGCAACGCAAGCTGCTGGAGCTGGCGCGCGCCCTGGTCAGTCGGCCGAAACTCCTGCTGCTCGATGAACCCGCCAGTGGCTTAAGCCCGCCCGTCTTACGCCAGTTTGTCGATATGGTCCTGCGCTATAGTGAGGCGCACGGTGTGGCCATTGTGCTGATCGAGCATGTGATCAAGCTGGTGCACGAGGTGTGTGCGCGAGTGACGGTGCTGGAGCAGGGCCAGGTCATTGCCGCAGGCACCCCAGCCGAGATCCAGCACCATCCGCAGGTACTCCAGGCCTACCTGGGCCAGCAGATGCCAGGGGCCCCCAGATACGCCCGGCAGCACACCGCCAGGCGGGTAGAGCGGGATGCCGCACCGACCCAGGACATATCCCCCAGGGGTTCTCCCAGCGCCCCCGTGGTGCTGGACGTTGCCGGGGTGGACAGTTACTACGGCCCGTTGCAAGTGTTGCGGCACGTCTCGCTGCGTGTGCATGCCGGAGAGATCGTGGCCCTGCTGGGGGGCAATGGTTCCGGGAAATCGACGCTGTTGCGCACCGTGTCAGGGCTGGTGCGCCCGCGTCGAGGCACGGTGCTCTTTGCCGGACAGTACATCCAGGGACGACGCCCGGAGCGCCTGGTGCGACGCGGCCTGATCCATGTGCCGCAAGGCCGCGACATCTTTCCCTACCTCACCGTGGCAGAAAACCTGCGCATGGGGGCGTATCGTTGCCAGGATACCGCTGCCGTGGCCGCCGAGCTTGAGCGCGTCTATACCTACTTCCCCATCTTGCGCCAGCGGGCCAGGCAGTATGCCGGATTTCTCAGCGGTGGCGAGCAACAGATGCTGGCCATTGGGCGTGGCCTCATGGCCCGTCCGGCACTGCTCCTGCTGGATGAACCCTCCGCCAGTCTGGCGCCGCTGGTCATTGATGAGATCTTTGCCAGGCTCGCCGACCTCAACGCGACCGGTATTGCCCTGCTCATTGTTGAGCAGCATGTCAGCGCCGCCCTGGCCATTGCCGACTATACCTATGTGTTGCGTGAGGGCGCCATTGTGGCCCAGGGTCGGCCGGACACCCTGCAGCAAGATGGGCGCTTGCAGCGCGCCTACCTCGGCCATGCGGAGGGAAATGGGCCAAACTAATGCGGATTTCGGAATGCGGATTTCGGCATTGAAAACCAAAAGGTTTAGTCCGCACCCCGCACTCTCCGCGACTGCGTCGGCGCAGGGAGGCTTGGCGACCTTCCGCCCACACAGTGGCGGAGAAGGGCTTTACGACCTTCCGCACTCCGCAATTTCCAAAAGGATATTATCGATTAAACGTGTCGGGCCGAAAAACACGGCCATGGATAACAACACCCCACTGGTCACATGGGTCAACTCGGTCAGCGTTACGGGATCTGCAGCACTGACATAGTCGAGGCGCGCCAGCGGCTCTGCCGAGATGACCTCGGTCATCAACTGCCGTAAGGCCTCTGCCTGACGTTGCCCTGCCATGACCGCGTCGTGCGCTGCCGACAAAGCCCGGTACAGCACCGTCGCCGCCACCCGTGCTGCAGGCGACAGGTAGACATTGCGCGAACTCATGGCCAGCCCATCAGGCTCACGCACAGTGGGGCACACGATGAGGTCGAGATTGATGTGCAAATCACGCACCATCTGGCGTAACACCACTGTCTGCTGGGCATCTTTCTGGCCAAAATAGGCGCGTGTTGGCTGGACGATATTGAATAATTTGGTCACTACTGTCGCTACCCCGACAAAATGGCTAGGGCGTGAGGCCCCTTCAAGCGGTTTGGACACGTCACGGACCGTCACCTGCGTCTGGCAATCCGGCGGGTACATCACCGCATCAGACGGCGTAAACACCAGGTCTGTGCCGACCTCTTTGATCAGCGCCAGATCGCGCTCCAGGTCACGGGGGTAGGTGCTCAGGTCTTCGGTGGGGGCAAATTGGGTGGGGTTGACGTAGATGCTCACCGCCACCCGATCATTCTCCTGTCGAGCCCGCTGCACGAGCGACAGATGGCCCGCATGGAGATATCCCATGGTGGGCACAAACCCCCAACTCAGCGTCGGGTCCGCCCAGCGCACTTGACGCACTTCCTCAATACGTGCTGCGATGATCATCACATGCCTCAATCCCACCCCGCTGATTCGATGTCAAATAATTTAACGTCAAAACACTTTTGTATCAAGAGGCGCTGAGACATCTGCAACACTCTGTCGCCTCGGCCACCCGCGGTGAGCCCGGCCTGCCAATTTGCAACCGCACGCCATCCCAACTATAATGCTGCCCTTCTCTCAACCATCGGTATAGCGTCGTTCATGACCATAAAATCTCCGCCGATCCCGGCAGCGAAAGGAGCGCGTTATGGAGGTGAAACCGTTTAGTATAGACATTCCCGACGCTGTATTGGACGATCTGCGCCAGCGCCTGGCGCACACCCGCTGGCCCGGTGAACTGCCGGGGGCGGCGTGGGACTACGGCACCAATCTGGCCTACATACAGCAGCTGGTCGATTACTGGCAGACCCGCTTCGATTGGCGGGCGCAGGAGAAGCGTCTCAACGCCTTGCACCATTACAAGACCACCATTGAGGGCCAGGGTATACATTTCCTGCACGAAAAAGGCCGGGGACCGCATCCCCTGCCCTTGCTCATCACCCACGGCTGGCCGGGATCGTTCTTCGAGATGTACAAGATTCTGCCCCTGCTCGCCGATCCGGGCAGCCACGGCGGCGACCCGGCTGATGCCTTCGATGTGGTGGTGCCGTCCATGCCCGGCTATGGCTTCTCCGACCCGACCACACAGCGCGGCATGCATGTCTTGAAGATTGCCGACCTGTGGGTAACGCTGATGCAGGGACTTGGGTATGAGCGCTTTGGGGCGCAGGGAGGCGACTGGGGGGCCAGCGTGACCAATTATCTCGGGTTTGCCTATCCCCAGCACCTCATTGGCATCCACGTGACTTCCATAACGCGACCGACACCGTACCTTGGCGCCGGCTCCAAGGCGCTGTCAGCGGCGGAACAGGCCTTCCTGGACCAACGACAAGCGTGGCTGGAGGCCGAGGGAGGCTATTCCCATATCCAGGGCACCAAACCACAGACACTGTCTTATGGGCTCAACGATTCGCCAGCCGGACTGGCCGCCTGGATCGTGGAAAAATATCGCACCTGGAGCGATTGTAACGGGAATGTGGAGAGTCGCTTTAGCAAAGACGAACTGCTGACAACCATCACCATCTACTGGGTCACCCAGACTATTAATGCCTCCACCCGGCTGTACTACGAGACGCAGCGCCAACCGTGGACGCTCAAGCACAACGAACGCGTGACCGTGCCGACAGGGATGGCCGTCTTTCCCAAGGAGATCAGCCGGCCACCGCGGGAATGGGGGGAGCGCTCCTTCAACATCCAACGCTGGACCGAGATGCCCAGTGGCGGCCACTTTGCAGCCCTTGAGGAGCCGCAACGGCTGGTCGACGACATACGGGCCTTCTTCCGTCCGCTACGCGGCTGAGCACCATGCCGCAGGTGGTATAACATGTCACAAGCACAGAGGAGGGTACACATGGCGGCCAAAAAAGGGGACGGTTTACTCATGGTCTATAGTGATGTTGCGGCTGAGCACGAAGAGGAATACAACCGGTGGTACAACGAGGAGCATATTCCAGAACGGTTATCTATCCCAGGAGTCTTGAACGCTGCCCGCTACCAGGCAGTGGCGGGTGGACCAAAATACCTGGCGTGCTATGAACTGGAGTCGCCAGAGACCTGGTATGCCGAGGCCTGGCAAAAATGGTTAAAAAACCCTACGCCATGGTCCAGACGGATGTCCCCCAGCGTGATTGGCACGGCCTACATCCGGAATCTCTACCGACGTACCTACCCACAGGACGTCCCGGCCGAGACGGCGCAAGCGGATATGGCACCAGTGCTCCTGGTTGGACGGATGTCCGTGCCAGCAGAGTTAGATAAGAAATTTAACGACGCCTATAACCACGAACGCTTGCCCCTATGCCGGAGCATTCCAGGCTATATTCGGGCGCGGCGCTTTGCCGCCGTGATGGGAGAGCCCAGGTACATCACAGTGCATGAGATGGCCTCGCTCGACGTCTGGAAGAGTCAGGCCTGGGACAACTGGCGCACCGCCGTTACCCCGGTATGGAACAGCGAGATTCGGCAGCACATGGTCCATGCTGAGGGGTCCCCGGGCGTCTACCAGCGTATCTTTCCAGCCTAGAACAGCGGTCAAATCAGCGGGTGGGACGTGTCACACGCCTCTGCCAGCCAGCCCGGGCGCCTCGGCGAGGCGCCCCTACCCTTCGGCATGGCTGAGACCGTGTCGCACCACACCGAGACGCATGCATCACGCCTCTTTCCGCAGCTGGGGAGCGACCTCCTGGACGAACAGCTGCAGGGAGCGCGCCACGAGTGCGGGAGAGATGTCTCCACCGATATTGGGTTCTATGATGATCCCAGACAGGCCCACTGCACGCTGCAAGGTGCGCAGTCGTGCCACGACCTGTGTGGGCGTGCCGAACACCACACGTTCTTGTAGGACCTCCTCATAGGTCAGGGTCCTCAGCTGTACCGCCCGCGTGGCGCGCTCGGCGCTTTCGAACCCCTGGTTACTCCGCAGGTAGCCCTGTCGCAGGCGTTCATAGTATGGCATGACACTCGCCTGGGGGTCAGCCTGCGCCTGGTGTAGGGTTTCAGCCACATAGATGGGCAGACGGAGCCGCACCTCGCCCTGGCCGGGGTGGCCAGCGGCCTGCCAGGCAGTCTGATAGGCGGCAATCACCGTGGTGAGTGCGGACATGGGAGTGCCTATGAGCGCCACGAGCAATGGCAGCCCCATCGTCCCTGCGGCCACAAAAGTTTCGCGCGTGGCCGCGGCATGGTGTAAGGGCGGGTGTGGTTGTTGATACGGTGTGGGGAGCACCTCTAAGTCCCGACAGGTATAAAACGTCCCTGTGTACGAAAAGCGCGGCCGGGTCCAGGCCAACCGCATGATCTCTAGATATTCCCGGAAGCGCTCCCGACTTTCTTCATAGGGGATGTTATAGCCTGCATAGGCGCGCGGGAAGCTGCTCCGACCAATCCCAAGATCGAGGCGCCCTTGACTCAGATGATCGAGCGTAGCGACTTCTTCTGCCAAACGCACAGGGTGCCCCAGGGGTAAGAGGAGGACGGCGGTCCCTATGCGCAACCGGCTCGTACGCATGGCGATGGCTGTCGCCAGTAGGAGGGGAGCGGAGCCAATGGAGGAGATCAGCGCGCTCCCGCCGGGGGGAGAGAAGTGACGTTCCGCCAGCCAGATACCATCAAAACCCAGGGCTTCGGCCAGGTCAGCCGTTGTCAACACGGCAGCAAACGCCTGTTGTTGTGTCTGGTCGGCTCGGTAGTCGCAATCCAGCATCAACCCGATATCCATACCCGTCGTCCTTTACCCTCCCGCGGTGCAGGCGGCCACACGGCGCACCGCCAGCGTCACTCGTTGGTGTCCTATGATAGCATGGGAACGCATTGCTGACGACTGCTCTCTAGAGCGTAGTCTATTGATGCAAGGCACAGGGACAGCCGTGCCGTCTATAGTGTATGGCAGACTCCGTATGGTATGATAGACGAGACGTAGCCTTATGTGCGCAAAAAAGGTTTGCAGGAATAACTGTGCCCACTACACGACTACAAGTTAGGATAACCGTGATGTCCACGACGCTGTATAACCGCATTTATGACGTCGTGCGCTGCATACCACCCGGGTGCGTCGCCACGTATGGACAGGTCGCCACGGTGGTGGGGCCGCCCGTGACTGCCCGAGAGGTGGGGGAGGCCATGGCGGCCCTGCGCGATGGGCAGCCAGAGCCACCGGTGCCCTGGCAGCGCGTCATCAACGCGCAGGGCAAAGTGAGTACAGGGCCACGCCAGCAACACCTCCTCGAACAGGAAGGGATAATTTTCAACGCCAAAGGCCACACGGACCTGCGACGCTTTGGCTGGCAGGGCCCTGATCCTGCCTGGGCTGCTACGCATGGGTTTCAGGTGCTCAGTACGGCAGATGCAGAGCAACAGCTTGATCTTTTTTGAGTATGCACGGCTCGCCACCCCTTGGGCCAGGCGCTGCTGGAGGGTCTCTCAGAGATCCCAAGATATCCGTACAGATCGCTCTATGCTATACTAATGACTCTAATACCACTCCGCAGGAGATCGGGGAAAACAGGAGAATTCCTGATGCCAGACGCCTCTGCTGAAAACCATCCTTTATTGCCCTCGCTATCGCGACGACCGGTGACGGCGTACCTGCTGACAGAGGTGCTCACACAGCTTGGTGAAGGGGTAGCGATACTCGCCGCGGATGGCACAATACTCTGCTGGAATCCTCGTATGACGAGCCTGACTGGCTACACTGCCAGCGAGGCCAATACCAGGGGCTGGATACAGCTCTTTGATCTGTCGCCGCGCCTCACACAGGTCGTCGAGCAGGCCAAGGGGGGGCTCCCCACTACCGGAGAATGTCTGACGCTCAAGTGTGCCAATGGCAGCCACCAGCCGGTAATGCTCTGGTGCATACCGATCCCGAGTACCGAGGACACCAAGACTCAGGTGCTGGCGGTACTCCGCGAGGTCACCACGGCGACCTCGCGGCCTGCGGAAGCCCACGCCAAAGACCGGCTGCTGCTGCTGGCTCAGCTCGCCGGTTTGGTGTCCCATGAGATACATAATCCACTCAACGCGGTTTTGCTACATGTCGACATTCTAGAAGAGGAACTCAGCCAGCCAGACGGTGCGAACCGTGGGCAGCTTCTGCACTCCCTGGAGGTCATGAAAACACGCGTGACCCAACTATACGATATGATCCAGGAGTATCTGGTTCTCGCTCGCCTCGAAGACGCGAGCTCTACCCCGGAGGATCTCGGCGCATTACTCGAGGCCTTCGGTTTGGAACAGCGCGAACAGTTGCTTGCCCAGGGTGTCACCCTCACCTTGCAGGGGACTGCCGAGCTCGGACAGGTGCCATTGCATAAACCGACCTTTTGGCGTGCCTTATGTAGTATGAGCCAATATGCGATGGCAGCCATGCCACACGGCGGCACGCTGACGCTACACGGGCAGCGCTACGAAACCCACATCCGTCTTGACATTCACCATACGGGAGCAGACCTCTCCGAGACACAGATAGGCTGTCTATCGAGCCCGGTATCTGCTGTGCATTTCGAGGGCAAGGGATTGGGCTTGTATCTTGTGCGTGAGGTCATGCTGGCACACCACGGGCAAATCACCGTGACCAGTAAACCGGGCACAGGTACCACGATCACCGTGACCCTCCCACGGTATGCAGTCGGGGGAGCACCAGCGGCATAACATGCCGCTGGTACCCAACTGTCATTGCACACTGGCAATGCTGGGGAGAGTCCCGGAGGCCGACTATCCCACGCCCCGACTGACCGCAGTTGCAGGAACCCGTAGTGGCGTTACTGGCCGTTCTTCTTACGGATTGTTGTCACCTGCTGGCCTGACCTGGACACTTCTACGACATCCCCCTCCTGTAAACCGGTGAGCAATGTCGCTGGCGCTCGGAGGTCTACCGTTTCTCCCGCCTGCGTCTTCAGAGTAATGGTGCCTTGTTGCGCATCGAGATCAGTAATAGTGGCGGACAGCATCTGCTCTGTGCGCATCTCTGTCTTGCTTGAGGCAGGCAGTCCCGCGTCAGCACCTGCCCTCGGGCTCGGGGAGGCCGACCCTGCTGGCGCCTGTCCTGCGGCTTGCAGCATAGGATCAGGCCGCTGTGGCCAGCTAGTCTTGTCAAAACCAGGAGTAGTTTCGAGTATCTCCTGATCTACGTTGAGGAGAAAGGTCTTGCCGTCTGGTTGCAGCGTGAGCGCATCCCACGACACGGCAAATAACTTCCCACCAAGCCCCAGGACTCCCCCATAGGACAGGGCCGCATACTTGATACGGCCTGCCTCTGGATCGAGCACGAGGTCCGAAATGGTACCTAAACTTTCCCCTTTGGTATTCTCGACCCTACTGCCAATAAAGGTACTCGCTTTGTGAACACGCAGTCCTTCAGGGACTATCATCTTTGTGCTGGGGCTGTCGGACTGCGCCGCAAAAGACGCAGCAGCGAGCAATATACCCATACCAAACAGCAGTGTCAGAACAATCCGTATTTGTTTCATTTTCATATCTCCTTTGGCTATAGAGGTAAAAGCCTCTCCATATGGCCTATCGCTTCTACTGGAAGAGCAAATCACATGCCATACGCGCCACGTCCTGCGGCAACCCGCGCGGGATACCAGCGTCAGTCTTGCACCTGACGCATACGGTCGCCCACTGAGCAGGTCTACTGACGGCCCAGGAAACAGCGTCTCTGCCGTAATGGCATGGCGCGGGTTGCCAAAATGGGAAAAGTGGCTATGGAGCGCCACTCCGCTTCGAGGTGGGAAGGGAGAAGCAGGGAAACAACCTCATGGGCACTTACATCAGTCCATATTCCTTCAGCTTGCGATAGAGGGTCGACACACCAATCGCCAGTTGACGGGCGGCTGCCTGCCGGTTCCCAGCGTTATGTTGCAGGGCTTGAGAAATGGTTTCGCGTTCGACCTGGGCCATAGTGGCGGCAGCAGGTAAGATAAGATGGTCGTCTGTCGCCACAAATGCGGGTTCTGGCCGCTCATCGAGGCTGAGATCGGCCAGCGTAATAGTTGGTCCCGAGGTTAACACAACGGCCCGCTCCATGACATTTTCCAGCTCGCGCACGTTCCCTGGCCAGGAATAGGCGTGTAAACGCTGTAACGCTTCCTGCTGGATACCCGTCACCATCTTCGAGTTTTCGTAGGCGTATTTCCGCACAAAATGTGCTGCCAGCAGCGGAATATCCTGGCGCCGTTCGCGCAAGGGCGGCAAACGGATGCTAATAACATTGAGCCGGTAGTACAGGTCGTGCCGGAACCGCTGCTCGGTGATTTCCTGCAACAAGTTCTTGTTCGTTGCAGCCACGACGCGCACATCCGCCTGTAAGGTACGCGTACCTCCCAAGCGCTGAAAGACCCCGTCTTGTAAGACGCGTAAGAACTTCACCTGTACTTCAGGCGGCATGTCACCAATTTCATCCAAAAACAACGTCCCGCCATCGGCCAATTCAAAATGCCCCATTTTGCGCTGCATCGCCCCCGTAAACGCCCCTTTTTCATAACCAAAGAGTTCTGCTTCGAGCAACGTCGCTGGTAAGGCGGCAGCATTAAGGACGATGAACGGCCGGTCGGCGCGCGGACTCAACCGATGCAGCAAGCTGGAAATCAATTCCTTCCCGGTCCCACTTTCTCCGGCCAGTAAGACAGTAGCCTGGGAAGGAGCGACTTGCTCGA
The DNA here is from genome assembly GCA_963773125.1 of uncultured Gammaproteobacteria bacterium. Lineage (GTDB taxonomy): Bacteria > Tectomicrobia > Entotheonellia > Entotheonellales > Entotheonellaceae > CAVZBC01. Next base: position 11,273 of record CAVZBC010000108.1, on the reverse strand, counting down.
CGAGTTCACAGACCCGCCGCCAGGCTGGACTAGACCCAATGACCTCGGCACGTGCCGCGCGGTCACGGACCTGGTGGCGTAGTACCAGATTCTCGACGAGGAGCGCCCCTACAGAAACGGCTTTCTGCACGGTGCGTAGCACCTCATCTTTGCTCAGCGGCTTGAGCAGATAATCGAACGCCCCCTGTTTCATGGCATCAACGGCTGCAGCAACGTCATGGTGCCCAGACATCATGACCACCACCAGGCTTGACTCGGCGGCTTTGACATGCCGGAGCACTGCTAAGCCATCCATGTTGGGCATTTTCACGTCGCACAGGAGCACATCAACATGTTGCTGTTGCAGGAGAGCAAGCGCCGCCTCACCCGAGGCAGCGGTGAGCACCGTATACCCTTCGCGGCGGAGGATGACCTCCAGCGCATCACGGGCGTCAGCGTCATCATCGACAACAAGAATGTGGGCCATAGGTGTGTGTCCTTCCGCCAGTGTTGTCACCTAGGTAACCCATGCAGCGTAATCCAGCAAACCTCTCCCAGAGTGCCTGGAACGGCAAGTCTAACACGGAATGCTGCATCATCTTCAGAGTTTCCACTGTGAAAGCCTGAGACATCGCCTGCCGGGGGCTATTTTCTAGGCCCGACGACAACGAGTATGATCCCTCCAGCCAGCACCAAACCTCCCAGGAGCGGTGGCAAGGGGATGGTTTTTAACGAGGCGAATGACTAGCATACGAGAGCCCTTATCATCATGACTGCTGGCGCGCCCTGTGGGAAACAGGAGAACATTTCGCCATGTGACAGTCCAGTGTTCTGTGGATACAAACCCGGTGTGGCAAGATTGCAACGGTCGTGCTCAAGTGCATATGCAAGCATACAATACCAGTCGCTGTCTGCCCTGACAGGCGCAGCAGTATGCTCTCACGACGCCGTGCAACAAGCAAGCACTCATCTCTAAATATGGGAGTGGCCCTTTTGCCCTTCCAAAATGGGAGGGTGACTGATAAACCTTCCCATTTTGGGAGAAGTATGGGTTATCCCACCAGGAGACTCTGCTGACGTCTTCTGCTCCTCTCACGTGACTTCTGTCGATGTGCGCCCCAAATATACCACGGGCAGCAAATGGCATAAGAGTTGCTCTTCTTCACTTAAAGCAATACCGTTCATAAGTAACGAGTGCATAGTAAAGAGGCGTGAGAAAAGGCGTCTGTCATGCAGCAGAAAACACGGTATATAAGTCTCGTGGTCTGGCTCATCTTGAGCCTTACTCTTCTTGGCTGCGCCGGAGACCGCACCAGTCGAAGTACTGGGCAAGCCGTCGACGACTCGGTGGTGGCGAACAAAGTCAAGACGGCACTTTACGCTGACAAAGAGGTCCTTGGCTCGCAGATTGAGGTAGAAGTGTTCAGAGGGGTCGTCCAATTGAGTGGGTTCGTTGACAGTGCTACGCAAGCGCAAAAAGCCGTACAAATTGCTCAGAGCACCGCTGGCGTAAAAGAAGTACGCAATAGCATGATCGTGAAATAAGCCTGGAGTGAGGCAGACCGTAACGCTGCAAGAAGAGCCCGTGGTCTGCCTATGTCTCGCCTAGGAACTAAGATGTTTTCGATATCTGTCTTTACCTGAAAGCATTGGCCGTTAACCCGGCAAGGGAGAGAGGAAACGCCCAATGCCTGCGTCCACGCCGGCAACGAATGCTCCACCGCCTTCTCGTCTGCTTCAGCTTGTCGTCATACTGGCGGGGAGTATAAGCAGTGCCTTAGGGTTGCTCGTCCTGGCAGGATGGCACCTGCACAGTACAACGCTCATGTACGTCATACCAACTGCAGACCCCATGCAACCCGGCGCGGCTCTGGGATTCCTGCTCTGCGGTGTAGGGCTTATTGCCTTAAGTCTTCATTGGTTCCGTCTGACGATCGTGTGCGCTGCAAGCATCGCCACTCTCGGTATCCTCGCGCTCGCCGACCACATGTTCGCCGTGAACCTCGATATTCATATGCTCCTTCTGTCGATTCTGCCATCGGCATACTGGCGTTCCCCTGGACGTATCGCCCCAAACACCGCGGTATGCTTTGTACTGGCGGGCGCAGCCCTGCTGATGATGGCGCACCCCGTACACTCTCGACAAACGCCCCTCGCGGCAGAGCTGTTAGGGGTCGTTGTACTGGCCTTGGGAGCCGTCGCGGGATTTGGGTACGTCGTGGATCTGCCGACCGCCTATCAGTGGGGATATGCAACTGGCATGGCCGTACATACAGCCGCAGGGCTTATCGTGCTGGGCATGGGGATTATTGCCTATGCCTGGGGCCAGTACCGCTCCAGGGTCGTCGGAACCCTGCAGTGGATCCCTGGTATCGTAGGCATAGGCATTACCGTGATCACCCTTTACCTGTGGCGGGCGCTGATTGCCCATGAGCATACCCTGCTTGAACGGAAGGTGACGATTGCAAAAGCAGAAGTCACCACCGCTATCGAGCAGGAGATCAGGGCGCGCATTCGGCCGCTGGTGCATATGGCGAGACGTTGGGAGGTCGGCGGGCAGCCACGCCAGGACGAATGGGAAACCGATGTGATGCTCCATGTGCGGGACTATCCTGGTCTGCAAGCGATTGCCTGGGCTGATACGTCGTTCACGGTGCAGTGGGTGGCCCCCCGGCTTGGCAATGCAGCCATGCAGCATCACAACCTTAGGGCTAACGAAACCCAACGGCTCACTCTAGAACAGGTACGGGCCACCTATGAAGTAGCTGCCACCCATACTTTTGATCTGGCACAGGGGGAAAAAGGCTTCCATGTCTATGTGCCGATTTTCCACGCTGGGGACATCCGCGGCTTGATCGTTGGCGTCTTTCGCGTCCAACCCTTGCTGGGGATGCTCATAAAAGATATCACGCGGAACTTTGCCATTGCCGTGTTCGACGACAAAGAACACATCTATGGCCGTGATCATGGTAGCTCGCAGCTCGAGAGTACCTGGGGCCAGGATGCCTGGCTCATTCTGCCTAGCGTCTTGTGGCGCGTGCGCCTGTGGCCTACCCCAGAGTTGTTGACGCAAGAGTTTTCTGCGCTGCCCAGTGTGGTATTGATTGCTGGCCTCCTGACCGCCATGCTGCTGACGGCCTTGATCCATTTTGTCCAGACAACACGACGGCATACAGCGCAAGTGACCACCATCAATCAAGCGCTGCATCATGAGATTGCCGAGCGCACGCGCATTGAAGCAGCGCTCCGCGCCTCGTCGCAATTCCTCCAATCCACCCTGGATGCGCTGCCAGCCCACATTGCCATTCTTGATGCAGCGGGCACGATCGTCTCCGTCAACATGGCCTGGCGTCAGTTTGCCGATGCCAATGGCTTTCCGGGACCGGATTACGGCGTTGGCATGAATTACCTCAGCGTGTGTGACAACGTCGACGATGATGGCGGAGGAGACGCCCGGGCCGTGGCGCGAGGTATCCGTGAGGTCATGGGCCGGCAGCGTGAGACGTTCGCTTATGAGTATGGCTGTCCCAGTCCGTCAGAGCAGGGCTGGTTTCTCATACGCGTGGTGCGTTTTGACAGTATAGAGGGCATCCGAGTCGTCGTCGTGCATGAAAATATCACGGCGCTGAAACAGGCCGAAGTCCAAGTGCAGCGTCAGCAAGAAACACTCTATCAACAGGAGAAACTGGCAGCTATGGGCTTTCTTCTCGCCAGTGTCGCCCACGAGCTCAACAATCCACTCTCTATCGTTATGATGCAGGCAGACCTGCTGCGCGAGGAACTCGGGGCTCCCCCGCTGGTAGAGCGGGTGGCAGAGCTCAGCCAATCCGCCGAACGGTGCGTGCGGATCGTCCGCAATTTTCTCACGCTAGCGCGCCAGAACCCCCCGCAGCGCACGGTAGTGCAACTCAATGCCGTTGTCGAGGAGGTCATGACATTGCTAGCCTATGCCTTACGAGTCGACAATATCGATGTGTACCAACACCTCGCCGAAGATCTGCCCACTCTCTGGGCTGATCCCTATCAACTGCACCAGGTGGTGGTGAACCTCATCACCAACGCCCAACAGGCACTGCGGGAAACAGGCGTATCACGCCAGCTAACCATTACCACGCGCGCTGACGTCGCACACGCCTCGGTCGTGCTTGAGGTGGCCGACACCGGCCGTGGCATACCAGCGGACCTCCAAGCGCGTATTTTCGAGCCCTTTTTTACCACCAAACCGCCCGGTATAGGCACCGGCTTGGGACTCCCCCTGTGCCAGGGGATCATTGAGAGCCACGGCGGGACTATCACTGTGCAAAGTCCCCCAGGGCGTGGCACAGTCTTTCGAATCGAGATCCCGATCACCGCCATGCCCCTTACCAAACCTGCCGTCTCAGCAACCGAGCCGCCAATGGCCATGCCGCAGAAGGCCATACTGATCGTTGATGACGAGGCGGGTATTTCCAAAGGCCTGGCGTACCTCTTCCGGCGCGATGGCCACCAGGTAGATACGGCCGACAACGGGCACCTCGCCCTGGCACGACTCCAGGAACGAGAGTACGATCTCATCCTCTGTGACCTGCGCATGCCAGAACTCGACGGCCCAGGCCTATACCGAGCCCTAGAGTTCCATGCACCGCACTTGCTCCGCCGCTTTATCTTCCTTACCGGCGACACCCTGAGCCCAGAGGCACAAACGTTCCTCTCTCAAACTGGTGCAGTACGATTGAATAAACCATTTCGGGCTGCCGAGATACGACGTATCGTACAACAGACCCTGCAGAACTTGAGCATGGATGAGGACGCTGTGCCTGACAGCAGCGGAAGTCCAAAACAGGCTTAGTGCTGCGCACGGCTAACTGGTATGCCGCCGGGTATTCTTGACACCTTATTCTATGGCGCTGTACTTAGCGCTCTGGTGCTCCTGTGATTGCCCGCACATCAACGTATGGACAGTGCCGAGCAGTTCTTTTAGACAAAAAGGTTTCCGCAATACCTGCTGTACTCCGCACGCCCTGGCACTGTCAAGCCTCTCCTGTCCGCTACCGGAGATCACAATAACGGGGACTTGCGCCTGCTCGCCACGTAAGGTGTTGATCATGGTTACCCCGTCCATTTCTGGCATCTCAAGGTCGGTGATGACTAAGCGAATGTCTGTTTGGTGATACCTGGCTAATCCTTCTCGACCATTGCAGGCTTCAACAACGTCGTAGCCTGCACACTCTAAAGCGATCCGTAAGAGATTCCGCACTGGCTCTTCATCTTCAACCACAAGAATCCACATACATGACCTCCGGGACTCTGCTTTGCCATATTGCGGGATACCTGCTCACCGTACATCGCAAGACATAAAGAGGCGAGAGGAGGTGAAGCAAGTTTTATACCATACTTCCCCGACCTATCATACGTCGGACAGGGAAGGTCCGCACGGCAGTAGCAGCGCCGGTATCATGCCGCGGGCTCTGGTTGTCTGCAGAGCAACCAGCCAATGCTACTCTGAAAAGTTGTCTCATTATGAGAGAATGTGCTTCCCAGAATAGGAAGCAACGAAAAAATGCCTGTCCCGGGTCACCACGCCCCGACCATCAGGACTCCAGGGCACATGGCTACTTGTCAGACTTTCGGGTCACCAGGGAACCACGAGAGTAATCTCCTCACCAGGCTGTACGTCCTCAGTAAGCATTGTTAAGACTATCGTTTGTCCGTATTGTGTCTGGACTTTGACCATACGCTTCTGCGCGTCTACAGACATCACCGTGGCCCGTACCGTCCTATCGGCCGGTGCCGTGGTGTGGCCCATGCTTCCTGGCGCTCCAGCGTTTGTCTGTATGTCTTGATGCGACCGGGAAGGGAGGTGCAACCTCTACCTCCTGACCATCCCAGTCCCGTACTTGGAACGTTTTCGTCACGCCTTCCACCACCACCACGTCGGCCGAACCCGCTGCCCCAAATGTGTTGACCGGCACAAGTGTGACTAGCGTCAACAGCAGACCAATAACCAAGGCTACGAGTGTGTATGGCTTGGGATGCATAAACTCTCCTCCTGTATAGAGGTTTACGACTGTAGCTGCAATATGTTGGGTGGCAATTTCCATGCCAATAGTTCCGGCCACAGCGTCCGCTGTCGCCCCCACGTCACCTGGCACATCCTGCGGCAGCCACTTTGTGCTACACTGTCACCCTCATGGCAGCGATCCGATACTTGCGACTGGAGGGACGTCATGCGACTGGCAGGAAAGGTGGCACTCATCAGCGGTGGAGCGCGTGGGATGGGCGCTGTTGAAGCCCGTCTGTTTGCCCAGGAGGGGGCCAAAGTCGTTATGGGGGACGTGTTAGAAGCACAGGGTCAACAGGTCGAAGCAGATATCAAGTCAGCAGGTGGCACAGCGATCTTTGTCCGGTTGGACGTCACCCAGGAGGAGGACTGGCAGCACGCCGTGGCGCTGACAATCGATCGCTTCGGCAGGCTGGATATTCTGGTGAACAATGCCGGTATTAGTCAGCAAAGCCAGGTTGAACATACTACCGTTGCAGACTGGCAGCGCGTCATGGACATCAATGCGAAAGGCGTGTTCCTGGGGACCAGGGCGGCCATTCCGGCCATGCGCCGTGCCGGTGGCGGCTCGATCATCAACATTTCTTCCCAGCTCGGGCTGGTGGGGACGGACAACAGCAGCCCGCAGTATCAAGCCTCCAAGGGGGCGGTGCGTCTGCTGACCAAGGCGACCGCTATCCAGTATGCCAAAGACGGCATCCGGGTAAATTCCGTCCACCCCGGACCTGTCGCGACGCCTTTGAACGAAGCACGGCGGGCTGATGCGCATCTCTACCAGCTCACCGTGTCGCGCATTCCCCTGGGACGGTACGGCCAGCCCGAAGACATTGCCTATGGCGTGCTCTATCTCGCCTCCGACGAGTCGGCCTTTGTCACTGGGAGCGAGCTGGTGATCGACGGTGGCTGGACGGCCCAGTAGATACCAGCCGTCAACCAGTTAAAACTCCAGATGCTTCGGCGTGCGGGGAAAGGGAATGACATCGCGGATATTGGTTACGCCAGTCACCATCATGAGAAAGCGCTCGAAGCCCAGGCCAAACCCCGCATGCGGGACAGTGCCGAAACGGCGCATGTCCAGATACCACCAGTAGGCCTCCCGTGGCAGGCCGAACGCCTCAAGACGCTGTTCGAGCACCTCCAGACGCTCTTCCCGTTGGCTGCCGCCGATGAGTTCGCCAACCCGGGGAACGAGTAAATCCATGGCCGCGACCGTTCTGTTGTCGTCGTTGAGGCGCATGTAGAAGGCTTTAATATCCTTGGGATAGTTGTAGACGATGACCGGTCGGTGAAAATGCTCCTCGGTCAAATAGCGCTCGTGTTCCGTCTGCAAATCCGCCCCGAAGTGCACCGGGAACTCAAACGTTTTGCCAGACTGTTGCAAGATCTCGACGGCCTCGGCATAGGGCAGACGGGCGTACGACGCACCAGCGATCACTTCCAGGTTGGTCATGAGGTCTTTGTCGACAAAGCGCGCAAACAGCTCCAGATCCGTGGCGCAATGCTCCATGACGTGTGTCACCAGACTTTTGACCAGCGCCTCGCCGAGATCCATGTCATCGTCGAGATCGGCAAAGGCCATCTCGGGCTCGATCATCCAGAACTCCGCGGCATGGCGAGGGGTATTCGAATTTTCGGCGCGGAAGGTTGGGCCAAAGGTATAGACATTGCCCAGGGCGCTGGCAAACAGTTCTGCCTCCAATTGGCCCGAGACGGTGAGACCGGCCTCTTTGCCAAAAAAGTCGTGGGTAAAATCTACCCCACCAGCCATGCTGGCACTGCCTCCGGGCGGCAAGGTGGTGACACGAAACATCTCGCCAGCGCCTTCGCAATCCGACCCCGTGATAATGGGCGTGTGCAGATAGTAAAAACCCCGTTCCCGGAAGAACTGATGCACGGCAAAGGCACTTTCTGAGCGGATGCGAAACAGCGCCCCATACTTATTGGTGCGCGGGCGGAGATGGGCGATGGTCCGCAGAAATTCATCCGTGTGGCGTTTCTTTTGTAATGGGTACGTTTCCGGATCGGCCGTTCCCAGGACCCGCAGGCTGGTGGCCCGGACCTCCCACTGCTGCCCCTTGCCCAGCGAGGCGACCAGGGCCCCTTCCACCTCGACGGCGGCGCCGGTCATGACCAGTGCGAGGGATGCAGAAGCAGGGCTGGTTTCCTCCACGATGATCTGCAGATTACGCAAGCCCGAACCGTCGTTGATTTCCAGAAACGACAACGCCTTTTGCATCGCGCCGGGTGCGCACCCAGCCTTTCACGAGTATGTGTTCCACAGCCGCCTGACTGCGTAAGGCATCAACAACCCGGGTTCGCCTCATGGGCGTGCCTCCTCTCAGGGTGATCGCCGCTCAAACCCTCATATGCCAGAACGTGGGTGCACGTCTGTAGGCCAACAGCGTGCCATCGGCGTTAATTCCCAGCCGCAGTTTCTGTCACCTGCAGCGTGCCCTCCATCGCCATTCTACTATGAATACGGCAAAACATACGCCACATTCCCGTCTCCTGAGGCGTCACCACCCCGGTGGTCACGCTCTCCTCCAGAGACTTCTGGGGGACTTCCAGGTCTATGCCAAGGGATTCTATGACCAAATGATGTCTGGTGTCAGCGCTGGTGAGCTTGAATTGCACCGGCTTCCCGACCTGCACGACGATGGGGTCGGGGCGGAAACGGGGGGCAACAAATGCCAGCGTGACTTCGATGACCCTCGGCGCCTCCCCAGACGGCTGGGTGATCTGCGGCGTCGGGGGCGCAGACGATGAGGTCGTCGACTTTTTGGTCGTCTCGTCGCTGCCACAGGCGACCAACACAAGCGTCCCGAGCAGCGCACAGATACCAAGGCGCCATCGTTGCATAGGTTCCTTTCTCTCTACTGTCCTGGCTGTCTCGCCAGCGCGGCTCTATGCCTGCCCCAGCCAGTTCGACTCTAGCACAGCATAGCGGCGGTGACAATATCACCGCCGCCGGGGAAAGATATTGACAGTACTGGACAGATGCCCTAGGATAGCCCGGCGCGATGCAGGTGAACATCCAGGACCGTTCAGGGTTTTGGGAGCACGAGCCCAGTGTAGATCTCCTCGAGTCGGGAAGTGTCAGGGATATGTGGCCAACTGTTACATACCAGACATGGAGGTGCAGATATGCTGTCTCATCGTCTCCTTCAACGTACTGTAGTGGTCCTTGTGCCCCTGCTCTGCCTCTGCATACGAGCCTTACCTGCCCCGGCAGCTGAGGTGACGACCAAACCGCCCATCGCCAACGCCGTTATCGACCCCGACCGGTCGCGCCCGCCCGCAGGCAAACTGACCATTGCCGTGCATGTGAGCCTGTCGCCGAAGTGGTTGAATCCCCAGGAAACCCCTGCGACCATGGCGTATGAGTTGCTCTGGAAGCTGCATGACAACGTCATCAAAGCGATGCACGGGAACATCTACACCTATTCCCTGGCCGAGTTCTATGACATGCGTCCTGACTTCAAGATGGCGACGGTGCGGCTGCGGCCAGGGCTCAAGTTCCATAACGGCGAGCCAATCACGGCGGAGGATGTGAAATTCTCCTACGAGAACTACCACGGCATGAACGCTGCCTATTTGCAGCAAAAGACCGAGCGGGTGGACGTGGTAGACGAGCGCACGGTGCAGTTTCACTTCAAAGAGCCCTTTCTCGATTTCCTGCAGTATTATGGCACGACGGCCAGTTCCGCCGGCATGATTATCCCCAAAAAGTACTACCTGTCGCTCGGCTCGACCACGGTTGAACGAGACGAGAAGTTCGCGCAGGCCCCCATCGGCGCGGGCCCTTACAAGCTGACACGCCAGGAACCCGGCATTGAGGTGGAGTTTACCGCCTTTGCGGAGTACTGGCGCAAGGTCCCCAGTGTGAAGACCGTGGTGTCGCGGGGTGTGCGGGAACTGCCAGTACGGGTGGCAGCCCTGAAGAGCGGCGAGGCCGACTTCGCCTATTTTATCACGGGAGAGCTGCTACAATCGGTAATCAAGGACCCGAAGCTACGCTACCACCCGAACAACTCTGCCCCCTTCTGGCTCATGTTCCCGGATATGGACGATCCACGCAGCCCCTTCCACGACATACGCGTGCGTAAGGCGGTGAGTTTCGCCCTGGACCGGCAGTATCTCGCTGAACAGGAAACGGCGGGGATGGGTATCCCCTGGGGCAATTTTATCCCCCCGGAGTGGCCAGGGGCAGTGCAAAGACCGGCTGATGAGTTTCATCTCCAGGAGGCCAAGCGCTTGATGGCCGAAGCGGGCTATGCCAATGGCTTTCGCATCGACTGGTTTACCCCTTTCCCGGCCGCAGAATCCTTGAGCCTGCGCATTATGGAGCAACTGCGTGCGATTGGCATCAGCAGCGAAATGAACGTCATGGAGCGCCCCATCTTCTACCAGAAGTTGCTCGAAGGCAAACCGAAAGAGGGCTATGGCCACAAGGGATTCCCTGGCCGACAAATTGTCATGGGTATCTCGGTGATCGCCGGAGATGCCTCGGTTTACATCGATAACTGGCTCAGATGTGGTGGATCATACTCGTTTGTCTGCGATAAGCAGATCGACGCCTTGTGGGAGCGCTATCTGGCCAGTCACAACATGCAGGAACGGAGCGATCTGATAACCCAGGCCCAGACTATTGCCCTGGAGGCGTATTACTTTGTCCCCATCTACATCAACTCCTTTACCCTGGGGATAGGACCACGCATCGGCGGTAAGCCGGCGGACTACATCCGCACTCCTCAGGTAGTGCTGCCAGGTCCTCCCGAGGACTTCACCTTGCAGTCGGCACGATAGGAGGTCAGAGACCAGGGCACGCAGAGAGGATACACGGCCATGCAACAGTTTATCCTACGACGCTTGCTTTACAGCATCATGACGTTGTGGCTCTTGACCGTGATTGTCTTTGCGGTCGTCCGGTTCACTGGCGACCCGGCGCTCCTCATGAGCGACTATCCTGGGGCCAGGGCAGAAGACCTCGCCGCCCTGCGCAGCCAGTGGGGACTGGACAGGCCCTACATCGTGCAGTACTGGAAGTTCATCAGTAACGTCGCGCAGGGGGATCTCGGCCAGTCGTTCCAGTTCAACATGCCGGTACGGGATATCTACTTTCGGCGCCTCCCCAACTCGCTGCAACTCGCCTGCGCTGGCTTCCTCATTTCGCTATGCATCGGTATCCCCCTGGGGATGATGTCTGCCGTGCGCATCAATACCTGGTGGGACAGCGTGGGAAAACTCGTGGCCC
>CAVZBC010000107.1:0-7999 GCA_963773125.1 uncultured Gammaproteobacteria bacterium | reverse complement strand
TGTGCTGCGCAGGAGCGACGCATAAGCTGCCTCCTGGAGCAGGGCATGCTTAAAGCTGTAGCGCACCTGTGGTGGGATGCCGCGCTGCTGGAGCAGTTCGGCGTCCATCAGCTGTACGAGTATCGTCTGCAACGTCGCGGTGTCCAGAGGCGCAACCGCCTGCAGCAACTCATGGGGGAACTCCCGTCCCAGAATAGCGCCAAGCTGGGCGATGTGTCTGGCAGCTCCTAGACGATCGAGCCGCGCCATGAGAGAGTCGCGCAGCGTGGTAGGAATGGCCAGCGGCGGCAGTGGACCGACCAGCTCGTACTGTCCATCGCGTTCCTTGACCAGACCCGACTCCAGCACCATTCTGGTCAACTCCTCGATAAACAGCGGCACGCCATCGGTCCTGGCGACGATTTGCTGCACCACTTCTGGCGGCAGGGGCTTGCCACCAGCGACGCGCTGTATCATCACCTCCGTCTGTTTGTGGGATAAGCGGTTGAGGGTAAGATAGGTGAAGTGGGAACGCATCGCCCAGGGCAGACGAAAATCGGGCCGAAAGGTGAACAGGGCCAGGATACGGGTCGAGGCAAGCTGCTCGGTCAAGAGGCCGAGCAGCTCGAGGGTCGAGGGATCGACCCAGTGCAGGTCTTCCATAATGAAATACAGGGGCTGCCGCTCCGCTTCTTGCAGTAGCCAGCCCAGGATGGTCTCTAACGTCTTTTGTTTTTGCCGCTGCGGTGTGAAGGTCAGCGGCGCATAACGTCCAGCGAGTGGCACTGCGAGGAGTGCAGCGACAAGCGGCACCGCTTCGGCCAGTGCGAACCTGTATGGCTGCAGGGCCGCTTCGATGCGGCGAAGTTTTTCCCCGGGTGCGTCGTCGCGGCGCCATTGCAAGACATGCTGCAGGGACTCGATCACCGGCTGCAAGGCACTATGCTGAGCATACGGCGAGCAGCGGCTCTCCAGGCGTGTATGCGGGACATGGGAGAGGTGTTCTTTGAGGCTCTCGACAAGACGTGACTTGCCAATCCCGGCTTCGCCGCTCAGCAACACGACCCGCCCCCGTCCTTCTTGCACATGCTCCCAGTGCTCCAGCAGGAGCCCGGTTTCTTGCTCCCGTCCTACCAGCGGCGTCAGTCCCCTGGTGATGGCGACCTCAAAGCGGCTTTGTGCCGCAGTTGCCCGGCGTGCCTGGTAGACGGTCAGCGGCTGGGAGTGCTCTTCGAGCACAAAAACGCCAGCGGGTTGGCAGACAAAATACCCCTCGACCAGCTTGCAGGTGGCCTGACTGATCACCACGGTATTGGCGCCAGCAAGGCTGTGTAATTGCATAGCCACCTCTGGGACTTCTCCCAGGGACGACGACTCGCCTCCCAGACCGTTGCCATTGGCACCGACCACCATGCCGCCAGTGTGTATGCCTACCTGCACGACCAGGCGTACACGCGCCTCTCGCTCCAGGCTCGTGGCCAGCGCGCCGAGGTCTTGCACAATCTCCAGGCCCGTCCGCACTGCCCTGTACGCATCGTCTTCATGGGCGTGGGGATAGCCAAAGTACACCAGCAGCCCATGGCCCGGAGACGGCCTCAGGTGCCCATCGAAACGCCGTATGATCTCGGCACACACCTCGTGCGCGTCCTGCAGCACGCCGGCAAGATCTGCTGGATCAATAGGCTCTTCATGGGTCGGAGTGGTGGCAATATGGCAATACAGCACGGAAAGCTGGCGCCGTTCAGCCGGCGGGGCCTGCAGCTCTGCAGCCGCAGGCGCGGCGTGCACCAGGGCGGGGGCCTGAGTCGCTGCCTCGACATGGTCTGGAGGACTCTGGGAAAAGCTTTCTGCTACGGTGCCAACGAAACGATAGCCCCGGCCGTGGATGGTTTTGATGAGGCGCTGCACACGTCCGCTGTCCCCCAGGGCTTTGCGCGCCGTCATGATGCAGTAGAGGAGCGCTGATTCACTGACAAACTGGTTCGGCCACACCTGCTCGAACAGCTCGTCTTTGGAGACAGCACGATCACGCCGCTGCACCAGATAGGCCAGCAGGTCAAACACCTTTGGTTCAATCTGCTGCAGCTGTCCGGAGCGCCGCAGCTCATAGCGCGCCATATCGAGCTCGTACTCACCAAAGGCATAAATCATCAGACAATATCCCTCATTCAACACACATACATGAAAAATATAGTCTTCACACATTATGTAGAGGGATATCGTAGCGTGAATTAATTATGAAAACAACATCAATATTTATGTAATGACTCAATGAAACTACTTTAATAGCTATTGTTGTTGTTCAACAGTAGTGTGATGGATGATGTTGGCATGATGTTCACTGTGCTAGCAGCCGTTGCATCAAACGATACATCCACACACCAAGGCTGCACACCAGCAGGAGAATCAGTCCGGTGAACAGTGACTTGTCGGTGAAGAACCACAGTTTTTGTGCGACTGGTGGAAGGTGAACGGCGCTCACTTCGTAGTTGAGCACCACGAAGCACAGGATGGCCCAGCCCCCGAAGAGAACACTCGCTGGCTTGCCCGGCCAGGGTTGCAGCGCAGGATCGGCTGCGGCCAGGAGCTGTGCCGACCGCAAAAGGTGCTGAGCTGTCCCTGCAAAGCCGTGACGTGTTCTTCACACTGCTGGACATCCTGCTGCATGTCGCGGAAAGTGCGTAGCAGCGCCAGGTTGGCGCCGCACTGCGGACAGAGTGTAAGAGGTGTCTCGCTCATACCAGTTCTCCCACCTGTGCGAGGGCGAGACTCTCCATTTTCCATTCTCCATTATGCGTTCTTCAGTTCTCCCACCTGCGCGAGGGCGAGACGCTTCACCCGCTGCAGATCAACCTTGCCAGTCCCCAGCGTGGGAATGGTCTCAACGTAATAAAAATGCTCTCGCTTGGGAATCCAGAGTTTGGGGAGATCAGTAGCGCGCAGTTGTTCCCACACCGTCTGCTGATGGAGATTCTGGCTGCGTATGGAGCACGATCAGGCATTCTCCCTTCTGCGCCTCTGGTACCGCCGTCACGACGCAGGCAGTGCTCCCCGAGTATGCTGTTGATGGCGTCTTCTACTTTGACATGCGGCACCATTTCGCCACCGATTTTGCTAAAGCGGGAGAGGCGATCGGTGAGCCGAATGAAGCCAGTCTCGTCAATGGCAGCGATGTCGCCGGTGACATACCAATCATCGTGCAACACTTCGGCAGTCTTCTCAGGTTGCTTGAGATAGCCGAGCATACGGTTCGGTCCTTTGACCAGTAACAGCCCTTCCGTACCACACGGCAGCGGTTGCCGCGTTTCAGGATGCACTACCCTGGCGGCGACACCAGGCACGGGATGGCCCACCGTCCCTGGCTTGTGGCCAATCTGCCGCTGCCCACCCTGGTCCACATCAGGGATGTTCACGGCCACGACTGGTGCCATCTCAGTGCAGCCGTACCCCTCCAGGAGGGTGATGCCGAACTGCTGTTGAAAAGCCTGGGCCAGGGCCGGGCGGAGTTTTTCAGCGCCAACAATGGCATAGCGCAGGCTCGTAAACGCCTCGCTGGGGCACTGCCGCAGGTACATGTTACAAAACGTCGGCGTGCTGATCAGCATGGTGGCCTGGTGGGTCTGCACAAGCTCGCCAATGGTCCTGGCGTCCAGAGGGTTGGGGTGATAGACCACCCGTATACCCGTGATGAGAGGGAACCACAGGGTGATGGTAAAGCCAAAAGAGTGGAACAACGGCAGAATGCCCAGCAGACAGTCGTGCGGCGTGAGGGCAAAGACCTGCTCGACGCTTTCGAGGTTGGACACGACATTGTGGTGCGACAGCATGACGCCTTTGGGTGTGCCAGTACTGCCGCTCGAAAACACCACTGTCGCCAGGCTATCAGGCGTGTGGCCACGTGACATGTACTGCCGTTGCAACCAGCGGCTGGGCAGGAGTCGTGCCATGAGAAAGGCGCGTACTTTCTGGCCGCGGCTGATCTGGGGCAAAATCTCCTCGAGGTAGACCATGTCAGGACGATTGTCCAGATTGGCTTTGCGCACAAACTGCTGGGATGTGAGCAGGGTGGTGATGCCACACTGCTGCATAGCGGCGCTCATGGCGTCGGGTCCGGCAGTAAAGTTGAGGTTGACCGGGGTTTTTCCGGCCAGAAGCACGGCGATGTTGGCCAGGGCACCTCCGACCGAAGCGGGCAGCAACAGTCCCACCATGCTGTCGTGGGGGCGCTGCGTACGTAACCAGCGCGCCAGCAGCAGACTGCCTACCAGGGTGTCGCCAAACGTCAGGGTCTTGCCGGTAGAATCGGCCATGCACGGGCGCGACCACTGGCGTTTTGCCGTAGCGATGAAGCGCACATGCAGCAGATCACGGCGCCTTCTGCGGTACGCCACCGCCGCCGCGCTCAGCTCCTGCACGGCTTGCCGGGCCTGCTCGGCGGTTGTCGTGGCCGGCAGCGGGGCGCCAAACGACACGGTGACAGGGTAGGGGAAGCGACGCGGCCACTTCCACAGGAAGCGTCCGCCCTGGAAGCTAAAAATACTCCCCCACATACGATCGACATGCACTGGAATCACCGGCACATCTAATTGTTCAACGATGCGCTCGAAACCACGTTTGAAGGGCAGGAGGTTGCCAGTACGGCTGATCGCCCCTTCAGCAAAGATGCACACCACCTCCCCGTCGCACAGGGCCTGCCGTGCCTGGGCCAGCGCCGTGTGCACGGCCTGACGATTGCCCCCGGCGATCGGGATGGCCTGCATGAGGCGAAACAACCAGTTGAAGGTGGGATTGCTGTAATACGCCTGGTGCATCACAAAGCGCATGAAACGCGACACACAGGCGCCGACCACAAACGCATCTACGAACGACACATGATTGCACACCAGGAGCGCCGGGCCTTGTAGCGGCACGTGTTCCTGGCCGACAATACGGATGCGGTACAGCGTATGGGTCAGCATCCACAGTACCAGGCGCACTAAAAAATCCGGCAGCAGCCGCAGGACATACACGGTGCCGATCAAGGTGCCCAGGCCAAAGAACAGGATGAGGCGGTCGGCCGGGAGCTGGAGGAAATGCTCACTGGCCCAGAGCACTCCTGACGCCAGGAGAATGCCGCCCGTACTGAGAAAATTGCTGGTGGCGAGCAGGCGGCCTTTTTCCTCGGCACCGCTCTTCTGTTGTAGGAAGGCATTGAGTGGCACAATGAACAGGCCGCCGGAAAAGCCGAGCGTCAGCAGGGCCGTGGCAATCGCCGCATAGGCAGGCATAGCGAGGACGAGAAAGAGGGCTGACAGGCCGATACCGAGCGCGCCCAGGGGCACCAGGCCGAGCTCGACCTTGTCGCCCGACAGCCGCCCGGCGGCCAGACTACCAGCACCAATGCCAACGGCCATGCATGTCTGTAGCAGACCGACACGCACGTCGTCGAGCCCGAGGACGTTGTTGCCGAGCAGAATAAGGGCCATCTGCAGCAAGGCGCCGAGAAACCAGAAAAACGCAATACCGATGGCCGTGAGCCAGAGCGGCCTGTCGCTGTAGAGTCGCTGCAAGCCACTGGCGATCTCGCCCCAGGGATTGCGGCGAAAGGGTTTATGCGGCGCTGCCGCGGGGACATGCGGGATGCCCAGGCTGGCCACCGTCCCGACTATGGCGATGCCAACGAGGACGAGGCCGATCATGGCGAGGTGCTCTGGCCAGGCAGCGAACAGCGCGCTGCCGAGCGTCGTGCCCAGGATAATGGCCAGGAAGGTACTCATCTCCACCCAGCCATTGGCGCGCGACAGCTCCTTGTCAGGCAATATCTCGGGCAAGATACCGTATTTGGCCGGACCGAAAAAGGTCGAGTGCAGGGCCATCAGGAACAACACCCCGAGCATGAGCTCGAGGCGTCCTATCAGGAATGCCACGACAGCCAGCCCCATAGCCACGATTTCCAGCGCCTTGGTGACCACGAGCACGGAGCGCTTGCTATACACATCTGCCACGTGTCCGGCGTAGCCCGAGAAGAGAAAGAACGGCAGGATAAAAATAGCCCCGATCAGCGACAGAGAGGTCCCCCCTGCGTCGCTCCCTGCGGCCATGTGCACGGCGAGCAGCGACAACACCATCTTGTAGAGGTTGTCGTTGAACGCGCCGAGGAACTGTGCTACGAGAAACCCTACCATACCCGCACCTCCTTCACTCACCTGTGATTCTATACCGTATCGGTTTATCACCCTGAGTGATTGAGCAAAGCGTGTACCAGAAACATTGTAGCGCTGTATTTTCCAGAAAATCAATCGCCTATGAGATTTTTGTGCCATAGGAGTGTTCTTGTGTGAAGCAACTGTGCTGGACATTTAACGAGCAAAGACATGACAGAAAATGTACAGCACCGCTTGCTTCGACCGAATCCATCTCAGGCACGGCCCTGATTCCTGGCTTGTGCCGTATGAAGAGATGTCTGATAATACGGCAAGTACGTACAGGGGACGGCATACCCGCATAGAGAGGAGGTCCCATATGCTTCATCATGCAGACAACGAGTTGCTGACCCGTGTTGGTCCTGGCACGCCCATGGGCGATGTCATGCGCCAGTACTGGATTCCCGCCTGTATGTCCAGTGAACTCCCCGAGGCAGATGGTGCGCCGCTGCGCCTCCGCTTGCTGGGGGAAAACCTCATTGCCTTCCGCAGTACCTCTGGCAAAATTGGTTTGCTCGCCCACGCCTGCCCGCACCGTGGCGCCTCCCTGTTCTACGGGCGTAACGAGGCCGAGGGCATCCGCTGCGTCTATCACGGCTGGAAATTTGACGTCGAGGGGCGCTGCATGGACATGCCCAGCGAGCCAGCCGAGAGCAATTTTAAAGACAAAGTCCGCGCCAGGGCCTATCCCTGCTGTGAACGTAACGGCATCGTCTGGACATACATGGGGCCACGGCAGGAGCCGCCGCCGCTGTCTGATCTGGAAGCCAACATGCTGCCCGAGGGGCAATGGGCCGTGTGGACGGCGCTGCGAGAATGCAACTGGGTGCAGGCCCTGGAAGGGGATATTGACACCTGTCATCTTGGCTTTCTGCACATGGGCGGCACCACGTCAGAGGATTTCGCCGCTGGCTCTTTTGATTATTACACGGTGAAAGACCGCGCCCCCTCCTACAAGGTGGTCGACACGGACTACGGCACCATGTACGGCACCTACCGACCCGCCGAGGCAGACACCTACTACTGGCGGTTTGCACACTTCCTGTTCCCCTTCTATACACTCATCCCCACCGGCATACTCGGCGTGCAGATCGTCATGCGAGCCTGGGTGCCGCTGGATGACGAGCACACCATGTTTTGGAGCATGGAAGCACCAGGCACACGTCTGCGGGTGGGGTCCGGCAGCGTCAAGGCACCCCAGAATGGCGCCGCCTTTGCTGGCGCTGGCGGTCGTGTGACATACCTGCCAAACACCACGGATTGGTTGGGCCGCTGGCGCCTGGCGAACAATGCCTCGAATGATCACGGCATCGACCGTGAGGCGCAGCGCACGCAGAGTTTTACCGGCATCGACGGCATCCACTTACAGGATCAGGCCATTACCGAAAGCATGGGGCCGATCATTGATCGCTCCATCGAGCACCTGGGCTCCAGCGATGCCATGGTGATCAGGACGCGGCGCTGCCTCATGCGTGCAGCACAGGCGCTGCGTGATGCGGGCACCACTCCGCCTGGCGTCGACGATCCCCAGCTGTACCGACAACGCTCCGGCGGCGTCATTTTGCCTCGCACAGCGGACTGGCTGGAGGCCACGCAAGAGCTGCGCCAGGCCTTTGTCGAACACCCGGCGCTGGTGAGTTAGGAGTAAGGGAGAGGGGAGGAAACATGCAGAGCATTGAGATTGATCGCCGCAAACGGCTCAGCGACGAACCTGGTACGGGCCACAACCGATTTCATCCCGATATTCCGCCCCTCCTTGAGGTGGGCGAGGGGGAAGAGGTGGTGCTCGACACCCGGGATGGCATCGACGGCCAGCTTGGGCCTGACGCCACCGAAGC
>CAVZBC010000106.1:0-14377 GCA_963773125.1 uncultured Gammaproteobacteria bacterium | reverse complement strand
CAGCACGTGACGCTCGAAGATCTCCCCAGCTGCCCAGCATTGGGGAGAGTGAGGTACTGGTCCGCGTCGCCACAGCCACTACCTGTGGTACCGATCTCAAAGTCTTTCTGCAAGGCGGGCATGCCCGCATGATTACCCCGCCAGCAGTTTTTGGCCATGAATTCAGCGGCACCGTTGTTGCCTGTGGGACAAAGGTGCAAGGCCTCCAGGAAGGTATGCGGGTTGTCGCCAACAACTCGGCACCATGTCACCGCTGCTACTACTGTTGTCGCAATCTGCCAAACCTGTGTGATGACCTTCTCTTCATCAATGGGGCCTACGCGGAATACATGGTCATTCCAGAGCGCGTCGTCCACACCAACCTGCTGGAACTCCCTGCCACACTACGCCCTTCGCCCGTTGCTTGTCTGACTGAACCACTGGCCTGCGTCCTCCATTGTCTCGATCACGCCGCCCTCCGTCCTGGCGACACGGTGGTGGTCAATGGGGATGGGCCGAGCGGTCTGATGCTGGCGGCCATGGCCAGGTGGCGGGGGGCGCGGGTGATCCTGTGCGGTCGGGCACCACAACGTTTAGCGCTAGCCCAGCAGTTTGGGGCAGAGGCAGTGGTCAATTATGCCGAGATGCCGAACCAGGTGGCGGCGGTGCGAGCACTGACTGAGGCTGGACGTGGCGTCGATGTGGCTATCGAAGCCGTTGGCCGTCCCGAGGTGTGGGAAACAACCGTGGCTATGGTTCGCAAAGGCGGCCAGGCAATCTTCTATGGTGGGTGCCAACGTGGTACCAGTGTCCGCCTCGATACGCATCTCCTGCACTATGACCAGCTCACCCTCCAGGGGGTCTTCCACAACACACCCTATCACGTCCGCCTGGCTCTGTCTCTGCTGGCGGACAACGTCCTGCCAGGGCGCTGCCCTGATTACCCACACGCTGCCTCTGACACAACTCCCAGCAGCATTTGCCTTAATGATGAACCGCCAAGCCCTCAAAGTGGCCATCCATCCCGAGGCCACCTACGGGCAGGCCGTATGACCTCCACAGCACGAGTGCTGAGCCGATGTCCCCTAACAATATCAGGCAGCATAACGCTTGTATACTTTCATAAGCCCCGCTCCGAGGCCGTTTGTACCCCAGATTTTCGAGCGGCACATCTGCTCAGTAGCGAAAATCTGCCGAGCATTTTGGGCGTTTTTTGTAACAAATTCCTTGACGTATTATTCCAAGTATGTAGACTCTATTGAAATTACTTGCGGTCTCGCACAAGATGGGCTCGAAAGTGAGACCATTACTGCCGCAGCGAAAGGAGGTGACCCTCATGACCAAGGCGGAACTCGTTGATCAGGTAGTCAAGGCCAGCAAGGGCACGAATCTGAGCAAGAAAGCCGCTGGTGAGATTCTCGATGTAGTCTTTGACGAAGTTGGCAAGGCTATCAAAAAGGACACTCGTTTCTCTTACCCTGGCTTTGGCACCTTCAGTGTCAAAAAACGCGCCGCTCGTAAGGGCCGTAACCCGCGGACTGGTGCCGAGATACGCATCAAAGCCAGCAAGACCGTTGGGTTCAAACCAGCACCCGGCCTGAAGAATCACTGTAAGTGCTGCATCACGGGGGATCATAATGGATTCCCCGTGATGACCATCCTCCTGGTGTGTCCTGCCTCCCGCGCCGAGACAGCATGTATACTGTGACCTGACATCAGGTATTTTTGCTGGGCTAATAGCCGATGGCGCAGCCATCCTTGCGGTGGTCGCTGCCTCCCTGTAAGACTCCCCGTTGCTCATCAATCAGGATGGCCTGGCCACCACCATAGGGCGTACCGGGTGGGACTGACCATACGGGGAGAGCTCATGCCCCATGGTTTCAAGATCATGACGTACGTCGTGTAAGATGGCTCGTTCCAACGCCAGCCGCTTGCCGCCCAGAATGCGGTAGCGCGGGGCCTCGATGGCTTCCTGCACGTTCATGTTAAAGTCGATCAGATTGATGGCCACCTGCAGGTGGCCTTGCGGCTGCACATCTCCCCCCATAACCCCGTAGCTAAGCCATGGTCGTTCGTCCTTGAGGATCATGGCGGGGATGATGGTGTGCAACGGCCGTTTCCCCGGCGCCAAAGCGTTCGGATGCTGTGGATCGCTTACGAAGCCGGAGCCGCGATTCTGTAGGCAAATACCCGTCTCCCCAGCCACGACTCCAGAGCCAAAGGCGGTGAACAAGCTGTTAATCAGTGACACCACGTTGCGTTCGCGATCGACGCAGGACACATAGACGGTGTTACCAAAGGGGAGTGGCACGCCGGCGGCATAATCACCAGCCCGGTCAAGGGCGATCTCCTGGCGCCGAGCCTTGGCGTATTCTTTCGAGAGTAACCCTTGGATCGGCAGCGTCGCCATTGCCGGATCGGCCACGTAGCGGTTGCGATCGGCAAAGGCCTGCTTGGTCGCTTCGATTAACAGGTGGTAATAAGCTGCGGAGCCATATTCCATGGCGGCAAGGTCAAAACCTTCGAGAATATTCAAAGCAATGAGCGCGGTGATTCCCTGGCCGTTCGGCGGCAACTCCAGCACCGTATACCCATGGTAATCGACCTTAATGGGCTCCACCCACTCGGTCGTGTGGGCGGCGAAATCCTCTAGTGCCAGGAACCCACCGTGGGCTTGCGAGAATTGCACGATTTGCCGGGCGATCTCGCCGCGATAGAAGGCCTCACGCCCTTCCGCGGCCAGAATTTTGAGGGTGCGCGCCAGGTTTGGCTGGCGGTGCACATCGCCCGCCTGCGGTGCCTGGCCATCGTGTAGGTAGGTGTTGGCGCTAGAAGGATAACGGGATAACAGCGGCACGGCTCCCTGCCACTGTTTGGCGATGATCTCGCTTACGGGGAAGCCTTCACTGGCATAGTGGATGGCCGGTTCCAGGACCTCGGCAAAGGTCAATCTGCCATGGCGCTGCTGCACGTCGGCAAAAGCATCGATGGCCCCTGGAACCGTTACCGAGGCCAGGCCATTTTGCGGAATCCCCTGGATGCCTCGGCGTTGCATCTCCTGCAACGTCTGACCTCGCGGGCACCGTCCGCTACCGTTGACGCCGTAGATCTGGTTATCTGCCGCCCGCTGATAGAGAACGAAGGCATCGCCGCCAATGCCCGTGGACACTGGCTCGACAACGCCGAGGGTCAAGGCTGTCGCGATAGCAGCGTCGAGGGCGTTCCCACCTTTCTTGAGGATACTCACCCCGGCTTCCACAGCCAGCGGCTGGCTACTGGCCACCATGCCATTCTGTGCCATCACCACTGAACGCCGAGCCGCAAACCCGGCCCGCTCGACGCGATTTGTCTCAAACATGCACGACTCCTTTCAACCAATCATGTGACAAAAACGCTACGTGTGCCAATATGGCACAGCCCGATCGAGCGCTTACGTCTGACGACGCAAGCGGTTCCAGATTCTCGTCCATCTCTGCCAGGCTGGTCCTCGGCAGGGGCGATGTCCGCGCCGTGCCAGCTCTTGCTCAATACCGTGAAAGCGGCGCTCAAACTTGCCAATAGCTTTGCGTAAGGCATCTTCTGGATCTAACTGCAGAAAACGTCGTCACAATGATACAGCAAAAAGCACGTCCCCGAACTCCTCTTCACTCTTGCCCCCTTACCCTCGTTGGAGGCCGTATGCAGCTCCGCGAGTTTCTTCCTGTCACTTTGCCCCATACCGGAGCGACGGCTTGCCAATCGAAGCCGACCGAAGCGGCTTTCTCCTGAAACCGTTGTGCCCGTGTAGGCTCCGGCAATGTGCGGGGCACGCCATCGAGGAGGGAAGCGGCGCCCTTTCTCGCGTTGCTTCGCCGCTTCCCAGCGCTGTCGCACCTCTGCCGTATCTGTAACCGACTGCTCACCAAAAACATGCGGATGTCGTCTGATGAGCTTCTGGGAAATGGCCTAAGAGTCAGCAATGGTAAACTGCCCCGCCTCTTGCGCTATACGCCCCTGGAAGACGGATGTGCAGCAACAGGTCGCCCAATTCCTCTTTGAAACGGACCCGGGCGTTGCCCGCCCTCAATGCTCTCAATGACCTCGTAGGTCTCCTCCAACAGATAGGGAATAAGACTCTTGGGGGTTTGCCTCGCCATCCGACGGGCAGCCCCTGCTCGGAACGGAGTTGATCCATCAAAGCGAGTAAATGCAGAAAATGCTCAGGCACCTCGGCAGGACGTGCCAGAGGCCCCGGTGGGAGCTTCGCCCCGCCATGCTTTCCCTCTTGTCCTTGCAGGTCTATCCTGGTGTAGATCAGATGCTCGGGGAGTATAGCATACCCCTTGCTCCCCCACACAGCCTACAGCCATCATCACGCCGACTCTCGGTTGACTCTGACCTCATCCTATCGCACCATCGCGCAATATCTGCCACATGTTGCCTGTACATATGACGGAAAGGCCCTCGATGCACACACATTCTGACACCGCCCTGGCGTCACCGTTCCTGGCGACTCCTGAGTCTGGCAGCGCGGGTCCCAAGTCCAACGCTGCTCATCGACCGCGGACGCGTGCGCCACAAAGGCGCGCATGCGGACCCATATCGATGATTTGGCGCGTCTACGCCCGGACGTCAAAACTCACAAATGTGGGAGCATTCTTCAAACTGCAAGCTCAGGGCGGCATCACCAAGGCGCAAAACCGCTACCCTGGCAGAAGTGGAGATGGCCGGTGCGGGCTGGCGGACGTGATGTCGCGCTGGCTACTGCTCGCGGGTCCGAGCATTGCACACGCCGTCACCTTTGCCAGAACACATCCAGCTTCGCCGCCCTCACGATGACCTGGAGATCGTCCGTCTGATCGATGCAGAGGTGGCGCGGCAGGGTATAACGTTTCTTGTATGTGGATATCAATCCGGGTACCCATCGTACCGGCATCGCGCTGGGCGCTCCAGCAGCTCAGCTTGCCGCGCCATTCACCAGCTCTCCCACCTGCATCTCAGTGGGCTGCATATGTATGATGGGGACATCCTGGGCGACTTCGAGACAGCGCTCAGCGCCATGCAATCTCCGTATGCCGCGCTGCAGAGGCTCATTGCCGAGACCTGCGTCGAAGCGGCTGCCCTGTAGAGGAACGTCATCACGGCCGGTGCCGCCAGCAGCGAAACATTTCGCTTTTATTAATGAGGTCTCGCCTGGCATTCTGGAGCACCGCCGACAGCGATATGATGCCGGAGCCGTTCGATATTGCCCTGTGCGTCCTCGGTCGGGTGATCAGTCGGCCGACCCCCGACGTCATGACTCTGGATACCGGCTCAAAGGCAGTCAGCGTCGATGCCGAGCCAACCAACTGCCGCCTCCTCGGCTTAGCAGACGCCGAAGTACTCCGGCTGGAGCGAGGAACACCTGCGCGTCCGGCTGCCAGCCGAACACCAAAATGCGCCCAGGCGACGTGTTCTACCTCGGTGCCGCGTTATGTGCACCAACACCGTGGCGCTCTATGATGAAGCACTCATTGTCGAGGCGGGTGAGATCGTGGAGACCGCCGGCGCATCGACGCGCGGGCGCGCCCGAGCTTACGACCCGCCTTTGGGCGTCAGCAAGGCACACAGGAGGCGTAGACAGGGCTCAGAGAGGAGTGCTACACTGATTCAAACGTGACGATGGAGGGGTATACATGTCTCAAGTACGTGTGGCATATCGGTGGAAAACGTCGGATTTCGACCGTCTCCCAGACGATCCCTGGTTGCGCTTTGAAATCATCGATGGAGAACTCATCGTGTCACGGCGTCCACACTTGCAGCATTCTGAGATTATCATAACACTTGGCAGTTTTCTGCGTTCAGCAGTACGAACCCTCGGTCATTGCAAGGTGTTGGCTAGTGTCTGGAAGAAGAAGCCGAGGACAATGTTCGCGCCAGACATCGCGGGGCGTTCCAGATGCCTGCACCGGCCAGTACAGTTGGCACGCCAAACATTGCCATCGAGGTGGTCTCAGAAAGACTCGGACGGTTGACTATATTCAGAAACGCTACTGTACGAGCGCACCGGCGCCCAGGAGTACTGGATTGTCGATCGCTTCACAGGTGTGGCAATTTACTGACTGACCTGCCACGTCGGTCTCCTACAGCACTGCCGATACCCTGACAACCCCTCTGGTGCCGGGTCTGGCTATCCCAGTACAGGACATCTGGCCCTGAGGCCAGCCGGGTTCCTGCACGCATACGGATTGATGGGCGTCCCCACCGCATTGGTCACGGGCAGCGGCGGTGCAACCAGGAGAAAGGCGTAGCGGCCATCTGCAGCACAGTCGGCAGCCAACTCTTCCAGATAAAAAATCTCCCCGAGCGTTAAACCCATGTTTGGGATGGCACAAATGTGGAACGGGCTGCGAAACGGCGGCAGTTCTGAGGGGCGCACTTCCACGGCATAGTTATCGCTAGCCACCGCGGCGATCTCTTTGGCATGCATCCAGGCTGCCGTGTAGACCGAAACACCGGGCGACTCATCCAGGTCGAAAGTATTCCAGTTGCCCTTTTCCAGGTAGCGAGACATATGTCCGGTGCGCACGAGCAGAATGTCACCGCGCTGGACTGCAACTTTTTGCGCCGCCGCAGTGCCGTCCAGATCTGCGACCGTGATGGCATAGCCCGGTGCAAGCGCCTGAACGCCTTTAAAGCGGGCCACATCAAGTAACACGCCCCGGCTGACAATCTTGTTCTTGGTCTTATCGATACTGTTTTTCGCCGCTCCACTGCTGGTGACCAGGGTGGCGTCAAAGCCATTGTACATTTTCCCTTCATAGAAGACATGCGCCAGACTATCCCACTGCGTGACGCACTGTAAGGGCATAACAATCCAGTCGTCTGAGCCGCCGTAGCCCTGCATGTCGAGCATCTCCTGCAACGGCGTCCCTGGGCTGATCACCGCCGTCCCGAAACATCGTATGAATGGGGTTGAAACGCTGGCGCGTGCCACTTTGTGGCCCGTTGCGCTGAACTACATCACTCCGGACATCATCGCCCGGGCCAGTCAACTTGTCACCACCGGCAAAGTGTTTGCCCTGGGTATTCCGTTGCAGCGCAACGGACCACAAAGTGGCACGCGCCAGCGTTTCAACCCCATTCATACGATGTTTCGGGACGGCGGTGATCAGCCCAGGGACGCCGCTGCAGTGCTCGACATGCAGGGGTACGGTGGGTCAGACGACTGGATTGTCATGCCCTTACAGTGCGTCACGCAGTGGGATAGTCTGGCGCATGTCTTCTATGAAGGGAAAATGTACAATGGCTTTGACGCCACCCTGGTCACCAGCAGTGGAGCGGCGAAAAACAGTATCGATAAGACCAAGAACAAGATTGTCAGTCGTGGCGTGTTGCTCGATGTGGCGCGCTATAAAGGCGTTCAGGCCCTTGCACCGGGCTATGCCATTACGGTCGCAGATCTGGATGGCACTGCGGCGGCGCAAAAAGTCGCAGTCCAGCGCGGTGACATTCTGCTCATCCGCACCGGACATATGTCCCGCTACCTGGACAAGGGGAACTGGAATTACTTTGACCTGGATGAGTCGCCCGGTGTTTCGGTCCACACGGCAGCCTGGATGCATGCCAAAGAGATCGCCGCGGTGGCCAGCGATAACTATGCCGTGGAAGTGCGCCCCTCAGAACTGCCGCCGTTTCGCAGTCCATTCCACATCTGTGCCATCCCGAACATGGGTTTAACGCTCGGGGAGATTTTTTATCTGGAAGAGCTGGCCGCCGACTGTGCTGCAGATGGACGCTACGCCTTTCTCCTGGTTGCACCGCCGCTGCCCGTAACCAATGCGGTGGGGACGCCGATCAATCCGTATGCACTGAAATAACTCGGCTGGCCTCAGGGCCAGACGTCCTGTACCGGGATAGCCAGACCGGGCACCAGAGGAGTGGTCAGGGTATCGGCAGTGCTGTAGGAGACTGATGTGGCAGGTGCGTCGATAAATTGCCATACCTGAACCCGTCGTTCGAAGCGATCGACAATCCAGTACTCCTGGGCTCCGGTGCGCTCGTACAAGTAGCGTTTCTGAATATAGTCAATCGTCCGACTACTTTCCGAGACGACCTCGATAGCAATGTTTGGCGTGCCGGAGAGGGCCGGTCCGCTGGCCAGGTGCAGGCGGTCAGGGAGCACTACGGCAATATCTGGGACAACGTTATCCTCGGCTTCTTCTCCCCAGACGAGCCCGGCTCGGCCAACACCTTGCCACCGAGGGTCTCGTACGGCTGGGCGCAGAAAACTGACAAGCGTGACAATAATCTCAGAATGCTGCAAGTGTGGACGCCGTGACACGATGAGTTCTCCATCGATGATTTCAAAGCGCAGCCAGGGATCGTCTGGTAGGCGGTCGAGATCCGACGTTTTCCACCGATATGCCACACGTACTTGAGACATGTATACCCCTCCATCGTCACGTTTGAATCAGTGTAGCACTCCTCTCTGAGCCCTGTCTACGCCTCCTGTGTGCCTTGCTGACGCCCAAAGGCAGGTCGTAAACTCGGGCGCGCCCGCGCGTCGATGCGCCAGCAGTCCACGATCTCACCCGCCTCGACAATGAGTGCTTCATCATAGAGCGCCACTGTGGTACAGACATGACGCGGCACGAGGTAGAACACGTCGCCTGGGCGGACATTCTGGTGTTCGGCTGGCAGCCGGACGCGCAAGTGTTCCTCGCTCCAGCCGAGTACTTCGGCGTCTGCTAAGCCGAGGAGGCGGCAGTTGGGTTTGCCGGCATCAACACTGACTGCCTTTGAGCCGGTATCCAGAGTCATGACGTCGGGGGTCGGCCGACTGATCACCCGACCGAGGACGCACAGGGCAATATCGAACAGCTCCGGCATCATATCGCTGTAGGCGGTATCCCAGAAAATCCACGTTCCAGGCGAGACCTCATTAATGAAAGCGAAATGTTTCGCTGCTGGCAGGAACGCTGGCGAGCCCGCCGTGATGACATTCTCTACCGGGCAGCCGCTCTGACGCAGGTCGGCAATGAGCCTCTGCAGCGCGGCATACGGAGATTGCATGGCGCTGAGCGCTGTCTCGAAGTCGCCCAGGATGTGCCCATCATACATATGCAGCCCACTGAGATGCAGGTGGGAGGCCTGGTGAATGGCGCGGGCGAGCTGAGCTGCTGGAGCGCCCAGCGCGATGCCGGTACGATCCATACCCGGATTGATATCCACATACAGAGAAAACGTTATACCCTGCCGCGCCGCCTCTGCATCGATCAGACGGACGATCTCCAGGTCATCCGTGAGGGCGGCAAAGGTGACCTGTGGATGTGTTCTGGCAAAGGTGACGGCGTGTGCAATGCTCGGACCCACGAGCGGGTAGGCCAGCACGACATCACGTCCGCCAGCCCGCACCACCATGTCCACTTCTGCCAGGGTGGCGGTTTTGGCCTTGGTGATGCCGGCCTCAAGCTGCAGTTTGAAGATCTCTGCACACTTGTGAGTTTTGACGTGCGGGCGTAGACGCGCCAAATCACCGATATGGGTCCGCATGCGCGCGATATTGTGGCGCACGCGTCCGCGGTCGATGAGCAGCGTTGGACTTGGGACCCGCGCTGCCAGCTCAGGAGTGGCCAGGAACGGTGACGCCAGGGCGGTGTCAGAATGTGTGTGCATGGAGGGCCTCCGTAGTATGTACAGGCGCAACATGTGGCAGATATACAGCAATGGTGCGATAGGATGAGGTCAGAGTCAACCGAGAGCTGGCGTGATGATGGCTGTAGGCTGTGTGGGGGGGCAAGGGGTATGCTATACTCCCGAGCATCTGATCTACACCAGGATAGACCTGCAAGGACAAGAGGGAAACCATGGCGGCAGCCGAACATTCATCTTCACCGGGGCCTCTGGCACGTCCTGCCGAGGTGCCTGAGCATTTTCTGCATTTACTCGCTTTGATGGATCGACTCCGTTCCGAGCAGGGGTGCCCATGGGATCGCGAGCAAACCCCCAAGAGTCTTATTCCCTATCTGTTGGAGGAGACCTACGAGGTCATTGAGAGCATTGAGGCGGGCGACGCCCAGGCGCTCAAAGAGGAATTGGGTGACCTGTTGCTGCACATCGTCTTCCAGGGGCGTATAGCGCAAGAGGCGGGGCAGTTTACCATTGCTGACAGCTTGCAGGCCATTTCCCAGAAGCTCATCAGACGACATCCGCATGTTTTTGGTGAGCAGTCGGTCACAGATACGGCAGAGGTGCGACAGCGCTGGGAAGCGGCGAAGCAACGGGAGAAAGGGCGCGCTTCCCTCCTCGATGGCGTGCCCCGCACATTGCCGAGCCTGACACGGGCACAACGGTTTCAGGAGAAAGCCGCTTCGGTCGGCTTCGATTGGCAGACCATCGCCCCGGTATGGGGCAAAGTGACAGAAGAACTCGCGGAGCTGCGTACGGCCTGCGACGATGGAGAGGGGGCGGCGATTGAAGAGGAGTTCGGGGACGTGCTTTTTGCCCTGGTCAATCTGGGACGGTTTCTGCAGTTAAGTGCAGAAGATGCCTTACGCAAAGCTATTGGCAAGTTTGAGCGCCGCTTTCACGGTATTGAGCAAGAGCTGGCACGGCGCGGACGTCGCCTCGAGGACGCCAGCCTGGCAGAGATGGACGAGATCTGGAACCGCTTGCGTCGTCAGACGTAAGACGCTCGATCGGGCTGTGCCATATTGGCACACGTAGCGTTTTCTCACATCATTGGTTGAAAGGAGTCGTGCATGTTCGAGACGAATCGCATCGAGCGGTCCGGGTTTGCCGTGCAGCGATCGGTGGTCATGGCGCGTGAAGGGATGGTGGCGACGAGCCAGCCATTAGCCACGGAGGCCGGAGTGAGTATCTTGAAGAAAGGCGGTAATGCCCTTGATGCGGCTATTGCCACAGCGCTGACGTTGAGCGTCGTCGAGCCGACGTCCACGAGCATCGGTGGTGATGCCTTCTTGCTCTATCACCGTGCGGCCGATAATACCATCTATGGGGTCAATGGGAGTGGCCGCTGCCCCGGACTCCTCACGCTGGAAGCGCTGCGACAGCGGGGCATCACGGACGTGCCCCAACGCGGCCTGGGGTCAGTAACTGTGCCGGGCGCTATCGATGCGTTTTTTGAGGTGCATCAGCGTCATGGAGCGCTGCCCATGGCTGATCTTTTCGAGCCCGCCATACACTACGCCCGTGAGGGGTTTCCAGTCAGTGAGATCGTTGCCTCGCAGTGGCAAGCCGCGGTGCCACTCTTGTCGCAATATCCTGCCAGTGCCCGCACCTATTTGATTGACGGTAAGGCCCCGTGTGCTGGGGACGTGCATCGTCAGCCCAATCTCGCGCGTACGCTGCAGCTACTCGCCAGCGAAGGGCGTGAGGCCTTTTATGGCGGTGAGATTGCCCGCCGCATCGTCGAGTTTTCGCAGGCGAACGGTGGATTTTTTACCCTGGCAGATTTTGCTGCGCACACCACCGAGTGGGTGGAGCCCATCAGCACCGACTATCGTGGCTACACGGTGCTGGAGTTGCCACCAAATGGCCAGGGCATCACAGCGCTGATTGCCCTGAACATTCTCGAAGGCTTTGACGTCGCCGGCATGGCCTATGGTTCGGCTCCCTACTATCACCTGTTGATCGAAGCCACGAAGCAGGCCTTTGCCGATCGCAACCGCTACGTTGCCGATCCGGCCTGTGCCGCTGTTCCCGTGCCGGGGCTCCTGTCCAAGGCCTATGCTGCAGCACGGCGGCAGGAGATTACGCTTGATCGGGCCGGGGAGTATGCGGCAGGAGAGCCGGTGCCGTTCAGCAACACGGTCTACGTTTCCTGTGTGGATCGTGAACGGAATGTTGTGTCATTGATCCACAGCCTGTTCATGGGGTTTGGCTCTGGGGTTGTGGCTGGCGATACCGGCATCTGTTTGCACAATCGCGGCGCGGGGTTTGTGGCGGCACCTGCGCATCCGAATGTTCTGGCACCGGGGAAACGGCCTTTTCATACTATTATCCCGGCGATGATTCTGCACGCAGGCCAACCGTGGGTATGCTACGGGGTGATGGGGGGGGACGTGCAGGCACAGGGACACGTCCAGGTCGCCATCAACCTGATCGATTTCGATATGAACGTGCAAGAGGCAGTAGAGGCGCCGCGTTATCGTATTCTCGGTGGACGCAAGGTGGCGCTAGAGCGGGCCATCTCGCATGACGTCCGTCATGTACTCCAGGCCATGGGCCATGAGCTGTTCCCGTATGGGGAGCTTCCACCCGGCACCCCCTACGGTGGCGGCCAGGCTATTCTCATTGACCGTGAGCGCGGTGTACTGCAGGGAGGCAGCGATCATCGCAAGGACGGATGTGCTATCGGATATTAGCCCAGCAAAAATACCTGATGTCAGGTCACAGTATACATGCTGTCTCGGCGCGGGAGGCAGGGAGAACACCAGGAGGATGGTCATCACGGGGAATCCGTTATGATCCCCCGTGATGCAGCACTTACAGTGACTTCTTCAGGCCGGGTGCTGGTTTGAACCCAACGGTCTTGCTGGCTTTGATGCGTATCTCGGCACCAGTCCGCGGGTTACGGCCCTTACGAGCGGCGCGTTTTTTGACACTGAAGGTGCCAAAGCCAGGGTAAGAGAAACGAGTGTCCTTTTTGATAGCCTTGCCAACTTCGTCAAAGACTACATCGAGAATCTCACCAGCGGCTTTCTTGCTCAGATTCGTGCCCTTGCTGGCCTTGACTACCTGATCAACGAGTTCCGCCTTGGTCATGAGGGTCACCTCCTTTCGCTGCGGCAGTAATGGTCTCACTTTCGAGCCCATCTTGTGCGAGACCGCAAGTAATTTCAATAGAGTCTACATACTTGGAATAATACGTCAAGGAATTTGTTACAAAAAACGCCCAAAAGACGCAGATTTTCGCTACTGAGCAGATGTGCTGGCTCGAAAATCTGGGGTAAAACGGCCTCGGAGCGGGGCTTATGAAAGTATACAAGCGTTATGCTGCCTGATATTGTTAGGGGACATCGGCTCAGCACTCGTGCTGTGGAGGTCATACGGCCTGCCCGTAGGTGGCCTCGGGATGGATGGCCACTTTGAGGGCCTGGCGGTTCATCATTAAGGCAAATGCTGCTGGGAGTTGTGTCAGAGGCAGCGTGTGGGTAATCAGGGCAGCGCCTGGCAGGACGTTGTCCGCCAGCAGAGACAGAGCCAGGCGGACGTGATAGGGTGTGTTGTGGAAGACCCCCTGGAGGGTGAGCTGGTCATAGTGCAGGAGATGCGTATCGAGGCGGACACTGGTACCACGTTGGCACCCACCATAGAAGATTGCCTGGCCGCCTTTGCGAACCATAGCCACGGTTGTTTCCCACACCTCGGGACGGCCAACGGCTTCGATAGCCACATCGACGCCACGTCCAGCCTCAGTCAGTGCTCGCACCGCCTCTACCTGGTTCGGCACCTCGGCATAATTGACCACTGCCTCTGCCCCAAACTGCTGGGCTAGCGCTAAACGTTGTGGTGCCCGACCACACAGGATCACCCGCGCCCCCCGCCACCTGGCCATGGCCGCCAGCATCAGACCGCTTGGCCCATCCCCATTGACCACCACCGTGTCGCCAGGACGGAGGGCGGCGTGATCGAGACAATGGAGGACGCAGGCCAGTGGTTCAGTCAGACAAGCAACGGCGAAGGGGAGTGTGGCAGGGAGTTCCAGCAGGTTGGTGTGGACGACGCGCTCTGGAATGACCATGTATTCCGCGTAGGCCCCATTGATGAAGAGAAGGTCATCACACAGGTTTGGCAGATTGCGACAACAGTAGTAGCAGCGGTGACATGGTGCCGAGTTGTTGGCGACAACCCGCATACCTTCCTGGAGGCCTTGCACCTTTGTCCCACAGGCAACAACGGTGCCGCTGAATTCATGGCCAAAAACTGCTGGCGGGGTAATCATGCGGGCATGCCCGCCTTGCAGAAAGACTTTGAGATCGGTACCACAGGTAGTGGCTGTGGCGACGCGGACCAGTACCTCACTCTCCCCAATGCTGGGCAGTGGGAGATCTTCGAGCGTCACGTGCTGCGGTCCGTATAACACGGCTGCCTGCATAGTGCTCCCTTTATCAACAAAGCGTGGTCTGGCACAAGCTTCCCTGCACATCATGGCGGGGAGCAGGTCAGCATCATCTCCCTGGTGTAGGACCGGTAGCGCAGTAATAGCGGGACTTCCACCCAGGTCGCAAGAAGATCCGCAGGGCAATACCTACTTTGCGTGCCGCTGAAAGACTGACACGACCCTGAAAGACATTGAGCGGCGACGCGCGATCTTCGTAGCGTGGCTTGATAGATACCGGCCATGATCCTGGAGCGAGCAAACCTGCCTTATCTACTCCAGGTAACAGGCAGGCGGCAGCCTTATGGTAGTATT
>CAVZBC010000105.1:0-5394 GCA_963773125.1 uncultured Gammaproteobacteria bacterium | reverse complement strand
ATTCTGGGCGCAGACACAGGCAGCGCTCGCCAAGGTGGATATCGACGCCACGGTGGAGCCCGTGGAGTCGAGCGACCCGTTGGTTATGGAGGGGGGCATCAAGACCCGCACGGCATCCCGCGTTATCATGTCGAGCTTCGAGGGACGGCGCATCCGGGCCTGGTATACGGTGCCCTCTGGCCACCCACCGGCCAGAGGCTGGCCGGCCCTTCTGGAGGTGCCGGGCTATGGCGGCATCCTGCCGCTGCCTATCCACCTGGTGCAGTATGGCTATGCCACGCTGACCCTCTACCCGCGCGGCCAGGGTGAAAGCCTGAAGGAGTGGCAGATCGAGCACGGCACCAGGGTGGTTTACAACGTTACCGATCGGGAGCGCTATTATTACCGAGGGGCGTACATGGACTGCGTGCGGGGGGTGGACTTTCTGTGTAGCCGTCCGGAGATCGATACCAGCCGTATCGGCGTGTGGGGCTTCAGTCAGGGAGGCGGGTTGAGCCTGGCCACCGCCGCCCTCGACCGGCGCATTTCGGCCGCGGTGGCCGGAGTACCCTGGCTGTGCAACTTCCCGCTGGCGGCCGAGGTTACTACTGCGCCATACGTGGAGCTGCACGACTATCTGGCGCAACATCCCGAGCAACGCGACCAGGCCCTGGCTACCCTGACCTATTTTGATCAATTACACCTGGCCGAGGCAATCACCTGTCCAACACTGATTGCCAGCGCCATCACCGACGAGGTGCACCCGTTACGGACAGTCATGCCCGTGTTCGAGAAGATTCGTGCCTTGAAATCGATTATTGTCTATCCCGACCTTGAGCACGAGTACCGGACGGATTTCACCACTCACGCCAAGGCCTGGATAGATCGCTATCTGCGCTGACTTTTAGCAGGGATCGCACCTGTGCCGGGGACCCGTGGGCGGTCTGCACTGGTACCGAGTGGCCATTGAGGGAAGACATGGCCGGTGTGGAGGGTGCTGTTTGTGCGACAGCGGGGAAGCTTTTTTCAGAGGTGTTACGACTGAAACACAGGAGTGGTTCTGATGAGCTCAGCAGTAGCTTTTAACCTTCTGGAAACAACCATCGACGAGATTCACCATGCATACAAGTCTGGGCAGCTTACCACGCGCTAACTGGTGCAGACGCCGCAGGCATGCCGACGACAGGCCCGCGACCTAGAACGGTATCGTCGGGATGCGGCCCACGGCTGGTCTGGTGGGCCGAGGCGGCGTGTATGGCGGTTGGCCGTCCGTCGCGGGGTCTTTAGGACCAATGGCGCGCACGGTCACAGACCTGGCGAAACTCCTGGACGTGATGGTTGGTTACGACTCGGAGGATCCCCTTACCGCAAGGGGTGTTGGTCATGTCCCGACCAGTTACACGCACTTCCTCGACAGGAACGGCTTAAAGGCAACGCGTCTCGGCATCTTACGCGAACCGATGGGCTTCCTTGCGGAGCCCGGCTCGGAAGACTTCAAGAAGATTACCGAATCGCATACGCGTACGAGCAGGCGATCCACCATCGACAGCCACCGGCGAGCACCGCGCCGCTTTGATAGCAGACAGGAGAGTACGTGAGGACACAAGCGTGAAGAACAGGCCGCTGCCACGGGTGCTCGTTATGCTCCTCCTGGTCGGGGGTGTCGTTGTGCATCTCAGGGCCCAGACATCGCCACAGTCCGAGCTGGCCTCTGGCGGCGACGCGGAGCTGCGCCAGCAGATTACCCGCATCTACCCGACACAACTCCCCGAGGTGCCGCAGCCGTGGTTCAACCCTCTCGATGCGGTGAAGGTCGCCCTGGGGGAGGCGCTCTTCTTCGACCCCAACCTCTCCCGCTGTGGGACCCTCGCGTGTGCGTCCTGCCATCGCCCTGCGCACGGGTTCGCCTCTCCCTATCAGGTGTCACCGGGGTGCGACGGCGTGCACGGCCGGCGCCGGGTGCCAACCCTCTACAATGTGGCCTATCAGGGGCATTATTTCTGGGATGGACGTGTGCAATCGCTGGAGCAGCAAGCGCTGTTGCCGGTGGTAACGCCAGCCGAGTTGGGCAACGTCTGGGATATGGTGCTCACCTATCTCACCACCGGACGTCATCTCCCTACTGACAAGGAGTACCCGCAGGCGCGCGCCTTTTACGCCGCCTACTTCGCCGAAGTGTTCGACGGCGACATCACCCCGGTCACTGTATCGCGCGCCCTGGCGGCCTACGAGCGCACCATCCTGACGCGTGATGCGGCCTTCGATCGCTGGTTAGCCGGCGACGATGCGGCGCTGACGCCAGCACAGAAGCGTGGCGCAGAGCTATTCTTTGGGCGTGCCAACTGCGCTGTCTGCCACCCGCCGCCGCTGTTTACTGACGACAAGTTTCATAATATCGCCACACCCCAGGCCGGCTTTGAGACGCCGCACCTGTTCCCGGCCAATGCCGCGATGCGCGCTGCCGCTGAGGCACAGGGTTGGCCAGTGCCGCCGGACGTCGACCTCGGTCGCCAGGAGGTCCCGCCGCTGCAGTCCTCCTGGAGTGACCTGGGCGCCTTCAAGACGCCTACGTTGCGGAATGTCGTCTTGCATGGGCCGTACATGCATAATGGTGCCCTGGCAACACTCGAGGAGGTCATGCGGCACTACGAGCGCCTTGCCGCTGGCGAGCTGCAGCCACTGACAGGGAAGCTGGCGTTCTACGTGCGCTACAGCAAGGCGCACTTTGGCGCCCGTGGCGGTGGGGCTGCAGATGATGTCGAGGTCATGGTGGCCTTCATGCACGCCCTGACCGGTACGCAACGGGCTGCCAGGCCAGAGGGGGTGCAGCCGCCTCGACTGTGGCGGAGCCGTGATGCAGACTGAAGACAGGCATCGACTACTGGGTGGCCCGATGGGTCACCTGTGCCTCTGAGTCAGGGCTATGCACAAGGCAAGGTGCGACTGCAAGAGGTGCAGGCGTCCAGCGTGTGGACAGGAGAGGGCGAACCGATGGCATTCATAAACGGCGCGGCAGCCCCTCCGGAACGCCTCGGCGCCAGGCGTAGAGCGGCGCTGTGAGGTCTGGGCAAGCGTCTCAGGAGCGGTGAGAGGAGGACCGCTGGGGCTACCACGGGGGGAAGTCCTTGGGAAAGGTGGTTGGAAAGCGGGGGTGCGGGTGCGTCCAACGGGGCTGAGCAGTGTGCACGCCGGAGCGCCCTCGGTCGACCCCGAGGCGTATACCATCCCAGTCAACGATGAGACACCACTCCACCGGTCCTATCGCTTCTCTGAAGCGCAGCGCAGAATCCATTATATCCTTGTACGTCCCAGGCTGATCTGGAGCGTCGTGCAGACAACAGGCCACTCGCCGCCTGACCTCCACTGTTCGCTGCGTATGCTATGGTTGTTCTGCACATACGTCGTCATCGCCAGCATCGCCCCAGCTGCCTTCGACACATGAGGTGGAAAGGCGAAGCCGTTGAGCAAGGCGCGGCCCTTGATCAACCATTGCTTCACAGGCCCTTGTGCCCTAATAATATACTATTCATGGCGTTTTCGGGCAGGTTTACTCGATGCATACTCTCAGGCAGCCAGGACTCTCCACTCGGCGCACTATCATAGCAACCGTTAAAGGGTGCACCCGAACAGGTACGGCCAGCGGGCAGCAGTGGGGGCTTGGATGGTTGGGTGTTGCCGTATCGGTTTAGCGGCGTTTCCCCTGTGGCGTCCCCAGTCCTTTGACATGCCGACCGTGGACATACTATAATCCCTCGCCTTTAGCAACTCTCTTCAGAGGAGATAACGCATATTTCGACGCTATCTCTCTCGTTCTGTGCATCATTCTCGCATCATCCGTTGTTGCAGGTGTGGCCCGAAGCAGTGCCAGGCATGTCTGGCAGTGCTAATGGCGTATATGAAGTAGAGGAGCACATTGTATGCGAGTTATCCTGGGAGTCGTGGGACTCCTGGTCCTGCTGTGGTCGTATGGCTATGCCGACGTGACGCAGGGGATCGCGGCCTTCCAGCGTGGGGAGTACGAGGCGGCCTTTCGCATCATGCGTCCGCTGGCGGAAGCCGGAGATGCAGTGGCACAGCTCATGCTCGGGCGGCTGTACAGCACGGGTCGGGGCGTGACCCAAAGTGATGCCGAAGCGGCCACCTGGTATCTGCAAGCGGCTCGGCAGGGACATCCAATGGCGCAAATGATGGTGGGGGCAGTGTATCTGGCCGGCCGCGGTGTGCCCAAGGATCACGTCACTGCAGCGCAATGGATACGCCAGGCTGCAGAACAGGGAGTGGGCGAAGCCCAGTACAAACTTGGCACCCTCTACGACAAGGGCGAGGGCGTACCGCAGAACGATGCCGAGGCGGTGCAGTGGTATCACAAAGCCGCCGAGCAAGGCCATATGGAAGCGCAGTTCGAAACCGGCGTGATGTACGATCTGGGGCGAGGTGTGCCGCAGAATGACGCTGCAGCACTGCAGTGGTATCGTAAAGCCGCCGAGCAAGGCTCCGCCAAGGCACAGTTTAATACCGGCGCCATGTATGACAGCGGGCGAGGCGTTCCCGAGAATGACTCCGAGGCCATCGCCTGGTACCGCAAAGCCGCCGAGCAGGGGCATCGCATCGCCATGTATAATCTGGGCGTATACTATCGCGATGGGACTAGCGTGCTGCAGGACTATGGGCAAGCGCTACAATGGTTCCAGCGGGCGGCTGACAAGGAGTATGCGCAGGCCCAGTATGACCTCGCTCGGATGTACGACACAGGTCGCGGCGTGCCGCAGGATTACGTGCAGGCGGCCACGTGGTATCGGCGGGCGGCAGAGCAGGGCCATGCCAACGCCCAAAATAATGTGGGGGTGATGTACTTCCGGGGCGAAGGTGTAAGTCAGGATCATGCCGCCGCCGCCCAGTGGTTCCAGAAAGCTGCCAACCAGGGCAACACCACTGCACAGATAGCCCTCGGAGGGATGTATCGGGAAGGCATTGGCGTAGACAAGGATTTGGTTCAGGCCCACGTATTGTACAATCTCGCCGCAGCACAACTGACCGGTGAGGCGCGCACCAAAGCGGTACACAATCGCGACGACATCGCCAAACAGCTGTCGCCTGCGGAACTGGCACGGGCTCAGGATCTGGCACGCCAGCGGCACGCCCCATTGCCACGGCAATAGCGGCCACGCGATACGCCTCAAAGTGGTGGCAAGACCTGTGGTGATGCCATCTGCCCAGACTGTCATGGGCTCGACGTGACGAAAGGTTGACCATGACTGCAATACTTCCAGAATTAGATATCGCCGTAGACGTGGTGGCAGATGCCCCTATTCCTGGCCCCTACAGTATGCTCTCCCTCGGTATGGCGGTAGTCGGCCATCCGGACCGACGATTTTACATGGACGTCAAATCACCCTGCAATCGCCGCCATGTATG
>CAVZBC010000104.1:0-75049 GCA_963773125.1 uncultured Gammaproteobacteria bacterium | reverse complement strand
ACGCTCCACTGTGACATGGTATGGCACTACTTGTGACGTCTCGTTCCCGAACGCTCACAGACACTCTGCATGGTATACTCGGCAGCAGGCAGGGTCAAACTTGCTCTCGACTTGCTCTGCACTTCAATACAGCCCATGCCCAAAG
Organism: uncultured Gammaproteobacteria bacterium; assembly: GCA_963773125.1. GTDB lineage: Bacteria > Tectomicrobia > Entotheonellia > Entotheonellales > Entotheonellaceae > CAVZBC01. Next base: position 74,904 of record CAVZBC010000104.1, on the reverse strand, counting down.
GACGCCGAGCGACTGGAGAGGATGCTGATCTTTGCATCTGTATTGTCTACCCCCGCAGTAACACGCCCAATAGGAGTACGATAACGGCAATCTCCCACGATGAGCACACTCAACAGCTGGGACAGACGCTGCAGTTTTAGAAGATTATCAGGCAGTGCAAGCGTATCGGCAGGCAGTTGGGTCAGCCCGGTGACCAGGCGCGGATGCACGGCAAAACGCTGCACAGCATGCAGCAGCAACATCAGGACGACAAGCAGCAGTTTGATACTCAGGCGCTGCACAAAAGCAGATGGCAGGCGGCCTCCCGCCAGGGTGGTGGCATACAGGAGATTCATGACGTTATACAGGCCGGTGAGTAGCACGAGGCCCACGGCAGACCACATGACAGAGCGAAATCGGATGTCAAAACTCAAACGACTCCGTAGTTGCTCAACTGCCGAAGGCATATGTCTGAGGACGGCGGGGACAACCAGCAGCTGGAAGCACAGGCCACCAATCCAGACCACGACTCCCAGAAGGTGCAGCCACAGGATGAAGACCTGGAAAGACATGGCAGTGATTAGAGCGTGCTGCGGTTGGCCGTGTAGATGGCTGCGGCCAGGGTAACGACCCCAAAGAACACGGTCACCGCCAACGCCGGTGCCAACGCCGGGATGGTACCAGCGCCAGCCGCATCGGTGAGGTAGAGACAGCGGCGCAGCGCCGCCATGCCATAGGTCAGGGGGTTTATCCACATAATCCACGCCAGCCAGACGGGCACACCTGTGGCAGGGAAAAACGCTCCTGACAATAACCAGATGGGGATCAAAATGACGTTCATGATGGCATGGAAGCCCTGCGTAGACTGCATACGCCAGGCGATGATCAAACCGAGGTTGGTCAGGCTAAAGGCCAGGAAAAACAGCACCACGATAACGGCAATCACGGAGCTAACGTTGAGCGCAATGCCGGCCGCCGGCGCCAACAGCAGCAGCAAGCCGCCCTGGATCAGCGCCAGCGTCGTACCACCGAGTGCTTGTCCGAGCACAATACTGGCCCGCGTCGTGGGGGCAACGAGCACGCCCTGCAAAAATCCCTCGCGGCGATCTTCTACCACGGCAATAGTGGCAAAAATGGCCGTAAACAAAATGATCAGGGCCATGATACCGGGATAGAAATACTCGAGATAGTCGACATCCGCCGGCGCCCCGGGCGGACGAAACGAGGCACTCAACCCACCACCCAGCAACAGCCAGAACACCAGCGGCTGCCCCAGGGCGCCAAACACCCGGCTGCGCTGCCGCCGAAAACGGGTGATCTCGCGCCACCACAAGGTCATGATTGCCAGCGCAGCTCCTCCCATCAGCCCTGTCCCTCCGACGCCGTAGAGGCCCACAAGCGATGCCCGGTCAGATGGATAAAGACATCCTCTAACGTCGGCTTGCCGAACGTCACGGCCTGCACATCCTCGGCAAAGGCCTCGACGACATCGCGCACAAAGGCATGCCCGTGGGGAATCTCGACGCGTACACTCTGCTCCACCACGATGGCAGCACAGCCAAAGCGCTGCTGAATTTTTTCCTGCAGCGCGGCTGGGTTTGGAGTGTGCACCACGACGACATCCCCACCCACCTGGGCTTTCAGCGCCTCTGGCGTATCCACGGCAACCAGATGCCCTTGATGCAAGATGCCCACCCGATCACAGCGCTCCGCTTCCTCAAGAATGTGGGTGGTCAACAACACACTCACCCCCTCGCGGTCGCGGAGATGTTCCAGATAGGCCGTGAAATCAAGACGTGCCCCCGGATCCAGACCGGTGCTTGGTTCATCAAGGAGTAACAGCATCGGCTTGTGCACCAATGCTTTGGCCAGCTCAACACGCCGCTGCAACCCGCCAGAGAGGGTTTCCACGAGATCATGGCTACGCTCGTGCAGATTGAGACGTTGCAATACGGTCTGCGTGCGCTGGCGCAGCACTTTGCCTTTCAGACCGTATAAATGCCCATGGTGCCACACATTCTCAGACACGGTGAGTTTCGGATCCAGGCTCGCATGCTGAAACACCACACCAAGATGCCGCCGGATCGTCTGGGCTTCACGGGCCAGATCATAGTCGAAGATGTGCACCTCCCCCTCGGTGAGCGGCATAAGTGTACACAGGATACGGAACAACGTGGTTTTGCCACCACCGTTGGGGCCGAGCAGTCCAAAGATTTCGCCACGCTCGACCTGTAAGGAAATGCCCGCCAGGGCCTCACGTGCGCCGTAGCGATGGCGTAACGCCTTGATGGTCACCGCCGGCCCGTGGGCAATAGCGAAGGCCGACTTTTCGCGCACATCAGAGTTCAATTCCATGCCATGCCCACCTTGCGTGGCTGCACCATCTCACTCCATCTCGTCTGGCGGCGGCTCGTCTGCCGCCGGATTAAAGATATAATCAAAACTCAGCCACAGTCCGCGGGCATGCCGAAACAACAAGAGGGGACACAGAATGCTCACCCCCCCCCACAGCCCCAGTTGCAGCGCCAATGAGACATCCGTGAACCACTCCAGCAGGAAATAGCCACTGAGGACCAGCATGACAGTCATGCCATAATTCACGTACATGGCCCCGACAAAATAGCCCTGTTCCCGCTCGAAGCGTAAATGACACACCGCACAGCGGTCATACATCAGGAACCAGCTGCGAAATAACGTGCGCGCACTGCACCGCGGGCAGCGTAAGCGCAAGCCCCTGCCCATTAATCGTAGCGCGCGCCATAGTCCTGGATATTCTTGCATCACACGGTCCGACCTACGCACTGCAAGCAGTTCCTCAGGGTGGTGGATAGAGTTGATACAGCATAATATAGATGACGACACCTGTCACCGATACGTACAGCCATAACGGTAGTGTCCAGCGTGCTAAGCGTTGGTGCTTTTGCCACTGGGAGGTCAAGGCGCGATACAGGGTCAGAATCACCATCGGCACAATCACAGTCGCCAGAATCGTATGTGAAATGAGGATGGCAAAATAGACCACGCGGAGGCCTCCTTGCCCTGGAAAGGGCCGAGAGCCGCTATAGTAATGATAGACCAAATATGACGTGAGGAACAACGTCGAGGTGACACAGGCACTGAGCATGCAGACTTTGTGGAGAGAGATACGCTGACAACGAATGGCAATATACCCACTACTGAGGAGTAGCGCACTGATGCTATTCAAGATGGCGTTCAGCAATGGTAAATTGGCGATGGTAAGCATGTTACATCAGGGCAAGAAACACGACTTGCTCCTCCCCCTCACGGTTCCCGGAGAAGACGCTTTACATGGTCTTGCAAACGACGCAACGCCTCCTCGTCATTGCTATCGTAATAGCCTCTGATCTGGCCTTGACGATCAACCAGCACGAAGCGCAAAGTGTGCAGAATGGCCTGTTGTTCCTTGTCCTTGTGGTCTACGCCGTGGTGGGCCCAGGCAACCGACGGGGTGAGCACCTGCAACATAGACTGGCGGAGGCGGGAAGGGAATGGCGGTGCTGACGATCGACGCTGGTCATGGGGATCGACGACACCGAGACGAAAACCCCGCCGGACCAGCTGATAAATGGCCGTTTTCTCGCCGGTGAGGAAGAGCCAGCGTTGCGCATCTGCCCCGAAGTTGGCGGCATATCGCGCCAGGACTTCCGGGGTGTCGTGGGCCGGGTCAACCGTAATCGACACCAGTCGGAAGTCTGCCTGCGTCGCAAACGCCGCTTGCAGGCGGGCCATACGCTGACTCACCAGGGGACATTCATCCACACAACGGGTAAAAATAAAATCCGTGACCCATACTTTCCCCAGGAGATCCTCTTTGCTGACCAGTCTCCCACTGCGCTCGCGTAAGGTAAACGCTGGCACAGTACCAACGGGGGGCAAGTCTTGCTCGGCGGCATATCGAGACGTTTGGCCTCGCAGTCCCAGCACTCCGAGACCAATAATCACCCCCAACACGACACCCAGGAGGGCCCACAAGAGGCCTCTGGCAAGACGTTTGTCGTGACCCTGTGCCGGGTCGACAAGCAACTCTTTGCTGTCTCGGACATCTGCCATGTCCTGCTCCGTCATCCTGTCACAACGTCGTCGGTCAACGCCTGGGGCCGACTTGTTCCGTGCGCATCCCTGACTTATTCACGGCGCCGAGATCAGGGAGTAACATAAACACCAGAAAGACACAAATGATCAAGGGCGTGAGCACAATCACCCCCAGGGTGACGCGCTCGAACCGCAGATGCATGAAGTACAATGCCACGAGTCCAGCTTTTATCAATGCCATGACGACCAGGAGCATCCCCTTGGCCAGTGTCGTCAGTGGCATCAACGCCACGGCGATCTCAAGAATCGTCAGCACGAGCAGCCAGAGCCAGACCCCCATGTAGTTGGGCTCACGATGACTTTCAGCCATAATTGCACTCTCCCCCGCGCCTTACAGCAGATAGACAAAGGTAAACACCATGATCCACACCAGATCCACAAAGTGCCAGTATAAGCCCAGAATCTCGACGGGGGACGCATTGTGCGCGTTATATACTCCTCCCCAACCCCTGATCAAAATGCACAGCAAGTAGATGACGCCACCTGTCACGTGCATGCCATGGAAACCAGTAATGATGAAAAATGTCGTGCCAAAGAGCGAGGCCCCGGTCTGGTGCTGCCCTTTCACCTCCATTTCCCACCCGGTGAATCCCAGGCCCTCATGAATCAGGTGCGTCCACTCGTAGGCCTGTAAGCCAAGAAAAATCACCCCACCCAGAATCGTCAAACCGATGTATTTCCGAAAGCCGGCTTGATCATCATGCTGCGCCGCAGACAGCCCTTTGACCATGGTGACGCTACTGCAAATGAGCAGAAAGGTCATGAACGCCGTCAAGTTGATACCCAGCACATCTGCAGGATGCGGCCAGTTCTCACTGCCGAAGCGGACCGCACCATACCCGGCCAATAGCGTACCAAATGACATGGCATCCCCCACCAGAAAGATCCACATGCCGAGTTTGCCCCAGCTTTCTGGTGTCAGAGGGCTTTCAAAAGCCTCGGCGTGCGTCGCCACCGCTTCACTCACTGTTCATCCTCCTTCTGTACCAGGCCAATCCCTTGCTAGCAAAGTCCGGCCAACGCTGACCCTGGGCACGCTTCTGGGCCGCAATTAACACCCCAATAATAGAGCCACCAATAAGAAACGGCATAGACATCAAGAACAGAATACTGACGTTCAACCCCCGTCCGAGCGCATCATCTGCCACCCCAACACACGGCACAGGCCCATGCCGCAGACGGCAACATCGCCATCATTCCCAAGAGCCCCACCAGCAAACGACTCAACCAATGCACCGCAGTTCCTCGCCTTGCATAACACCTCACGGCGTTGTTAATACAGGTATACCAACCAGTACAGCACCGGCCACAACGCCACGACGTAATACCAGTACATGCCACACAGGGCCACGCCCATAGAGCGTGTGGCATTATAGTGCCCCGTGAGCGTGCGCAGCAATACGCTGAGCAACCATACGACGGCCCCAAACACGTGTAAGCCATGGCAGCCAATGAGGACATAAAAGGTGGCGCCGTAGACCCCCGAGGCCATGGTCAGACCAAAGCCGATTAACTGTACCCACTCATAGCCCTGGATGGCGAGAAAGGCCACGCCCAGGAGACCCGTAGACCCCAGGAAGCGTAGACCACGCTGGTGTTGTCCGGCCCGTATGGCACGCTGCGCGCACCACATGGTGATGGCGCTGCACAGGAGGATCAACGTATTTACCCCGGTCACGCCAACGGGCAGGCTGGGCAACGCCAGAGGCGGCCACGTCTGATTGGCCACACGAAACACCAGAAACGACCCGATGAGTCCCGCAAAGAACATGGTTTCAGCGCCCAGGAACATCAGCATACCCAGCCACGCATTGCTCAGCGGCGGCTCAGGGCGTCTATCATCATCGCCATGGCGGTCGCCATCCCCATCGTCACCGGGTGGTTCCGGAAAGAACGGCGGCGGGCCTTGCGTGAGCGTGCCGGTCTCTCCACCCGCCTCACGCCATTGCTCAAGCAGCGTATTTCCTGGGTCTCCAGCCATGGTCTTGCCCTCCACACGTCGGCGATGTCTCTCCCTGCCATCAGCGGAAGATCATCAGACTCATCGCCGCGAAAAACAACACTACCATCACCAGCACCAACACTCCCAGCAGGCGTCGATTCTGCTGCTGGACAATCTCGCGTGACATCGCCGCCTCTTTTTACAGCTTAGGGACCTTATCGAACACCATCACTAAGAATATGAACGGTAAATACAGCAATGATGCGTACACCAACCGCCGTGTTGCCTCTGCCGTACGGCGCAGCGCCATATGCATGCCATAGCCCAGAAAAACCAGGCCGAGGAGCAAGGCCACCACGAAATATACTGGACCGGTAAGACCGACCAGGGTTGGGAGCTGCCCGACCGCTAGCAGGGCGAAACAATTGATCATGATCTGGCGCACGGTGCTGTGCCCATCGGGATGGACCACGGGCAGCAGTTTAAACCCTGCCCGCGCATAATCCTCCCGGTACAACCAGGCAATCGCCAGGGAGTGCGGGAGTTGCCAGAGATACAGAATGGCAAATAACACCCAGACTTCGCCGCTAAATGCCCCCTGGGCAGCCACCCAACCCGTCACCGGCGGTAGCGCCCCCGGAATGGCCCCGATCACACTGCACAGCGACGTCCTGAGCTTCAGCGGCGTGTACCAGAACAGATAGCTACATGCCGTCAGGGCGGTGACGAATCCGGCCAGTGCATGCACCATCACGGTCAAGTAGAGGAGGCCGCCAACAGTGATCCCGACGCCAAAGCACAGCGCTGAAAACGGCTGTATACGTCCGTCGGGCAATGGCCGGAATTGCGTCCGCTGCATCAAGGCGTCTTCTTCCCGTTCCAGATACTGATTCAACGCCAGCGTGCCACCGGCGGCAAAAGCGACACCAATGAGCAAATGGAACAGACTGGCCCAATGCGGGGTGCCCACCGTGCCCATATAAAACCCGGCCATGGTCACCGCCAGCACCATGATCACGACACGTGGTTTCGCCAGCATGAGATAATCCAAGGCGCGTTGTCGCCCAGCCACCTTTTCCAACTCGAGCGTTGCCGTACGAAACACCGTCATATCGTCACCTGCTCAGAAACGAGTGCGCGCCGACCAGCACCAACTGGCACGGGAATGCACCGATAGATCCGCAACGTGAGCACAAGACTGGTCGCCAGCACTGCCGCCCCAACGGCGACATGCGCCGTCATCGGCAGCACCGCACGCCGTGTCCAGATGCTCAGTGCTCCTAAGGTCAGCTGCACGACCACGCCTCCCACCGCCAGCAAGGCCAGCCGTCTCAAATGCCTCTCGGCGCGGTACTGCTGGAGAATCCGTGCTACCGTCCAACCCACACAGAGGGTGACCAGCACCGCCCCCAGACGATGCAGAAAATGTATGACCACGGCTGGCGATTCCAGAGGCGGCCAGAGGCGGCCAAAGGCCAGCGGAAAATCCGGGATGGCCAGCCCAGCCCCTGTGTGGCGCATCAGTGCCCCCAAAAAAAGCTGCACAAACACCGCGCCTGTCGCCACTGTGGCAAGCCAGCGGAGCGGTGGCTGTCCGCGGTCCGGCGCTAACGTCGGGCGTTCATGCCAACTGGGAGCCGTACACACAGCCAATATCACCGTCAGACAGAAAAACGTCTGCGCCAAACAGGCATGCGTCACTGACACGGCTGTCGGCAGTCGCCATAAAACGGTCAAGCCACCGAGCAATCCTTGTAGCACCACCGCCAGCAGAGCGCCACGGGCAAACCAGCGCACCCAGGCGCGTGGCTCCCAACGAGACAGCAGGACAACCAGAATCACGGTGAGCAGACCTACGAACGCCGCCACCATGCGGTGTCCATGTTCGTACAACACGCCGCCTACCATCGGTGGGAACACCTGTCCGAAGGACAAAGGCCAGTCAGGTACGGCCAATCCCGATCCCGTGCTGGTGACCAACCCGCCCACGAAGATGAGGCACAAGGTCGCTGCTGCCGTCAATACCGCAAAGCGGTGTACCCACACCGGAGTGCGGCGTGCGGAGTGCGGAGTGCTGTTGGTCCTATCTGTTGCCGTATCAATGCCCTCCGGGTCCTGGCGAGGAGATTTCGAGACGTCGTGTCTGCGGCAACCAGTCCTCAGCCACTTCAGGAGCGCTGTACTCATATGGTCCGCGGTAGACCACCGGGGTGGTCAAAAAATTCCCGTGTGGTGGGGGCGATGGCGCCGTCCACTCCAACGTATTGGCTTGCCACGGATTGTCCGTCGCCCGCCGGCCAGCAAACAGCGACCAGATGAAATTGATCGCAAAGAAGATCTGCGACGCACCTAAAATCAATGCATTCACGGAAATGAAGGTGTTGATCCCCTGCATCGGCTCCAGGAACTGGTAGTGCAGAGGGTTATAAATGCGCCGCATATGCCCTCCGACCCCGAGAAAATGCATGGGGAAGAAGGTCAGATTGAAGAACACGAAGGTGAGGAAAAAGTGAATTTTCCCCAGCGTTTCATTCATCATGCGGCCAAACATCTTCGGGAACCAGAAATAGATGCCAGCGAAAATCCCGAAGATAATGCCCGCCACGACATAATGGATATGCGCCACGATGTAATACGTGTCATGGATGAAAATATCCACCGGTGTCGAGGCCATAAAAATACCGCTCAGCCCGCCGATGGTGAACAGAAACACAAAGCCCAGCGCAAAAAGCATCGGGCTGGTGAAGCGAATCGATCCCCCCCAGAGCGTTCCCAACCAGTTAAACGTCTTGATGGCCGAGGGAATGGCAATGAGCATCGTGGTCAACGTGAAGGCAGTGCCCAGAGAGGGGTTCATACCGCTCTGGAACATATGATGCCCCCACACCACCCACGACAGGAAGGCAATGGCGATCATCGAGTAGGCCATGGCACGATAGCCAAAAATGGGCTTGCGGGTGAAGACGGATAACACATCCGAGGTGATGCCCATGGCCGGTAACACCAGAATATAGACCTCCGGATGACCAAAGAACCAGAAGATATGTTGCCACAAGAGCGGGTCCCCCCCACCGTCCGGCAGGAAGAAGTGCGTCCCGAACATCCGATCAAAGACGAGCATCGCCAGGCCAGACGTCAACACTGGCAGCGCCAGCAGCAACAAGACGGCCACGACAAACAGCGACCAGATGGTCAGCGGCAACCGGAACCAGGTCATGCCCTGGGCGCGCATGTTGATGAGCGTGGTGATATAGTTGATCGAGCCCATCAACGACGAGAATCCCAAAATAAACAGGCTAATACACCACAGAGTCACGCCCCAGGGGCCGGCCACACCGCTGTACTCTGGTACTGCAGAAAGGGGTGCGTAGCTGGTCCAGCCGCCCCCGGCTGCCCCGCCAGGGACGAAAAACGAAATGATCATCAAGATAAACGCTGGCACAGCAGTCCAGAAAGACAGCATGTTGAGGAGTGGGAATGCCATATCCGCCGCACCGATGGCGATCGGAATCAAAAAGTTCCCGAACCCACCCACCATGATCGGCATGACCACGAAAAAGATCATGATGGTGGCATGCATGGTAAACAACGAATTGTAAAACTCCGAGGTGATCACCCCGTATGGCGCCGTGCGTGCCCACCAGCCGCCACTATCCCAGAAATCCTCGGAAAACAGCCCCATAAAGGGCATGGGCGTCTCTGGCCAGCCCAGTTGCCAGCGCACCATCATGGCCAGCAGCCCGCCGATCACCATCATGAACAGGCCCGCAAACAGAAACTGGCGGCCGATCATCTTGTGATCAAGCGAGAAGATGTAATGGCGCACAAAGCCTTCTCTATGAGGCGCCGCATGCACGGTAGCGCTCCGCTCACTCATAACCCTCTCCTCAGTCCTCAGTCCTCAGCTCTCTATGACAATGCGTCATTGCCATTGCGTTTGCACCCACTTGTCATAATCTTCGGCAGAATGGATCGTTAACCACCCCTTCATGCCCGAATGGCCTACGCCGCACAATTCGGCACAGGGAATTTCGTACTTCCCGGTCTTGGTGGCCTCAAACCAGGCAATAATTTCCCGCCCTGGGACAGCGTCTTGTTTCAGGCGCATGACCGGGATGTAGAAGCTATGAATGACGTCCTTAGCGCGCAAATACACCCGCACCACCTTGTCTACCGGAACATGCAGGTCTCCCTCAAGCGTCTTATCATCGGCGGTGTCGAACTTCCCATCCGGGCCAGTATAGAGAAATTCCCAGCCAAACTGTTTCGCCGTGACGCGCACCTCTACATCCCCGCGCGGGGAAAGATCTTAATGCGCGCCCAGGTTGATTGGCTGACGAGAAATATCAGGATGAACACCACGGCCGGCACAATGGTCCACACCAGTTCGAGCGTCGTGCTGCCGTGTGAGTAGATAGCCCGACGACCTGGCTGGGAGCGGTATTTAATGAGAAACCACACCAGCAAGACGGTCACCAGGACAAAGACGACTCCCGTGATGTAGTAGATCACGTAATAGACCGTATCAATGTCTGCGGCGTATGTCGACGCCCTGTCCGGTAGAGCAACCATGAACTGGTGTATCCATACCAGCAGTGCAAGAAAGATGAGCCCTACAATGGCTCCGAGCACCATTTCTCCCCTTCGGCCTTGCATCAGCTTCCCCTCTTTTCGTTCATGGCGTTGACATTGGCATGATTCTTCCGCGTCACATATAGCGCTGAGAATTCAATGAGCACTCCCACTACAATGCCTACCAGCAGGAGGTACAGCGGCGCTTGCGATGCCTCTGGTTCCAGATACAGGTTATACCAGGCCATGACCGTGCGCTTGCCACCGTCGTGCTCACCATTCGACCCATCCCAGGCAGTCAGAGAAATAATCAGGAACTGGCCAATGGCAAACTGGATCTCTTTGTCAGCATTTTTCGTCTGTAAGGAGCGCTTCATGACGACGCGATACTGGCCGTCATCGAACAACCCCTGACTCTGAATCCCCCCGGCATTGTCCCCCGGCTGAAAACTTTTGTATCCGGTGGTCTGTACCAGCACCGCCGTTCCCGTATTGTTCCGCCAATACCACAGATCAGTGGGACGCGCGCTATCGCCCATCAGGAAATACGGGCGCTCCGACTCCCCAGCATACTGGGAAGGGAACTGCAAGGCCACGGCGTCCGCATACGTCTCCGTCCCACCGCTCTCGCCTGGCTGGCTCTCCGTACGATCATCCCACACCAGGCGGAAGGCGATTTCCTTGCCGTTGTGCACGGCCTGGACGTCGATGCCGACAATCATCGGGTTGAACAGCCGCGGTTCCTCGATGACTTGTCCCACCAGCGGATAATAATTCGCCGGCACGGTCTTCCACGCCGCATCATCAGGAGTCGTCGGCAGTGCCCCTTCTACACGCTTGGCAACGAGCACTGACTTCACCTCTGGTTCCGCCGCCTGGGTCCACAGGGACTGCACATAATTCACCGTGTGCCAGATCTGCTGCCGCAGCTCCGCATCGAGAGGCGCAGAATCCCCAAACGCTGGCATAGGCGTGCCGTTAATCCCCAGGGCGATGTTGCGGAAAATATCCTGCCGTAACATGCCCCCACGATACGTCCACGGCCGGGTGAGATTCGCCGGCCAGATGCGTTCGCCCCAATCGTCCTGTAATCCATCCAGCGCCTGCTGACCATTGCCACGCCCGGCCATGCCGTGACATGTGTAGCACTCAAAGGTCTTGGTAAAATGCTCCTTGCCCTTGGCAATACTGTCCGGCGACGACGGCACTTCGCCGCCAAAATCTAACTTTGCCCCTGGCTTATCGTCCGCATAGACCGGCGCAAAGGTCTTAATATACTGCACCAGCTGGGTGATCTGCAGCTTGGGAAAAAACGTCGCCCACCCCGGCATCGAGGTGCCGTGCAACCCCTCACTGATACTGCGGAAAATATCCTCATCCGAGGCCAGCTTGTTGCCTTGCTCAGTCTCATGACGGGTGCGGAACTTGTACACGCCCGACGTAAAATCCCGTGGTTTGGGATAGACGACCTCAGCCGAAACGCCTCGCCCATCCCCCGTCTCACCATGGCAGTGCATGCAGCGCGCCTCGTAGAGCTGCTTGCCAGCCGCAAGATCGGCCTCAGAAGGTTTTATCACGTCACTTTGGGCACGTACCGTCGACACGAGCCAGACGCTCACGGTGACACCCACAAGCGCCCTCTGTATGACGCGCCAACCCATTCTCAGCGGACGTTTCATGCCTTCCACGTGCTCCTCGCGTTTAATGTCCACCGCCCTCGGCCTCGCCCCACGTCCGTGGCTGATGCGGGGTGGCATGGTACAGATAGAGAATGACCTGCCAGATCTGTTCCTCAGTCAGGAAATTCTCCCACACTGGCATGGCGGAATCCCACGGGGTCGACTCCCCCGGTAGTCCTGGACCACCTTTGGCAATACGCCAGAACAAGAACGATTCCGTCAGCTGAGCAATGGTGCCGGCATCCTGGAAGTTGGCAGGCGGCGGGTTAAAACCCTTGGCATAGTGTCCTTCGCCCGCCAGAGCATCGCCATGACAGAAGAAACAATTTTTGTAGTACACCTGCCGTCCCTGCTCGATGTGCTCTGCCAGGCGTCCCTTGTCTGCCCGCAGGGGATTCGTCGGAATTTCCTTTAACACCATGCGTTTGCCCTTAAAACTCACCGATGCAGGCGGTGTGGGATGGATGACGCGCAAGCCCCCTGGCGGTTGCACACCGCCGGCGGCCCAGCTGGAAAAATACCAGCCAACGAGCAATGGCAGAAAGATAAACACGACGATACGCAACGGCTTGGTAAAGGCTGTACGTCCCAACAACAGCTCCCGGAACGGCGCCACAAACTCTTCCCAGACCGCCTCACTCGTCGACACATAGAGCAAGATGACCGCAATCGTCGCGACCACATACCAGCGGTAGAGCTGTCCCGGAATCGCTGCCGACACCAGCGGCACGATGACGCTGTAAATAAAAATCGCCACGAGCAAAACGAGAATGGCTTTGAGGTGAATCGGTATGCGTCGCTTCACGGCTACTGTATCCTGTCTGGCGATACGCGGAGACTTACTGCCCCCCCCGCAGCGAGGCGAGATAGTCTACCATGGTGTTCAAATCCTGCAGGGACACTTTCTGGTAAAAGCCTGTACCATTCAACGTCGCTTGCATCACCTGCGGCGGAAACCCTGGAGTCACCACGGCATCCGGTTGCAGAATGGCCTCGCGAATATAACTGGCGTCCTGACGCGCCCCGATATCCCACAAGCTCGGCCCGACCAGACGGTCTGGCCCATCGAACTTATGGCAGGCATTGCAGCCCCACTGCTGCACCAGCTCGGCCCCACTCTTGCCCGACGCCTCGGGGGCTGCCGCTGGCGCCGCTGGCGCCGGGGCTGGCGCTGCCACTTCCGCGCCACCTTCACCACGATACTTCGGAAAACGCGTCTGGCCATTGACGGTGACGTCACCCCCCAGCGATTGCAAGAACGACACGATCGGCCACCATCTCCAGATCGCTCAACTGGCGGCCCAGCGGCGGCATACTGGGCTGATAGCCCTCAACGACATAGACCACCGGATTGTGCAACGATTCCACCAGATATTCTGGCCCGTTGCTGGCCGTGCCCTTATAGCCAGCCTCTTTGACACGCGCCTCCGCTCTGGTTCCAGCTCCGTCCAGGTCCGGACAGCGCTCGCCCCGCTTGCCAATCTCATGACACAGCGCACAGGTCCCCTTGCCAAAGAAGATCTCCTGTCCTGCCTTGATAAAATCCGCCGCCCCCATGTCTGCAGAGAGCTCAAGCTCCTGCGGCGGGTCCTTACGTTGCTGGGGGATGCTGTTGCCGACATAGAGAAAAAAGCCGATGACCGCTATATTGAACACGAGCACTTTCAAGAATATCTTCATGTCGCTGCTTTCTCAGTGCTGCCCCATGGACACCGCCTGGCGCTACGCAGTACCAGTCTGCCCGTCTCCACCAGCGGCCGGCTCTGCTTCGTAAACCGCCACGCCAGCCGTCTGCAGCAAGGCTTCTTCCTCTGCATGTCCCTGCGTGCCAAGATGCGCCAACCAGAAGATAAAGCTGACGAGCAACAGAAAGATCAAGACGATGAATCGACACCACCCAGGTGGCAAAACCGAGGGTCGGGGTAAAGGCATCCGACGAATAATCCTGCATGACATTAAAGATATGCCAGTGGGTGCGCAGACCAGAACGCGCATAGCCCATCAACCCCATCAGCCAGGTGAACGACGTCGCCAGTAAGAACAGCACATACTGAGCCCGTTCTGGAATTTTGCCCCAGCGGATGTCGCCAACGATGGCGGCGCCGCGGAAAATGACAATATCAATCGTCGTGGCCGACGAGCAGCACCAGCAACACCGATGCCACTTGCAGGATGGAAAAGCCGATGCGCACGATCGCTTCCACGAAATAGCCATAGACCCCATAAAACACGACGATCACTGCCGACATGGCAAAGAGCAGCCATTGTCCCACCGTGCCCCGGTTGGCGAACGCCAACCCGACAGCCGCAACAATCACCAGCATTTCCAGTAGCCAGAGCGGCAACCGGTGATACGTCTGGGTAGGATCGGCGAGTGGTTGATCTAAATTCCACATCAGCAGGATAGCCACGACGGCAACCATCACGAGCATCACTTTCGACGCCGTGCTCTGCTGCGCCATCGGCAGCGCGTGCACCCTTATTGCCGCGTCGATACAGCAGGAAGCTCAAGAACGTCGTGAGAATCATAATGTTCACGACCGTGTTCTTCGCCGACATGACGCCGAACACCCCTAGCAAAGGATGGTGCGCCCCACCCATCTTACGCGCCTCTTCCAGACTCGCCACGAGACTGTGGGGGGTCAACCAGACCAGGAAACACACCGTCAAAATCCCCAGCAAAAACGGCGTAAAACCCCGATAGCGCTCGGAGCCGGGTATGCGCTCCATACCGAGCCAGAGGTAATAGTTGGCCCCCAGGAAAAGCGCCCCAATAAGCACCGCCTGCACAATGAAGAGCCAGGAAAAAATCCCCCCCATCATGGTGATGCCGAGCTGCTGGTCGTAGCCATAAATCTCGCGGCCCAACCAATAGCCGGCAAACGGCAACGGGATAAGACCGATAATGGCAATGAAATTCCCAATGTAGCCCATCCAGTCATAATGCGCCCGTTCGGGAGAATTGCGTGGCGAGGCAAGAAAGCGGAATGCCGCATAGGCGGCCACAATCGAGCCGCCAAAGGCGATGTTGGCAATAAAGCGATGCAGGTTGACCGGCATCCAGGTGAAGTTGTTCATGGCGTCCCAGGTCGTGCCGCGGAACACCCCGGCATCGAGGTCAACGCCCGCCGGCGAGGTCATGAACGTGGCCCAGGAATTGGAAATCATCATCAAGATCAAACCAAAATAGTTCAACAAAATGCCAAAACAGATGTGCATCCACTTCTGATTGTGCAGAAACGTGGTGCGTCCAGGGCGCAGTCCGTGCACCAGACAACCAAGGAAAAGCAGCACGGTGAGCCCATAGGACAGGGGAAAAGCCGCTGATCCTGCAGCGCCAAACAGCCCGCGCAGAATATTGCTGAGCAACAGCACAAAGGGGTAGGCAACCAGCATGGTGAGTATGGCCGTCCCCAGCACGGTGCCAAAGCGCCGTGAGGTGCCCTTCAGCGCTTCCCACCCATAGTAGTAGAGATACATGCTAAAGCCTTCCCCAAAGAACAGGAAGACATAGACCACCATGGAAGGAAAAAAGATGCGCGCCAGAAAGTTCATCAAGGTGGGATACAGACCGATGAGGAAGAACACCAGAATGCCACCAAAGGTGGCCGTGGTGGAGAACGCCACACTGAGCAGACGGGTGAACTCGTGCGCCAGGTCGTCATAGCGCTGGTTTTTGGTCGCGGCGCCGAGGATCTCGATGATCAAGATAAACAGCGGCACACCGACCACAAAGGCGCCGAACATGAGATGTAACTGGGCGATGACCCAGACGGCCACCCGCCGGCCAACCATCGGGAAATCGCCATATACCATGTGCTCCTTTTTGGGCAGAGGCACCTCGATGGCACCGGCAACTTCTGCCAACACCCCGAGAAACACCAGACTCAGCAACAAGACGCCAGCGGCAGTGCGCCACCCGTCCCGGTTGCTCCCAACGGCCCGAGTTAACAGCCCACGCCAGGGGTGATTGTGAGGTCTACACATAGCTCTGCTTCCCCTTGCAACGTCATGCCGCATGCCATACCCAGCTCTTGCTGAGCTTCCACTATACTGGCAGCCCCTTTAATGTCAAGGAAAATCTCAACTTGCATCCCACGCCCCAACTCGTACGGGGACAGCCACCTGCAAGAAGGCCAACCGAAGTTATGCGGGAAGGTGATGTAAAATTTCGCAGCATACTATAGCCTGTAACACACGCGGGTGCAATTCCTAAAATACGCCCGCTATGGGATGCCTCGGCCATGCCCCGGCCGATGGCGCACATTTGATCTCTGACAGAAAAAGCGGTATGTTATGGCATTCTGCATCTTCAACGTTCTGTCAGGAGTGCTCCATGCTGAAAGTGAATGGATCGACCGCAACTGGTGTGATCAACCAGGAACAAATTGCCGTTGGCGTGCGCCTGATTCTCGAAGCGATTGGCGAAGACCCCGAGCGTGAGGGCTGCGCGATACGGCAAAGCGCGTGGCCAAGATGTACGCCGAGTTTTTCCATGGCCTGTACGAAAATCCCCGTGACCATCTCACGGTCCTCTTCGACGAGCAGCACGACGAAATGGTTCTGGTCAAGGATGTGCCTTTCTACTCGATGTGCGAACATCATCTCCTGCCGTTTCACGGCAAGGCCCATGTGGCCTACATCCCGTGCGGGAAAGTCGTGGGCCTGAGCAAAATCGTGCGCGTCGTGGAAGCCTTCGCACGCCGCCCACAGGTGCAAGAACGGCTGACCTCGCAGATTGCTGATCTGCTCATGGAAACCCTCGACGCCCACGGTGTGGCCGTGGTGGTCGAGGCATCGCACACCTGCATGACCATGCGCGGCGTGAAAAAGCCCGGGTCAAATGTCGTGACGTCCGCGATGCGCGGGATTTTCAAGACCAATCAGGCGACCCGCAGCGAGTTCATGTCGCTGGTACTGCAACGCTGACACCACACGCACGCGGCAAGGGCAAGTGATCAATGGGCCAGGACATCATTCGTCTCCAGAACATGCAATTCTACGGCCGCCACGGCGTCAACCCCGAAGAGCAGGCCCTCGGTCAACGTTTTGAAGTCGATGTCGAGCTGCGCCTCGATACCCGTCCGGCAGCGCTCCAGGACGACCTGCACCGCACCATCAACTATGCCCATGTCTATCGCGCCGTGAAACGCCTTGTCGAAGAAGAGTGTTTTGCCCTCATTGAAACCCTGGCCGAAACCATTGCCACGCATGTCGGTCAACACTTCACACCGGCAAGTGTACGCGTGTGCGTGCGCAAGCCACACGCGCCGCTCAAGGGCGTGCTCGACTACGTGGCAGTGGAGATCGAACGGACGCCAGACATATGGCAGTCGTCTACTTAGGACTCGGCTCGAACCTCGGCGATCGGGCCCAGCATCTGGCGCAGGCGTGTGCCACGCTGCACCGGCATCCCGCCATTACCGTGCAGGCGGTGTCGTCCCTCTATCACACGGCTCCCGTCGGCGTCACCAACCAGGCCTGGTTCCTGAACGCTGTCGCACGTGTGCATACTGCGCTGACACCGCTGTCACTCTTGAGTGTCACGCAAGCCACCGAACGACGTCTGGGCCGCACTCCGGCAGCACGCTGGGGACCGCGTGTCATCGACATCGACCTCTTGCTCTACGACGCGATACAACTCTCTCGCCCCTTCCTGACCATTCCCCATGCGGCACTACACGAACGCCTTTTTGTGCTCGTGCCGCTCCATGAGCTGGCTCCAGACCTGCAACTGCCCTCTGGCGCCTGGGTCCGTGACCTGCTCGCCACCCTGCCTAATGACGGCAGCGTACAGCGCTTTGGCCCATTTCCCCCTTTTGTGGATGGAGACCCCGATGAGTCACCAGGAACATAGACAGCAGGCTCATGGCGGCGTGCGATGCGCCGTCATCACCGTCAGCGATACCCGCACGCCAGACAACGACACGAGTGGGCAGTTCATGCAACAGGCCCTTAAGAACGCCGGACACTATGTCAGTGCCTACTCTATTGTGAAAGACGAACCAGAGGAGATCCGTCGCCTCCTGCAGCATTTCGTCCAGGCAGCGGATACGGACGCCATCCTGCTCAGCGGTGGCACGGGGCTGTCATCTCGCGATGGCACTTACGAGGTCGTACAAGCGTGTCTGGAGAAGGAACTGACGGGTTTTGGCGAGCTCTTCCGCTTTTTGAGCTATGCAGAAATTGGCGCTGCAGCCATGATGAGCCGTGCTACGGCCGGCGTGGCACGCGGCACAGTGATTGTCTCCATGCCTGGATCGAGCGCTGCCGTCCGTCTGGCCATGGAGAAACTCCTCCTACCCGAACTGGCGCACATGACGCATATCGCCCGTGCATGAGAGGCGCGAGCGAACACGACATCTACGCCCCCGCCGCGCTCCGCATCCATGTGCAGCCGTACGTACTGTCTCCTGCCCTGCTCCAACTCGTCTCACGCTGGCCGGCCGGCGATGAGCACCGTGCATTCACCACGTACCGTACGCTCCTGGAAGACGTCGAGGAGCGCTGCAGCCGTGCCCCGCTGTACCTCCTCGAAGTATTTGGTGAGCTCGCGCGTCACCACGACACGCCGTTCAGGGCCGAGGCAGGTAACAATGTCTTGCAGCAGGCGCACGAGGCGGTAGGGCGATTCGTACAGGACGACCGTGCGCGGCTCCTCCCGTAAGGCCTCGAGACGCTGCCGGCGCCGACCGCCTTTGACTGGCAAAAACCCCTCAAAGACAAAGCGGTCCATGGGAAGTCCGGCAATGGAAAGCGCCGCCATGGCAGCCGTCGGACCGGGAATGGGGACAACTGGTATGGCATGCTGCACCAGGGCCTGCAGCAAAGAGTAGCCAGGATCGGCAATACCCGGTGTACCGGCATCGGTCACCAGGGCCATACTGTGTCCCTCCTGCAGCAAGGCCAGCAAGCGCGGCACCTGGCGCTGCTCGTTGTGCGCATGGAAGCTCAGGAGTGGTCGGGAAATGCCATGATGGGTGAGCAGTTTACGGGTATGCCGGGTGTCTTCTGCAGCGATGATATCGACACTACCCAGCACACGCAGGGCGCGCAGGGTAATGTCCTCGAGATTGCCGATAGGTGTTGCCACCACGTACAGCGTGCCAGGCTCCACTCCCCCTCGGGTACTACTGCCCGGTTCTGCCATGCTGCACTCCGCCAAAGATCGCCTGCATCTCTGCAGTATAGCGGCCACGGGCCGCATATACGAACAGCGGCGGTAACACCGTGAGCGCGCCTCGACTGCCCTGCACCGCCTCGACCAAGACTATCGAGGCCGCTGCCTGCGGTGTCGCATGCACCAGACGCAGGCGCCGCGGTCGGAGATGCGCCGCCTCCAGTCTGGCAGACAATTCGGCCAGACGGGAAGGATGATACACCATGGCGAGCAATCCACGCCGGGTCAGTAAATGCTGACAGGCTTGCACCAGTTGCGCCAGGGTCAGGGTGAGCTCGTGGCGCGCCATGGCCTTTTCCAGGTTGGGATTGAGTCGGCCCTTCCCCACCGCGCGATAGGGCGGATTACACACCACAGTACCAAACGCGCCGGCGGGAAAGAGCCCTGCAGCACAGCGGGCATCAGCCTGAAGAATGGCCACCTGCGCCTCGACCCCATTGTGCACGACATTCTGCCGGGCCATGGCAGCAAGTGAGGCTTGCAGCTCCATGCCAATCACCCGAGCGTGTGGAAAGCGGCGTGCCAGCAATAACGCCACTACCCCGCAGCCGGTACCGAGATCGAGGAGGGGGGAGGCATGGCTGGCAGACACAAAGTCTGCCAGCAGGAAGGCTTCCAGCGAGAAGCGGTAGCCATCTGTCGCCTGGCCCAGGGTGAGCTGCCAGACCCCAGGAACAGATGGTGCAGGCAAGATTATTGGCCCTTACTCAACACGCCAAGGCGTACCATGGCACGTTCCAACGCTGCCCGGGCACGGTCACGATCGATCGTCTGATCCTCGAAGTGCCGCAAGCGTTCCTCAGCGCGCTCTCGGGCCGCTTCGACGCGGGCGCGATCGATCTCACCCGACGGCTCAGCCACCTCGGCGAGAATGGTCACCTTGTCATTGTTGACTTCCATATAGCCCCAGAAAATCGACAGGTAACGGCGCTGCTCACCCTGGCGATACATAAGCTCGCCCTGGCCCAGTGTGGTGAGGAGGGCCGTATGCCCGGGGAGAATGCCCAAATACCCCAGCTCCCCCGGCACATTTAACTCGTCTACTTGCTCCCGCAGGAGCACGCGTTGGGGAGTCACAATCTCTACATCGAGCGGCACCTCTATGCCCTCCCTCGCCTGCAGGGCGTCCGCTTTCTCCTCGACTTCAGCAAGATTCCCCACCATGTAGAACGCCTGCTCTGGAATGTGATCGAGGTTGCCGGAGAGCAGCTCTTTGAAGCCAGCAATCGTCTCCTTCACCGGCACATACTTGCCCGGCGTGCCGGTGAACTGCTCGGCCACGTGGAAGGGCTGCGAGAAGAAGCGCTGGATCTTGCGCGCCCGCGCCACACTGATGCGATCGACTTCGGACAGTTCTTCCATGCCCAGAATGGCGATGATATCCTGCAACTCCCTATAGCGCTGCAAAACACGCTGCACGCCACGCGCCGTCTCGTAGTGCTCATCGCCCAGGACGCGGGGATCGAGAATGCGCGAGGTAGAGTCGAGCGGGTCCACGGCGGGATAGATACCGAGCTCAGCAATCTGCCGTGACAACACGGTGGTCGCATCCAGGTGGGCAAACGCCGTTGCCGGTGCCGGGTCTGTCAAGTCATCCGCGGGCACATAAATCGCCTGCACCGAGGTAATCGATCCCTTGGTGGTCGAGGTGATGCGCTCCTGCAAGTCACCCATCTCGGTCGCCAGCGTCGGCTGGTAGCCGACCGCCGAAGGCATACGCCCGAGCAAGGCGGATACTTCTGAACCGGCCTGGGTGAAGCGGAAGATGTTGTCGATGAACAGCAACACGTCCTGGCCTTCTTCCTCACGGAAGTATTCTGCCACCGTCAGACCCGTCAGGCCCACACGCAGACGCGCGCCTGGCGGCTCGGTCATCTGGCCATAAATCAGCGCGGCTTTGTCGATAACCCCTGATTCTTTCATTTCCAACCACAGGTCGTTGCCTTCCCGGGTGCGCTCGCCCACCCCTGAAAACACCGAGAAGCCGCCGTGTTCCATGGCGATGTTGCGGATGAGCTCCATGATAATAACGGTCTTGCCGACCCCCGCACCACCAAACAGGCCCGTCTTGCCACCCTTGGTATAGGGCTCAAGCAAATCGATGACCTTGATCCCCGTCTCCAGCATTTCGGTGCTCGTGCCCTGCTGCTCCAGCGACGGCGCCGGACGATGAATGGGATAGCGTTGTTTCGCTGCCACGGCGCCGAGACCATCCACCGGCTCGCCAACGACGTTCAGGATGCGTCCCAATACCTCACGGCCAACGGGTACCGAAATGGGCTGCCCGGTATCCTCCACAGTCACACCGCGCACCAGACCATCGGTGGGCTGCATGGACACCGTCCGTACCGTGGATTCACCGAGGTGCTGGGCGACCTCAACCGTAATGCTCTCCCCACCGTCACGACGGATCTTGCAGCGCATTGTAAATGGCTGGCAGCTGACCTGGTTGAAACTCCACATCTACCACTGGCCCGATAACCTGGACAATTTTGCCAGTGCTCATAGCTCCCTCCCTCAGAACGCAGTACTCTAGGTCGTGAGCGCATCGGCACCACTGACCACCTCGATGAGTTCTTTCGTGATCGCCGCCTGTCGCGCCCGGTTGTATGTCAGCGTCAGGCTGGCAATCATCTCCGAGGCGTTCTCTGTGGCCGAATCCATGGCAGTCATGCGCGCCCCGTGTTCGCCGGCAAACGACTCAAGAAAAACCTGATACAGCTGCACCTCGATCTGCTTGCGCAGCAAATGGTCGAGCACGTGCGACGCCGAAGGCTCATAGAGGTAATCAAACGGCTCCTCCGGCTCCGCCTCGACATCCTCCACAGTGCTCAGCGGCAATAAACGCAAGATGGTGACTTGCTGCACCATGGCAGAGCGAAAGCGATTGTAGATCACCAGGACCTGACGATAGCCCTCTTGCTCATAGGCGGTGAGAAGCTTCTCTGCCACCTCCTGCGCCTGCGCATAGGCCACTTGACGTGTGAACATGTCGAGATAGGTCTCCCGCAGGGTAAATTGACGAAACGTCAGGAAGTCCCGCCCCTTCTTGCCCACCGCGATGATATCCACCTGTTCCCCAGCCGCCAAGCTCACGGATTTTTTCGGCCGCGGCACGCTGCACAGTGGCGTTAAAGCCACCACACAAGCCGCGATCAGAGGTGTTGACAAGCAGGAGAGTCTTGCCCTCGGCCCGCGGGGTGAGCAACGGATGTGCTGTTGACCGCACGCGCGCCTGCAAATGCTCCACCACGATCTGCATGCGTTCGGCGTATGGACGAGCGGCCATGACGCGGTCCTGGGCCCGTTGCAATTTGGCCGCTGACACCATCTTCATGGCATTGGTAATTTGCTGCGTATTCTTGACGCTGGCAATGCGCCGTTTGATATCACGCAGACTCGGCATGGCTAGGCCGCCTCCCCTTTGACAGTATAGTTCGCTTTGAATTCATCGATAGCGCGCCGCAAGGTCTCCTGGTTCTCGGCGGTGATTTCTTTGGCGTCCAGAGTGCTGCGGGCCACTTGCGGGTAGCGTGTCTCCATATACCGCAGAAACTCCCGCTCAAAGTCGCGGCAGGATTCTACTGGAAGGTCGTCCAGAAACCCGTTTACCCCGGCGAAAATAATCATCACCTGTTGCGCCACACCACGGGGTTCGTACTGGTCCTGCTTGAGGATCTCGACCATACGCTGCCCACGCGCCAGCTGCGCCTGTGTGGCGGCGTCGAGCTCACTGCCAAACTGGGCAAAGGCGGCCATTTCCCGATACTGCGCCAGGTCGAGACGCAAGCGCCCCGCAACCTGTCGCATGGCCCGAATCTGTGCCGCCCCACCGACGCGGGAGACGGAGAGCCCAACGTTGATGGCCGGGCGCACGCCAGAGTAGAACAGGTCAGACTCCAGGTAAATCTGGCCATCGGTAATCGAGATCACATTGGTGGGAATGTACGCCGACACATCACCAGCCTGCGTTTCGATGATCGGCAGTGCCGTCAGTGAGCCACCCCCATGCTGCTCACTCAGCTTGGCGGCCCGCTCCAGGAGGCGAGAGTGCAGGTAGAACACGTCACCGGGATAGGCTTCGCGACCAGGCGGCCGCCGCAACAACAGCGACAGCTGGCGGTAGGCGGCCGCCTGTTTGGACAGGTCATCGTAAATGCACAGGGCATGGCCACCACGATCGCGGAAGTATTCACCCATGGCACAGCCAGCATAGGGCGCCACGTACTGCAGCGGCGCTGGATCGCTCGCCGTGGCCGCCACGACAATGGAATACTTCATGGCGCCGTATTGTTCCAGTATGCGCACCACCTGAGCTACTGTAGAGCGCTTCTGGCCAATGGCGACGTAGATGCATACCACGCCGGCATGCCCCGGACGCCACACCGCCTCTTCCTCCCAGGCCGACCGCTGATTGATAATGGCGTCGAGCGCCACGGCTGTCTTACCGGTCTGGCGATCCCCAATGATCAACTCGCGCTGGCCGCGGCCAATAGGTACCATGGCGTCAATCGCCTTCAAGCCAGTCTGCAGAGACTGGTTCACCGGATGACGATCGACCACGCCGGGGGCGATACGCTCGATGGGGCTCGTGTCTTTCGTGTCTATCGGCCCTTTGCCGTCGATGGGCTGCCCGAGCGCATTCACCACCCGGCCAATGAGGGCTTCACCTACCGGCACTTCCATGATACGGGTGGTGCGCTTGACCTCGTCGCCTTCCTTAATCTCGGTGTCTTCGCCAAGGAGCACCGCCCCGACGTTGTCTTCTTCCAGGTTCAGCGCCATGCCATAGATGTCGTGCGGAAAGCAGCAGGAGCTCGCCGGCCATGCACTTCTCCAGCCCGTAGATACGGGCGATACCGTCACCAACGCTGATCACGGTGCCGGTTTCGGACAGCTCCACCTCACGATCAAAGCCTTCAATCTGCCGCTTGATAATCTCACTAATCTCTGCTGCGGTAATCTCTGCCACGATGCCTCACCCCCCTATGAGCTCTTGGCGCAGCCGCGTAAGCTGGCCCTGCAGACTGCCATCGAGAATGACGTGACCAATACGGACGACTAACCCGCCAAGAATGGCCGGGTCAACATGCGCCTCTAACATGACGTCTTTCTGCGTCATGCGCGTGAGCTTCTGCATGACGGCCTGGCGCTGTGAGGTGTTGAGTTCCACCGCGGTGGTGACCTGTGCCACCACACGCCGTAGCTGCTCATTGGCCATCTGCTCGTAATACTCACAAATCAGCTCGAACTGGCGCAAACGATCGTTCTCTACTAACAGCAATAGAAAGCTCCGCACCAACGGCGCAGGTTGTGTACGGTCCAGGATTTGCCCCAGGATGCCAGTCTTGACCTCGGTATTGATACCCGGATTGTCGAGGATGCGCGGCAGCGCTGTGGTACTGCGCAGGAGCTCGCGGTGCTGCTGCAATTGCGCCCCGATATCCTCAATACGCGCATCGCGCCCGGCAAGATCAATCAAGGCTTTGGCGTATCTCCGCGCCACGACTCTGCCCTTCAATGGCGGTCTCCCCTCCTGTTCGGCTCAGTCAGATACCCTGCGTGGCCCATACCCACGACGGTCATCAGCGGCATGGCACACGCTCTTTTTTCGCAACGCAACACCGGTCGGCCTATACGACGTATGAATGGTGGGAAAGGCAGGAAGTGCCTCAAACAGTGTAAAATACCTGGCATCGGAACCGTGACGCTAGCATATTTTGTCACTGCCTGTCAACTTTCCCTCTGTCGATGTGGCGGCAGGAAAAATCTCCGTTGGTCCCTGTAACAGGCTCAGTAAGCGCTGCAAATCGGCTTCCCCACGATAGGTGATTTCGATCTTGCCCTGCTTACGACCAGGTTTGATGGCGACTCTGGTGCCAAACTGGCGCCTCAGGACATCCTCGACCGCCAGCAAATGAGCCGCCTTGGGACGTTTCTCTGGCGCTGGCTGCGTCCAGGCCCGTACCCGCGCTTCTGTCGCACGCACCGACAGCCCCTCGGCAATAACCAGATCACGCAGGCGCTGCTGGTCCGCCGCCGACGCGAGCGCCAGCAGAGCCCGCGCATGCCCCATAGTCAAGCGGCCGGCTTCGATGTCTGCCTGCAAGGCCGCCGGGAGTTGCAGCAAGCGCAAGCACATTGGCCACGGTTGAGCGGTCCTTGCCAACGCGCTGTGCCACGTCCTGCTGGCGCAGGTGAAAATCGCTTTGCAAGCGCTGATAGGCCCGCGCCTCCTCTATAGGGTTGAGATCTTCCCGCTGCAAGTTTTCGAGCAGGGCAAACTCCAGTGTCTCCTGGTCGCTCACCTTCTTAATGAGCGCCGGCACCGTCTCATAGCCCGCTATCTGGGCTGCCCGCAAGCGGCGTTCGCCCGCCACCAATTGAAAACCCTCGGCGTGCCGACGCACCACGATAGGTTGCACCAGACCCTGCTGCCGAATGGAATCAGCGAGTTCTTGCAAACGCTGCGCATCGAAATGCTGCCGCGGCTGATACGGATTCGGCTGAATCTGCACCACCGGCAGACGCAGCAGTTCCGCATCGCCAGCCACATTGGCGCCCGCGAAGAGCGCTTCAAACCCTCTACCCAACGCTTCTCGCACCATTGCTCAATAGTTCCTGAGTGAATTGCAAGTATGCCTCGGCACCACTACTGCCGATGTCATAATGGATAATTGGCTGGCCATAGCTGGGGGCCTCACCAAGCCGCACATTGCGTGGAATCACCGTGTGAAACACCATGGTGCCAAAATAACGCCGCGCCTCCTCAGCCACCCGGCGGGCCAACAACGTACGGCTGTCGTACATGGTCAACAGGATGCCCTCAATGGCCAGCGTGGGATTGAGCTTCTGCCGCACTAGCGCGACAACCTTGAGCAGCTGACTCAACCCTTCCAGGGCGTAGTACTCACACTGCAACGGCATAACCACCGCATGCGCTGCCACCAGGGCATTGATGGTGAGTAACCCGAGTGACGGTGGACAATCAATAATGAGAAAGTCATAGGTGCCCACCACAGGCTGCAGCGCCGCTCGCAAGCGTGATTCCCGCTCCGGCAGGCGCACCAGCTCAACTTCCGCCCCCACCAGATCCCGCGTGGCTGGCAGGACGTCAACCCCATCAACAACGCCCTGCATGATCGCCTGCGCCACGGGCACAGTGCCGACGAGAATATCGTACACACTGTGCGTGCAGACCGTGCGGTCGATCCCCATGCCACTCGTACTGTTGCCCTGCGGATCGAGATCTATCAGCAGCGTGCGCTTTTCTGCCGCGCCTAAACAGGCTGCCAGATTGATCGCCGTGGTGGTCTTGCCAACGCCACCTTTCTGGTTTGCTATGCCAATAATACTACCCATATGTCCTGTCGCTCCCTCATACTGCGACCGGATTATAGGGTCTCACTCCTCTAGCTGCAACCCATCACCTGTTTCCAGCCCTCCTGCAGCCGCAGCTCGGTAAGCTACCAGCAGTACCCACGCCGTGCCTCCCCCGGGCAGCAGCGGTCTGGTCTGGAGATCTGTCCAGTCCCCTGAGGTCAAGAGGCCTGCCGCCTCCTGCAGCTCGGGCGTCTGCACCGGCTTGCGGAGCAGCAGGGCACCCCCAGGACGCAGTAACGGTCCAGCCAGGGAGAGGAGATGTGCCACCGTCCCGACACCACGCGTCACCACGGCATCGAAGCGCTGTGAGGCAGCAAGATGCTGCGTGAACGCCTCGGCGGTGGCGCACACAGGGTGACAGTTGTGCAGTTGCAACTGTGGCACGATATGGCGCAGAAAGGTCGTTTTTTTCTGCGAGCGATCGAGCAGCGTGACCGTAAGGTCAGGCGCACAGATCGCCAGGGGAATGCCTGGCACACCAGCGCCCGTGCCGAGATCGAGCACACGGGCCGCCTGCGGTAGGGCTTCACGCCATAAGAAATCTAGCGACTCGGCAACGAGCACATCGATCATGCGCTCTGCATCGCGCAGTCCGGTAAGATTCATGGCGTGGCGCCAATGCTGCAGCAACTCGACATACTGCGTCAGACGGTCAAGCTGCAGGCCTGAGAGCGCCATGCCGCGCTGCTCACATTGCTGACTGAGGCGATTTTTGTAACGGCTGTACTGCTGGTTCATGCTGTCCACGCACTGCCCGGTGCTTCTGAAAATACACCATCAGAATGGCCACAGCCGCCGGCGTGATACCGGAGATACGGGCCGCTTGCCCGAGCGAGGTGGGGCGAATGTGCGTGAGTTTCTCCCGAATCTCGTGGGACAGGCCGGGAACGCTCCGGTAATCCGCCAGCTCCGGGAGCGGCATGTCTTCCATGTGCTCCATGCGCGCCACCTGTTCCAACTGCCGACGGATATAGCCTTCGTATTTCAAGTGGATCTCCACCTGTTCGATCACCGCGGCCGGCAGCGCCGGCGCATCACCCAGGAGGCGTAGCACCTCGGCATAGGTGAGCTGCGGACGCTTGAGAAGATCAGCCGCCAGGGCTGGCTGTGTCAGGGCATCCGTGCCGTACTCCTGCAACAGCGCGTTCACCCGGCTTGATGGTAAGACCCGGCTGGCCGAGAGTCGGCCAATCTCCGCCTCGATTTGCTGGCGCTTGGCGGTGAATTGCCGATAGTCCTCTGCCGTCACCAGGCCGACGGCATACCCCTTGTCACGCAGGCGCAAATCCGCGTTGTCCTGCCGCAGAATAAGGCGATATTCGGAGCGCGAGGTGAACATGCGATACGGTTCGCTGGTGCCGAGCGTCACCAGATCGTCAATGAGCACACCGATATACCCTTCGGAGCGCTTGATGATCACGGGCTGACGTTCCTGCGCCTGGAGGGCGGCATTGATCCCCGCCATCAGCCCCTGCGCCCCGGCTTCTTCGTAGCCCGTTGTGCCGTTGATCTGCCCGGCATGAAACAGGCCAACGACGCGTTTGGTCTCCAGCGTGGGCTTGAGCTCCGTGGGCAGTACGAAATCGTATTCCACAGCATAGCCCGGGCGCATAATCTCCGCCTCTTCCAGGCCATGGATCGAACGTACCAGGGCGACCTGGACATCCTCTGGCAAACTCGTGGAGATGCCATTGGGATAGACCTCCACGGTCTCGCGGCCCTCAGGTTCAAGAAAAATCTGGTGCCGCAGCTTGTCAGGAAAGCGTTTGATTTTGTCCTCGATCGACGGACAGTAGCGTGGGCCAATGCCCTTAATCACGCCGCTGTAGAGAGGCGAGCGGTCGAGATGCTGCTGGATGATGGCATGCGTCTGGGCGTTGGTATACGTCAGATAGCACGGCAGTTGCGACTGCGCAATAGCGACAGTAGAAAACGAAAACGGTGGCGGCGGTTCATCGCCCGGCTGCACTTCCAGCC
Organism: uncultured Gammaproteobacteria bacterium; assembly: GCA_963773125.1. GTDB lineage: Bacteria > Tectomicrobia > Entotheonellia > Entotheonellales > Entotheonellaceae > CAVZBC01. Next base: position 46,079 of record CAVZBC010000104.1, on the reverse strand, counting down.
TCTCAAAGTTGATCGTACGGGCGTTCAAGCGTGGGCAGGTACCGGTTTTCAAGCGCCCCAGCGGGAAGCCGAGACGTTCGTAATCTTCGGACAAGCCATTGGCGGGAAATTCCCCGGCCCGGCCGGCTGGAAACTGCTTCAGGCCAATATGGATCACACCGCGCAGGAACGTCCCCGTACTCACCACCACGCTCGGGGCACAGTATTCTTCGCCCATCTGGGTCACCACGCCACGTACACGCCCCCCCTCCACCAGGAGTCGCTCGATGAGGGCCTGCTTAATGTCAAGATTGGGCTGTGTTTCCAGCACGGTCTTCATACGCAGACGATAATGCAATTTATCCGCCTGAGCGCGGTAGCCACGCACCGCCGGTCCCTTGCTGCTATTCAGCACGCGGAACTGGATACCCGTGGCATCGATGCACCGGGCCATCTCGCCACCCAGGGCGTCGATCTCACGCACTAAGTGCCCTTTGGCAATGCCACCAATGGCCGGGTTACAGGGCATCAGGGCAATACTGTCCAGGTTGGTGGTGAACACCGCCGTGCGGCATCCCATGCGCGCCGCGGCCAGCGCCGCCTCACAGCCAGCATGACCAGCACCAACGACGATCACATCGTAGGTGGGCGTGGTTGCAGCTCGTGTCATACCTCCCTCCTACTTGCCAATACAAAAGTTACGAAAGATGCGCTCGAGCACCTCTCCGGAGGTGCTTTCGCCAAGGACTTCCCCGATAGAGCGCAGTGCCTCCATGACGTCAAAGGCGACAAACTCAACCGGCACTTGCTGCCGCAGACCCTGCTCCGCCGCCTGCACATTCTGCCAGGCCTGCAGCAGGCTCTGGTGATGCCGGGCGCGGGTGAGGAGCACTTCCTCCTGCTGCATCGACTCTTGCCCAAACACCTGCTGCACAACGGCGCGCTCTACATCGAGCAGGCCGTGACCGTGCAGCGCTGAAATGGCAATGATGGGAGAGGAGGCTGCCTCCTCTGGAAGATCTTGCCATGACCAGCCGTCTGGAAGATCACATTTGTTGCGCACCAACACACGGGGCTTATGGGCCGTCTCAGCCAGGAGGCGATGATCATCTTGCGTCAGTGCGGCACTGCCGTCAAGTACCACGATGAGCAACTCCGCCTGTTCGCCCACCTCTCTGGCACGCCGCACCCCTTCCTGTTCCACGGCATCAGTCGTGGCGCGAATCCCCGCCGTATCAATGATACGGAGCAAGAGGCCGTCGAGTTCGCAGGCGACCTCAATAGTATCGCGGGTCGTACCGGGATGGGGCGACACGATAGCCCGGTCACGACCGATCAAGGCATTGAGCAAACTGGACTTGCCAACGTTGGGACGACCGACAATTGCCACGGCCAGGCCCTCCCGCGTCACCCGCCCCCGCGCAAACGTGGCTATGAGGCGTGCCATGTCTTTGCCAAGCAGCGCCAGACGGTCGATCAGTCCCCCTGCTGATACCAGCTCAATGTCTTCTTCGGGAAAATCAATCCCGGCTTCGAGGTACATACTGACCTGCAGTAGCCCTTCCCGCCAATCGCGTAGCTGACGAGACAGGGCTCCTTCCAGCTGCGCCAGCGCGGCACGATGGCTGGCGACGGTGCGGGCATTGATCAGGTCAATAACCGCCTCCGCCTGGGTGAGATCGAGCCGGCCGTTGACAAAGGCCCGCCTGGTAAACTCGCCCGGCTCGGCAACACGTGCCCCCTGTGCTAGCACGGCATCAAGGACCTGCTGCGTAATCAGGACCCCACCGTGACAGCTGATCTCCGCTACGTCCTCGCGCGTGTATGAGTGCGGCTGCCGCATGACACAGCAGAGCGCCTCATCCAGTCGTGCGCCGCCGGCATCGACCACGAAGCCATGGTACAGACGATGTGACTCCATATGTGGCAATGGTTGCCCGCTGGGGCGGACAAAGACGCCGTGCGCAATGGCAACTGCCGCTGGTCCGCTGACGCGGATGACCCCTATACCACCGGTGCCTGGTGGTGTGGCAATGGCGGCAATAGTATCCAGCGCTTCCATGCCCGCTATGATCCCGACCCGGCGGTCTCTGCCGCTGGGGTCTGCAAGCGGCGCGACCGATTGACGTAGACCTGTTGCACGATACTCAGGACATTATTCATCAGCCAGTAGATCACCAAACCTGCCGGGGCATTGAGAAAGAAGAAGAGAAAGATCAGCGGCATAAACTGCATGATCTTGGCCTGGGTCGGATCGCCGACCGTTGGCGTCATCTTCTGCTGCAGGAACATGGTCACGCCCATGAGCAGGGGGGTGACGTATGACGGATCGTATACCGACAGATCGCAAATGCCCCGCCCGACCCAGAACAGTTTATTTTCCCAGCAAATAAACGGCGCATGACGGAGCTCGATGGAATAGAGTAAAGCGTTGTAGAAGGCGAAGAAGAACGGAATCTGGATGAGCATGGGCAGACAACCACCCATGGGGTTGACTTTATTATCCCGGTAGAGCTGCATCATGGCCCGATTCAGCGCCGGTTTATCATCCTTGTAGACCACCTGCAGCTCCTGCATCCTGGGCTGCAACTTTTGCATCGCCTGCATGGACGTATAACTCTTTTGGGTGAGCGGCCAGAAGACGATTTTGATGAGAATCGTCACCAGGATGATCGTAATACCAAAGTTATGCACGGCGGCATTAATGAGGAGCAGCAGTTGCATCATCGGCCGTGCCAGGGGGGAGAAGAAACCGAGATCGATCAGCCGATCAAGTGAGGGATGCACGGCCTGGAGTATATACTGCTTCTTCGGCCCGACATAGACGCGCACGGTCTGCGTAAATTGCTCCCCGCCTAGAGGGGTGCGGAGACTGACCTCCAGGGCGTCTTCACGCAGTCGGCGCACGAGCGCGGCATTTGCTGTTGGCTCCTGAGGGATGAGCGCCACAGCAAAGTAAGTGTCAGCGAGAGCTATCCAGGTCACGTCCCCATCCCAGGTTTTTGTCTCTCCCACTTTCTCGGGGGCTTCATGAAAAATTTTCCCCCGCACTAGACCACGCGGCTCGGCTTTTGTCTCTCCTTGTCTGCCACTGTTTTCCTCCGCTTGCTGCAGGAGCCCAGGACCCCATAACAGCGCCAAGGAAGCCTCTCCCGTAGGTGACAGTCCTTCGATCTGCGTACTGACGGTAAAGTCGTAACTATTGTGGTGAAATTGGAAGGTCCGCAACACAGTAACCCCGGGACTTATCTGCCCGCGGAACGTCACCGTGCCTTCAGGCTGCTTCTGTGACAGAGCGACTGCTGGAGTCGAAGGCACAAAAGCGAGGTTTTCCAACGACGTAACTCGCTGCCCCAGCCGCAATTCAGCCGTCAAGGGGATACCAGACAAGCCCGGCACTGGAGCAATCGTGATCGGTGGGGCACCCTTATCGAGTGTGACGCGATAGTCGTGCAGTTGTACGGCTTTCACACCAGCCCCCAGGCTCGAGAGGGCAAGCTGTGCCACACCGGTGTCTACCGTAACGATTGTTTCACGCACGGCTCCTGAAGACGCGCCTGGTGCGGGCGCTGGAGTCTCAGACACTCCCTGCGGAGCGGAACTCCCCGAAGGACGTGGTGTCTCTGGGGAAGTCTCCCGTCCTTGCTGAGGCGTGGGAGGGACGTCTATGCGGTGGTGGTGCAGGGGCAAACACAAGGGACCACACCACCACGACTAGCAGAGATAGCACGATAGCCAGAATGGCTCGTTTTTCCATACATTGGTACCTATGAAGCGTCGTTCCCAGCGGCTATGGGGTCATCAACACCGCCGCGTGACAACGGATTACAGCGCAGGAGGCGCCAGGCGGCCCTCAGAAGGCCACGTACCGGACCATAATAGTGTATCGCCTGGACAGCGTATTCGGAGCAGCTAGGGTAGAACCGACAAGCAGGAGGAAAAAGCGGCGATAACAGCCACTGGTATCCCCTAATCAGTGCAATCAGTATTGACGTACACATCATCACTGGTTTTCGCTCCTGCCACACGCATCAGGACCCTGAGAGATGGCGAGGCCTGCACAGTTTTCCTTGTCCACAATGGCGGTGTCCCGTGGGAACTGGCAACGGCGTAGTAGGGAGAGGAACTGTCGAGTAAATTCCTCTAATGATGCCTCAGCAGCACGGTGCCGTGCAACAAAAACCACGTCGCAGGTGGGCTGGAACATGCCCTTATGCTGCCGAAAGAGTTCACGTATCAACCGCTTCACACGATTACGGACCACAGCTTTCCCGACGCGTTTTGAGACTGCCATGCCGAGTCGCGAACAGGAAGCAGACGTGGGAAGGAGGTGGAGGATGAAGGTCGGCGTTACGAGCTTCTTACCATGACGGAAGACGTGCTGGAACTCATGCGGGTGACGCAGGCGTTCTGAAGGTCGCAGACGCTGATCACCCATACACACCCGTTGCCTATTGCTCAGTCATTACGACTTGGCCCAACCGTCAAACGCCGGCGCCCCTTCATGCGTCGCCGTTTTAGTACCTGACGCCCATGGCGTGTCGCCATGCGCGTAAGGAACCCATGCTTACGCAACCTTCGCAACCGCTTGGGTTGGTAGGTTCGTTTCATAAAGCCTAATATCCTTCATGAGTTGTAACCGGGGAACGTTCTGTTTGGAGCAGATGACAGTATCATCTCTCCTCGTCGATGTCAAGGGATGGCTCTGGCCAGACGCCAGAGGTATTGCAGCCATGTCAGGGCAGGCTTCAGGCGAGAAATAGGTTGCTCAAAGTCCCTCATTTTGCTACAATTAAGCGTGCTGTCAAACGTCAAAAAACGCCCTGGAGCGCAGATGCTTCAGGCGCAAATTATACCTGCCGGTCTGGCGGCCGGGCAATGCTCGTTACCTCGGCGACACTTCTGGGTTGTATCTCTCGGAGAGCCTGAAAGCAGTACATCTTATAACTGGCTTGACGTAGCGCATAGCCCCTCATAGTGCAATGAATTATACATTTGCAAATTTTGTCGTCGGGTCTGCGAGTCAGTTTGCACATGCGGCTGCACTCGCTGTCGCCACACTCCCTACCAGGGCTTACAATCCGCTGTTCCTCTACGGAGGAAGCGGCATGGGTAAGACACATCTGCTGCATGCCATTGGCCACTTCATGCAGCAGCATGACCCGGCACAGCAGGTGCTGTATCTCCCTGCCGAGGAGTTTTCGCGGCAGCTGATTCACGCCATACAACACGGCCATATGGAGACATTCCGGACGTGCTATCGACACGTTGATGTGCTGTTAATGGATGATGTGCACTTTCTGGCGGGCAAAACTCGCTCGCAAGAAGAATTCTTTCATACTTTCAATGCCCTTTATGAGGCGGGAAAACAGATTGTCCTCACCAGCGATAGACCTCCACTGGAGATCACGCCTTTGCAGGAGCGCCTGCGCTCACGTCTGCTCTGTGGTCTGATTGCCGATATGCAAGCACCGGACCTGGAGACACGCATCGCCATCCTGTCTCGGAAGGCAGAGGAGCAGAAGCTGCCGCTCCCCCCACGCGTCGCCTTACACGTGGCGGCGCATATCACCTCCAACGTGCGTGATCTGGAGAGCTGCCTTACCCGGATGAGCGCGGCGGCTTCGCTGAGTGGCCAGGACATGAGTATGGAATTGGCTGAGACAACCTTGCAACAGATTGTTGCCGAGCGGAGCTGCACCCTGACTATGCCACGCATCCAACAGGTCGTTGCCGCACATTTTGGTCTCAAAGCGAGTGAACTCAAGTCGCCTCGGCGTACCCGCGCCATTGCGTTCCCGCGACAGGTGGCAATGTTTCTCTGTCGCGAGCTGACGGAGAGCTCCTTGCCAGAAATTGGGCGCCATTTCGGCGGCAAGGATCATACGACGGTTCTCCATGCCTGTGGGAAGATCGCTCGCTTGGAGGAAGACGACGAGCAAGTAGCTCGTCTGCTCTGGCAACTGCGCCAGACACTCGGGAGATAGCTGTGGAAAAGTTGATAACTGTTTTTCACAGTCTGCGCATAACGGGTTGTTGTGGAAAACAAGTTTTCCACAGTGGAAAACTTTTCCACAGAAAGAAGAGAATGCTCTCAAACTGTTATGTGGTTTTCCCACATATCCACTGACATTGCTCTTATTACTATCTTTTCTATCTCAATAGGAGTAAGCAAATATGGAGCTGACGACCAGTCAGGACATTCTTGTCCGAGGATTGCAGAAGATACAGGGGATTGTTGAACGGCGCAATACGCTGCCCATTCTGTCTCATTTCCTTCTGGTAGCCCAGACGGATGAGGTAGTCATCCATGCTACTGACCTGGAATTAGGCTACAAAGGAACCCTTGAGGCAACAGTGAACAAACCTGGTACAATCACTCTGCCAGCTCGCAAAACGTATGACATTCTGCGCGAACTTCCCGCCGGGGTCGCCGTGCATCTGGTGGTCGCCAATCATGGTTGGGTCCATATTACGGCTGGCTCAGCATCGTTCCGAGTGCCATGTTTGCCGGCCGAGGAGTATCCCTCTTTGCCGCGCATTGACGACGTGGATTTCTCCTCTCTTGATGGTGACCTATTCGAAGAGATGATCCGCCAGACGATCTTTGCCACCTCACACGATGAAACCCGCTATACCCTGAGTGGTGTGCTCATGGTGAGTGAGAGCGAGCGGCTTACCATGGTGGCGACGGATGGGCATCGCTTAGCCTATGCCAACAGTGCGCTCTCCCTCGGCAAATCGCTCCGTTTCATCGTGCCCCGCAAAGCATTAGAAGAGGTAGGGCGTTTTGCTGCCGACAGTGACGAGCAAGAGATTGCCCTGGCAGCACTGGAAAATCATCTGGTATTTCGCAAGGGACGCTCAGTCCTCATCACCCGTCTCATTGAGGGCCAATTCCCGGACTACGAGGGCGTCATTCCCAAGGAGTTCTCACGCCGTGCGACGGTTGAGCACGAGCGTCTGCTCCGGGCTCTCCGGCGTGTGTCACTGCTGTCGAACGAAAAGACCAAGCCGGTAAAGATTGAGTTCGAGTCTCACAGTATGACGCTACGGTCGAATACCCCAGAAATGGGCGAAGCCACGGAGCAAATTCCTGCAGAGTATACGGGCGAGCCCATGGTCATGGGATTTAATGCGCGTTACATGCTGGAAGCGCTGGCAGTGATGACGAGCGAGCAGGTCCATCTGGAGCTCAACGATCCGCTGAGTCCGGGAATTTTACGTCCAGCAGAGCACGATCAATATTTTTATGTGATCATGCCCATGCGGGTTTGAGGTGTCTCTTGGCCCACAGGTATCCTTGGACGCAGGAGTCACGATGCTGGTAGAGCGCTTGACATTACGTCAGTTTCGCAACTATGGCGAGATCACAGTGGAGTTCGCCCCCGGGGGAGCCTATATCACTGGCGCCAATGGAAGTGGCAAGACGAATCTTCTCGAGGCGCTGTATTATCTGGCGAATCAGATGTCCTTCCGCACCACGCACCGTGAAGAGCTGCAGGGGTGGGGAACCACATCCTGTGTCATCGCTGCGGTTGTCACTGATCGGGGCCTGCAGCACCAGAGCGAACTTATGATCAAGCTGTCCTCTAGAGAGCGCCGTTTATTCCTGAACGGCAAAGAAACTCGGGACCTGCGGAAGTTCATGGAGCATGTGGCGGCGGTGGCATTCCACCCAGGGACCATGCAGGTCATTAAGGGAGGACCGGCCGGGAGACGGCAGCTTATCGATCGGGGTATTTTATCCTTGCAGCCTGAGTCCGGACGCGTCATGCAGGATTTACAGCGGGCCTTGAAACAGCGTAATGCGCTCGTGCGCACTGGGGCGTCCGGGGCATCGGCGGCGCTCACGGTGTGGACAGAGCGTTTCATAGAAGCGGCCCTGGCGGTGACACGTCACCGCGTGGAGCATGTTGCCCGCCTCAACAGCACGCTGGCAGAGCTCATCCAGGAGCTTGGAGAGGATCTTGGCTCCCTGGTCGTCGAATACCAGCCTGCAGCACTGGCCAAGTGCGCAGCAGAGGAACGTACCCGAGCCCTGGCTTTCCACGAGGGAGATGTGTGCCTGCGGGAGCGTTTCCTGGCCGAGTCAGTACGACTCCGACGCGCCGAGGAAGCGCTGGGACAGACGCTGTTTGGACCGCAGCGTGATGACTTTCTGATCCGCTATCAGGACCGGGAATCCCGTGGCTATGCGTCCCAGGGGGAACAACGTCTGGCGGCGTTTTTACTCGTGGCGGCCCTGGCCATGAATATCCACCAGCAGCGAGGCCATCGCCCGATCGTGTTGCTCGATGACGTCGTGTCTGAACTCGATGAACGTAATCGCATGGTCATCTTTGATTTCTTGAAAACCCATGCGTTTCAAGTCTTTATTACCGATGTGGAGGAGCGACCGCTATACCGTGATCTCAGTCCGCTCACGCCGCTCCGGGTACGCCAGGTCAATGGCCGGGCCGAACTCTGGAGTGGGGCGCCAGGCGGTAATACTCCTCATAATCCTCGCTAGTGCAGGAGGCGAGCAAAGAAGGAAAGTATGAGTACATACGATTCTCGCAATATTCGCGTTCTTCAAGGCCTCGAAGCCGTGCGCAAACGGCCAGCGATGTACATCGGCGGTACCGGCCCGCAAGGATTACACCACCTCGTCTATGAGGTGGTTGACAATAGTGTGGATGAGGCCATCGCTGGGTACTGTACCCATATCCAGGTGTCCATCCATAGCGATAACAGCGTCACAGTGGTAGACAATGGCCGCGGTGTCCCCGTTGATATGCATCCTACCGAGCATGTATCGGCAGCAGAAGTAGTCATGACCAAGCTGCATGCCGGTGGCAAGTTCGACAAGATGAGCTATAAGGTGTCTGGCGGACTACATGGTGTGGGCGTCTCGGTGGTCAACGCCCTCTCAGAATGGCTTGAACTTGAGGTCTGTCGTGATGGTGGTGTGTTCACGCAACGCTATCGTCGCGGTGTCCCAGAAGCCCCCCTGCAGCGTATCGGCACCACGAAGCGCGTTGGCACCACGGTCACTTTCAAGCCGGATGCGGAAATTTTTACTGAGACGACCGAGTATAACTTCGACACGCTCTCAGCCCGGCTGCGGGAGTTAGCCTTCCTGAATCGCGGCTTGCGCATCGACATTGAGGACGAACGCGATGGCCGATCCCACGAGTTCCACTATGAAGGCGGTATTGAGTCGTTTGTCACCTATTTGAACCAGAATAAAGCAGTGCTACATCCCGAGCCCATCTACATCAGTGGTGAACGCGATGATATCCGCCTGGAAGTGGCATTGCAGTATAACGACGGCTATAACGAGACCATCTTTTCGTTTGTCAACACTATTAACACGGTTGAAGGGGGGACGCATCTCATTGGTCTGAAAAGCGCCCTCACCAGAACGATTAATGCGTATGTCAATGACAGCGGTGCCCTCAAGAATGTGAAGGAGAACCTCTCTGGGGATGATGTCCGCGAAGGCCTGACCGGGGTCATTAGTGTCCAAGTGCCCGAGCCACAGTTTGAGGGACAAACCAAGGCCAAGCTGGGCAATAGCGAGGTCAAAGGCATCGTGGAAGCGATCGTCAATGAGCAGCTAGGGATCTTCGTGGAAGAAAATCCCAGTGTGGCCCGCAAGATCGTAGAGAAGGCCATTACCGCGGCCCGGGCCCGGGAGGCGGCCCGCAAAGCCCGGGATCTCACGCGGCGCAAGGGTCTCCTGGAGAGTCTTGCCCTGCCAGGAAAACTGGCGGATTGCTCCGAGCGTGATCCAGCGCAGTCGGAGTTGTACCTCGTCGAGGGCGATTCTGCAGGTGGCTCAGCCAAACAGGGCCGTGATCGCAATTTCCAGGCCATCCTGCCGCTGCGGGGCAAGATTCTCAACGTCGAGAAAGCCCGCTTCGACAAAATGTTAAGCAGCCAGGAGATTCAAACGCTGATCACGGCATTGGGTACGAGCATCGGGTGGGAAGATTTCGATGTGGAGAAGGTGCGCTACCACAAAATCATTATCATGACCGATGCCGACGTCGATGGTTCGCATATCCGTACCTTGTTGTTAACGTTCTTCTTCCGGCACATGCGAGCGGTTATCGAGCGGGGGTATTTGTATATCGCGCAACCGCCACTCTATAAGGTCAAGCGCGGCCAGGTGGAGATGTACCTGAAGAATCAGGTGGCTTTTGACGACTTCATCCTGCAGCAGGCGACAGAGAAATTGCGGCTGCTCACCGCTGACCAGGCGGTGGACCTTAGCGGCAGCCGCTTTGCGACGCTGGTTCGGCGTCTGCAGACCTTTGAACGGCTCTTAGGCCGACTCGAGCGCCGGCGCCAGGATGCGCGTGTCCTGCGCTACATGGTGCTGCACGGCAGTTTGGCGCTGCCGCTGTTGCGGGACGAAGCGCCAGCCAGCCAACTGCTGCACGAGCTGCAGGAGGCCCTGCGGCGGCAGTATGGTGATGATGTCATACAGGCAGCGCAGGTGGAATGGGATGAGGAACACAACTGTTATCGCCTCGTCGTGGTCACCCGCGACAACGGTACGGTCTTGACCACCATGATTGATCATACGCTGTTGGTGTCGCAGGATTTCCAGGATCTCCGCGCCCTGTCTCGACAATTGGATACCCTTGGTGCACCACCGTATACCCTCCAGAATGGCGAGGCTGAAGTGGTCACTGGGAGTTTTGACGAACTCCTGCAGACAGTGAGCACTATTGGCAAGAAAGACCTGAATATTCAGCGCTACAAAGGGCTCGGCGAGATGAATCCGACGCAGCTCTGGGACACCACCATGGATCCAGAACGACGGACACTCCTGCAAGTGACCATTGAGGATGCCGTGGAAGCGGACTACATCTTCACGACCCTGATGGGTGACCAGGTCGATCCGCGCAAGGCCTTCATCGAGAAGCATGCCAAGGAAGTCGTAAATCTTGACATTTAATGGCAGAGGTTCCCATGGCTATCCAGGAAAATCGTGTTCCAGTCAACATTAGTGATGAGTTGCGGACGTCCTTCATGGACTACGCCATGTCGGTCATTATCAGTCGAGCCCTGCCCGATGTGCGCGACGGCCTGAAACCCGTGCATCGGCGGATTTTGACGACCATGCGCGATTTGAATCTGACCGGGTCACGGCCCTACCGCAAGTGTGCCAAGATCGCTGGTGACGTGAGTGGCAACTACCATCCCCATGGCGAAGGGGTCGTCTATCCGTCGTTAGTACGCATGGCGCAAGATTTTTCCCTGCGCTATCCCCTGGTCGATGGCCAGGGCAATTTCGGCTCCGTCGACGGTGATCCGCCAGCGGCCATGCGCTATACCGAAGCGCGTATGACCCGGCTGGGCGAGGAAATGCTGCGCGACATGAACAAGAATACGGTCGATTACGTTCCCAACTACGACGGTACACGCGACGAGCCGACGGTGTTGCCTTCGGCCATCCCCAACTTACTGGTGAATGGCTCATCCGGCATTGCCGTCGGTATGGCCACGAATATTCCGCCGCATAACCTCTCGGAAGTCATTGAGGCACTGGTGCTGTTGTTGGACCAGCCCGATAGTACGCTTGAGGAGCTCATGGAATGTATGCCGGGGCCGGATTTTCCGACCGCTGGATTTATCCATGGCCGGCAGGGGATTATCGAGGCCTACCGCACCGGACGTGGCTTCCTGCAGATGCGTGCGCGGTGTGTCGTGGAGGCCTCGCAGCGTGCGGATCGCGAGAGCATTATTATTTCGGAGATTCCTTACCAGCTGAACAAGACCAAGCTGCTAGAAAGAATCGCCGACATGGTGCGCAACAAGAAGATCGAAGGTATTGCGGATCTGCGCGATGAATCCGATCGGCAAGGCATGCGCATTGTCGTGGAGCTCAAGCGTGACGCTGTGTCACAGGTGGTCATCAACCAGCTCTATGCCAATACGCAGTTGCAATCGACGTTCGGCGTCATCATGCTGGCTCTGGTAGATAATCAGCCACGCGTGCTCAGTCTGCAGGAAATGCTCAGCTATTATCTGCAGCATCGCCGTGAGGTGGTGATTCGACGCACCACGTACGATCTCGAGCGTGCCCGTGAACGTGAACATATTCTGGCTGGCCTGATGATTGCCCTGGATCATCTTGATGAGGTAATTCAGCTTATCCGTGCCGCGGCAGCACCTACGGAGGCACGCCAGGAATTGATGCGGCGCTTTGCGCTGTCTGAAGTACAGGCCCAGGCGATTCTCGATATGCGTCTGCAGCGCCTGACCGGCCTTGAGCGTGACAAGATCATGCAGGAGCACGCCGAGGTACAAGACACCATTCGGGAGTTTGAAGCCATCCTGGCCAGTGAGGAGCGTATACGCGGTATTATCAAAGCGGAACTGTTAGAGATTCGCGACAAGTACGGTGACGTGCGGCGTACCGAGATCATCGAGGCAGAGGAGGAAATCAATGTCGAGGATCTCATCGCTGAGGAAGACATGGTGGTGACCAAGAGTCATGCCGGTTACCTCAAACGTCAGCCCACCAGTCTCTACCAGAGCCAGCGTCGGGGGGGCAAAGGCAAGATCGCCATGCAGACCCGTGAGGAGGATTTTGTCGAGCAACTCTTCGTGGCGTCGACACATGACTATCTCCTCTTCTTTACCAACATCGGTAAGGTCCACTGGCTCAAGGTGTATGAGATACCGCAGGCTGGCCGGGCGGCGCGGGGCAAGGCTGCAGTGAATCTGTTGCAGCTCCAACCTGGAGAGTACATCTCGACGGTTATTCCGATTCGGCGCTTCGAGGTGGATCGCTTTTTGATCATGGCGACCAAGAAGGGCATTGTCAAAAAGACCGAATTGACGGCGTATAGTAACCCGCGCCAGACCGGCATCATCGCTCTGACACTCGATGATGGCGATGAACTCATCCGCGTTGGTGTGACGCGGGGTGATCAGGATATTTTTCTGGCAACACGCCAGGGGATCTCCATCCGCTTCAAGGAAACCGATGTTCGGTCTATAGGTCGGACGGCCCGGGGAGTCATTGGCATCCGGCTCGAAGAGGACGATGAAGTCATCGGCATGGAGGTCTTGAGTGAAGGCTCGACGATTCTTACCGTCTCAGAAGGCGGTTATGGCAAACGCACCAGTGCCACAGAATACCGCGTGCAGAGCCGAGGTGGGAAAGGGCTGATCAATCTCCGTTTGACTCCTAAGACAGGGGTCGTTGTTGGCATCCGACAGGTCTTTGACGAAGACGACATCATGGTACTGAGCAATCAGGGGAACCTCGTCCGCCTGCGGGTCATGGACATTTCGCGTATTGGCCGCAATACCCAGGGGGTACGATTGATCAACTTGACCGCTGATCAACGGCTCGTCGGGGTGGCGCGTGTCGAAGAGGACAATGGCCGTCTGGCCGCGGATATCCCTGAGCAAGACCTGCTCGATGACGATGAAACGGCTTTCCTATCTGATGACGAAGAAGAGCTAGGCGAGTAAGCAATTAAAGAGTTGACGAGGCGTGACCGATTCAATACCATCTACATATATATGATGATTCCAGCACTGGAGAGATGCCCGAGCGGTCGAAGGGGGCGGTCTTGAAAACCGCTGTACGCAAGTACCGGGGGTTCGAATCCCTCTCTCTCCGTTAGAAGTGCTGTTCGCATTCGCTCAGCAGCCCATACTGCCACGGAGAGGTGGCCGAGTGGCTGAAGGCAACCGCCTGCTAAGCGGTTTAGCGGCTAATAACTGCTACGAGGGTTCGAATCCCTCCCTCTCCGCTGTAACGTGAGAGTTTCGCAGCGCCGATAGCTCAACTGGATAGAGCGACAGACTACGGATCTGTAGGCTGGGGGTTCAACTCCTCCTCGGCGCGCTCCTCTGCAAGGGCATCACTACCATGATGCCCTTGTGTTTTTCTTGTGGTGTCTGCTTATATGCTGCAAGGTTCTCACGTTGCGGTTGAGTAACGATGTCTGACGCCCTACTGACTCATGAACAATGCATGTGTGAAGCATTGTGCGAAGCGCAGTTGGCGCTCCACACTGCGGATGTACCAGTGGGTGCAGTAGTGGTGGTGCATGGCACGGTCGTCGGACGCGGTCGCAATCAGCGCGAGGCGTTGGCCGATCCGACGGCGCACGCCGAGATCCTGGCCCTACGCCATGCCGCCCGGCACCTCGATAGTTGGCGGCTTACTGCGGCGACCTTGTACGTCACTCTTGAACCCTGTATTATGTGCATAGGTGCGGCGGTGTTGAGTCGCATCGAGCGTCTGGTGTTTGGCTGTCGCGATCCCAAGGCTGGAGCCTGCGGATCGCAATTTGACATCCTGGGCACGGGACGGTTGAATCATACGTTTCCGATCATTGCTGGTGTATGTGAAAGGGAAGCGAGCGCCTTGCTCTCCGGGTTTTTCCGGGAGCTGCGGCAGACGGCCCGACACGAGGGGGTATAGTGCGACGGAGAGATGGCCGAGTGGTCGAAGGCGGTTGATTCGAAATCAACTGTGCCCTTGTGGCACCGGGGGTTCGAATCCCTCTCTCTCCGTCCTCCCCCGGGTCATAGGGAGAGGTGCGAGAGCGGTCGAATCGGCGCGCCTGGAGAGCGCGTGGGCGCCAAAAGCGTCCCGTGGGTTCGAATCCCACCCTCTCCGCTGGTGGTGATCGTGCTAGGTGGGGAGGTAGCGGTGCCCTGTAACCCGCAATCCGCTATAGCGGGACGGAATTCCCAGCGTTGAGGCTTCGTTCGGCAGAGTGTTCCCTCTGGGGAAGGCGTTGAAGATTGGGTCCTGTGCGACGGAACGTTGTGAACCCGGTCAGATCCGGAAGGAAGCAGCCGTAAGCAGTTGTCTCCGGGTGCCGCAGGAGTGCCTGGTCTGAGCCGGATACAGAGTGCGAAGCTCTACCCGCACAGGTCGAACCTGGGTGCACGATCACTGTACATGCTGACGTGTCCCTTAGTACAGTTTCACAGCACCAAGTGTCCATACTGCCCAGTGCCATACCAGAGCACCAGGACAGGAAAACGGACACCTATTAGCCGTGCGCAGCACTTGGCGTGCAGGAGAGAGGTGTGGTGTATCAGGTCACAGCGCGAAAATGGCGCCCGCAAACGTTCGATGATATTGTCGAACAGCAGCATGTTACCCGTACTCTCAAAAATGCCATTGCGCTCGGTCGTGTGGCGCATGCGTACCTGTTTGCTGGCACGCGCGGGGTCGGAAAAACCACCATGGCACGTGTCCTGGCCAAGGCGCTGAACTGCGAGCGCGGGCCAACGACCGAGCCGTGCAATACGTGTTCCTCTTGCCTGGAGATTATCCAGGGTGCCTCGTTGGACATTGTGGAAATCGATGGTGCTTCCAACCGTGGCATTGATGAAATTCGCGACCTCCGTGAGCGTTTGCGGTACCTGCCGTCCCGGGGACGGTATAAAGTCTACATCATTGACGAAGTGCACATGCTCACCAAGGAGGCGTTTAACGCGCTCCTTAAGACCCTGGAGGAACCGCCGCCGCACGTCGTGTTCATCTTCGCCACCACTGAGATCGAGAAAATTCCCTATACGATTCTCTCACGCTGTCAGCGGTTTGAGTTCAAGCGTGTGTCGCTGAACGGCATCGTTGAGCAGCTGGAACACATTGTCCATAACGAAGGGCTTACCGTGTCGCGCACGAGTCTGCTGCGTGTTGCCAAGGCTGCGGAAGGGAGTCTGCGCGATGCCCAGAGTCTCCTGGATCAGGTGGTGGCCTATTGCGGCACGGAGGTGCGTGATGATGACGTCAGTCAACTGCTTGGCACTATGGCCAGCGAACGACTGGCACAGTGTCTGCAGGCGCTGTTGCAGCAGGACGTTGAGACTGTCCTACGTCTTGTAGACCAATTGCAGTCGGAAGGACAAGAGGCGGTCAGCATCATCAGAGCCTTGCTCGAAGGGCTCCGTCACCTCGTGGTCCTGAAAACGACTCAGAATCCACACGAACTTATGCCGCTGTCCGAGACGGACATCGCTGCCCTCCGTCCTGTGGCTGATATGGCGTCTGTGGAAGATCTCTATGGCTTTTTCCACGTGCTCTCGGCCGCTGAGAATTCTCTGCGCTATGCTACTAACCCGTTCTTGGTGTTGGAAATGGCCTTAGTACGAATGGCGTGTATCGGTCGCGTCCAGCCATTGCAGACGCTCCTCGATCGGCTGCACAGTCTTGGAGCGAGTGCACCCAGCGCTGCGCCACAGAGTTTGCCACGCCCTGTCGTGTCTGGGAACCTGCAGGCGAGCACGAGCACTGCCTTGCCCCAGCCTTCAGGGTTTGAGACTGCTGCTGCTACTCCAGAGCTGTCGCCTGCGGCTACGCCGTCTGCCCCAGCAGATTTTTGGCAGGCATTACAAGAGTATGTGGCGGAGCGACGTCCTTCCATTGCGGCTTTTTTGCAACCTGGTCATGTCCTGTCCCAGACTGAGAAGGAGTTGGTCATTGGCTTTGCAAAGCAAGATAGTTTCTGTCGCGAGACATTACTGGACCCTGAACACGTGAGCGTGGTGCGCGAGGCGATCCAGGCTGTTCTGGGCCGGCCGTTACAGGTAAAGATCACTACGCTCGACGGGGCTCCCAGTAGCGACCATGGGGGGCGTGGCTCGACGGTCGGACCGAGTACCAATGCGTTCGCCATAGAGGAGCAGCAGCGTCAGAAGCGAGAGACTATTCAGGCGGTCCTCGATATTTTTGATGGTAAGCTTATAATGTGAGGAGAACACCGTGAAGGGAGGAATGGGGAACCTGGTGAAACAGGCCCAGCAGATGCAGCAGCGCATGCTGAAGCTGCAGGAAGAATTGGCGCAGCGGACAGTTGAAGCGTCTGTTGGTGGGGGAATGGTGACCGTAACGGTGAACGGCAAGAGTGAAGTGTTACGTGTGAAAGTTGAACCGCAAGTGGTTGATCCCGATGATGTTGAGATGCTGGAAGACCTCATTGTTGCCGGGGTCAATGAAGCCCTCCGCAAAGCCCAAGAGATGATGAGCGAGGAGATGGCCAAACTCACTGGCGGTATGAAGATACCTGGCCTTTTCTGAGCCGCAGAGTTTTTCACTATGTATAGGCCTCGTGCTCTCAATAGTCTAGTCGAGGAGCTGTGCCGTCTACCTGGTATTGGTGAGAAGACGGCACAGCGGTTGGCGTTTTTTATTTTACGCACCCCCAAAGTGCGCGCTGAGAAGTTAGCCCAGGCGCTGCTCGAGGTGAAAGAGAAGATTATCTTTTGCTCGCAGTGCAGTGGTATTACTGAAACCGATCCCTGTCACATCTGTACCGACCCGTCACGTGATCGGAGCGTCATCTGTGTGGTCGAGGATCCCAGCGATGTCTTCCTCATCGAGCGCACCGGGGTCTACAAGGGACTCTATCAGGTGCTCATGGGCGCCCTCTCGCCGCTTGATGGCATTGGTCCCGAGCAGCTGAAAGGTCGAGGCGTTGATGGGGCGTGTCGACCAGGGCGGGGTGCGTGAGATTATCTGTGCCACGAACCCGAACATGGAAGGAGAAGCCACTGTCCTCTATCTGGCGAAGCTCCTCAAACCCCGTGGTGTGCGCTTGACGCGCCTAGCACATGGTTTGCCGGTTGGTGGTCATCTCGAATATGCCGACGAAATCACCCTCAGCCGTTCGCTTGAGGGTCGCCGTGATCTGTGAGCGCTGCTCTGGCGGGGCGTCTTTCCGTGCCGAGTCCTACTCTTCTCCCAGCAGTCCTTGCAGTATGTGGCAATCACGCGGCGCATAGCCTGAGAAACTGTTACGGACATGCCCATAGATATATGGCACCTGGCGTGCTAAGTCGCGTAAGATTGGCACCCATGGTTGGAAGACCGCCATGGGGTCGAGCTGGCGCTTGCTCTGCTGGCCGCTACCTGGGCGTCCATGCCAGCGGACATAGCTAAAGTTGGCGGTGACCCGTGGCAGGCGCGGTAAAAAGGGGGCGTCGACGATCACCCAGGCGACCTGATACGCTTCGAGGAGCTGAAACGTCGGGTCTTTCAACCAGCTGCCGTGGTGAAATTCTATCGCGAAGCGTTGCTCCTGGGGCAATGTCTGCAGGAAACCTTCTAAGGCGCTGTACTCCTGACGTCGAAAGTCGTCAGGGAGCTGCAGCAGGATAGGACCTAATTTTTCCCTCAGCCCGCCGATGACCTCGACAAACGCTTGCAACGGTTCCTGGGTGTTGCGGAGTCGTTGGACATGGGTAATCTGCCGCGGTGCGCAGGGACAAAAGATGAATCCCTCTGGGGTGCGGCGATACCACGATTGGACGATCTCCTTGGTTGGCATCTCGAAGAATGTGTGCTCGATCTCGACCGTCGTAAAGTGCTCAGCGTAGGCAGCAAGATACTCTGCAGGGGCCATGTCGTGCGGATACAGCTTGCCAATCCAGTCACGGTGAGCCCAGCCACTGGTTCCTAGAAAAAATGCACGGTTCTCAGGGCACATGCGACACGTCACGCCCTTTCAAGCGTTGCAATAACCTACGGTATGGTAGGGCATTCAACAGCTGCCCTGCTTCCACCCAGCCGCGGCGTGCGGTGAGTACCCCAAGTCGCATGGTACGCATTTCCTGGATGGTGTGGGCATCGGAGCCCAGCGACAAGGTGATCCCGACATCACGCGCCTGCCGTACGTAGCGATCCGGGAGGTCAAGACGCATGACATGTGTATTGATTTCCAGACAGGTCTGCGTGTCGATGGCGGTCTCGATCAGCGCGTCAATATCGATGCTCGGCATCTCCTGGCGACCCAACATGCGCCCTGTAGGGTGTGCCAGAATGTTCACCAATGGGTGCTCCATCGCCCTGCACAGGCGTCTGGTGATTTTCTGGCGCGGTTCCTTCAAGCCAGTGTGGATGGCAGCAATGACAATATCGAGCTCGTGCAGTATACCTTCATCGATATCGAGATTGCCATCCGGCAGAGATTTCTACTTCTGCGCCCGCCAGGAGACGGAATGTCTCCGGTAGTGTGGCATTCAGCTGCCTGATCGTGGCGATCTGTTGTTCCAGCTGTGCGCTGGTGAGGCCTCGACCCGTCTCCGACGAGTACGTATAGTCGCAAATTGCTAGATATCGGTAGCCCATCCGCTGCCCGGCCTGGACGATATCTTCGAGGCTGTGGGCGCCGTTTCCCCAGTCGCTGTGC
Organism: uncultured Gammaproteobacteria bacterium; assembly: GCA_963773125.1. Lineage (GTDB taxonomy): Bacteria > Tectomicrobia > Entotheonellia > Entotheonellales > Entotheonellaceae > CAVZBC01. Next base: position 26,934 of record CAVZBC010000104.1, on the reverse strand, counting down.
ACGTGGAGATCACCCAGCACGTCGTCCTGCGACACGAGATGGGGGAGACCCCGTCCTGCCTCAACCAGGTCGATTTCTCCGTTGTCTTCCCGCAGCTCTGGTGGAATGTAGGGGAACCCGATGGCCCGGTAGATGTCCTCTTCTTCCTTGACGGGCACTGGAAAACCGCCTTCGAGACGCGTCAAGCCGTGCTCGTTGAAACGCAGGCTACGATTTTGTGCCACGCGTTGCAGCGCTGCTACATGCCCTGCGGAGCCGGTACGGTAGAGCAGCGCACTGGCAAATTGCTGGGGCAGCACGGCGCTGATTGACAGGCGAAGACCCTCTGAGGTGACAACAACCGTCGTGCTTGGTCCTGTCTCCACCACCTGGCGCACTTCGGGTTGCTGATTGCAGGTATGGAGGAGGCCTGGCGGATCCGCTGTAGCCATGACAATATTGATGTCCCCTACGGCGGCAACGCCGCGACGTATACTCCCGGCAATGCTAATACGCTCTACCGTCGATAGGCGGGCGAGATTGTCGATTAAAATCTCGGCGCGTGGTAGGGCAACTCCGAGCAACAGACGGTTTTGCTGCCGGTGCCAGGCGTCCAAATCCTTGCCCAGGGCGATGAGCGTAGAGGAATCGAACGGTAGGCGTTCTTCCCGGAAGGCCTGGAGGAGTTGTTTCATCGAGGTGATGTCGCATTGTCGCCACAGGATGCGGACGTGTTCGGTAGACAGGCTTGGCAGGTGGAGGAAGGGCAACAGACCTTCCGGTACGGTTGATTTAAGGTTTTCGTGATAGCGCAGACGTCCCTCCGCCAGGAATTCGCGAATTTCCCTGGCCAGGGTTTTGCCGACACCGGGTATTTCCTCGAGCGCATCACGCTGCGCAATACTCCGCAGACTTTCCCCTAAGTGTTCAAAGGTCTGTGCCGCCCGCCGGTAGGCGCGAATCCGAAAAGGGTCATCGCGTTGTAATTCCAGCAGGCTGGCGATTTCTCTGAAGATGACACTGAACTGTTGGTTATCCATCGTGTTGTGCAAATTGCCAGTTTACGGCGACCGCCTGGCGAGCGTCGGTGCGATCACGGTACCAGACGTGCCCAGTGTGCGCGCCATGGCGTACCAGGGCACGCAGATGTGTAATGTCCCGGCGACAGTATTGTACAATGCGGTTTCTATCCCCTTGGCGAAACCACTGCAGCGTTTGCAAACTCTCGTCAGGCCTGTTGATTCCTAGCGTCTCCTGGAGGAGATGGGTGAAACTCAGCCGGTATCCCAGCTCCTCCTGCACCGCATCAAGCAGAGCCAGCGTTGGTAGCGCTGCCAGTGACGCAGTAGTATAGGGTTGCAGGACCTGGTAGTCAAAGTCACGCAGATTGAAGCCGATGACTAAGTCCGCCAGGCGTAAACTCGCCAGCAGATCTTCGACGGTTTCAGCGGTGTACACCCGATACAGTCCATCCTGTGTGTCATATGTCATGGCGACGCCGAGTCCGAGCAGATGCTTGTGCTGCCAGCCCCCAACCTCATCAGCACTTTTTTGTGTCGTCAGACACAGATAGACATGCCGTAGCCTATGACCCTCCTGCAACCGTGCCGCTACGGTGACGTCGGGGAGTCTCACCTGTTCCAGTGTTGGTGCCACCTCACCGAGGAGGCGCTGGAGAAGGGCAATGCCTGCTTGACGGTCTAACGGTACCTCTTGCGCACACACGCCACAAGTGAACCCCATGATACACCGGGAGCAACCATGATCGCAGTCACACTGTAACAGTATTTGTAGTCCGAGGCGCAATATCGGTGTGTGTGTATGATATAGAAAGGCACTGACACCATTCCCACCTGCAGACTCATCAAACACCACAACTCCTGGAACGTTCTCAGAGTTCTCACTGTCCAGGAGCACGCTGGCGTTTGGCATGTCGTCGTCGAGCCAGAGGAGGGGTAATCCTGCCAGGATAGCATGTGTAAACGTATGGACGGCTGTCTGAGCAGAGACATGCAAGGATGCGGCAGGCATGAGGAAGTCAAGCCAGGTCCCCTGTGTATGCAATTGACGACGGTGCGCCGGGAGTCCGTGCACACTGGTGCGGCGGTATGTCTGTGGATCGAGGCGCTCGTAGGCATGCAGCGTGTCGATTATGGAGAGTCCGCCAGTTGAGAGACGGAATGTTTCTGTGCTGAGCGAGGCCTCGAGGCGTCGCTCGGCAATGTGTGTGGTGATGATGCCACGTGTCGCCGACCTGATGCGCTGAGAGCGTACGAGGATGCGGCGGCGATCGGTCAACACCTGTTCCACGTGGAACGGCTGCTGGTCGTGGGTGAAGCTGGCGCCTTCAAAGTAGTCTCGGAACGCCTGGCCGGGTCGGACACGGGTCAGCAGTTGTCCATCGAGCTGATGCACCACGGCAAAAGGCGGTCTCATAGGCACGCAGACGCACCCGTCTATGCACCTGACGTCGTGTAGTGATCCAATCACCCGAGGCTGTACGGCGTACCAGGGCCTGGGCCGCAGCGAGCTGCTCGATGAGCTGTGCCATGCCCGGCTGTTTGACATAGTGTTCCCCGGCTTGCAGCGCCAGTTCTGCGGCAGCGCATAGCAGATGTTGCTGCGCCACCTGTGGGTTGGACGGGTGTAAGCCAGGTGCTTGCGACCAATGCGTCTGATACACAGCCGGATAGCGTAGCACATAGCGCTCGAGTGGCGTGGTATCGGTCAGCAGCAGGAGGCTGAGACTGTGCGGCTGGGTACTGGCGAACAGAGACAGGTAGTCATGCAAAAGAGTAAGCGAGGACGGCAAGCCGAGAAAGACAACGCTGCGCATGCCTATTGGGCGTATGGTGGCAGTGGGAGTATCGTGGGGCAGCACCAGGGCGCCATATACGCCCTGCAGACAGGTGGTGTGCAGCACGTTGATAGCCTCACGTGATACGGGTTTCTGGCATATCGTCACCGCACCCTCGGCCTCCAGGGCGCGCAGAGGAGCGTCCCAGAATGTCCCGGGTGGCGCGAGGACGAGAGGAGGAGCATGGATTGCCTGCAGATCGGTAAAGAGATTACGCAAGACGGTGGTCATATCGCCCTGGACGTTACGCGCATTATAAAATGCTTTGACGAGAAGACGGCTTTGCGGGGAGCGAGACCAACGACTCACCAGTACCACAGCGCAGGGGTGTCCGAGAAGGAGGCGTGCCACCTCAGGGAGGTTCGCCACGGGAGCTGTAGTCATGAGATACTGCGGTTGCGACCCATAGTGGCTGACTGAGGCGCTGCACACGGGCCAGGAGGTGCGTCATATGCGCCCCCAGGGCGCCGGCGCAGAGATGGGCATCTACAAGTACTACGGCGCGCAGATTTTGGAAGAACGCCCGCCAGCCGGAATGGTACGCCAGAATACCAGCGTGGAGCATCTCAGGTGTCGTCAGCAGTACACGCGGGGGGGACTGTCGGAGAGTCCGACGCTGCGTCGGTGGCGTATTCCCGTCATAAATCGCTGCTGACAGGCGGTAGTGCAGGGGGCAGCGTGTCGTTCCAGGCCGTGAGTTTGACCAGCTGGGCGTGTTCGCGGCTCTGGTGCGGAAAGAGCAGCAAGGCATGCCCCTCTGGCCCAGTACTCAAGGCGGTATACAGTGCTAAGAGACGCACCAGCCCGCGCCCGCCGCCGCTAGGAGCCGACACGCACAGGTGCTGTCCTTGTTGCCAGTGCTGGAGGGCGTCCGCTTGGTAGGTAGCGAGCCGTGTGATCCCCTGGGTGTGGAGCTGGGTCAGGAGCCAGGCAGGGTATGACGCAGGAAGCGCTACGGTGGCAGACGTGTGCGCTGGCAGGGTGAGGTGGGAATGTACGGTGTAGCCAGTGGGCGGGGCGGTGGTGAGGCGTGTGATGAAAGTGATGAATTGCTCTAGCGACATCATAGCTACAGCACCTGATACCACGAGCCTCGTACGGGATCTTTCTTGACCTCGATGTGGGTGTCAAAGGCGTTTTTGAGTTCGCGTAAGTGCGTGATGACGACAATTTTGGCGAAGTCGTGTTGGATCGCTTTGATAACTTCCACCAGGCGTTCAAGCCCCTGGCTGTCCTGGGTGCCAAACCCCTCGTCGATCACTAACGTCCGTAGGCGTGCGCCGGCGCGCCGGGCCAGCATTTTGGAGAGCGCAATACGCAGGGCAAAGTTGATGCGAAAGGCCTCACCGCCAGAGAACATTTCGTAATTGCGGGTGCCGAGGGTGTCGCTGATCTTAATGTCGAGCGTTTCGGCAACATTGCCACTGCGCGTGTCGCGCTGGGTTTCAAGTGTCAGGTGCATGGCATTATCAGTCACGCGGGAGAGGATCAGGTTCGCTTCTTCTTCGAGTTCAGGAATAGCGTTCTCGATGATAATGGCCTGGATGCCATTCTTGCCGAACATCTGCACCAGATCACTATATAAGGCGCGCTCTCCAATGAGCTTTTCACGCTGCTTCTGCCCTTCATGCCACTCGGCTTCGCGCTGCAGGCAGTGCTCGTAGTGGGACTGGGCCCGGCCAAGGGCCAAACGAGCCTCTCCCTCGCCGTCGCGCAGCCGCCGTAGCCGTGCTTCTGCTTCCGCCACCCCAGCACGGAGCTCTTCCAGGGACTGGACAGCGCTGGCCAACTGGTTCTGCTCCAGCTCCAGCGTGGTGACATCCTGAGTATAGCGCTGTTTTTTGGCTTCCAGCCCCTGCAACACCGTGCGCTCGTCGTGCAGGTGTTTGCGGGCGGTTGCAAGTTCCACATGTTGCCGCTCGAAATGCTGTAGCCCCTGCAGTTGTTGCCGCAGTGTGGCGAGTGCCGTAGGATGGAAGTCGAGATGGCGCATGGTTTCTTGTACGGTGAGCAGTTCCTGTTGCTCTGTCACGGCGAATTGCTTGCTCTGCAGGGTGTGCTCGAACAGAGCTGCCTGCTGGGCCAGGCGTTGTTGCTGTTCACGTAAGGTCACGACCTCGATTTCTGCCTGGCGCAGATGGGAGTGCTCTACTTCGGCTGGTGACAGCTCGGTAAGCGACCGTTTCACCGCGTCGTGTTCCTGGGGATCATAGAGTAAACTGGTGAGTTCTGCGGTGAGCTGCTGCAGGCGAGAAAGTTCTGTGGTGGCGTATGTTCCAGCGCTCAGTCGGGTCTCCAAATCTTGGAGTTCTGGGAGGGTCGCGGCCAACTGATCGCGGGCTTTTGCCGCCTCGTTAATATTCGCCTGAATTGTGGCGATCTGGGTTTCGAGCCCTTGACGCTGTTCGACCTGCTGTTCGAGTTGCTTATACTCTGTACGCAAAGCCAGGCGACGCGTCTGGAGTTGTTGCTGTTCGTGCTGGAGTTCCTGCATACGGGCGTCGCGTGTGGTGATCTCTTGCGTGACCTTGTGCATTACGCGTCGTCGCTCGGTATCCGTCAGGGCATTTTCGCACAAGGGACACTGCGCCGCAGCGTTGCCCAGCAAAGTATGTTTTTCCTGGTGTTCATGCTTTTCCTTCTGCAGGGTGTCGATGGATTGCGGAATACGCTCTTCCAGCTGCACTCTGAGGGAGACGCCTTCGTGTCGTACCTGCTCGAGCCGTTGTGATTGCTGTGCAATGGTATCGAGTCGGCGGCGGAGATCATCCATCTGGCGCTGCCAATTTGGCAGTGCGGCCTGTTTATGTTCCCACTCTTTCCGGCGCTCTAACAGGGAATGCCGTTCAAGTTCAAGGACACGACACTTTTGTTGAATCTGGCGCTCGAGGTGATTTTTTTCCTGCTCGAGCGTATAGCGTCGCTGCAGCGTCTGGGCCAGGTGTACTTCACGTTGCCGTGTGTCCTGGAGTTCGGTGTAGGCCTTGGTAATACGGGCCGCCTCGTGCAAAATCGTGTCGCAACTCTGGATCTTAGCGTCGATGTCGCGCCGGTGTTGATTGACGCTTTGCTGCTCAAGTTCCAGTCGGTGTTGGGCTGTGGCAATGGTGTGTTGCAGGGCATTGAGGCGCTGTTGCAGCGTTGCATACTCCTCTGCCCGAGCGCTGGCGGCGCGTTCCTCGACTTGCAGGCGTTGGAGTTCCTGATAGCCGGCAATGATAGTGTGTTCCTGCTGTATTACGGCCTCGTAATCGGTCAGACGGTGGCGATGCGTCACGAGCTGCTGCTCGATCTCAAGGAGTTCATGACGTAACTGCTGCACACGCCGGGCGACCTCAGTGGCTCGCTGGTTCTGCAGTTCCAGCGCATTGTGCCGTTGTCGCAGCTGGTCGAGGTGCTCCTGGGCAGTATGAAGCTCGGTCTGCAGGTGCGTCAGGGTATCCTGATGCCGCTGGACTGTGGCGGCGTGTGCCTCTTTTTGGGCCACCTCCCGCTGGAGTTCGTCCAGGCGCAGGGTACGCGCTTTGACGTCTTGATCCAGCTCGTTACGACTCGCTCTGGCCCGCACTTCGAGCTCGTCAAAGATCGACAAGCCGAGGATCTCGGCCAGGATACGTTTGCGTTCAGTGGGTCGGCGGGTGGTGAATTCATCGGCGCGGCCTTGCAGAATGAACACCGAATTGATAAAGGTGTCGTAATTCATGTGCAACAGCTGGACGATTTTGGCTTCTGTGTCGCGAATACTGTTGCCGCTAATCGCCTGGTAGCGATTGGCCGCGGTATCGAACCCCTGCAGTTCCAGGGATGATTGGCCGGCTCTGGTGCGCAGGCTGCGCTTGCGTATGACGCGATAGCGTTGGTTTTCCAGGTCGAACTCGAATTCGACTTCGGCATCGATCTGTCCAAGGCGCACGACATCGTCGATGTTTTTCGCCCGTGTCTGTCCCCACACAGCCCAGGTAATGGCATCGAGCAGGGTCGATTTGCCATGCCCATTGTCGCCCGTCATGCACGCCGTGGTGATCTGGGAGAAGTCGAGGGGCGGCACATCTTCGCCATAGCTCATAAAGTTATGCAGGCGGAGGCGCAGGGGGATCATACCGAGAGTTCCTCCTGCAGTTCGTGCAACAAACGCTGCGCCCGCTCGAGGAGAGCCTGTTGACGGTCGGCGTACTCCGGGTGGGACAGGAGGTAGCGTTCCAGCGCCTGGAGAGGACCGAGTGTCTCTGTCAGACTGGCATCACGCGTGCGTACAGATGCCTTCACTTCCTCTTTGGTAATACCGGCAATGAGGTACGCGTCCTGCAAGCGCTGGCGGAGTAGACGGTCGTCGACGACATCAGCGTGCTCTTCCGGTACGGTAATCACCACCCGCACCACCGCATCGGTAACCTCCTGGTGCACCAGCGCTTGATCGAGGAGCTGTAGCAGGTCGCCGGTACGGGCATCGAGGCGGATGGTGACGAAGCGCCGCGCTGGTACGGGAATGAAGTCGTACGTGGTGTGACCTTTCTCGACCTGTACCCAGACAAAGCCTTTGTCTTCACGCTCCTCTCCGAAGTCAATGCGTTCAATGCTGCCGGCATACACCACCGGTGGTTGTTGTCCCTGGTGCAGATCCTGATGGCGATGAATATGCCCCAGGGCGACGTAATCCCATACAGGATTGGTCAAGGCGCTCAGCGGGATAATGGGATCATGCCCGACCATCATAATGCTCTGCTCTGAGCTCAGGATGGCATTGGTGACGCTGCCGTGTACCGTGAGAATGGCGGGCACACGGGTATCGACCTGATCGGCGAGCCAGCGCAGGGTCTCCTCGCCTTTTTCCACCAGCAGGCGATTGACTTCATCGAGAGGCTTGTCTTTGTACTCATCACGGGAGAGCAGAAAGCTGCGTGTGATATAGGGCATGCCAGCCACCTGTACCTGGCCAGCGGCCGTCTCCAGGATATGCAAGGCAGGTTTGCTGATGACCGTCACGCCTGGCAGGCCAAGGGTGTCGAAAATTTCCACGGCGTGGGCTTTGCCAATCGTATTGGGCAAGTCGTGATTGCCGACGAGAATCACCACCGGAATCGTGGCCTCGGTGAGGCGCCGCACGCAAGAGGCAAATTCGCGCTGCCAGGAGGGATCGGGGTCCCGGTGTTTGTAGATATCACCGGCGAAGATGGCCAGGTGTACACCGTGCTCCAGGGCGTAATCGATGGCCAGATGGGTGGAGCGGGAAAAATCCAGCAACCGGCGGTTCAGACCAGTGGCCGCATCGAGACGGCCGTAGTTTTCCATCCCAAAGTGGATGTCAGCGAGATGTAAGAGCCGTAATGGCATCCTGAATCACTCCACATGACAATGGCAACGCACGTGCATATGCCATTTTAACGTTCTCCAAACAGATCGGCGATGTTTGAACGGGCTTTCTGCGCCAGTTCTTCGCCCTCCACGTGCCCCAGGGCAGCGTAGAAGACGCTATCGTAATCTCGGGTGCGAATCACCACCGGCATGGGCACGGCATGCCCCATGAGAAGCGCCTGTTGCTTGGAATCCAGACTGGCGAGCACACTGCGCAGCCAGCTGGCATTGCTCACACCGGTGAGCACGGCAGCAATATCCTTCTCGTCGCTCAACAGCGACGTGATCCGCGTGCCTACCTGGGACATCACTTCGTCGTCAATACTCGAGGGCCGCTGATCGACAATGAGTAACGACACGAAATATTTACGCATTTCGCGAGCAATAGTGCCAAAGATGGTTTGTCGTGCGGCCATCGGATTGAGGAATTTGTGCGCCTCTTCGATGGTGATGATCAACTGCTTGGGTTTCTCCTGCGGGACGACCGCTGGCCAGATACTGCTCTGTTTTTCTGACGTAGAGATCATGGATGCGCCGTGTCAAGATATTGGCCACCAGCATGTAGCAGAGAAAGCTGCTTTGCTGTCCGAACTCCAGAACGATGTTGGTCCCCTTGTCGAGAAACTCCATGATCTTGAAGACCGCGTCTTCCACCACGCGTTCCTGGAGAAAATCGAAGTTTTCCAGCCGTTTGAGTTTACGGTGCAAGGCGGAGATGGACTCGGGATGCGCCCCGACATGATCGGCAAAATCCTTGATGTTGGTGGGATCCTGACGAATCAGGGAGGAGAGCCAGTCGCGGCCGAATTTGCTCACCACGAGGTAGGCGGACTCAATGGCCGTCGGGTGCAAGTTGAGCTCATCAGCCAGCGAGGCAATATCTTCCACCTGAATCTGATTGTAGGGGATTTTCACGACGAAATCGCTCTGGACGCCGCGTCGGCGGGCAGAGTCGGGATCGAGGGTAAAAATTGCCACTTTGCTGCCAAACAGCTGCTTCAAGCCTTTGACAAAGCTGCCGCGGCCACCACCAGTCTCCTGGGTGGCCTGCCAGCCGTATTCGCTATGCATGTCAAAGATCAAGTTGACGGCGCGGTTTTTATGGATCAAGCCAGCGAGGACCAGACGGGTCAGAAACGTTTTGCCCGTACCGGTTTTCCCGAAAATGCCATTACTACGCTCGATAAAACCTTCCAGGTCCATACAGATGGGTGTTTCCATGTCCAATGGGCGCCCGATGTGGAAATACCGTGGGCCAAATTCCTCACTGCCAAAGATGCGGTTGACATCCTCTTCCTCGGCTTCGCAGACCACCGAAAAGTGCACCGGAATGGTCTTTACCAGATGCGGTTCATCGCTCTCAGCGCTCTCGGTGCCTTCCTTTTCGGTCATCAACAGCGGGCGTAAGCAGACCGTGCCATACGTTGCCGTGCCGTGTAACACTTGCCGCATGAGGTCCTCTTCCTCGTCAGGAGGGTCGGCGAGTACCTGCTGATTCGTCGCGTCCAGACGTACGTCAGTGACCATACAGAAGAAGCGGCTTTTTTCTCCCTCGATGACCACGAATTTCCCAGCCCGGATGTCTTCGACCGAGTACCATTCGTCGAGCTTCATTTCCAGCCCACCAATGAGCGATCCACTCACGACCACCCCGACCCGTCGTCTGCCTGTATGCATCATGCCTTGCCCCCATGTACAAGACTATGGTCACCTCTTCCCCGGCCCAGGGAAGAGCCCCTGTTGACCCAAAGCGGACGTGCTCCCACGAGGCGAGAGCGTGGCATCACCCGTACCCATTGTTGCTTGTCTCCCTGTCGGCAGGAGAGGGATGATTATGCCTGTGCAGTGCGCTGTACTCAGTGTTGAATCCGTTGGAGGATGGTCGAGAGCATCTCGTAATCATCCCCGATAAGTTTGACGAGTTCTTTCCCAGCTTGCACGAGGAAAGAACGTTCACCTTGACGCACCGCGTATGCAGAGCGGATGGTAGCTGCGATCAACTCGTCCCGCGGGGCTTTTTCGACGCTCATGAGAAAGCGAAAGAACCAGAAATGCGACGTCAACCGACGCACTTCCATAGGCTGACAGATATGCACAAAGCTGTGCAACCGTGGTGGCTGTGGTGGCAGGTACTGTCGGATAGCGCCCTCGGTTTCGTAGCCGATGATGACCGCTTCAAATTTGGTTTTGAGCAGCTCAAAAATCTGTGGTTGCTCATCCCGGAGTTCTTGCTCCGAGCGATGGTAGGCAATGGCCAGGCGATTTGGCTCCAGACTGTGCGTATAGGCGTTGAAGACCACCCCATAGATGGTTTCGCGCCCTTGCACTTTGATAAAACTGCCAAACGGCGGCGAGTTGTGCAGGAAGGTACTTTCGGCAATAAGTTCCGTGTTGCTGCTGCCAATCACCTCGCCTACTTCTGTATCTTGCATGGCTACACGGTCATCCTTCGCTTACGGAGGTTCTTTGGGGACAGGGTAGCACGTATGCCGCGCTGCATAAGCATGGTGGTCACCATGTCGTAGAACAGCTCACGTTCCGTGTTCCGGACAACCACGTGCTGGTGCGCCTCTGCCAGCGCCACTGGGTAGCCATCGCCCTTTTGTGCCTGGTCATACGCCACAGCGTGTACCAGATCGAGCAGCGTTGGCGTTGTTGCCACCCATTGTGGGATTTCAATGCGAGCAATTTCTGCGCCCACGTGCAAGTAGAAGAACCCGATACGATGCATGCCATAGGCCGTGAGAATACGCGATCCGCTGTCAAAGACTGGCGTCCGTTCTCCTGGCTTGAGTAGGTGTTCGAACAGGCTCCGATCGCTCAACCCTTCGATCTCTGCGCACGGCAGTTTGGGGAGCGTCTTGTAGGGGCAGTGGTCGCAGTTCGGCGCTGTTTCAGGGCAGAGCCCAACGCGTAAGGCATTCAACACATCGCGACTGCGTGGTCGGCTGATGTAGCCAGCCACCGGGATACCTTGCACACGGGCCGTTTCCAGGCAGGCGAGATAGTTGGCCAAAATCGGTTGCTGATAATCGGGTGGTTTGCCTTCGAGCTGCCAGAGAATCAGACTCCCGTCAGACAGTGCACAGGTGCGATGACCGCTCTGGTGCGCGACGCTGGCCTGCTGCAGCAGACTCTGGAATTCCATGATAGTCCGGCGCATTCCCAGTACCTCGCCCGCCACCTGGACTTGCTGTCCCCCGTATGTCGTATAGAGATCGTCTTCGCGGTAAAACAGTGTCGGCGTGCTCGAAAATTCCGCCCGTTCTCCGGTGCCATAATGCAGCACCACCGTGGCAATGTTGAGGAGAAACGCTGGAATGACTTCATGATGGCTCGGGGCAATCTGTGACCCATCAGCAGCCACGACAGTGACGGTCGGTGGACGGCTGGGCACAGCATAGGTCTGTTCCAGCGCTTCGTGGATGCCGGCCAGCAACCAGGAGGTCTTACTCAGTGCCAGCTTGTCAGTAAAAGTGGCCAGTCGGGTTGATTCCAGGTGGAGCTGCCGGAGTGCCAGCTCGAGGCGTTTGCGCAGATCTGCAGCGAGCAACTGCCCATCGACGGCCATGCGGAAAATTTGTTGACTGACGTGGGCCAGGTCGAGCATAGTGCTCCCTTACTCCCAGTGAAAACGGGTTGCTAACTCTGCCAGACTGCGGGCTTTCCGCCGCCGGCGTTTCCGCCGCGGTTCGGCGACTACTGGCAGGGGGGACGGTTCTCCTTCACCCTCATACAGCTGGATAGACGCGAGTGGTAGCGCCGTTAGGAGCACTTCAATGCGCGGATTGTGTCGATCGACCCGTTTACTCAGACGGATCTCTACCACAAGGTTGTCATTCGTTGCCAACGCCTCGCAGAGCGCATCCTGAGCGATTTTCAAGCCGCCATCGAGATCGCGCCGTAACGCCGTCGCAAAGTAAAAGATGATGGTTAAAGACAGATAGTGCCGCTGAAACACTGCCACAACCGCCGCGGCGTCCTCGTGCCCATCAAGCCAGTCCTGCACTTTTTCGGCTACCAGCAGTTTAAAATCTCGACCTGCCCGCGACAATACTCGACGTCCGTGTACAGTGGCATACTGATGGTTAATGCTTGGCGGGAGCGGGAGTATCAAGGCAAGTTCTTGCGTCGGTGATGGCTGGTCCATGCCGTAATCCTGGTTCCTGTTGAGCCGGGACGTATTCGGGAGCAGCAGCGGTGTCAAACGATTACACCTCCTTGGCGCAGGGATGTTACTCCGGCTCAGCGACGCGGCCCCGATCCTGCATCAGCAGTGTGACAGTCAATAGTGACTGGCTGGCGCAGTATGGCACTTAATTCTTTTTCAACCAGAGCGCGATACTCTGGCTCTTCGAGCAATACGGCGCCGTAGTTCGTTTTTTTTTTTTTTTTTGCCTGTATTCGTTCAGCGTATTGCTCTCGAAGAGCCAGAGTATCGCGCTCTCGTTAAAAAAGAATTAAGTGCCATACTGCGCCAGCCAGTCACTATTGACTGTCACACTGCTGATGCAGGATCAGCGCTCGCTGAGCCGGAGTAACATCCCTGCACGGGAGTGTAATCGTTTGACACCGCTGCTGCTCCCGAATACGTCCCAGCTAAACAGAACCAGGATTACGGCATGGACCAGCCATCATCAACGCAAGAACTTGCCTTCGTACTCCCGCTCCCCCTAGCATTAACCATCAGTATGCCACGGTAAACGGACGTCGAGTATTGTCGCGGGCAGGCCGAGACTATAAACTGCTGGTAGCCGAAAAAGTGGAGAACTGGCAGGCGCACGCGCTGAGGACACCGCTGCAGTAGCGGCAGTTTTTCAACGGCACTATCTGTCCTTAACCATCATCTTCTACTTTGCGACAGCACTACGGCGCGATCTCGATGGTGACTGAAATCGCTCAGGACGCGCTCTGCGAAGCGTTGGCAACGAACGACAACCTGGTAGTAGACATCCATCTCAGTCAAACGGGTCGAATCACCCCAATCCGCGCATCGAAGTCCGCCTAACGGCGCTACCCCCGGCGTCTATCCAGCTGTATGAGGGTAGAAGGTGAACCGTCCCCTGCCAGTGGTCAGTATGTCCCGCCGCCTGGCGGCGTCGGAAACCACGCAGTCTGGAAGAGTTAGCCACCCGCTTCCACTGGGAATAAGGGAGCGCTATGCTCGACCTAAGCCAAGTCAGTCAACAAATTTCCCACATGGCCATCGATGGGCAATTGCTCGCTAAGGATCTCCGCAAGCGTCTCGAGCTGGCACTGCGACAGCTGCACCTGGAATAAACCCGACTGGCCGCCTTTACTGACAAGCTGACGATGAGTAAGACCTCCTGGTTGTTGGCCGGTATCTACGAAGCATTTTGGAACGACCTATGCTGTTGCCCCTTCGCCACGACCCTCACCGTCGTTGCTGCTGATGGGTCACAAATTGCCCCGAGTCATCATAGAAGTCACTCCGGCGTTTCTCCTCAACATTGCCACGGTGGTGCTGCATTACGGCACCGGAGAACGGGCGGAATTCTCGAGCACGCCGACACTGTTTTACCGCGAAGACGATCTCTATACGACGTACGGGGGACAGCAAGTCCAGGTGGCAGGTGAGGTGTTGGGAATGCGCCGGACTATCATGGAATTCCAGAGTCTGCTGCAGCAGGCAGGCGTCGCGCACCAGAGCGGTCATTGCACCTGTGCACTGTTGACGGGAGTCTGATTCTCTGGCAGCTCGAAGGCGAACCACCCAAGGTTGCTCGGCAACCGATTTGGCCAGCTATCTCGCCTGCCTGGAAACAGCCGTGTGCAAGAGTATCCCGGTGGCTGGCTACATCAGCCGACCACGCAGCCGCGATGTGTTGAATGCCTTACGCGTTGGCCTCTGCCCTGAAACAGCGCCGAACTGCGACCACTGCCCCTACAAGACGCTCCCAAACTGCCGTGTGCAGAGATCGAAGGGTTGAGCGATCGGAGCCTGTTTGAACACCTACTCAAGCCAGGAGAACGGACGCCAGTCTTTGACAGCGGATCGCGTGCTTCACGGCCTATGGCATGCATCGTATCGGGTTCTTCTACTTGCATGTGGGTGCAGAAATTGCCCGCATTGAAATTCCACAATGGGTGGCAACAACGCCAGCGCTGCTCGATCTGGTACACGCTGTGGCGTATGACCAGGCACAAAAGGGCGATGGCTACCCCGTGGCGCTGGCAGAGGCGCACCAGCGCGTGGTTGTCCGGAACACGGAACGTGAGCTGTTCTACGACATGGTCACCACCCATCCTCAGCAATACAACGTTTTTTTTTTTTTTTTTTTTTTTTTCGTCGGCGTCTGCTGCCGGCCTCATCTCCGCCAACGCCGCCTTCGCCACCATCGAGGCCCTCGGCGCCGTCGTCGGCCCGGGGCTGTGCGCCGCGCTGCTCGGCGTAGTCGGCCCGCCGGCGTGCTCGGCGTGCTCGCGGTCCTGCTGGGCGCCGCGGCGGTGGTGGCGACGGCGATCCGTACGCCGTTCGTCCCCGTACGCAGCCCGCCGGCTCGACGCGCGCCGCCTGGCTGGCCCCCTGCAGGGCTTCCGGGTGCTGGCCCGACCCGGCCTGCGGCTCGCCATCACGCTGTTCCTGGGCCAGACCACGATGCAGGGCTCCTCAACGTGTTCGTGGTGCTGGTCGCCGCCTCCGTCGTCGGGCGGGGAGCAGGAGGCGCTGGCGGGCCGCCTGTTCATCGCGATAGACCGCGGCGGGCTGGTCGGTGCCGTCGCCGCGACGGGCCTGGGGCCGCGGCGGGGAGCCGTTGGATCGCGCTCGGCATCGCCCTGTGGGCTCTCCCGGTCGTCGCCATCGGGGTCTGGCCGTCCGCCGGGCTGGCCGCGGGCGCGCTGGCCGTCCTCGGCTTCGGCAACGCGCTGCTTGACGTCTCCCGCTACACCCTGGTCAACCGGCTGGTCCCCGACCACCTGGCCGGACGGGCGTGGGGCGCCTTAACGCGCTCGGCGCCGCCGTCGTCGCCCTCGGCTCCCTCGCCGCACCCCGCTGGTCGCCGCGCTCGGCCTGGGCTGGGCGATGGTGCTCACCGGTGCGGTGCTCGCCCTCAGCCCGCTGGTCGCCTGGCCGTGGCTGCGACGCCTCGACGGGCTGGCGAGCAGCCAGGCCGAGGACGTCGACTGCTCCGCCGCGTCCCGCTGCTCTCCGCCATGTCGCTGGTGGGCCTGGAACGGCTGGCGCAGAGCGCCCGGACCGAGGACGTCGGCCCGGGACGGTCGTCGTCCGGCAGGGCGAGCACGCCGCGGAGTTCTACGTGCTCGTCGTCAACGGGACCGCCGCAGTGACCGGGACGGTCGCGAGGTCCGCCGCTGGGCCCGGCGGACGCGTTGCGGCGAGATCGCGCTGCTCGACCGGGTCCCGAGCCGCGAACGGTGCACCGTGACCGACACCGTGCCTCCTCGTGCTGGACCGCGACGGCTTCGTCGGCGCGGTGACCGGGCACCGGCCCAGCGACGACCTCGCCCGGCAGCGGGTGCGCGTCGCTGCACTCCGACGACGCCGCCCGCGAGACCGGCGCGGACGGCCACGGCGCCGCGTCCCGCGACCTGAACCGCCGCGCCTCCCGGCGTCGGTCAGCGGGCTCTCGGCCAGCCACCGGTCGTACGTGGTGCCGGCGAGCCAGGCGCCGCCGCCGGGCGTCGGCACGAGCGGGTGTCGTCGAGCCCGCGCCGAAGTAGCCCGCGTGGCGGTCGGTGACGACCTCGCGCGGGTCGCCGGTCGTGGCGAAGAGCCGGCGGACGAGCGTGTCGATCCCCAGCGGCTCCGGTCCCGCGACCTCGACGACCGCCGTCGAGCGCGGGCCGGTCACGACCTCCGCGAGGCGGGTGACGACGTCGCGCGAGGCGATCGGCTGCAGGTGGCGCGGGGGTCGCGTGCACGACTCCCTCGACCGTGCCCGCGTCGGCGATGCCCGGGCACGAACTCGAAGAACTGGGTCGACCGGACGATCGAGTACGGCACCGCGCCGGCCTCGACGCGCCGTTCCTGGGCGACCTTGGCGCGCAGGTAGCCGGAGGTGGGCAGCGCGGTCGGCGCCGACGATCGACAGGATCACGTGGTGGCGCACGCCGGCGTCCCGCTCGGCGGCGAGCAGGTGGCTGGGTCGAGCCGGTGAAGAAGGCGAGCACGTCGTCGTCGGCCCACGACGGCGCGTTCGTCAGGTCGACCGCGACGTCGGCGCCGGTCGAGGGCGGCCGCGAGCCCCTGCCCGGTGGTGGTGTCGATGCCGTCGTCTCGCCCGAGCGCGGTGGCGTCGTGCCCGGCGGCACGAGGTGCGCGGGGCGAGCTGGCTGCCGATCAGCCCGTTGCCGAAGACGATGATCTTCATGAGGTGCGTCCTTGTCGCTGGGCCACCCCTCAGTGGATGCGGCTCGGATCGACGCCCGTGGCGGCAGGCTCCTGGGACGGCCGTCAGCCGAGCGCGCCGGCGGAGCGGAGGAAGCCGTCGATCTTGGTCGGGTTCACCTGCCACTGCAGCTGCGTGATGCGCGCCGTCGGACGCCTCGACGGTCAGCAGGGCCCAGGGGTGCGCCGTCGGCCTCGATCAGCAGCGCGGCGTGACCGTTCGCCTCGACCCACGCGGTGTGGGTGCCGGGCCAGAAGCGCGGCCGGAAGGCGGCGACGAAGGCGCCGCGCGCGCGCGTCCGCCGACGACCGGGACGCGGGCGACCCCACGGACGCCGTTGCCGTCGGAGAGGCTGACGACGTCGTCGGCCAGCAGCCGCTCGAGCGCGACGACGTCGCCGGTCCTGGGCGGCGCGGACGAACGCCTCGAGCAGCCGGCGGTGCGCCGTCGGCCGGCGACCGGCTCGCGGCGCTCGGTCACGAGGTGCTTGCGGGCGCGGCTGACGAGCTGGCGGGCGTTCGCGGGCTGAGCCCAGGATCTCGGCGATCTCGCCGTAGGGGTAGTCGAACGACTCCCGCAGCACGTAGGCGGCCCGCTCCGTCGGGGTCAGCCGCTCGAGCAGCAGCAGGAGCGCCAGTCTCGACCTCCTGGCCCGTGCCGGCGCCGAGCGTCGGGTCGGCGCTGGTGTCGACGGGCTCGGGCAGCCAGGGGCCGACGTACGACTCGCGGCGGGCGCGGGCGGACTGGGCGACGTTCAGGCGCGAGCCGGGTCGTGGTGGTGGCGAGGAAGGCGGCCGGGTTCGCGACCACGCGTGCGGTCGGTGCCCTGCCAGCGCAGCCACGCCTCCTGGACGACGTCCTCGGCCTCGGTCCAGCTGCCGAGCAGCCGGTAGGCGATCGCCGAACAGCCGGGGCCGGACGCCGCCGAAGATCTCGGCGGCGTCGACGAGGGCGTCGCTGGCCGGCTCCGGTCGCCCGTCGATGCTAGGCCGGGGCCGGGCGCTGAGGTCTGGGGCGCCGGGGTGGTCACGGCCGTCCTCGACGTGACCGGTTCGGGCGACCCCGGTCGGGCTGGTGCTGGAGAGCTGCCGACGGTGCGCGGCGCCGCGGTACGGGCGCGTGCCGCTCGGTGTAGCCGCCGCCGGGCGAGCGGATCGACGATCCCGGACTCCGCCCCGTGCTCCCGCTCGTCGGTCCGCGGCCCGCAGCGTCCGGCAGGCGGTCCGGGCGACGGCGTAGGCGACGACCGGGCCGAGCAGCACGACCACCCGGAGCGTCCGGATCACGCCCTCGAAGGAGACGCTGGAAGCTCGCGTGGCCAGGACGTCGGCGCTGCCGGCGAGCCACAGGGTCCCGTAGACGGTCACGCCGGCGGCCCCGACGGCCGGTCCGGCCGGGGGCGTCGCGCGGCCGCTCGAGGACGAGGTGGTCGCCGCGGTCGCCGGTCGAGCCGTTCCTCGACGAGCGGCCAGGCGGTCAGCAGGCGAAGAAGCAGCCCGACGCCGGCCAGCGGGACGAGGACGGCCAGGGTCCAGGTCCGGCTCGCCGACGTGCAGCTCCCAGCCGGGCGGCACGAGCCGGAGGGCCCCGTCGAGGAAGGCGGTGTACCAGTCGGGCTGGCTGCCGGCGGACGCGTCGCCGGGGGAGGCAGGGCCGTAGCGCCACACCGGGGCTGATGGTCAGGCGTGCCCAGCCATCAGCGCCTGACGACGCAGGCCGGCGACCCGGTCGACGGACGGGCCAGGCCGGCGCCGATCGTGCGACCGTCGACGGCGTGCCGGCAGCCGCGCGGGACCGGCGGCAGCGCCGACCGGAGCCGGACGGACGGCGACCAGCAGCGCCGCGGGGGCGACGCAGGTGGACGAGGTAGAGGTGCTCGACGATCCGGCCGGGGAACTCACCGCCGAAGAGCACGGGGCTCAGCCAGGTCCCGACGAAGGGAGCGCGAGCGTCGTGCCCTCGACGATCCGCAGGCCCGGTGCCGGAGAGGTTGTCGTCGGGCAGGCCGTAGCCGCTCCACCCGCACGCGAGGACGAGCAGCAGGGCGCCCACCAGCAGCACCCACGCCGCCGTCGCGGGCGGCGGGCCGCCGGTGAAGAACGCCCCTGCCAGCTGCAGCAGCAGCGACGGCCGGCAGCACGAGCGCCGCCCAGTGGTGCGCCTGGCGGACCAGCAGCCCGCCGGGCACGTCGAGGGAGAGGTGCACCGTCGAGGCGTACGCGCGCGGGACGGCGTCACGCCGCGCAGCGGGGCGTAGCTGCCGCGGTAGGTCGACGAGCGCCGCCGGACGGGTCGTACGCGAGCGTCAGCACGCAGCGCCGGTGACGAGCAGGACGACGAAGCAGGCGGCGGACCGTGCCCCAGACCGGCTGGCCCGGGGCAGCCGCCCGGCCAGGGCGACGCGCGCCGGCGAGCGGGTTGCCCGGCGAGCGCAGGCGACTAGCCGACCGAGCGGGAGCGGTCGACGGGCTAGCTGGCCCGGGCCCGGCCGCGACGAAGGCGTCGCGAGGGTGCTGCACCGACTGCAGGGAGACGATGTCGCGGCCGAAGACGAGCGCGGGCAGCCAGATCGCCAGCACGCGCACCTTGCGCTCCCACGTCGGGACGGCGAGCACGTGGTAGCCGCGGTGCATCAGCCACGCCGGGAAGCCCTTGACCAGACGGGCCCGACTGGAAGATCCCGCGGCCGAGACCGAGCGTGGCGACCACCCCGAGGTTGTGGTGGACGTACGGCTTCGGCTCGCGGCCCCGGAGCGTCGCCACGATGTTGCGGGCGAGCAGGCGGCCCTGCCGCACCGCGTGCTGGGCGTTGGGCACGGTCAGCGTGGCCGCGAGGTCTCCGCGAGGTCCGGCACGGCGGCGTCGTCGCCGGCCGCCCAGGCGTCGGGGACCGGCTCGGCGTCGGTGCCCACCCGGAGGTCCGCGCGGACGACGACCAGCCCGCGCCGGTCACCGGCAGGTCCGTGTGCGGGCCACGACCGGGTTGGCGGCGTTGCCGGCCGTCCAGACGACGAGGTCCGAGTCCACGCGGGTGCCGTCGGACAGCTCGACGTGGCCGTCGACCGCCGAGGTCAGGAACGTCTCGAGGTGCACGTGCCCGCCGCGCCGCTCGAGCGAGCGCACGACCCACGCGCCCGGCCGCGCGGCGTCACCTCGGGCAGGATCCGGCCGCTGCCCTCGACGAGGTGGAACCAGAGGTCGTCCCGGCTCGAGTCCCAGAAGCGAATCACATAGTGATTCTCTCGAAGACGAAGCCACAAAAAGTATCTTTTTTGACACAAATCGAAAAAAGAGATATTAGATATAGCCCAAAAACACGATAAAGCGCGTATTCTCAGGCACTGAAATTTAATCTCCAAGGTGTTGATAAACATGGTCAATCTTTACTATATTGGGCTGCTTTCAAAGGAAATAATACCTTAGTAAAGCTTCTTTTTAGAAAAAGGAGCTTTGCATACGGAAAATTTTACGAGTTAACGCCTTTACATGCTGCTGTTTTGCGTGGCAATACTTCCGTGGTGCAGACCTCATCACCATGGTATTTCGCCTACCGAAGTAAAAAATGGTTCCATGCCCTTACATATCCAGATAAAATCGTGATGTGTTGATGGTCGAAACTTTATTACCCAAAAGCCTAAGCATATAATTTCGCTGGATTATGGGAAAAAGCCGGCGAAGCACGTACGCCTTTACGGATTGCTGTGATGCGAGAGCAATTTGCGATTGTAGAAGCATTGCTTTTAGCTGGCGCTGATATTCATGCGGGTTCTGGTCGACCTTTAATTGAACTGGCTGTGGCCTCTGGAAATTGCAAAATTGTCCAAATGATTTTCAATCATTCCAGATATGCGTTTTGATAATCAAGAATTGCGGCAGTTGTTAGCTTTTCTGGAAGACGAATTGAAGAAAAAAGAGATTGCTGCAGCTATTCATATAAAAAGATTGACGAATTATTTGGCGTGTTTGGCTAAGCGCTCTAATCGAAAAAACGAAAAAAAACATGCGCTATTTGCTGCATTAAAACAAAAATGGTCGGATTTTTTGCATGCTACCATAGAGGAAAAATCTGAAGCTGCAGATGTTTTATACCAAGTTATGTGTTGTAAAGCCCCTAAGTATGCCTTTTGCCAGCGCATCGTAAAGCGTTGACGCGGGGCGAGTTGCGGTCGATTTTGTTTCATTTTTGAGTTTCTCTTCTAAGGCTTAAAGCTGCATAATTCTTTCAACTAAATTTATAATTCTTGGATCATCAGAGGACAGTTGAATACTCGGTGTATTCATTACAAGTGCTATAACTATCTTCTTATTAAAACCTAAGTGTTGAGAATGGCGTTATTAAAACAAATGCGCATTGTCTTAAAGACAATAGTTTCAACACTTCGATGTACAACAAATCACAGGTTGGGCCCTGGCCCAACATAGGCATATGTGTACAAAAAGAATCTTTTGTGGGCCAGGACCAACCTACACTCCACACGAATAATCGTAGGTCGCGCCCTGAGGGCGCGACATCTGCCTCTGTGCACAAAACTTCTGCGTCGCGCCAAACCGATAGGATTGACATAACAAACATAACGTATACAATGCACCTATCATTAAGCAAATTAGGGCATGAGATGTGAAAAATCCACATTTTTACTATACAAACCGTGATAATCATCATTCAATGAATCGTTGGACGTTTTTTGCTTCTGCTTTTGGTCTTTTCCTTGTTGTTTTTCCTTGCTTGGGGCGGTTCGCAGATGGCTAGTCCTTATCAAGTAGGGCAGCCTTTACCTATTTCTTTACAATCCGGCGTATTTACCTTTTTATGCATTGCGTACGGTGGTTCGTATGTTCATTGCTTTATTTTTTTCCATTCTCTTTTTACTTTTGTTGTGGGCACTTTGGCTGCGAAAAATAAACGTGCGGAACGTTTGATTATCCCTGCGATTAAATCTTCTTGCGGTCCGTACCTGTTTTATCGTTTGTCGATTAGCTGTTACTGGATTTATTCATTTGTTTCCAGGTTCCCTATTAGGTCCTGAATGTGCGTGTATTTTTGTAATTTTTATTTTTTACCGCACAAGTTTGGAATATTACCTTTGGTTTTTCGATCATTAAAAACTGTACCAGAAGATCTGCGTGAAGCAGCTGCGGTGTTTCAATTGTCCGGTTGGTCGCGTTTCTTGGAAGGTGGAGCTGCCTTTTTCCATGTCTTCTTTGTGGAATACAATGATCTTCCATGTCTGCGGGCTGGTTTTTTGTGGTGGTGTCGGAAGCCATTGTTGTGGCACATCAACACATTGTTTTGCCTGGAATTGGTTCGTATATTGCTAAAGCGTTGCAAATCGCAATGCAGCACTTGGTTATGCTATTTTAACCATGACTTTGCTGATTCATATTATGGTATGATCAATTTCTCTTTCGACCCTTATTGGCCTGGTCTATAAAACTTAAAGCGGAAGCTTCTCCCAGAAGAACTGTATCAATCTTCGCTAATAGATTGGTTGCGTTCCAGGTACTTAATGAAACGGTGTCCTCTTTTAAACCATGTGAAAAATTAGATTTTGTGAATATAACTTATTCAAAAACGCATAGCCGTTAACGAGTCTGTATCGTTACCACAAAACTGGTGATTGGTTATGGAATGTGGGAACGTTGGTTATAATTGCGCTGCGTTTATGGCATTTAACGTTTATTTTCATAAACAGTGTCTTGGAAAGAAATGCAGTGATGTTCTACTTCTTGGGGGCGGCGACCGGTGCACGAGTTGTCGTTTTAATTACTTATATTAAGTTGGCTTCTATTTGGATTCCGGTGGAGTCGATTGGGTTAAACGAAGATGGACACCAAGAAGTCAGCCTTTAATTCAATTTGCCGCACTTTCCCGGCTAATCTTATTTATCCCTTATTTGTCACGACCATAGTGTTTTTTAGTCTGAATGTGGAAATTTGGGTAGCGCCCCTAATGATCCTAGGAACCCAATGGTACATATTATTTAATGTCATCGCAGCCACGTCGACTATTCCTAATGAACTGTTTGGCGCACATAATTTCGGCGTAAAAGGCTGGCAATGGTGGAAACGTTTGATTTTACCAGGAATTTTTCCTTTTATATTACTCGGAGCAATTACTGCAGCGGGTGGTGCTTGGAATGCCAGCATTGTTTCTGAATGGGTGAGCTGGGGGGCTGTGCAATTGAACCCACCAGATAGGGGCTTATATTCAAGCGAATACGCTCTCAGGCAATTTTTCTTAAAATTGCTTTAGGCACCGCAGTAATGTGCATTTATGTACTGGTCTTTAATCGCATCTGTTCTTCAAAGTTACATCGTGGCATTTATTTTCATTTCTAAGGCAAAAGAATTATTACGTTATTCAACATATATTATTCACCTATATATAAAGAAAATATATATACTAAAACCATTTTTATTGATGAAAAAGATATTTTCATCAAGTCTTTCTTTAAAAAAACACCATTCAGATACATCTGGAATTGGTGGTATTGGAAAATATATTATTCTGTAGATTATTCAGAAGAAGAAGAAGAAGAAGGGAGGAGGAGTACCACTATTATATATATATATAGACAAGGTGACAATGACAGGTACTGAAGAGACATCTACATATATATAGCACATCTGCTGGTTTAATTTCGCCTTCCTCAGGTAAAGTCTCCTATCGAGGGAAGCCTGTGATGGGTCCCGTGCCTGGCATTGCCATGGTGTTTCAATCCTTTGCTTAATGCCCGGGTCAGGCTTACTGTGCTCGGAAACGTAGAACTGGGTTCAAAGTTGGGGTTGCGCGTGATGAGCGTAGGCGACGGGCAATTGAGGCGATTGATATGATAGGATTGGATGGTTTTGGATCCCGCTTTTCCTAAAGAGCTTTCAGGAGGAATGCGTCAGCGTGTGGGGTTTGCACGGGCTTTGGTAATTAATCCGGATGTGTTGTTAATGGATGAGCGTTTTCTGCCTTAGATATTCTCACTGCGGAAAACTTAAAGTCAGATTTATTGGAATTATGGCAAGAGAAAAAAACCAATACCAATGGTATTTTATTGGTCACGCACAATATGAAGAAGCGGCAATGTTGGCAGATATAGAATTATTGTATTTGGCAATAATCCCGGAACTATTCGTGCAGAATTGCCCGTGAATTTAACGCAACCCCGTGACGCAAAAGCCCTGAATTTCGCCAATTAGTGGATGACTTACACAATTATGGCTCCAGGGCCGCTAGAAAAAGCTAAAATTGCCCAAAGGGAGCGACAAATTGGCTTGGGCATCGTTTGCCGGATGTCAAACCTGATTCGTTTAATCGAAACCTTGGATTCATCTGAGGCCCATATTGACTTACCTTATAGTTTGATGAATTAAATATGAACGTCGACAATCTCTTTCCTATTATCAAAAAATGCTAGAAATTTTAGGTTTTGCTACAGTATCTAAAGGAGATATACAATTAACTGCCTTAGGTCGACAATTTTCTGATGCCGACTTACAAAGACGCCAAGCGATTATTTGCAAAGCGTTTAATAAAAAAAGTACCCTTAGCGGAATCTTCGCCGTATTTGTCGACGAAAAACCTTCTCATCGGGTGTTCAGAACGCTTTTTAACCAAATTAGAAGATTATTTCTCGAAAAGAAGCCGAGCGTGTTTTGCGTACGATGATCGACTGGGGACGTTATGCGGAACTTTTTGCTTATGATTTTAATACAGGGATTTTAAGTTTAGAAAACCCTGGGACTTCGGATGCGCATTCTCAGGGGTAAAATTTTGTATAAAATCCACTTGCCATTTTTTTTAACGGCATCGTACGTAAGATTCCGGCGCTAAATCAACTTCGCCTGGCCATGTTAATACACCATTTTCAAGATGCGCTTGATTAAATATATGTTTATCTTCAAGCACCAGAAAAAACACCTGCACGCTTACTCGTTATTAACGCGCTCATTTCCACACTACCATGTGTACCATCATTAAACTCTACTTCAAGCATATAGTTGGGCAGTACTTTAATTTTTTTAATCGCCAAGGAGCAGTGCATGTTGTTCCACGAGCGGTGCTATTTTTTTGGAGATCGGTTTTGCTCGCATAATTTCCAGTCCTCAATTAATTCAGCACGGTGTCTGAAAGGCCCTGATTTACTCCTTCGTCAACAAATAATCCAAAATCGCCATCAACCGTTCGGGCTTTTGCGCCATTTTTAAATCCGTTTTATAACAATCATTCACAATAAAAGCAGGAATAACGGTGACTTCTGCAGCAATCATTTGCGCTTGTGCTTGTGCGACTTGCATACCAATTGCTTGGGGAATGTAAAAAAGCCGATTCTGCGGTGGCTTTTTACGCCATGGGCAAGGAAAAATTGTATCATTTCTCGTTGCTGTTTAAGGCCTCGTTGTTTTTTTAAATAGTTTGAAATAAAAGCGGTCCTAGGGAGGTCTGTAGGTTTAATGCGTCTATGGTGAAATAAGCTTTTGCATAATATTCCCATTCATTATGAAAAATCACTGGGACGCGTTAAAGTGGACGCTTTGGCCTTTTTGTTGTAGCCATGCTTGTAAAGTAGGTTCGAGATGGAAACAAGCAGGGCAACCGAAAAAGAAAAAATTCTTTTACAAAGCGGTGCTGCAGGCGTGGTGGTTTTTAAACGTAGATAATCTTTACCTTCTACAAAGGTTTCTGCGCTTGCGCTTAATGATAGCAATACACATAACGCTATGATAAATTTTTTAAACATAAATCTCCTTGATAATAATGCTGAATATAATTAGCCAGCGCTTCCATATCGTTAGCGCTTAAATAGCCAGAGATATCACGCATGATGTGGTTCAATCATTCGTGCGCTGATTCTCCTTGAACGCTTGTAATTGTAACACAGTATATGCAGCATGTTGTCCCAGAAAGTAGAGGAAAACCTGCATCTTCAAGTCCACGGCCTGAAGGGCCATGGCAGGCGATACAAGCGGTAATGCCGGCGGTAAAATCTCCGCCACGGTATAAGGTTTCGCCGCGCTTTTCAGGGTTTTTGTCCGCCGCTACACCATAGGTGGTGGAAGATGGGCATAATACGTGGCTATGTCCTGAAAGTCTTTGGTTGACAATTGGACTATAAACGGTTGCATCAATGCAGAATGTCTGGTCTATCTTTTTTAAAATCTTCTAGTTGTTTGACGATGTATGCAGCATGCTAACCACCAAAGACGGCCAAATGGGATTAGGACTGACGCCTTGAGGCCCATGGCAAGCGACGCAGGTCGCGGTTTTTTGTGCACCTACATTGCTAGGTGCTGCTGCAAGTACAGGAAGCGGCAAAAGCAGAAAGGTGATAAGCAATTTTTACCATGAAGTTCTCAACTGTTTCTCTTAATTGATGGTACACTTAAGTGGCCGAATTCAAAAGTACCTTGGGTATATCATGTTCAAAAATCCTTATACAAAAGCATGTTTTTAAAAAGTGCAGCACGGATGGCGCATTTGCCCCCTGATATTGGGTACGAAGTAGCCTTAGCAGGCCGCTCAAATGCTGGCAAATCTTCTGCACTGAATTGCTTGACGCATCATAAACAATTAGCACATGAGGGTTAGAAACCCTTGGACGTTGCCGTTTCTCTTAAATTTTTTTACTTTAGATGAAGAAAGACGCTTGGTAAATCTGCCTGGTTACGGCTATGCGGAAGTTTCAGAAAAGATAAAAGTGGAATGGCAAGAGCAGGTGTCCTTATATTTAGCGCTCAATCTTTGTTGTATAGTCGTATTGGTTATGGATATCCGTCATCCATTGAAAGATTTAGATATTTTGTTATTGGATTTTGCCGCAGCACATGACTTGCCTGTGCATTGTTTATTAACTAAAGCAGATAAACTGGAGTAAATCCAGCGTAAACGAACAAATTAAGGCGACCAAATCTGCAATTGGCAGAGAAGATTTATTCAGCGTACAAGCCTTTTCGTCGTTAAAAGGGCAGGGCATAAGAAGCATTAATAGCAATATTAAACCACTGGTATATTATGTAGCCTTAATGCCAGGCGTCGCATAATCAAGGATATTCCCGTGCCACAAAATCCTCAATTACACCTTTACGCTCATCAAGGCTACAGGTTATTTGTTTGCTCATCTTTAATAATCGCTGAAAAATCTAAGTCTCCTAAACCTTGTGCTTGCATGTCTACAAATAAAGCGGTGGTTGCTTCGCCCAAGGGTGTGGCGATATTTGCACGTTTGCACTTTCTCTTCTTGGCTCAAAGCTAAATCTTTTAGCATCATTTTCGCAGTGAACCCTGGTTGGTATTGGTTATTCGCCGGTACATTTTCTAAAACGCCAGGCACAGGGGCATAATGGCTCATGCTCCAGCATTGGCCTGAGGCGTTGTTTACTACA
>CAVZBC010000103.1:0-14666 GCA_963773125.1 uncultured Gammaproteobacteria bacterium | reverse complement strand
CGAGACTCTTGAAGACGATGAGCAGGATGATGAGCGCGATCAGCAGACCGAGGCTCTCGCCTCTGAGCAGGTCGTGTTGCGACTGCTTATGGATGGCAAAAGCAATAGAAGCCTCGCCGACTTGGAGCACGTTGAAATCAGCCGGCGGCGTGACGCCCTTGACAACATGCCGTAATGTCTCGATGTCTTCGCCTCTTCAATCTCCCCACTCCGTAGGACGTCACCTTGCCTCTCCCACTGCAGAGAGGAGGAAACCCATGTGCAGACGGTAGTAGCTGATGAGGCTGTCAGGCTGGACGATCAGCGGTGGCAATGCCTCTATTTTTGCACTGAGCAGCTCGACAAAGGCACGGAACTCCGGACTCTTCACCGTGTGGGTAGGTGACCGGATAAGCACCACTTCCGTGGTGTGACGCTTTGCGCTCGGCATGCGGTCTTGCAGAGAATCTGCAGCGATCTCGGACTCGGGATGGGACATGAAGGTGGCCTGCGTGGTGATCGCCTCATCAAGGTGCGTCACGGCATAAAACAGCGCCACTGCGGCAACAGTGGCCCACACGCCCACTATTTTCCAGGCATGGTGCGCACTCCAACAGGCTAGGCCTCGGGTCGAAACATGCATCATCGCCTCCTATCATGCAGGATATGGCAGCACAGACTATTGTTCCAGCACAAGCCATTATGGTATGCTCCCATAGTGTCTGTGACCTTTGCAGACGGGCGCACTACAGCAGAGGGTCGTCTGCGTCGTACAGAGAGCCTCTCTTGCTTCAGGAGCCAGGTCCCGTTTGTGTCTCACCCCGCTGGCAAGCAGCGTCAAGACCCAGTCACGGCGCAGAGCCCTTGGAGATGACTCACGTAGGCGTCGCATGAGGGAGGTCAGGAGCATGGAACGGACGGCCGCGCCTGGTGCCGTCGTAATCACTGGCGCTTCGACCGGCATTGGTCGGGCGACGGCGCTGCATCTCGACCGTTTGGGGTACCGTGTTTTTGCCGGCATCCGCCAGGAAGCCGATGCAGAGTCCCTACGGCAGAGTAGTTCAGCCCAACTCTCTCCTGTCTTTCTCGATGTGACGGCGACAGCCTCTATACAGGCTGCCGTCACAACCGTCGCCGCAGAGGTGGGTGAGACGGGCCTTGCAGGCGTAGTGAACAACGCCGGGATCGGGCTTGGTGGACCGCTGGAATTCTTTCCCATTGACGAGCTCCGCCGCCAGTTTGAGATCAACATTGTGGGGCCTCTTGCGGTAACACAAGCATTCCTCCCCCTGGTACGCCGCGGCCGGGGACGGATTATCCTCGTCGGGTCGATTGGCAGCCGCCGCGCTAGCCCGATTGCCGGACCCTATAACGCTTCAAAGTTCGCTCTGGAAGCCTTGGCCGATGCCCTGCGCCTCGAACTCCGACCAGAGAAGCTCCACGTCGCCCTCATCCTGCCCGGTGCGGTCGCCACACCAATATTCGACAAGGTGAGCGCCTACGGTAACGGCATGGTAACGCGTCTCCCAGAGGAGGGACAACATCGTTACCAGGCCATGATACAAGCAGTTGGCGCTGCGCTCAGTCAGCTGGAGAAGCGCGCCATTCCTCCCGAGAACGTGGCCTGTGCAATCGCACATGCCCTTACGGCTGTCCGACCGAAGACCCACTATCTGGTGGGCATCGATGCGCGCGTACAAGCACTTGTGGCCTGGTTGCTCCCCACTCGGCTACGCGATGCGCTCATACTGCGCCTGCTGAGGCTGCCGACATAGGAGAGATCAGGCATTTTGCACGTCCGTTAGGGCTCCACTTCCAGACGAATGCGTTGCTTCGGCCGCGTTAAAATCGTCGCTTTCGCCGTGGGCAGGACCGGATCGACCAACCGCAGGGCAAATCTCTGCATGATCTCGATCAGAATGAGCTTGATTTCGACAAGGGCAAAGCCGCGACCAATGCACATGCGGGGACCTGCACCAAAGGGTAAAAACGCCGCAAACGTTCTGAGTTGTCCGGCCGTGTCGGGACACGCCTCGGTCGTGTCTCCGTTTACAAGCCAGCGCTCAGGCTCAAAGGCCTCGGGCTGTGTCCACAGGGCGGGATGGCGATGCATCGCCCATATCGACAGTATCATGATAGGAGCAGCCGGGCGAGCCTCGAGCGTTCTGATTATATACGGAGCAGGTGGGTAAAGACGTAAGCCTTCGTTTATCACTGCAGATAAGTAGGTTAATTGATCAAGTTGTTCCAAAGTAATATCGTTTTTATCTTTTCTATCACTAAAAAAGTTTTCGATCTCAGTTTTCAGCTTTTTTTGCCTATAAGGATCTTGCGCCAGCAAAGCACAAATCCAGGTAAGTACATATGCACTTCCGAAACCTGCAGATATGATATGCAGCATATCTTGAACGACAATATCCTTTGATCCGAATTCTTTTAAAATCTCCTGTAATATAGAGTGTTCTTCATGTGCAGATTTTCGGAGTCTATGCGATATGAAGTCTTTTATAGCTCTGCTAGATTTGTGAAATTTTGTTTTAAATTTCAATGAACTTATTATAGAATCTTGCATGCGTGGAAATGAGAGTACACGAGACTCGAGTACTTTCTCCATATGAATAAGACAATTTGTATAAAAATCTAAGCTCTCCTCTTCTTCATAGTGACCGATCTTTCCGCCTAAGAAAAATCGTGCGATGATGTCAAATGTTACCATTTGCATCTCATAACCCACATCGATCATGTCATGCCACTGTGAGACACGATCAGTCACCGCCTCCCGCGCTAACGTGGTCAATCTTTTTACGTACTCCGTGCCAAAAAAAGGCCGGAAAAACTGGCGACGCGCTTTCCACTCTTCCCCTTCAGCGGTGATCAAGCCACCTGCCATAGACGGATGCAACACATCGCGCTCATGCTGGGTTTTGGTATATTGGGAAAACTCTGTGACAAGAATGTGATGCATGACGTCAGGGTCAACCGTCAGTATGAACCATTGCGGCCCCAATTTGCAGCGAAAGGTTTGCTGGTTTACTTGGCGAAAGAGGCGTTCAAAGGCGCTTGCGAGGTTGCCATTGGCGCGCCAAAGTGACCAAAAGAAAATTGGCAGATGCCCTAAGAGCGGAACTTTACCAGGAAAAACGCTACCCTGTTCAGATAAAGACAGTTGAGATGATACGCCACGCATAGCAAGGGTGTCTCCGCAGATTAGACTGGTCAAGAGCGTCTAAGGTCAGCGCCTGACTGACCTTATCTTCGGTGGTGCACTGACGGAATTTGTATCCCATGAGGTGACTCCTGCGTAGCTACTTTCGCTATTGGACATCTGAAAGTATGCCAGAAAGGTCGCCTCTACCCTTATTGGAACGGTATTGACTTTAGACCTATATGCGCTATATGCCTCGGCCTCGTCGCTCACCTGCTGGCGGGTGGTGGCCTGGGCAGGCCAGCACGGATGCGCTGCGAGAAATCCGCCGCCTCGCCCGCCGCCTGGGCTCGGGCGTTGATGTGGCTGCGCTGCTTGAGGTCTGCAAAGGACAGGCTCGTATCAAGCCCGCCGATCTCGTACACGTAGGCCGGGGCGTACCCGCTCAAGAGAATTTTCCAGCTGTACCGCGCGATGCCACCAGACGCCCGCGCATGGAACAGGATGTTGGTGGTACAGTTGGTGGTCAGCGTATTGTAGAAGGTCGGCTGCTCGACGAGCTGATTGACCTCCCGCACGTAGTCCAGGAACAGGCGACGTGCCCGTGCTGGCGGGATGCGGGTGCGATACAGATAGACGTCCTCTGGCGGCTGCCGATACGTCGTGCGCAGGCGAATCACATCGCGTTCGTCTGCGACAACATAGGTGAGCTCATACTGCTTAAAAAATCCCTTGATGGACGAGTAGTCCTCGGTGCGCTCTTTGCGAGTCTCAATGGAGATGGCGACATAGTCCTGCCCGCCGAAGCCAAAGCTGACCAATCAGGTGGGCAATGGCCTCCCCCGCCCAGTAGACACTGATCAGGTCCACCGACTCCAATTGCCGCAGGTCGAACGTCTTGTCGTAATACCGTGGCGTGAAATCCGTGTCCGTGCGGTACGCGAAGTTGCGGATGTTGTGCAGGGTGACGCGGTCGCCGTCCATGGTTGCCGAGGGTAGGACCGCCACGTCAGGCTGCCAATCGCGGCTGTTCGAGGCGGGGATCGTACTCCACCAGCCCACCAGGGCCCCCCACACCAGCACAAAGCCGAGGAGCGTGCGGCGGCGGTGCGACAGGCCCACAAAGGCCCCGGCGGTGGCCAGCCCGAACGCCAGAGCCAGTGGGCCGCGCAGGCGTGGCGGCAGTGGAGCATAATAGAGGGCCCCCATGGCCCAGACAGTCATGCCGATGACGACGGCACCGAGCAGCAGCACCCCGCACACCTTACCCATACGTCGCATCATGTGTCTCCAGCCTAACCGTTGCCAACCGCTTTGTTCTCTGCGCTCACTTCACCCAGTGCAGGACGTTCCGTATCACGGACCAGCGCGGCTGCCTGGGCACGGCGTTCTTGCCGAGAACCCAGTAATCATAGAGCGCCTCAATCGTCCCGTCGCGCTTCTTCAATTCCAGCCAGACATTGATGAAGTCGACCAGCTCCCGGTCACCACGCGGCAGTGGGTAGGCCACGGGGCCCTTCAGCACCACTGGCTGGGGGATGGCGACCGTATAGGCCGGGTAGAGCAGACTCCAGGCAGACCCGGCCTCAGCCGCGTACAAAAAGGCATCGAGTTCTTCACCCTTGCCCTCGAAAAACTCGCTGATGGAATTGAGCTGTACCATCGTTGCCTGCGGCAGAGCCCGCTGCAATCCGTTGACATAGTACGGCACATTGAGGACGCCAATGCGGGGCGCTTTGAGGCGGCGGATCGCCTCCCGGCTACTGAACTCCTCCAGACGGTGGTCTTTCACGACAAAGGCCAGTGTTGCATCTGTGTATGGTACCGAGAACGCCACCTCCAGGGCCCGTTCTGGCGTGACCACCGTCCCGGACATGACGATGTCACAGTAGCCTTCGTTCACCTGCTCAGTCATGCGCTCCCGCATCACCGGCACAAAGGCGAGTTGCACCCTCGAGGTCCCGCGCCAGCAGGTGGGCCATCTCGATGTCGAACCCGACGAGGTCGCCCTTGCCGTTGAAATAGGCAAACGGCAGATTGGTCGGCATATAGCCGACGCGCAGGAGTTTGTGCGTGCGGATGTGCTCCAGGCGCGACGCCTGGGCGGCCGGGAGGGGGGCCGAGGGCGGTGCCGACGTATACACCGTCGCCGCACCTGGAGAGCGCAGCAGTTGCATGCCGGCAATAATCTCGTCCTTGCGATACGTGACATCCACCGTGTACGCAAAGAAAGCCCGCGCTCCCCCCACGCTGAGCGCCAGGAGGACGAGGGTGATCACGCCGTTACGCAGCAGCCGTCCCCAGCGCATGGTCAGCAGGCCACCGACGGCGCACGCCCCGAGCAGGCTCAACGTCAGGTTGTTCATGGTGGTCAACAGGACAGAAAACCGATTGGTGACAATGGCCGTGGCCAGGTAGAGTTGAAACAGGTCAGAGGGAATGCGCAGCGTGTCGAGCAAGAGCGGCATGGCGACATTGACGCTGCCAAAGAAACTCACCAGGCCCAGGAACAAAAACATGGGATAGTGGGCGACGGCGACTGGTGCTCCAGCGAACCAGCCGGCAAAGAGCACGAAACTCATCGGGAACAGGGTGCCGCTTTTCGGGAAGCTCGTGAAGGCCGGGACGATGACTTCGACGGTGCGCTCGGTCTCCGGGGTACTGAGGGCGCTCTGGCGCAGCAGCTCCTGGCTGCGTTCGATGAGCTGGGGTAAGACGATGAGCGCACTGCCAGTGGCAAAGGCGGTGATGAGGATGTCGCGCGTCGCCCCGACCACCTGACCGTACGTTAAGGGTGTGAGGCTCGTGATCAGGGCCGGGAAAAGCCAGAAGGTCAGCAACACCGCCATGAGTATATACAGCACCAGAAAGACCTGTAAGCGCGCCAGTTCCTCAAAACTCATGGTGCCAGCGGCACTCGCGACCAGGGCGAAGACACCGAGCGGCGTCAATTTGGCCATGAACTGGGTGATCCGTCCCATGGCCCGGTTGAAGATGTCCAGATTGGCCAGGAGGGACTGTTTGTTCTCGATGCCAATGAGCGCTATCCCTACCGCCACACTGAAGACGACCACCGCCGGGACAAAATTGTTGGACATCGAGAAAAATGGGTTGGCCGGAATAAACAGGGTGAGGAGATTGATCTCGTCAGGCTTCTCGATCAGGGAGGTACTGAAAAAAGACGCCGACACCCAGGTGGGAAACGCCAGGGGCATCAGCAGAATGACGAGAAAGGCCAGGCCCCACGAGATGACCAGTAACGCGCCGACACGTACGGCCAGGGTTTTCACCTGTTCATAGGTGAGGCTGCCGAGACCGGTCATGAGTGAGAGGACAATATAGGGCAGGACCGTCATCTGGAGCAAGAGGATGAAGGCTTTCCCAACATGCTGCAGAAAGGCGATGCGCTCCCCAAAGAACAGACCTACCACCACACCCAGCAGAAGCGCCAGGACAACTTGCGTGGATACACTGAGTTTGCCTCGGGTTGGCATTATCGTGGCTCCCTCGCCTGGCGCTCAGACCGTGCGCCAGTGCTCATTGCTACACAGAACCTCCACCTGCCTCTGTCTGCGTCCCTGTCCCCATGACATACGACTCTACCAGCAGCCAGGGCAGGGAAATCATTGGCCTTTGGTTCACCTGCTAGAGATACCGGTGGTTCAACGGGTGAGGTCCCCGGCATCTCTGCAGTACCTGCTACGTGCACACGCAGAATACGCCGCACCTCCTGGATCGTGTCCGGCTCGCTCTGCGTGGAATGACTCGAGCGCACGACTTTCTCGGAGGCCGCCTCATCCAGGTGGGCGCTCTCATATGCTACCACCCCATCGTTGCCGGACGTGATGGGGCCCTCCCCCCGCACCGCGATGATAGAGTGGGCGATGACCCCTGGGGCCAGCGGGCTCGCCGCGAGTGTCCGGACGAAGCGATTCCCGGGGCGCATGTTATCGACGGCAGTCGGGATACCACGGGTCTTGAGGGGGACCGCATCGGGATTGCTCTGCGCCGCTTCGGCGACCCCCTCTACAACCGTTGTGGGCAGGGTGACCAGCCGCCGCACGAGGCCCAGGATGAGGTTAGTCACCCGGAAGCTGCCCCGATGGGGGGTAGCGATGAACACCACGCGCGTCACGCCAGGCAACGGCACAAAAAACATCGTCTTCTCTAGCAACGCGCGCGTCGTTGGCGTCACCTCCAGCTGTTCCAGGGGCACTTTGACGGCGGCGTCCCAGAAGCGCGTACCGCTGTCCGTGACCATCAGCCGTGTGAGCAGTCCCCCCTGGCTGTGGCCGACCAGCACCAGGTTGCGGAGGGCAGGGTCCTGACCGTCCGGGTCGATCTCGGCGATGGTCTTGCGCAGTGCCTCGCGCAACTCACTGGCGGAGAGCAGGATAGGATTGCTCGTGTTGTAGGTGAAGAGCCAGAACTGGATGTGGTCGCGTAGCACCGGATCGTTCTGCAGCTCGTTGATTATATCGGCCCAGCGCGCCGGACTCGAGACCGTGCCATGGATCAGCACTACTGGCACGCGTCCGCGCCGGTATGGATGGAGCATCATGAGCCCCCTGGGGAAAGGCCGCCGGTTGGCCGACTAGGAAGCCGCTGTATTCGGTGTCGCCACACCGGAGCGCCTTCGAGAATGTAGGCCAGCGTCGCGCTCGGTTCGAATTCCAGCGGGAGCGTCTGCGTGGTGACGTCCACGCTGGTCGCCTGGTCCGCCGTGTACAGCTCCAACCGCCCATCCACGTGGCCCGTGGCAATGCCCTCTGACACATGATCGAGGCGGACGAAAGCGGTGACGGGCACCTTGATGCGCGGCGGGATACGCTGGCGAGCCGCCTCGGCAGCCAGCCCCGCCTCCACCGGGCGCAGCTCCGCCGCCAGCGGAGCGCCCACGCCAGGCTGGCGGTAGCGGTTGTGGAGCCCACGCAGCTTGAACTCGGCCACCGGGATGAAGCTACTCATGCGGTACCCGCCCCAGAGGAACTGCTCCGGATCAATAGCGAGGGTGAGCGTGCCGAAGGGCAGGGGCTTTGTGCCCGCCTCCAGGAGGACACGGTCACGCGCCGACGTGGACAACCCGAGGGTCAGGCCGAGGTTGTAGAGGTCGGCGGCAAGCCGCAGGCGGGGGTCGATGAGGCTCAGAGGTGCGCTGCGCTCTGTCTCGTCCGAGGGGAAGCAGGAAGGCGTAGGCGTAGACAGCCGCCGCCAGATAGTACTCGGGCTTACGGGTATCCTCGGCACGCACGAAGGAGAGCTCAGCGAGCGCGAAGAGACGATCGCGGCTCAGGCCTATACCAGTCCCCCGCAGTGCCGCCAGCGTGGCCACCGGGTCGTCCTGAAACGCTGTGCCAAGCCGGTGCGGACCAGCACCTGCGCGGTCGATGCACTCGGTCGACCGGTGGAGAGCACGCTCGCCGTGAGGGAGCGATAGACCGACTGCGTATCGACGCGAGCCACGCCGATTGGCGTAGCACAGGCGCTAACCAGCAGGAGAAGACAGGATAGCAGGAGTCGAACGGAGCGTCTCATAATGGCATTGCCTTGCGCGTGTATCATGTAGTATCTCTCGCACCTCCTTGAACGGTGCCGACACTGCACGATGTTTAGAGCACTGACCCATCAGGGCCGTCGTGTGCATCACGATGATTTCCCTTGCCTACCCCTGATACGTAGAGACTCACCAGACGCGCGATCATCACCGCAAGGTAGAGTTGACCCGCAACGGCCTCCATAATAGTCAGGCCACGTGCCACCTCGCTACGGGGACAATATCGCCGTAGCCAAGCGTCGCGAGCGTCACGAAGCTGTAGTAGATCGCCAGCGCGAGTGAAAAATTGCTCTGGACACCCTCGCCGGGTATGGCGAGCGAGCCTGACCAGGTGCGCTCGAGGACCCAGTAGAAGACACCAAAGAAAATCCCGGCGAGCAGGTAGGCGCTGAGTCCGGCGTAGAGGTGCTCTCGGTCCACCACCCGTGCGCCCAGGACAAAACGCAGCGCGCTGGCCGCCGCGAGCAGCGCGACCACCGTCCAGAGCGCCAGGTTCATCGGCACGAGCGCCGCCTGGTCGAGCCAGGCCGTGCTGACCCGCAGCGCTAATACGACCACCAGGAAGGTCAGCAGGACCCGTCGTGTCTTCCTGCCGACGATCGGGACCACCGCCGCGAGCAGGTTTATGGCCAGGAACAGCTCGAGGAGATTGGCACGGAATCCCAGAGCGCTGCGCAGCGGCCCCACGGCGAGCGTGAGCAGGAGCGAGTAGAACAGGATCGCATAGCGCCACTCGCAATACGTGCGCCACACTCCACTGTAGCCGCCCGTCTTCCTGACACGAACCTCGCTCACTGTGACGCCTTCCCCGGTGCGAAGTAAAAGACGATGGCCAGGATGAGGTACACGGCAAGCAGCTGCACGCCCTTGATCCAGTTGGACTGGCCGTCACCCGACACCTGCCCCAGCACCAGGACGGCAAAGAACACCGTCAGCACCAGGCCAGGGAAGAAGACCAGGTCCATGGGCTGGGGGCCAAATCCGAGGCTGGCCAGCACCAGCACGGGCGTGACGAACAGGGCGATCTGCACGCTCGACCCCACGGCAATCCCCAGGGCGAGCTCCATACGGTTCCCGAGTGCCGCCGTGACCGCCGTCGCATGCTCGGCCGCGTTGCCAAGAATCGCCACGACGAAGATGCCGACGAACACGCTGTTCATGCCCAGCGCATGGGCCGCCGGCTCGACCGCCCCGACGAGCATCTCGCTCATCCACGCAATGCCGACGGTCGCCACGGCCAGCACGCCGAGCGCCCGCCCCACGCCCCACGTCTGGGCTCCAGCGTGTTCGGCCGCGGCGTCTCCAGAGAAGTAGGTGCGGTGTGTGACCAGCACAAAGAGCAGATTAAGAGCGTACGTGACCAGTAGCACGAGTGCAATGGCCACGCTGACCCCGCCTATCCGCCCACCCTCGGGCCCGACCGTAGCGCGATAGGCTGCGGGAACGAACAGCCCAATGGCGGCCAGGGTCAGCATGGTCGCCTGGGAACGCGTGGCGCTGGGGTTGAAGTGCTGCTCGGGGTGGCGCAACCCGCCAGCGAGCATGGCGGCGCCGAGCACCAGGAGGATGTTGCCAATGATCGAGCCCGCTAGTGACGCCTTCACCACATCATGCAAACCCGCACGCAGGACTGCGAAGGCAATAATCAGCTCGGCAGCGTTGCCGAAGGTGGCGTTGAGCAGCCCCCCGATGCCCTCGCCGGTGCGTGCGGCGAGTTCCTCGGTGGCCTTGCCCATCCAGCCAGCACACGGCACGATCGCCAGCGCCGAGGCGAGGAAGACCCACAGATGCTGATCTGGTGCCAGATGTTCCAGCACCACGGACACCGGCACGAACAGTAGCAGCAAGCTGGTAATCTGCACGAGACTCACTCCATAGCGTATGTGAGCAATTGTTCACCCCTGCTCGAGGTCTGGCACGGCAGCAGCGGCCATGGGCTCGGCCAGCACCGACAGGAAGAGGGTGAGAAAGCCGACAAGGAGTGCCCCCGGCACACCGGCCACCCAAACCCCATTCCTGCCAGAATGCCCTGGGCCAGGATGCTACCCAGCATGCCATACACGACCCCTCTGGACCGTGCTTACGGCCAGGTCTACCAACTGCTGAGCGCGTGCACCGGCGATCCGCCCCGTGACCTCCTGGAGTCTGATGGCCCAGGCTGCCCCGTCGCGATACAGAAAGAACAACAGCAACACACTGAGGCTCATATACACGACGCCCGTGCCTAACGCCATACCCTGACTCAGCAGCCAGCTGCTCACTGGCACGACCAGTCGCTGTAAGGTGGTGGTCAAGCGCGTGCTGTCGTGGATCAAGGCCTGCCAGGCCGTGTGCAGCCTGTGGCCCACCAGGGGGATGTCAGCGACCCAGGCGGGAGGGCCTGGCGGCCCGTGTTCCAGCGCCCGGGAAATCACTGCGGCCAGATGGCTGACGTTATCCGCCAGACGCAGGCCCACGGCTATGAAGGGCGCCACCAGCAGCGCTGCCGCCAGCAGCGCCATCAGTGTGGCAGCCAGGGTCCGTCTGCCACCGCGGAGGCGCACTCCCCACGGGAACGTCGGCCAGGTCACAAAGCACAGGATCACCGCCCACAGCAAGGCGGACACAAATGGGTATAGCACGACAATGCAGCCAGCGGTCAGGAGTATGGCTATGGTGATGGCGACAATCGGATCGCTCCGTTGCGTACCGTTCATGTGATCACACCCTCTTAGACAAAGATAGAGGCTTCGCTCTCAGTGCTGTGGCAACCTGGCGACGCAGGGCAGGACATAGATACTGCTATCAAAATAATGATAATCTACTCCAGGACTTCCATACGCTGGGTGGGTCGCCCGGTCCGAGATTTTCTCATAGATGCTTTCCAGGGTGTGCAGTTTGCGGATGATGCTGGCATTCCACTCTTCGAGATCGATGGACAGGCCTACATTATCGATAGACAGGCCTACATTGGACACCAGGAGAGCGTAGCACACACCATGTCGTATGTGTAATGCGGAGGCATGCATCACTGGTGCCCTCTGTCTGGGTAGTCCGGCGCTGCCTCCGCTGCGGCGCGAGGAGCGGCTAGCGTCTGGCGCAGGCGCTGCCATATGCCCTGCGCTTGCAGGGCCTGGCGCCGCTGCGCCAGACACAGAAGGAAGCGCTCGACCCCGGCATGCTCCTCGGCGCTCGCACTGTTGCTCAAGACTGTTCACACAGGCCATCTGGACATCGGTAGCCCTGGAGCTCATAACCAGTTGTTGCAGGGACGATCTCTTCTCCAGAAGTCGCGACAACTCTAAGCAGATGCAGAGCGCACTAACCCACAGTCACTAACGATATGGTGGCCATATACTGGTGTCAAGATTTCTCATGGGGAACGGACATTGACGTGCCGCTCGGGTGCGATCAGGATTGTCGGAGCGATGTACAACATCGAAACGGGTCTGCTCGAATTCCCCGGTTGACGCGGCACAACGGCGCCGATCTAATGCAGGTCATCGCAACAAGCGCCTACCGCTCCGCTTCAT
This sequence comes from uncultured Gammaproteobacteria bacterium, assembly GCA_963773125.1. Lineage (GTDB taxonomy): Bacteria > Tectomicrobia > Entotheonellia > Entotheonellales > Entotheonellaceae > CAVZBC01. The sequence goes on along the minus strand of CAVZBC010000103.1, from coordinate 2,476 downwards.
GGCTTCTCCCTTGGTGCTGGTTGATTGCTTCTCGTGTTTCCGTCAGACTGCCTACCGCCAGCAGCCGTAAGGGCACAGCATGCTGCGTCCCTATCAGGTAATGTCTATCTTTCTCGCTTCTGTGCCCGAAATAAACAGCATCGTTACTCCCGTCAGGCAAGACAACACCGAGCCGCAGAGGATGGCCACTTTTGCCGTATCAATTGTCAGCGGGTCGTTGAATGCCAGCAGAGAGATGAATATTGACATCGTAAATCCGATGCCCGCGAGCATTCCGGCGCCGAGTATCTGCTTCCATGACACATCTCCAGGCAACGTGCTCCATCCGACCTTTACTGCAAGGAAAGTACAAAGAAAGATGCCGAACGGTTTCCCGATGCACAATCCCGCTATAATGCCCTTGGCGTTCTCAGATGTCAGCCCTCCCATGAGTGCGGGAGTGATCTTGATGCCGGTATTCGCCAGGGCGAACAGGGGATGATGCACAATGCGACCGGTTTATGCAGAACATGCTGCAGCCTGTATGAGATTGAACTCTCTGCACCGTCCCTGAACGGTATGGCAAATGCCAGAAGCACTCCTGTTATAGTGGCATGCACTCCCGATTCATGCATGAAGAACCACATGAACATGCCGGGAATCAGATACAGCAAAAGCTGGTTGACTCCCAGGCGATTGCAGAGCAGCAGCATGACAAAAATCCCCATGGACAGGCTGAAGTACAAGAGCGAAAAGCCTTGTTGAATAAAATGCTGCAATGACGATGATAGCGCCGATATCGTCAATGATGGCCAGCGCCGTAAGGAATACTTTGAGCGACGCGGGCACTTTGCTGCCCAGCAATGACAACATGCCGAGCGCGAACGCAATATCCGTCGCCATGGGAATGCCGAAACCTGATTGAGTTGCAGATCCGGCGTTGAACAAGACGTGTATCAGGGCAGGTATGACCATGCCGCCGATTGCTGCAAAGATTGGCAATAAGGCGTTTCTCAGATCTGACAACTCCCCGATATAAAGTTCTCTTTCGATTTCAAGACCGACCATCAGAAAAAACACCGCCATGAGCAGATCATTGATCCAGTGATATAGGGGGTAGTTCAGTCTGACGGAACCGAGTTCGAAGCCTACAGTCGTCTTGAACAAAGACGTATAGGATGCGCCGACAAAAGAATTTGCCAATGCCAGTGATATCACGGTACATGTTATCAACAGATAGCCGCCGGTTCGTTCGCTGTCAAAAAATTCTCTGTAAAGATTCGTCAGAGTGTTTTGCATCGTCATTCCTCTGGTAGACGAGGCCGGAGACGAGGCCTCACTGCGGCCGAACAGTTCTACGCTCTCGCCTCCTAATCCCCGTACCACCAGCGGCTTCTCACCACATCGGCTACATGTCAGAAATTGCGACAAAGCCAGGCAATGTGGTGCTCGGGCTCCATAACGCCTCCCCCCGCTGCAGCTTACACAGTATTTACACGCTCCCCGTGGGACCACGCCCCCAATTTGCACGCTGGGGCCCTGGTCTTACACGGCGCGCGCATTGTATCGTCTTGGCATGCCACGAACAACGCGAAAATGCCCCGCCGCAACGGGGCGTTGCCGGAGGTCACCTATGCCCCAGTTCCCACCGCCGCTCCCGACCGATCGGGCGTTTGTGGTGCAGTTTCGCGCCCAGCCCCCCGGAGCACCGCTACGCTGGGAAGGGCGCGTCGAGCATGTGGTGTCGGGGCAGATGACACACTTCCACGCGCTGGAAGAGTTGCTGGCGTTCATCCGCCGCGTCCTGGCCGAGGTGCCAGAACAACGAGGCTGGGGGTAAGGAGGCCAGCGGCATGCCGTGAGCTCTGTGTGGTGCGCGCTCCGCAGACCGGCAAGATTTCGAAAACTTCAAGGAGTACGGCGATCTGCTCGGGCGGCTGCGCACGGCGGTGCCCAGACGATCTCTCACGACGGCTGGATTGCCAGCGGGGAAGACTCGAGCTGAGGTTGGGTTGTGCGGTATGCTGGCGCTCTTGTGAGCGGCCAAGAGCGCCGGCCGAGTATTTCACCACTTAAGAAAGTAGACAGCCATGTTCAGACGTGCTTTCCTATTCGCACTGGTCCCCGTGCTGCTTGCCGTTGGCAGTCCAGCGCGCAGGATTACCCGCTGCATGGAGGCCATCGCCAAGAAGGTGATCGAGAAATACCGAGCCTCGTCCTGCCAGGATCTGGCCAAGCAGAAAAGCCAGCCCCCGACAGGGCAACGGGCGCAGATGGAGCAGCGCGCCGTGCAAGCGCTGCGGAACGATCTGCCAGATGCGCACGGCGTTCCTCAACCGCGTGGCGGCGCCCATTGCGAACAAACTGTTCGACTGTGGTATGATCCCCTGAGGACTGCTTGGCAACTGGTATGGCACCATCTATCGACCGTGCTACGCAGCGGGAGACCCACGCACAACAAGGTGGCAGAATGCATAGAGTTTTCGCCCTGCACATA
>CAVZBC010000102.1:0-11516 GCA_963773125.1 uncultured Gammaproteobacteria bacterium | reverse complement strand
CTGGGACACACTCGGCGTAGAGTACTGTAGAGGGCGGAGGTTGTCAATAACTTTTCGACCGGCCGCGCCTTTCTTTTCGGTGTTGTACGGGAGAACCGTGGCAATTGCGTAATCTCTATGGGCTTGGAAGGTGTACACAACGCTCGGAAGCGGTTATTTCCATTCTCTCATAGCCATAGCGAGACCCATGCCAGTTATTGAAAGGAGCATCGCACATTGGATTTCTCCATAGTTTGAACTGCCATGAGCCTTGGGGTAGCTCGCTCAGAGTAGGCGACACTACCTCGTCGAGCTTTTTCTGCTTCCACAGGTCTATGATGTCAGGAGGCTTTTTCGGGGTTTGCTCCTGGGAGGCCAGTATGCCCGTGAGGCGTCACCAAAGAGACCGTGACGCCGCACAGGTGGTTTTCAGGAGGTGGGTTCATCCACCACGCCTGGCGGCAACGGAATTTCGACCATCTCTTCGCCCAGCGCGATTTTGAGCGTATGGTCAGGAGGAAGGGGCACAAACGCGACGAGGATCTCCGCGCCCCCATGCGCTTTCGGCTCGATCCGCAGAATCCGTGCCGCATACGCGGCCCCCACGAGCTCGCTGACGGCGTCAGCCAGCTTGGCACTCAACGACGCCGTCAGCAGCGCCGCGAGCGTGTCCGGCGGCGGCTCAGCCGCGGCCCCTTCTCCTGCAACGTCTTCCTCCATAATGCGCGATCTCCTTTCGCAGTGCGCGTGTACGATCCGTGAAACGTGACCTGGAGGATCACGCCAACCACTCCTGGTAGTGAAGGTATGACGGATGTCCCCTTGATTGCTAACCTGTCTGGTGGTGTCGCCCACTTTGACGCAATCGGGGTAAAAACCGCCCTTCGATGGTGCGGTGTTGCCGTGAACATGCCACAGTTTCGCCGCGAGGGCAAATGGTGGGACCTAGCCGGGATGTCACCGCATCATAGGAATTTTGGGTGCCCTAGTTTTAAGAGAGAAAGGGCCAATAAGGTGGTCGCCAGGGGCATCGTGGCTAAGTGCTGCGCACGGCGGAGGGGCTCAGCCAGCGTTCCAAGATAGCCTGGAGTTCTGCCTGCCGCACTGGCTTACTGAGATAGTCGTCCATGCCTGCCGCTAAACATTTTTCTCGATCCCCCTCGAGAGCATTCGCCGTCATGGCGATAATCGGCACATGCCTGGAGCCACCTTCACGCTGACGAATCTCGGCCGTGGCGGCGTAGCCGTCCATATCCGGCATATGCACATCCATAAACACCATGGCGTAGGGGATACGCTCCAGAGCCGCCACGGCTTCGTAGCCATTGGCGGCCACATCGGCACGGTACCCGAGCTTCTCCAACAGACGCACAGAGACCCGCTGGTTGACAATGTTATCTTCGGCCACGAGGATGAGTGGCGTCTGACGGGGCAGCCCTAGCGTCGCAGGAGATACGCGGGGCACCTCTGGAGCGACAGAGGCTCCCAGCACCGTGGCGACACAATCAAAGAGCTGGGATTGGCGCACGGGTTTCGTCAGACAGGCACTAATGCCGGCCTCACGCGCCAGCGTCCTATGCCCCCGTTGCGCCACGGACGTCAGCATCACCAGGGGGAGCCTGGCAAGGGCAGGATCGGCTTTCATGACACGCGCCAGCGTCAACCCGTCCATCACCGGCATGTGCATATCGAGGAGCACCAGATCATAGGGTGTCCCGTCCTGGACCGCGGCGCGGAGCTGCTCCAGGGCCTGTGGACCAGACTCTGCACTGGCGCTATGCATCCCCCAGCGCCTGAGTTGATGATGCAAGATGGTACGGTTGGTGGCATTGTCGTCGACAATAAACACGCGTCGACCATGCAAATCGGCCTGCGGCCGTTGGGTGGCTGGCACCCTGGGCGGCTGCTTGTCCAGGCGCGCGGTGAACCAGAATGTACTCCCCTGACCTTGGACACTCTGTAACACCAATTGTCCCACCCATCATGTTTGTCAACTGCCTGGAAATCGCCAGACCAAGGCCGGTGCCACCGTATTTCCGCGTCGTGGAAGTATCGGCCTGCGAAAAGGAATGGAAGAGCCGTGCCTGGCCCTCGGGCGCAATGCCAATGCCAGTATCACGCACGGCACAATGTACCAGCACCGTGTCATGCGTCTCTGCTGCCACGCTGAGCTGCACCACGACCTCACCCTGGTCGGTGAATTTAACCGCATTGCCGAGCAGGTTGAGCAGAATCTGTCGCAGACGTCCAGGATCGCCGCGCAGCGCTGTGGGGACATTCTCCTGGATGAGGCAGGCGAGCTCAAGACCCTTGCTATGGGCCTGTTCCGCTAACAGGTCGACCGCTTCTTCGATCGCCGTGCGCAGATCGAAATCGATGATCTCCAGGTCGAGTTTCCCCGCCTCGATCTTGGAGAAATCAAGGATATCGTTGATAATGGTCAGAAGCGCCTCTCCCGAGGTACGCACGGTCTCGGCATACTCCTGCTGCTCGCGCGTCAGCGCCGTGTCGAGGAGCAACCCCGTCATACCGATCACCCCGTTCATGGGGGTACGAATCTCATGACTCATGTTGGCGAGAAACTCACTCTTGGCCCGATTGGCACTTTCCGCCACTTCTTTGGCTCTGTGCAGTTCGCGCTCGGTATGCTGGCGCTCGGCGATTTCTGCATGCAGCTGTGCCACAACCTGCCGTAGCTCGGCAGTACGCTCCGCGACGCGGATTTCCAGCTCATCTTTGGCCTGTTGCAGCGCCTCCTCGGCGCGCTGGCGCTCGACAATCTCACGCTGGAGCTCCACGTTTGTCTGCTCCAGTTGCGTCGTTTGCTTGTGTATTTCTGCAAACAGCTGGGCGTTCTCGATCGCAATCGCCGCCTGCGCCCCAAAAATGCGCAGGAGGGCCTGATCCTGTACCGTGAAAGCCTCCCCCGTTGTGCCATTGTTGAGGACGATCACCCCAACCAGGCGATCGTGATATTGCAGCGGCTCCGCGAGGATGGCAGTCGCCCCGGTGTGCTGCACAAATGTGGGATGTGCGTAGGGCGAAGCCTGATAATTGTTGATACGCAATCCTTGCCGGCTCTGGGCCACCGCCCCGGCAATCGCTTCACCGGGCTTGAGACGTACCCCGCGCATCCATTCCCCATAGCCGTGCCAGGCTTGCGGGATAAGGAGCTGCTCTGTCTCGTCCCAGAGCAAGATCGCCCCCGAGACCGCTGCGTCTATCAGCTCTACCGCGCGCCGGGTGATAAGCTCCAGCAGGGTTGTCAGATCCAGCTCCCGCGTTATCTCCGCCGTCACGGTACTGACCGCTTCGAACTGCTGCAGACGGGTAGCCAGGATGTCATCCACAGGCGTCTCCACACTCTGCGATATCTCGCTACCCACGGGGTGGGTGGCCAGGAATGGGAGGCTTGCAGCGCTCATGAGTGTGCAACTTTCATTCGGCGCACTAGCCGGCTAGTGACGGGGTTGAGGGAAGTGTTTCCACCTGTCTCTAATAATCGGCGCCAGGAGGAGAAACTTTAGGAGCAAATCCCCCTGGCTCTTGGCCAACAATACGTTTACAATGCCTCTACACGCAGTGGTATACTCTGCAGCGCCGCGATGCAGCTCCAGCACAACTGGCAGGTGACTGTTGCCCATACCCCACGGCTGGGCGGCAAGACGCTTCGACGCACAGAAAGGGAGACAGTATGAGGCAACTACCTTCGCGTGCAGACCAGGTGGGCAGTTTGCTTCGACCCATGGCCTTGCGCGAGGCACGCCAGCAGCATGCGGCTGGCGCGCTCTCCAGGGAGGCGTTACGGACCATTGAAGATCGCTGTATCCGGGAAGTCATCCAGATGCAAGAAGGCATCGGACTCCAAGCGGTCACCGACGGCGAGTATCGCCGCGCCTTCTGGCACTACGACTTTCTCGCCGGCCTGGACGGCGTCGAGTTGGTCGAAACCACTGCGGCAGTGCAGTTCAGTGGTGCGCATCAGCTCCGACCTATCGCGCCAGCGGTCACCAGCAGGCTCGACTATACCACCGACCATATGGTGGACCACTTCGTGTTTGTCAAGAACCACACCCGTGTGACCCCAAAAATCTCTATTCCTTCGCCGACTGCCCTGCATTATCGGGGGGGACGGAAGGCCATTGCAACGGCAGTGTATCCAGACCTCGAGGCATTTTTTGACGATCTGGGACTGGCCTACCAAAAGGCCATCGCTGCCTTTGCCAGGGCCGGATGCACCTATTTACAACTCGATGAGGTGTATCTCGCCTACCTCTGTGACCCCAAGCAACATGAGGAGCTGCGCAGTCGCGGCGAGAACCCGGACAACCTGATGCAGACGTATGCCCAGCTGATCAACCTGGCCATTGCCAAACGTCCGGCCGATATGATGCTAGCCATGCATCTGTGCCGCGGCAACTTCCGGTCATCGTGGATCGCCCAGGGTGGCTATGAGCCGGTGGCAGACCTCCTCTTCAATACCATTGGCATCGACGTCTACTTCATGGAGTATGATACGGAGCGGGCTGGCGATTTTGCTCCGTTGCGTTTCCTGCCGCGCGACAAAATGGTCGTGTTGGGCCTTGTTACGTCAAAAACGGGTGCTCTCGAAGACAAAGATGCCCTCAAGCGCCGCATTGACGAGGCCGCGCAGTATGTGCCCCTCGATCAGCTCGCCTTGAGCCCGCAATGCGGCTTCGCCTCGACCGAAGAGGGCAATCTGCTGACCTACGATGAGCAACGGGCCAAGCTGGCGCTGGTGGTGGAAGTCGCCCATGAGGTGTGGGGATGACGCCGCCGCCGCCGACCACCTGGCACGGTCGCCGGGTCACTATTATGGGCCTTGGCTCCTTTGGCGGAGGCGTGGCGTTGACCCGCTACCTGGCGACGCAGGGAGCCAGCGTCACGGTCACGGACCTGCAATCTGCCGACGCCTTACAGGCCTCCCTGGCGGCCCTGCGCGATCTCCCTGTGCGCTACGTGCTGGGAGAACATCGCCCGCCAGACTTTCTCGACACCGATGTGGTCTTCGTCAACCCGGCGGTGCCACTGACGTCACCCTACCTCGCACTGGCCCGCACCCGGGGTGTGCCCCTGGATAGCGAGATGAACCTGTTTGTGCGGCAGTGTCGCGGGCGGATCATTGGCATCACCGGCAGCGTCGGCAAGAGCACCACGACGTCGCTGCTGGGGAGTATCCTGCAAGGCCACGATCCGCGCACCCTGGTGGGGGGAAATATTGGCCGCTCGCTCCTGCCGTCGCTGTCTGACATTACCCCTGACACCCTGGTGGTGCTGGAACTCTCCAGCTTCCAACTCGAGCATCTGGCCTGGCAACACTACAGTCCACCCCTGGCCATCGTGCTGAACCTGGCGCCCAATCATCTCGATCGTCACGGCACCATGGAGGCGTATCAGCGCGCCAAGGAACACATTCTGGCCTATCAGACCCCGGCAGACACGGCCATTCTGAACTGGGACGACGCCATTGTCCGGCACATGGCCCGACGCGGACAGGGGCAGCGGCTCTACTTCAGTATGCAGGACACCCTGCCCGAAGGATTCTACCGCCAGGGTACCACGCTGGTCATGGCAAAGGCTGGACACACCACACCGCTGTGCCAGCAATCTGACCTCTCTGTGCGTGGGGCGCATAACTTCAGCAATGCCGCGGCGGCGGCGGCCGCCGCCGCCATTCTCGGGGTACCGCCAGCGACCATTGCCCAGGGCCTGAGCACTTTTCGCGGCCTGCCGCACCGGCTCGAGCGAGTGGCAACAAAAAGCGGCGTGGAGTACTATAATGACTCGAAAGCCACTACGCCCTTGTCCACCATGCGCGCCCTGCAGGCCTTCGAGATGCCGGTGATTCTCCTGGCGGGCGGTTATGATAAAGGTACCCCCTTCGAGGAACTGGGCCAGGTCATCCAACGCCGCGCCAAAGTCGCTCTGGTCTATGGTAAGACTGCCGCGCAGCTGGCACAGGCGATTGCACAGGCGGCCAGAGACGCACCGGCAGGCCCACAGCCACAGGTTGTCCAACTCCTGAACCTGGCTGCTGCCGTACAACAGGCGGCAGCCCTGGCGGAACCTGGCGACGTTGTGCTGCTGTCACCGGCCTGTGCGAGTTATGATCAGTTCGCACATTACGAAGCTCGGGGGGAACATTTTCGCCAGCTCGTTGAGGCTTTACCGGACACCTAGAAACCGTGCCCCTCCGTCGCCCGCTGGCCTGAGGCATACGCCACCGACATGCTAGGCACCGTACGCCGTACGAAGGAAAGAGGCATGAGTGAAGCACAGACCGTTCACTGGGCCGATGTCGTGACCCAGGACGTTTTACCGACCAGGTCTCAGCACCTCCTGAGCACAGGCATTACGCCCTCTGGCGAGTATCATGTCGGCCATTTGCGGGAGATTCTCACTGCTGAAGCCATCTATCGCGCCCTCCTCGACCACGGTGCGACGGTGCATATGAACTACATCGCCGACACCATGGACCCGTTGCGGCGTGTCTATGATTTCCTCGACCCGGCGCGGTATCGAGACGCCGTTGGCAAACCCCTGTGCGATATTCCCTGTCCCTGTGGGCAACATGCCAGCTACGCCGAGCACTACTTAGCCCCCTTTCTGGAGGCCACGCAGAAACTCTGGATCGAGCTGGAAGTGTTGCGTGCCGACGAGCTGTACCGGCAAGGACGCCTGGACGCGCAAATCCTCACGGCGTTGCAGCACACCGAGACCATTAAACGCATCTTGCACGAAGAAACCGGCAAAGCCGAAAAGGATGACTGGTCGCCCTTCAACCCGCTGTGCGCTGCCTGCGGTCGTCTCACCGGCACACGTGTGCAGAGTTTTGACCTGGCGGCAAAAACGCTCACCTATACCTGCACGTGTGGACACCAGGCCACCGCCCCGGTGTCACAGGCCGGCAAGCTCACCTGGCGCGTCGATTGGCCAGCGCGCTGGCATGCGCTGGGGGTGACGGTGGAGCCGTTTGGCAAAGACCACGCCTCGCGCGGGGGGTCATACGACACCGGCAAACGCATTATGCGTGAGGTATTTGGTGGTGAGCCACCGTATCCCATTCCTTACGAATGGATTGCCCTCCAGGGTCAGGGAGATATGTCCTCCAGCAAGGGCAATCTGGTGAGCATGTTTAACTTGACGCAGACGATCCCACCCGAGGTGGTGCGCTACATGATCTTCCGCGTCAAGCCGACGCGCCATATCGTCTTTGATCCTGGTGTGCCGTTGCTCAACCTGGTGGACGAGTACGACAACCTGCAAGGCGGCAATCGAAATCAGCGGGCGGCAGAGCTGGCGCGCATTGAAGGCATTCCGTCCATTGGCATCCCCTTCAAACATCTTGTCAACCTGGTACAGATCGCCCAGGGGGATGTCGAGCACATCCAGACCATCCTGCAGCGTCACAACTTGCCTGTGCCCGAGCCGGCCATTTTGCAAAACCGCATTGCCTATGCCCAGCACTGGCTGACGCACTTCTGCCCGCCAGACATGCGGCTGCAATTGCAGCCCACCCTGCCAGCCCGGGTGCTAGAGCTCTCGCCAGCGCAACGCCAGGCCCTGGGCACCCTGGGGCAACGGCTGCAGGCCGACATGGACGGCGACACCGTGCACGCCACCGTGTATGGGCTGGCGACAGAACTGCTCGCTGCCGGCAAAAGAGCTTTTCGAGGCCATCTATATTGCTTTTCTGGACCAGCCGCGCGGTCCGCGTGTGGGCTGGTTCCTGAGTTCTCTGGATTTCGCCTTTGTGCAGGCGCGTTTGCAGGAGGCAGCCGCCTGAAAAGGATACGTCATATGGCGCCAGTGCTGACCTACGACGAGGCTTTGGCCTATCTGCGACAGTTTATCAACTATGAAACGCGGCAGCGGCTATCCTACGATCCCGAGCATTTTAACGTCGGCGCTTTTGCGGACTTTTTGCACGAGCTTGGTGCGCCACATCAGGCCTTCCCGTCGGTGCTCATTGCCGGCTCCAAGGGCAAAGGCTCTACCGCCGTCATGATCGCCGCTATGCTGTCACAGGCCGGCTGGCGCACTGGCCTGTTTACCAAGCCACACCTGGTGACCATTTGCGAACGCACGCAGATCGATCGCCAACCCATCAGTCGGGCCGATTTTGCCGCGCTGGTCACGGAGCTCCAACAGCACATCAACACGGCTGGACAGGCGCCAGAGGCGCGTTTTCGCACCTTCTTCGAGCTCACCACGGCGCTGAGTTTTCTCTACTTTGCCCGCCAGCATGTGGACATCGCCGTGGTCGAAGTCGGCCTGGGCGGCCGTCTTGACACCACGAACGTGCTAACGCCGCAGGTTGCCGTCCTCACGCCCATCGGGCTGGAACACACCCATATCCTGGGCGATACGCTGGCGGCGATTGGCGCGGAAAAAGCCGGCATCATCAAGCCCCACAGCCTTGTGGTAAGCGCTCCGCAGGCCCCTGAGGTGGTGGAAGTCTTCGAGAAACGCTGCCAGAGTCAGCACGCCACATTGTATCTGGCCGAACGGGATTTTCAGTGGCAGGTGCTGGAGAGCACCGCCACCGGCAACCGGCTGCATTTCACCGGCTGTGGGCTGGAGCTGCACGACGTGCAGGTGGCGCTGGCAGGGCGGCATCAGGCCGCCAATGCGGCAGTGGCCCTGGCCGTCGCAGCCCTGCTGCGACAGCAAGGCTGGTCCTTACACGACACGCACCTGCGCCAGGGCCTGGCCACGGCGCGCTGGGAAGCACGCCTGGAAATTCTCGGCCGTGACCCCTGGATCGTGCTCGATGCGGCGCATACCATCGAATCGATCGCCTGTCTGCGCCAGGCCTTGAGCGAACTCTTTCCACATCAGCGGCTGATTCTGGTGCTGGGTATGGCGGCCGATAAAAAAGTCGCTGACAGTGTCGCCACCCTGGCACCGATCGTAGACGAAGCGATTGTGACGCGCTTTAGTAGCCCCCGTGCGTACGACCCACAGCGCCTGGCCGAGCTGTTACAGTCCCATGGGCTGCCGGTGGACATTGCCCCGGACCCCGTCACCGCCCTGGCGCTGGCGCGCCAGCGGGCCACGCCTGCCGATCTGATCTGCGTCACCGGCTCGCTGCTGCTGCTGGGCGAGCTCAAAGCGCGTTTACAGGGGTTGCCGCTGGAGTTTTAACGTGCCCGCCAGGACCGTCCCTTGCTGATCCACGAGGACGAAGGCGCGCGCCCGAATTTCCTCTAACGCCTCAGGAGCCTTGCGCTCAGTGGCCCCGAGCAGCCCGAGTCCAGCCAGGGCGAGCAGAGCCAGCATGCCCAGCGTGCGCCACCAGCGCTGGACTCGTTCAAGGCGTTCAATCCGCTGCGTGAGAAGTTGCATGTGCTGCTCGTGTGTCGCCCTCTCCATGGTGTGCTCCGTTTTCCTTGCCGTTCGTCTGCGCAATGCACGTCCTGCAGACGACCCAGCGGGTCACCTCTCCCAGACAAGACGACATGCTACCCCTGATACATCTCGTCATCCCTTCATCTTGTCCGCTGTCAGTGCATTCCGCACCGGACCATTATACAATGAGAAGGGACACTTCCCAGCGGGACTCTCCGGTGTTTTTTCCGCGCGTGCGTTATGGTGGAGGAGATTGCCATGGAACGACAGGTTGCCAGTGCTCACGACATTGTCTACCAAACCGGCTGGTGTTACCACAACCAGCTCAACGGTCTACGCACCAGTGCGCCGCATGTCTTACCAGACCCTGCGAGTCTTCCCCCGGGTGTTGATCCAGCCAGGTGCGGGAGCAGGAATACACCCGAGGGGGATTCGTGCCAGCAGCGGGGCACGCCACGGCCTATCTCTATCGTGCCCATCCCGGCCCGAGCTGGCAACGCGATGGCATACAACGCCGACACGCTGAAGAGGTGGCGCCCTTCTGGGTCACCGGATGCGTGTCACCGCCCCTCATGCAAGCCTGCCAGCCACGCAAGTTTCAACGGGCGCCGATCGACAGCGGCCACGCCGTGCAACATCTCCGTACGCTGTTCTATAACCGGGACGTGGGCATCGGCGTCAGCACCTGCACTGCGCCGATGCCCTACTTTTTCCGCAATGCTGACGGCGATAGCCTGTTTTTTGTGCACGAGGGTGAAGGCGTCGTGGAAACAGAGTTTGGCCCGCTCGGCCTCGCACCCGGATACTTCGTCTGGATACCGCGTGGCACGCTGTATCGCATTGTCCCGGACAGTCCGCAGGTGTTTCTCTTCCACGTGGAGAACTATGGCCAGACGTTTCAGAAGCCGGAAACGGGGATCACAGGAGATGCCGCCCTGTACTACCATCGCAACATCGAAGTGCCCACCGGGTGGTACTCCCTGAGCCGTGGGGAGTTCGAGGTGATCGTCAAACAGGGCGGTGGTTTTACGGCGTATCGCTATGATCACCATCCGTGTGACGTCATCGGCTGGGACGGCGACCTGGCACCGTTTCGCTTTAATATTCGGGATTTTAAGCCCATTACGAGCTGGCGCGCGCACATCCCGCCGTCGGCCTATTGCACCTTTCTCGGGCAAGGCTTTGAGGTCTGCTCCTTTGTACCACGGCCCGTGGAAACTGCCGAACGTTCTTTGCCCGTGCCGTTCGATCACATCAATCACGATCGTGATGAGGTGCTCTTCTACTCCGAAGGCGTGTTCTTTTCTAAAGACACGTCCGATGCCGGCACCATGACCTTCCATGCCCGTGGCTTTTCCCACGGCCCCCACCCCCGGGCCCTGCAACGCGCTCTGGAACGTCGTGCACGCGAAGGGACGTTCATGTTTGCCGGCTACTTCCTCCTGGTGGAGACGAATGCGCCACTCTCCGTCACGGCCTGGGCCGAAACACTCGAGGACAAGGACTATATCAATAGCTGGCAGTCATAGTTCAGGACTGCAGCCGAATGGAAAGGGACATGTGATGCAACTACGGGGGGAGGTCCTATTTGTCTGCATGTTCCTAGCGGTAGTCTCTATACCGTTTCGCACCATGGCTGCGTCGGCGTGTACCGAGGGGTTCCCAGCACTGTTCCAACGCGTGTCGCCCGCCGTTGTCTCCATCTCCTCGATTATGATTGATGGCTTGAAACGCACTGACCGCTTGAACACGGTCACAGGCTCGGGTTTCATCATCAGTATGGAGGGCCTGATCCTGACCAATGCGCATGTGGTCTTTCGACATCAAGGCATCACCGTGACGCTCGATGATGGCCGTACTACCCCGGCAACAGTTCTGGGGGCAGATCCCATCCTGGATCTCGCCGTCTTGCGCTTGCAGCTGCCGTCTCCAGCGCCGCAATTTCCTATGCTGGCCCTGGGAGACTCTGATACCACACGCGTGGGAGAAGACGTCATGGTGATCGGCAATCCCCTCGGCCTGGACCAGACGCTGACCCATGGGGTGATATCGGGCCTGGATCAACTCCTCGCCGAACCCCCGGCGGGGCAACCCGTATCACTCCTCCAGACCGATGCGGCCATCAACCCGGGGAATTCCGGTGGCCCGCTACTCAACCGCTGTGG
>CAVZBC010000101.1:0-11107 GCA_963773125.1 uncultured Gammaproteobacteria bacterium | reverse complement strand
GCGTCATCGATGACTCCTCTCACCATCTTATCTCAACCATCCCGGCCTCCTATCTTCCACTCCCAGGCTGTTGCACCAGGATGGCATGACCCGTCGTTACAGGTTCCCGGGTTGTGGAAGATACCGCCCGGCTTGGATCAATGCAGCTCGTTCCATGAGGCGTCCTATGGCATTCAACTGGAGCAACTCCACGGTCGCACGGCCTTCGGCGGTCAAGCCTATGATGTGCATGCCATCGAGCTTGAAGTGGGCTGACCAACGCTGAGTGCGTGGATGAAACAGGGGGACGAGTGTGCCCGTACCAGGATCGATTGTGCCAATATCGCTCCCCTTGCGCCGATTGCATACCGTACAGGACAACGCCAGATTATCAAGTGCCGTCTGGCCCCCGTGTTTTTCGACGCGTATATGATCCACTTGATGTGTGGAACCGGCAAGATCCTGGTGGAGCAAACAGTATTCACAACAGTTACCCGCTCTCTGCACCACCTGACGTCGTGCCTCTGCGGACGGTCGGGTAGTCATGCACTCTGTTTTTGCAGCAGGCGTGCTTTGAGTAGACGCACCAGATGCTCGAATTGTTCGTAGGCATCTAACTCTGATGATTCCTCGATGGTCAGCGTGCCGTCGCGATTCTTGTCGAGCAATTCGTCTAGCCGAGTCTGTTTTTCCTCGGACAGACGAAAGGCGAGTACACGCTTCGCATCGGCACTGTCAGCCAGGAGATCGAGCAAGTCGTCATAGAGTGCTGGATAATCAATGGCAGACATGTCAGGCTCCAAAAGGAGATATATATCCGATAACTCTACACTATCATATGTTCTGATGATTGCAAGAGGTGATTTCTCCCGACTTTTGTGCCGATCTGTCTCTCTCGAGCCCTTGCTTGCAGCATCACGTGCCACGTGGCATGGACCCTACTGTGCCTGCGAAAACGCAGGCCTTTCTCGTTAAGTAGAGCCTCTGCCACATAGAACATGGCGTAGTATACCCTGTCCGTCGCAAATTCTACATCGCCTGCTTGCAGTCATGTCTCTGCTGCGTGGATAGCGCGTGCAGCTTTGTCCAGTAGTTGCTGGGGTCGCTTCTTTCATGCTGGGATGGCTTCTTCTCGCGCATTCGCCAGAAAGGCCGTCTCACGATCTGCCCAGTCTTTCTGCGACACAAAGACCCGACTGACGCTGATCTCATATTTGAGGGACAGCGGCCACCAGGTGGCTTGGAAAATTCGACCACCTAAACGTTCTCAATTACCCGTGCCGACTCATCAAGTGCGGTGGCGTTACCATGTTGATACCTATCTTGACGATGGACATTCTTTACTTCCCTACGTTATATTCTGATCATAATTCGGGTTGACCTAAATTTAGCCCAATCTCCTCAGAGGAGAGGTCGTGTGGCAAAGATTCTTGTCTATCTCCGAAGCCAAGATGAAACTTGCAGAACTCGTTGCTGGTCTGGCGGCAGGTGAGGAGGAAGTGATCATTACACGGAATGGCCGACCGGCGGCTATCCTTATGGCGCCGGAGGCATACGAGGCGCTCCAGGAAACGCTGAGCATTCTCTCGAATCCTGACGCCATGGCTCAGATTCGACGTGCCCAGGCCTACTTTGCTACGGGGCAACGCGGACTCTCCCTGGACGAGGTTTTCCCTGAATGAGCCCGAAGCGCCGACGCGCACAAGGCCTTCTTTACCGCGTTGAAATTCCTTCGCAAGCGGCTGACATCGTACGGACACTCCCTCCTGAAGTAAAACGCCAGATCAAACAGGCACTGATACATCTGACAGAATTTCCTGGGGCTGGGAAGCCTTTGACAGGAGAGCTGGCGGGGTTACATAGCTACCGGATGCGTCGTTTCAGGATTGTCTATCAACTCACTGCCTCAGAGCGTCGCCTCCTCGTTCTGCACGTGGGACATCGCCAGACCGTGTATGAGGAGCTTGCCAGAAGGCTCAAGGAACCTCCTCTACCACACAACGATTAGCCAGGTGTGCAAGGCAACCGCCATTGACACCTAACGGCTACCGTCCTACACTGGCGTCAGAATCGCGTATCAATCTCGCACACACGAGTGGAGGCGTTATGGCAATGCAGCGTCTATCGCGGCGCCTGGTCTATGGCCGCCGTGGCATGATTTGTTCCAACTCTCCTCTGGCAGCCAGCGCTGGTCTCAAGATCCTGCAGGAAGGGGGCAATGCCTTTGACGCCGCCCTGGCCGTGGCAGCGGTGGAAACGGTCACCATTGTGCCAGGGTGCGGCCTGGGGGGTGATGCGTTTGTGCTGCTATACGATGCCCGCACGGGCAAAATTACCGGCGTCAACAGCAGTGGAGTGGCGGCTGCGGGCGCTACGGCCGACTACTACCGGGCGCAGGGACACCGCACCATGCCCCTGGACGGGCCGCATGCGGTCTCGGTGCCCGGCGAGGTGGCGGCCTGGGAAGTCATCCATCGCCAATTCTGCACCATGCCGTTTGCGCAGTTGCTGGATAGCGCCATTGGCTATGCCGAGGAGGGCTTCCCGCTGCCCCTGGGTATCGGTCGCAGCTTTACCAGTAATGCCGCCAAGCTGGGGCAGTTTCCCTCCTCGGCCGCGGTGTTCCTCCGTAACGGCACGCCTCTGAAGGAAGGCGATATGCTGGTGAATGCCGACCTGGCGCGTTCGCTGCGCCTGGTGGCGCCGGGTGGTGCTGACGAGTTTTATCGTGGTGCTCTGGCACGTCAGCTCGTGCAGGGATTGCAAGCCGGTGGTGGCCTGTTTACCGAGGCGGATTTTGCCGGGCATCAGGCCGAGGTCTATGAACCGATTGCTACCACCTATCGTGGCTACACCGTGTATCAAACCCGTCCGCCCTCACAGGGCTTTTTACTGTTGGAGATGTTGAATCTTGTAGAAGGTTTTGACCTGGCGTCCCTCGGCGTAAACAGCGCCGAGGCCATTCACCTCATGGTCGAGGCCAAGAAAATCGCCTATGCCGACCGTAACCGCGTGGCCGGCGATCCGCGCTGGGTCGACTGGTCTCTGGACGAGTTTATTTCCAAGACCTACGCCAACGAGCGCCGTGGCGAGATCTACCGCGACCGCGTCAATCCCGGGTTGGCTGCCTTGCAGGCCGTAGAGGTCGATGGCGATACGACGTATTTCTGCGCCGCCGACGGTGCTGGCAACTGCGTGTCGTGGATTCATAGCCTGTCCAATGCCTTTGGTTCTGGTTATGTCGCCGAGGGCACCGGTGTGTTGTTCAACAACCGCGCCGGGCGGGGTTTTAACCTGTGGCCAGGCCATCCCAACGAGATCGCGCCTGGCAAACGCACTATGCACACCTTGAATTGCTACCTGGCCACACAGGATAGCCAGCCCGTCATCATTGGCGGCACCCCAGGGGGTGACTTCCAGCCGCAGGGCAACATCCAGATCCTCACCAATCTCATCGATTTTGCTCTGGACCCGCAAGCCGCCGTGGAAGCACCGCGCTGGTGGAGTTTCCCGGGCACCGATCCGGCCACCATCGAGCGCGACATGGAGTTGCGGGTAGAAGCAGAGATGCCAGAGGCGACGGTACGGGGACTGGAAAGGCTAGGACACCGCGTCGTGCGGCGCCAGCCGGGCGTCTATGATGGCAAAATGCAGCTCATTGTCCGCGATCCCCAGCGCGGCGTGTTAAAGGGCGCGTCTGATCCACGCGGCGACGGCCAGGCGGTGGGGATGTAACCATATCGGCATGACGCCTGACCAGGGCAGGGGAAGCGTATGAGCGATTTTGCTGGACAGGTACACACCGTGCTTGGCCCGCATCGCTCCAGCAGCGATGGGACAGACCATGATGCACGAACATCTGCTGCTGGATATTTCTCCCCCGGAGGCGCGCAGCCATCCGGGGGAGGCGATCACACTCGCCAACTGCGGGCATTTCCGCCGTTACTCACACCTCAACCCGTTTAATCTCCGGCTCACCAACGAGGCTGAGGCTATTGACGAGATGCGCGATTTCAAGGCTGCCGGGGGCGGGACCATCGTTGAGGCGACGAGTATCGGACTGTGCCGTGATGCCGAGGGGCTGCGGCGCATTGCCCAGGCGAGTGGCGTGCATATCATCATGGGCGCCAGCTATTATGTACACAACTACCACCCGTCCGACGTCGCCAGTATGACCGAGACACAGATTACGGACGTCATCGTGCGGGAGGTCACGGCAGGGGTCAATGGCACCGGCATCAAGGCTGGTCTTATTGGTGAAGTCGGGCTGTACTGGCCCATGCATGTGGACGAGATCAAAGTGCTGCGGGCTTCAGCACAGGCGCAGCGGCAGACAGGGGCACCCCTGATGATCCACCCCGGCCGTGATCCCAGAGCCCCCCTGGAAGCCATGCGCATCGTGCGTGAGGCTGGTGGCGATGTGCAGCGCACCATCATGGCGCATATCGACCGCACGCTGTTCAGCCTGGCAGACATGACTGAGCTGGCGCACACCGGGTGTTGTCTCGAGTTCGATTTATTTGGCAAGGAATCCAGTTATTATCCGCTGGCGCCCATCGATATGCCCAATGATGCTATGCGCATCAATGCCCTGATGGAACTCATAGCGGCAGGCTACCGCCACCAGTTGGTCGTTGCCCATGACATCTGTTACAAAACCTGCCTGAAAAAGTACGGTGGCGATGGCTATGATCATATCCTGCGCAATGTGGTGCCTGTGATGCACCGTAAGGGAATGGCGGCGGCTGACATCGAGGCGCTCCTGGTGCACAATCCGGCGCGCCTCATGACCTTTGTCTAAGCGATGGCACCTCTCGATATCCGCCCTACCACAGCCTTCGTCCCTGTATACGCTATAATTAGCCAATCGATACTTTCGAGCCATGTGCCAGCACCGCGTCATAAAGCCAGACAAAAACTGCCATAGAACGTCTTGTGGCCATAGATGAAGGAATATCCATGCAGAACAGGCGTGTCTTAGTCGTCGTTATGGATGGTGTTGGGGTCCGGGAAGCGCGCTTTGGCAATGCCGTGCAATTGGCCTGGACACCCGCCATGCACTGGCTCAAACAGCATGGCCTCTACACCACGCTGCGCGCCCATGGGACGGCCGTGGGGCTGCCGAGTGATAGTGACATTGGCAATAGTGAGGTGGGGCATAATGCGCTCGGTGCGGGACGCATTTTTGATCAGGGCGCCAAGCTGGTCAATAACGCCATTGCCTCGGGCCGTATTTTTGCTGGGGACACCTGGCAGGAGCTGCTTGGTGCTGTAAAAAGCCATGCGGGCACGTTGCATTTTCTTGGCCTGCTCTCCGATGGCAATGTGCACTCGCACGAGCAGCACCTCTTTGCCATGCTGAAACGCGCCAAGCAGGACGGCATCAAGCGCGTCAGGGTGCATGTGCTCTTTGACGGCCGTGATGTGGGGGAGAAATCCGCCGAAATCTATGTCGAGCGTCTGGAAGAGGTGATGGCGCAACTCCGCAGCGCCGATTTCGACATTGCCGCAGCGTCAGGCGGCGGCCGCATGTGGATCACCATGGACCGCTACGGCGCCGACTGGAGCATGGTGGAGCGCGGCTGGCGCGTACACGTGCTCGGCGAGGGCCGGCAATTTCCGTCGCTCATGGCCGCCCTGCAGGAGTTCCGCAAAGATGCCACCTTGACTGATCAGGAGCTGCCAGAGTTCGTTATTGCTGGCGCCGACGGCGCGCCTGTCGGGCCGATCCACGACGGTGATGGCGTGGTGTGTTTCAACTTCCGTGGCGATCGGGCCATCGAGATCTCGCGGGCGTTTTGCGAGCAGGATTTTGACCATTTTGAGCGTGGGCGTACCCCCGCTGTCTACTATGCCGGCATGATGGAATACGATGGCGACCTCAAGATTCCTCCCAAATATCTCGTGACACCCCCGGAAATCGACCACACCTTGAGCGAGTATCTTATCACGCGGCAGCTGCGGCAGTTTGCCTGCAGCGAAACCCAGAAATTCGGCCATGTCACCTACTTCTGGAACGGCAACCGCTCGGGGTATTTTGACCGGTCTCTGGAAGAATACCACGAGATACCCTCAGATCAGGGCATTAACTTTGCCCAACGGCCATGGATGAAGGCAGCTGAAATCACCAGGGCCACCATCGAGCGCATGCGCGCTGACAGCTTCGATTTTGGCCGGATTAATTTTGCCAACGGCGACATGGTTGGCCACACGGGTGATTTGGAGGCCACGGTGATTGCCGTCTCCACCATTGATTACATGCTGCGCAAGCTGGTGTATGCCGCCGACGAGACCAATACGATTTTGCTGGTGACGGCCGATCATGGCAACTGCGACGAAATGTTCGACATAAAGCCAGAGGCCTGCCCGAACTGGGAAGCTATCGATGCCAGGCCCACGCCGAAAACTGCGCACACGCTCAGTCCCGTGCCATTGTACCTCTACGATCCAGACGGCGTGAGCCGATATCGCCTGCGCCAGGGTGAGACCTTTACGCTGGCGAACATTGCCAACACGGTACTCAGTTTGTTAGGGGTTGAACTGTGTGAGCAGTATCAGCCGAGCATCATCGAGAGAGGATAGAGATCCGGCAGCAAGGGGTTGTCGTAGCAGCGGTGTCTCGCCGCTTTTCTACGCTGCTCTGCGGCGAGACACCGCCTCCACACTGTGTTGTGTTCAGGTGACGTTTCCCCTACAATGAGGGCACTTTACGAGCGGCGGATACCTCTGTCTTTGGGCGCTAGTACGCGCACCATGCGCAATGAGAAGGAAGAGCGTGACATGAATGGTGCAGAGAGCCTCGTGCGCACCCTCGTCAACGGCGGGGTGAACGTCTGTTTTACCAATCCGGGCACGTCTGAGATGCACTTTGTGGCTGCCCTTGATAAGGTGGAGGGCATGCGCTGTGTCCTTGGCCTGTTCGAAGGGGTGGTGACAGGGGCGGCGGATGGCTACTGGCGCATGCTGGACAAGCCCGCCGCAACGTTGCTCCACCTGGGGCCAGGCCTGGGCAACGGCCTGGCCAATTTACACAATGCCAAGAAAGCCAGCTCTGGCATCGTCAACATCGTCGGCGAGCACGCCACCTATCACATCAAGTACGACGCGCCACTCACCGCGGATATCGAAGGCATTGCACGGCCGGTGTCGCACTGGGTGAAGACGTCCACCGAGGCCAGAGCCGTGGCGGGCGATGGCGCCGCCGCCATCGCCGCAGCGTCCACCCCACCGGGGCAAATCGCCACGCTCATTTTGCCTGGGGATACGGCCTGGAATGAGGGCAGTGGAGCGGTAAAAGTGCCGCTGATTCCAGGACGACCAAAAGTCTCGGAAGAGGCCATACAACATGCGGTGAAAATGCTCACGCCGGGAGAAGGCACGATGCTCTTGTTGAGCGGGCAAGGCGTGCGCGAACGCGGCCTGGCACTGGCCGGGGCCATTGCCCACAAGACCGGGGCTCGTCTCCTGGCACAGGGCTCAAACGCCCTGGTGCAGCGCGGCGCCGGGCGGGTGCCTGTCAACCGTCTGCCGTATCCCGTGCCGCAGGCCCTGGGGGTGCTCAAGGATGTCCGGCGGATGATCCTCGTCGGTGCCAAAGCGCCGGTGGCGTTTTTCGCCTATCCCGATCAGCCGAGCATCCTCACTCAGGAAGGCTGCGAGTTTCACACGCTGACGACACTGGCTGACGACACCCTCGATGCGCTGGAACGGCTGGCCGACGCTGTCGGTGCCAGGAGCAAGGATGCCCCGGTGCAGCAACCTGTGACGCCCGCCATGCCTGCAGGCACACTCGACCCTGATAAGATTGCCGCAGTCCTTGGCAATAATATTCCTGAACATGCCATTGTGGTCGATGAATCGGTCACCACCGGTCGCGGCTTCTATCCGCTCACTGCCGGGGCGCCACCGCACGACTGGCTGCAGAACATGGGCGGCTCGATCGGGTACGGCATGCCCGTGGCGGTCGGAGCGGCCATTGCCTGCCCGGAGCGTAAGGTCCTCGCCTTCATTGGCGATGGCAGTGGCATGTACACGGTGCAGGCGCTATGGACCATGGCGCGTGAAGGGCTGGATGTGACGGTGGTCATCTGGGCCAACCGTACCTATCAAATTCTGCGCGGCGAGTTTGCCAACGTGGGAGCTGGGAGCCCAGGGCAGAGGGCGCGGGACATGCTCGACATCAATCGGCCAGACCTCGACTGGGTTGCCCTGGCCAAAGGCATGGGGGTGCCTGCCAGCCGGGTGGAGGATTGCGCGGCGTTGGCGGCGCAACTGCAGCGGGGTATCGCAGAGCCAGGACCGCACTTAATCGAGGCCGTGTTATAAGTGCCGAGCGGCGCGCCCTGACACAGGAGGAGACAGTAGCATGGGTGATGAGCCAAAATGGCCAGAAGAAATATATCGTGTCTTGCGCGAGTGGGATGTGACGCAGTTTTCCTATGTGCCTGATGCCGGGCACAAGGTATTGATTAATCGCTCGCTTGAAGATCCAGATGTGCATTCCGTGCCGTTGACCACGGAAGAAGAAGGCGTGGCCATGCTCGCCGGCGCGCATCTTGGGGGAGCGCGTGGTGTGGTGCTGCTGCAG
Source organism: uncultured Gammaproteobacteria bacterium (assembly GCA_963773125.1). GTDB lineage: Bacteria > Tectomicrobia > Entotheonellia > Entotheonellales > Entotheonellaceae > CAVZBC01. Next base: position 2,541 of record CAVZBC010000101.1, on the reverse strand, counting down.
TCGAGCGGCGTGGGCAATTGTGTCAACATGTTTTCTCTGGTGCAAAACGGCCAGTTTCCCATGCTCCTGCTGGTCAGCATGCGCGGCGACTTTGGTGAGGGGAATCCCTGGCAGATGCCCATGGGACAGGTAACGCAGCCGATTCTCGAAACGTGCGGCTTCATCTGCCTGCGGGTAGAGCGACCCGAAGAAGTGGCACCGACCATGCAAGCGGCATGCACCATGGTCTATCAAGCCGGACAGGCCGTTGCCGTGTTGCTCACCCAGCGTTTGCTCGGCGCCAAGGCGTTTTAACAGTATGCGACGCAGTACTAGGGAGGAAATTATGCCGCATAACAGCTTGCGCGCCGGAGAGGCGGCTCCGTTGTCCACCGTTGGAGTACTCGACCGCCGTGAGGCCGTGCCAAAACTCATCGGAGACCCAAACGATTTCCTGATCATTGCGGCGCTGGCTGGCACGGCCAAGGATACGGCCCACCTGTGCGAGCCGAATGCCAATTACTACGCCTGCGCTGGCGTCATGGGTGGCGCCACGGCGATGGGGCTCGGCCTGGCACTGGCGCAACCGACACGGCGCGTCCTGGTGATGGCCGGAGATGGGGACCTGCTCATGAACGTTGGCACCCTGGCGACTGTGGCGATTATGAATCCGCCCAACCTGTCGATTGTGTGCGTCGACAATGGTCACTATGGTGAGACTGGCTATCAGAAGAGCCACACCGCCCTTGGCGTGGATCTGGCGGCTATGGCCGTTGGGGCTGGTATCAAAGCCGTCTGCACGGTGTTCCAGGAAGCTGACATCGCCGCCGCCGCAGCGCTCATCCGGCACATGGACGGTGCGTCGTTCGTGCTCCTCAAGGTCAAGCCGACTGACCCGCCAAAAATTCGCCGGCCTCTGGATGCCACCTGGACCAAGTACCGTTTTCGGCAGGCCCTCCTCGGCACCAGTTAGTGCTGCGTCCGGGTGCAGCGCCCGGCTGCTAGTCCCCGCCAGCTGGCGGGGGACCATTAGCCGTGCGCAGCACCCGCCTCAGTCGGCGGTGGGGCCAATGCCGGCGACGGTGGTGCGGTGCATGACGCGGCGATATGTCGCCTTCTCCCACGGCCGACCGCGATGCAGGCAGCAGCGATTGTCCCACATGACGAGGTCTTTTGGCTGCCACTGGTGGCAATAGACATATTGCGGTTGCGTGGCCCAGGCGGTGAGCTCCTGTAGCAACGCCCGTCCTTCCTCCACTGGGAGGCCGCGGATAGACGAGGCATGCGCCCCGGCATAGAAGTTTTTGCGACCATTAGCAGGGTTGGTGCGTACCACGGCTTGTGGGGCGGGAGGCGTCTCGCGTTTCTGGTCGGTGCCAATCAGGGTCGGATCAATGAGCCCCCGTGAATACGCCAAATCGTGCATGGCCACATAGCCGTCAATCTGCTGCTTTTTCTCCTCGGGGAGCGCGGCATAGGCCGCCCGCATACTGGCGAACTCGGTATTGCCACCGGCTGGAGGCACTTCACGGCCTGAGAGCAGCGAGGCGGTAGCGGGGACGCGTTTGAAAGAGCTGTCTGTGTGCCACATCTCGTTGCCCGAGTTGAAGATCATGCGCTTGTCGCTGGGGGGAATAATCTCGTTCGTGGTGGGATCGACGTTGGAAATATCGGCGATTTCTGTTCCCGCCCCAGCATTGGAGACTACCGTCTTCTCCAGCCCGCCGAAATGGCCGATGTCGCTGAAACGGCGACTGAAGCGGATCTGTTGTGCGTCGTCGATGTCCTGATGGCGGAAAACCAGGACGGAATATTCATTGAACAGCCGGACGATTTCTGCCATATCGACATCACTCACGCCAGCGGCGATATCGACACCATGCACCTGTGCCCCCAGCGCTGCTGTAAGCGGTGTAAAGGTAATAGCCATGACGTGCCCTCCTTGTGTGGCGAATACAGGGCTCTATTGTAAACCAGGTCGCCGCTGTTTTCTACGGCATATTCTGGGCGGTATGCCAATTGTCCCTACCGTAGGCAGACGAACGCCGCACGTGCTCCATACCCTGATAGGGGCGCCTTGCCGAGGCGCCCGCCGGCCTTCGGCGAGGTGCCCCTACCATGGCCCGAGGCAGACGCGACTGGCGTGCTAGGGCGAGACGGAGAGGATTACCGGGCTGGAGCAACCACAATCTGCTGGGGATTGCTCACTTCTATCTAAGCGATACCTTTGTGCACGGCAATGCTGCCGGTGATGCAGACGCCGCGTCCCTGCAGGGTCTCCGGCTGATAGGAGAAGTGTGGGCGCTGGCGACCCCAGATGATAGCCGTAAAGACGTGCTGCGGATAGGGCTTGCCGAGGTTGAGGAAGGTGGGAGAGCCTTTACTCTTGGCGGCATATCGTGCGCTCGCCACCACGCCGCACACGGTGGCAGACTCTCCTACACGGGTGAGCGCTTCCTCCGGAGTCAGGCGTTCCTGCGCCCACACTCGTACAGTTGTCAGGATGAGTAGTAGGGTCAGCAGCAGGGTAAAGTGTCGCATGAGTCTCACAGGCAGGAATGT
>CAVZBC010000100.1:0-29883 GCA_963773125.1 uncultured Gammaproteobacteria bacterium | reverse complement strand
ACCGCGCCTTGCCAATCCGCCACATGTTCCAGCAAGGAGTTGGCGAAGACGATGTCAAAAGCATTATCCGCAAAGGGCAGCCGATGCGCAGTCCCGACCTCATACCGAATGGCGAGATGCTTCTCCCGCGCCCTCGCCCTGGCCAGGGCAATGAGATCCTGATCCAGATCAACTCCAGTGACGATGAACCCGCATGTGTGCCAGGATTCGCTGAAAAGGCCCAAACCACAGCCGACATCCAGGAACCTGGCGGCACTGCGCCATGTTCCCCGGCGGTGCATTTCACGTACGATGGCACGATAGTGGCCCTGCACCACTCCAGCTTTCACTCCTCGACCTGGTGATGCTGGGTGTATTGCAGAAATTTTTGCCGTATGCCCCGGCGTTCATACGCCTCCCTCTTTGGCTGGCTGAGGTCGCGACAAGGTGCGTCAATGCTGCGCGTCCAATGTCACCTTTTCACGACGGTTTGATAGGTAAGGCGGCACGTCATGCACCGTTTTTGCCGAACGACGAAATCAACTGGTTGCAAGTTTGAACCCCGGATATATCGTCGCATGGGGAAACAGGGACGTGTATGCCAGCACCTTCACGCCAGAACGTTGCTGCTGGATACGTTCAAGCCGGAACAGCAACCGCTCTATCATTTGTTCTCCGCAATAAAGGGCCGCTCGACGTGCATCCAAATTGTGGCCGTGATGGACGGTCTGCGGAAAATGAGCCGGTGCACCGACGCTTGACGCTCCTTAGGGTCCCGGGGTCACTGGCTCAGGTTGCCAATAGTGGTATTAGTCTGATCGACAGAAGCACCTGCCGATTGTGCGCGGTCACTCCGCCGTCGAGATTGACATAGGCGTATCTGAGATCCGTACTTGCGCCTTGGCCGATGCCACGCCTCCGACCCTCCGGTAACCGAACCATATCTGCTCGGCGACAGGAAGGCTCCGGGAGACCACCTAGGGCGAAAAAGACGTATTCGCCCACTGGGTGCGTGATCGCCATGATCTTGCGCCCCCCGGTGACGGCATTCTGAGACTGAAGCGATCCCCTCTCTTTGCTACGGTATTGGTCCCGATCACCATGGAATACGCGGGTCGTCGCGGTGCTTGGCTGGCGGCTGGCACACGATCTTCCAGCCAGCCCGGCGTACCTTCATACAGAAATCCGTATCATCCAATTGACAGCCAAGATAGCCAGCGTCGAAGTACCCCACCTGCGCAAAGCCTCACGGCGGGTTAACATCGCGCCTGAGCCAACCATGTCCACCTCTATGGGTTGCACAAACTGTCCCTGATCACGCTGCTGCCAACCAATCGGCGCATGCACATTCTGGCGGAAGCAGATGCGCGCCCCGACGTTCTGGATACGGGTAGGGTCGTCCTTGAAATACATCGTTGTCGCCTACGATGCCAACGTCGGGGCGCTCCTGCGCTAGGCGCGCCAGTTCGCTGCCAGCAACCAGCGCTTATCCGGATTCCAACGGGCGACCTTGCTGAGCACCGTGCGCCCCCGCGTGCGCGCAGGGCGCCCCTCTATAGGGTGTCAGTCTGTGCGTGTACCGTGAGGAGTTGCTCAAACACGCAACACCGCCGCCAGAGGGAGATGTGACAGGAGGTGAAGACAGCGACTAGCGCTGCGGGACACCAAAGAGGATGCTCCAGGAGGGTGTACCGTCCGCGGCCGTGGCGTAGCCAACGCCGATCTGGGTGAAGTCACCTAGCACCTGATTTTTATAGGTGGGGTCGGCCATGAAGGCCTGCACGACCGCCTGTGGCGTCGGCGCACCAGAAATGGTGCCTTGACTGATCTTGCGGTAGGGAGAGCCAGCCTGCTGCAGCTGCAGCAGGAGGTTCTCGACGCCCTGCTGACGCTGCACGACCGTGCCGGTGGTCATTGCCTGGGCCTGGGCCTGGGCTGCCTCAGCCAGCGTAGGAGCCTCCTGCAGGGAGGGGAGGCGAGCGGCGGACCGTTGTTGGTTCAGCAGCCTGACGACCGTGGCAGCTGCCTGAGGCGGATCGAGCCTGGGCAGGCGGGCTCCGAACACCACACACCAGTACGAGCGCCCGTCGGCACCGGTGGCACGGGCGGCACCAATGTCGGTAAATGGGCCCAGGATGTTCTGTCGGTGGGGAGGGCTGTGCATCCAGCCTGCAGCACGGCTTCAGGTGTCTCTGCGCCACCGGCAACGTTCTCCGCCACCTGCACGTAGTGGTAGCCTTGCTGTTTGACGCGCTGTGCCGGCGTCGTGCCGTTGGGCCCCGCATGTGTCGTCTTGGTATGCTCGGCCATGTATTGTGCCTGTATCTGCGCCGCCTGCATGAGTCTGGTATCCAGGGTCAGTGGCGGGAGGCCAGCCCTGTCTCGCTCCTGGTTGTGGAGTTGTACGAGTGTCGCCAGCACCGGCTGGATTGCAGGTGCATGGGCGGCCGGGAAGACTTGGGCCGGTGCTGCAGCACCTACCAGAGCCAACACCACCAGGCGCCGCACCAGCGTCAGGAGCATCATGGACTGCATAGCTGCCTCCTCATCCTGCTACGGCCGCCCACCTGAGATTGGACTGATCAATACCGCCCGGCATTTGACCCCGGCTGGTGGACCTGCTGAAGACCGGCAACGCTAACGCCTATCTGCTTTTGGAGCATGGCTTCCAGGTTGGGGGTGCCAGAAGCCAGAAAGGCCAACCGGGCAGTCGGGGGCGCCAGAATCGCCAGAACGGGATAATGGTCGGAGATCGTCTTCTGGATCACTCGCGCCTCGACGACCTGAAAGCGGGAAGAATGATAGATATAATCAATCCGGGGGGTAATCGGGACCTGGGGCAGATCCCAGAAGGTGCCGCTGAAATAGCGCCAGGGCCGTTGTCAGGAGCACATCGTCAAAATACTTTGAGATGTAGCGATCGGTACGTGACAACGGCATACTGTTAAAATCCCCGCCAAGAATCCAATCGCCTGCCGTGAGCGTCGCGAGCCAGGCCAGGAGTTCTTGCGCTTGCCGATACCGCAGCGAGGCCGTAAAAAATTCTTTCCAGACAAAAGCCGTATACTGCAAAAAACTTGTGCCAAATTCGCCGAAGAGCGGTGCATCAAGATGCACGCTACCTACCCACACCGTTCCTGCGGGCGTCTGCACCTGGGCAGCGAGTGCTCACCCGGCCCTGTTGGCCGTGCCGAAAGTGCAGGCTATGGGGTGAGCCGAGAGGCCAGCGGCTGAGTATGGCGACCCCGCTTTGACGTGTCGCGGTGTATGGCGCAAAATGCTGATACGGCAACTGCAATTGTGCACCGAACCATTGCACCAGTCGCGCCCGCGGCACTTCTTGTAACATCACCAGGTCAGGATTATGCTGACGCATCAAGGCCAGCAACTGCTGCCGATCCGCGTATCTCCCCTCGATGTTGTAGGTCATAATGCGTAGTTGCGGCGTCGCCACAGTCCGCGGTGACATGGCCCGCGTCAAATGCAGCAGAACGCCGCAAACACCCACGGCGGCTAGCGCCCACAAGCCATAACGTGTCTGTATATTGTCGCTCCACCACTGACTCAATCGTCTCATTGGTATTACTCGCGTGTGGTTTGTGCCCTGTCCGGAGACCGTATATGCTATGCCCCTTGCTACCCGGCACGGTGTCGCTCCTCTCAAAGTATAGCCATTACTGGCGTCTAATAAAAATCTGCTGCCCCATTCTGAGAGTCCCTTCTCAAGGTGCAGCGCACCTATGGATTCCTGGTATGGCATAAGATTTGCCCTCGTCGGCTGCTGAGCGGTGTACCGTGTCCCCGAAACGAATATATGCCTGAGAGGAGTTGTGCATGCCTGCGACTCACTGGACAGAAGAACATGTGCCTGTAGCCGGAACGAGCGTCCACATGTACCGAGGTGGTGACGGACCACCGCTGCTCATTCTGCATGGTGAGGGTGGCAATCCGGGCTGGCTCTTGTATCTTGATACCCTCGCCGCCTCCTTTACCGTGTATGCGCCAAGCCAGCCGGGTTTTGGCATGACTCCCCGCGTAGAATGGATTGCCAGTGTCGAGGATTTGGCAGTGTTTGCCCTGTGGATGCTCGAGGAACTGGCACTTGGTCCCGGTGCATCTCCTGGGACATGGGGTAGGCGGATGGCTTGCTGCGGATGTGGCAACCCTCTGTCCGCAGGTGATCGAGCGGCTGGTGCTGGTGGATGCCATGGGCATCAAACCGCACCACACACGACATCCTGGACATTTTCCTCCTCACTCCCGAAGAGGTGCGTGCCAGGGCCTTCTATGATCCTGCCCAGGTGCCCGAGTGGGAGCGCTTGTATGGCAATACCCCAACTGCCGCAGACGCGGAGCGTGCCGAAGCGGCGCTGGAAATGTTGATGCGTATTGTGCTGGAAACCCTATATGCATGAACCACGTCTCCCCTTCTTGCTGCCACGGATCAAGTGCCCAACGTTGATCGTCTGGGGACGTCAGGATGCCATTGTCCCCCTGGAATGCGCCGAGCGTTACTACCAGGGTATCGCTGACTCCCAACTCACCGTTCTCGACGCCTGCGGACACTACCCACAGCTCGAAAAACCCCACGACTTTACCACCGCCGTACGCAGCTTTCTCAGCGTCTCCTAGGAAAGGACGAGCATGCGCATGCAGATCTACTATTTTACCGAGTTCCCCTACCACGAATACCCCGACGAAGAAGGGGCAAAGTACCCCTCTCTGCGTCTGACGTTTCCGAATACCTTTTACGATCCCGTCAAAGCCCATGGCCTCTTTCATCGCTATCTGGACGAGTATCAGTACTGCGAGGAACTGGGCTTCGACGGGCTCATGCTGAACGAGCATCACAATACTCCATCGTGTATGAATGCCACCATGAACCTCATCGGTGCCATCTTGGCACGCAATACCACACGTGCCAAGCTGCTCCTCCTCGGCAATGTCCTGCCGATCTGGGACAATCCGGTACGCCTGGCCGAAGAGGTGGCCATGCTGGATATCCTGTCCAATGGTCGCATCATTTCGGGCTTTGTGCGCGGCGTGGGAGTAGAGAGCATCGCCACCAACACCAATCCGGTGCATAACCGTGAACGCTTTGAAGAAGCCCATGATCTGGTGATCAAGACGTGGACAACGCCCGGCCCTTTTCGTTGGGAGGGCAAACACTTTCACTTTCGTGTGGTGAATCCCTGGATCGTCCCGATACAAGTGCCCCACCCGCCTGTCTGGGTGCCAGGGAGTGCCAGTCCGGAAACGGTACAATGGGCGGCACGTCACGGCTATACCTATGCAGCCTTTCTGACGCCACTGGGCATCACCAAAGAACTCTTTCAGCTGTATCGGGAGACTGCCGCTGAAGTGAACCGGCCGGTGAGCGCTGACAACTTCGCCTATCTCCTCTGCTGTTATGTCAGCGATAGCGAGGCCAAAGCCCAGGAGGAGGCCAGGCATTTTCTCTGGCGTATGGGGGAGACGCTGCGTGGGCCACGTGAATACTTTGCGCCTCCAGGCTACCGCAGCCGTGCTGGCACGCAACTGGCGCTGCGCCGACGCACCAGTGAGGCAACCCCCCTCAACCAGCAAAGTCTGGACGAACTGCAGGCCAATTACCATATCGTCGCTGGCACGCCGGACACGGTATTACAGAAACTCAAGGTCATTAAAGATGAACTCGGCGTTGGACATCTAATTTTCTACGGCCAAGAGTCGCGCATGTCGCATGCAGCCACCATGCGCTCGATAGAACTCTTCGGCAGAGAAGTCATGCCAGCCATCAAAGAGTGGTAGTACTGCCCACCCGACTACGCCTTCGCGTCGGACCCGGCAGCGTCTTCTCCTAGAGATGGCTCTTGCGTGTCTCCAACTGTTCCTGACAGCGGGTACAGTAGAGCGTCGTTGGCAGCGTCTCCAGGCGCTTCGCGTGCACGGGCTCGCCGCATCGTGCACAATCGCCGTAAGTGCCGTCGTCGATACGTGCCAGGGCTGCCTCAACCTCTTCCAGCTGCTGTCGACTGCGCTCGTCCAGCGCGATCATTACATCATTGACGGCCTCTTCCTGCGCGTGGTCCATACGTTCGATATCATGCTCTGCCTCCATGTTATGCAGCTCTGTTTCAAGACGAAACACGCGCCGTGTCAACTGCTGCTGCATCGTGCGTAGGCGTGCACGATACTTTTCTATAGTCTCGGTATCCATAGCACTCGTCCCCGTGTTGGCAGCAGATTATCTGTATTGGTACAGCTACGCATTTAGAGCCGTACGCCATTGCCTGTACGGCGGGCACACGCTTGTGGAGTGCGCCCGCCATGCTGGCGCCGTGCAGGCGGGAGCACAGCTCCCACACTCCACAGTCACGCACTATTATCTCCTATGGCCCTGATACGGTCGTTGTCAGTATAGAGGCAAGACCTATGCCAGAATACTGTCCCCTGGCCAAGCAGCCGTCGTTAAATCCTGCCATACCCTGCCCTGCAGAGCGTAGCCAGGCTCCGCATCCTCCAGGATCCGCTGGGATACCTGCCTGCATGTCTTCCCATTCTGAATGAGAATCTCTCATTATGATGCAGAATGCCTCCTCAAATCACCTTGCTCTCTGCCGCCTCGAGTGGCACGTTAGGGCGCCAGCCAATCAGCGCGGGGAGTCTGCTGGCGCGGGGAAGACCATCTTGGCATTTTTCTTGCTCTCCATCCCTTAAAAAAGGATCGCGATCCATCACCGAGGGCGCCTTCTCAAGAGGAGCAAAGTTGACCGCGGAGCATCTGACATGGCCTGGGAGGACGGCTCGGGAAGCATGTAGTTACAGTGAGGGAGCACTACAATGAGACGAGTAATGATTACCGGCTTGGTATTGATACTTGTAGCTATGGGCCTCGTACTCCAGAGCTGTGCCGCGGGCCTCTGGCGACTGGCGCTGCGGCTGGGGCCGGTGCGGTCGCCTATGCCTATAGCAAACTGGAAACCACCTCCGCGACATCTTTCGACCGCTCCTGGAACACCTCGCTGATGGCACTGCGGCAGATGCACATCTCCATCACCGATACTGACTTTGCTGGCGCAGGCGCAGGTGCAGTCTTGAGTCTCAAGGGGCGCTCTCTGTGGCCTCACGACCAGGCGGGGTATGATGAGAGGTCTCGACAAGGTGTCGCAGCAGGGCGGGGTTGTCGGTGATAATGCCATTCACCCCAAGCGCCAGGAGTTCCAGTAGTTGGGTTTCGTCATTCACAGTCCAGGCGATGACCGAGTCGAAACGCCCCGTGTCTCGTGCCGCCAGGACCTGCGAGACTTCATGACGGAAATCGACCCACAGCCTCCTGGTACATCCCATGCTGACATACCGGGTGCCAAGCCGAGGGGCCAGGGAAAGTACGCCCGGCAGCTCAAAATCGGCATAGAGCTGGATCATGGGGGGCAGCACGGCACGCTGGGCCTCCCCGACCAGCGCCGCGACGATCTCCGCTTGCGGGCTGAGCAGGCAAAATACGACATCGTCCCGGAAGCCCTGGCGGGTGCAGAGACGACGGAGCAGGGTCAGGAGGGAGACGGCGGCGCCGCATTGCTCTGGGGTGAGCTTGAGGTCGAGGAAGACGTGACGCACACGCTTTTCCAGGTGGACCCACTCGATGAGATCATCAAGGACGGCGATCGACACCTCTGGCTGGACGCTCTCCTGCAACAGCGCCATGGTCCCATGCGCACGCTGGATATACCCGTAATGTGTCTGCAGCGTCGCGAGGTCGAGTGCGTCGACAGGCTGTCGCCACGGCGAGCCAAAGGCTGGAAGGCAGGTGATATACAGTCCTACATCGATGAAGGGGCGTATCTGCGCCACACTGCTATCAGGATCGGCATCATGCCACAGAATGAAATGTCCATCCCGTGTGACGCAGACATCAGTTTCGATAGCATTGGCACCGAGCTCAATGGCGGTGGCGAACGAAGGGATCGTATTCTCCGGGGCGCTCTCCGGGGCACCACGATGCCCGATAATATAAAAAATATCTGGCGCCTGGTGCACAGGCCGTGGTGGGTTGAGCCATCCCAGGACCGTCCCACTCATGCGTCGGAGCGGGTTGGCGTATCCTAGGTACGACATAGCCCGACCAGCGGTGCGCTTGGTACCCATGGTGAGGTAAAACAGTCGAGCGTCTCGAACTCGCTCTCGTGCTCTCGCAGCCCGCGCATTTCGACCTCGAGTCCGGTCGGTGACAGGGTGAGTCTGAGAAAGTGAAAGTGCCGCCAGGCAGGCCCGGCAAAGAGATCGTCTATGTGCCGTCGCCAGCGGCCTGTGGCGAGCTTGATGCGCGGCCCGCCGCCACCAGTCACGAGAAATGTCTTGCCAGCGCGCTCGAAGCGTTCGTAGCTATGCACGTGGCCGGAAATCATCGCCAGGGTTTTGCGTGCCCCCATGAAGGCTGGTACAAAGGAGCGCTGTACGTGTAGCCCGTCCGGGGTCAGCGTACTGTTGGTGTAGGGAGGGTGATGGAGCAAGACCAGCACCCCGGCGATTTCCTCGTCGTGCTCAAAGCGCTCGAGTTCCTGTTGATACCATCCCATCTGCTCCTGCCAGCGCGAGGCGGGGAGGTGGCGCACATTTGAGTCAAGGAAGAGGAGCCCCAACTGCCCATAGGACATCGAGTACCAGTGCCGTCCTTGCAGGTGAGGGAAGCGAGCGAAAAAATTGCTGAGTGCAGACTGGCGCGAGAGCCGCGACAGCCAATATTCGTGATTGCCCAGCAGCGGCAGGACGGGTATTGCCGCATCATGCAGCGGCGTGGTGAGGTGGTCGAACTCTGCCCAGTGGGATCTGGAAGAACCGCAGAAGACCAAATCACCGACAATGGCCAGAAAATCCGGCGCCTCCTGGGCGATTTGTCGAATGATGTGCGCTCTTTCTACACAGTTCGATTGGCGCCAAGGCTCGAGCCTTGACCGACGTTGGAGGTCACCGACAATGGCAAAGCGCCTGGCCGGGGACAGGGCAATCTCGCTCTCGAACTGCCGCGGGGCTGCCCGCTGAGAACCTCGGCGCCACTGCTGCAGGTAGCGGCCCCCTCCATTAGACGGTTCCTGTGGCCGGGACATGCCCGTCGTTGCGAGCAGCTCGGCGTGCAGATATTGCCTCGTAGCGCCATCTTGCGGCGTACGCGTACTCTGGCGCTTTTGCCTCTGAGTCGATTTATCTGGCAAGGGAGTTACCCCATGATGGATAGCGCTGCATCGTGCTGGCCTTTGTCCTCCTCTATCACCGCACTGTGATAAAAATAGTCCACGCCATATCGACGCATTGTCGAATACCATAGCATACCCTGCGGCGGGACTATAGCAATCTTACAGCAAAAATACAACGTATGTTGGGGATGGTCGGTGTCAATCTCCAAGCTCGTCGTGGTTGTGCACCACACGGCTAATGAGCCCATACTCGACGGCTTCTTGCGCCGTCATCCAGTAATCTCTATCGGTATCTTCAGACACTTTGGCCAGTGGTTGGCCCGTTTCCTGGGCGTAGAGTTCGTTGATGCGCTGGCGTAGCTTCAGGATTTGCTCGGCGGTACGCCGGAGATCTTCCGCGGCGCCAAACGAGCGCATCGAGGGCTGGTGGATCATAATACGCGCGTTCGGCAGGGCGAAGCGGTTTTCTTTTTTCGCCGCCAGCATAATGACTGTAGCGGCGCTCGCCGACAGCCCGGCGCTGATAATCTTCACCGGCGAGCGCACGAAGCGGATCATGTCGTAGATGGCGAAGCCGTCGTCAGCACTGCCACCCGGCGAATTGATGAAAATCTTGATGGGCTTCTCCGCGTCGTCGTTATCGAGGTAGAGCAATTGCGCAATCACCCGGCTGGTCAGCTTGTAGTCTATGGGATCGGAAATGAGAATGGTGCGCGCCTTGATCAGACTGCGCCCCAGAAACTCTCCATCCCGCCCGGTCTTTTCTTCCTCTTCTTCTTCCTCTTCCTCCTCTTCATCCTCGTCGTCGAGCCAGACGTCATCCTGCCCGGCTGCAGTACTACGGTCGATTTTCTGGTCTTCTGGGTCAAATCTCATAGGGCTAAAATCCCTCCATGGCGTTTTCTGTCGTATAGAAGTGTCATAAACGTCCGAAGTCATAGCAGTAGAATAACAGTATAATGAAACAATCTGCACCGTCCTGCAAGGACGGTCAGAGACGCAGGGACTCTAGAACGTTGGTGGTGTTTGCCGCAGGCCCTGGTAGGAGCGCCTCGCCGAGGCGTCCGCTGGTCTTCGGCGCGCCGCCCCTCCCAGTCGCCCGGCCTTTGCAGGGCGCGCCATAGAATGGCTCCTATGCAGCAGAGACTTCTCCGTAGCATTCCCTGGATACTGACGCTTGGCATCTTTGCCATCCTCTTCCAACGTGTGCCGTTTCAGCGACGTTATGGCGGCCTTGCAACAGGTCCGGTTCGCGGCCTATTTTGGCATGATGGTGCCCTATAGCCTGGTATATTGCAGTATCGATGCGTTTGTGCTGTCACGCCTGCTGCAGTGGTTTCATGCCCCAATACCCTACCGCCGTGTCCTGCCGGTGCGGGCCGCGGCGTATATCCTGTCGCTCCTCAACCCTGGCTTAGGGCAGGGCGGGGTGGCGTTGGCGCTGTATCGACGTGAAGGGGTGCCGTTTCTGGAGATCACCGGTTCGCTGCTCTTCCTGGCGGTGCTGGAATTCTGTCAGCTGGCGCTGTACGCGGCTATAGGCATCTTTGGCTTGCAGACGCATCTGGCCATAGCGTTTGCCCCCGTGTATGTTGTCCTGGCAGGGGGACTCACGGTGGCGCTCCTGTGTATTCGGCGGGAGATCGATCCGCTGGCGCTGCTCCTGACGCACCTCAGGCGCTGGCGCTCGGGGGACCAGACGTACCGCGCGCCGAACCGCTTGCCACACGCCAGTCTTCTGCGCACCTTCAAAAGGGCGCGGCTCCGGCACTACGTGTTGACGCTCCTCTATAAAGCGCCCAACTTTCTCCTGGCGGTTGTGGTGCATTATTACGCCTTACAGCTGTTTGGCGTGTATATTCCGTTCCTACGCCTGCTGGGATTTCTCCCCATCGTCTTTCTCGTGGCGTCGTTACCGGTGACTGTGGCGCATCTAGGAACATCGCAAGCCGCCTGGCTCTATTTCTTCGCCGCCCCTGGGGAGGAGGCGTCACTCCTGGCCTACAGCCTGGTGGCGCATGTGACGTTCATGGTGCTCAATGGCCTGATCGGGGTGGGTTTTCTGCCCTGGGCCCTGCGCGGCGTGCGGGAGAAATCCGCTGCCACAACTGCATGAGATGGTCGCTGCCTGACACGCCCGCCAGGAGCGCCATGGCCAGGAACCAGCCCCACAGGACAGACGGCGGCAGCCACTGTTCTGCCGTGCCGACATGGACCGTGACGATGCCGACCGTCACGTAGTACAGCATGCCGCCGATATGGCCGAGCTGCTGCCGCCGGCGTGGGGGCTGCGGCTGGGCACTCGGCCGTCCCCAGGTATTGACCACATACAACACAAAGGCCCAGGCGATTGCCGCTGGCAGCCACCACGGCACCATGCCACGCAGGACAAAGGTGCTCAAGGCCGCCAGAATGAAGAGCACATCACAGCTGTGATCCAGCGCGCGCCCCACAGGACTCGTTTGTCCCAGGCGGCGGGCGAGCCAGCCGTCCAGCTATGTCTGTCGCCACCATGGCCAGGAAGACGATGCAAAGCCGCCAACGCCCCCAGAGCGCAGCAGCAGGGGAGGGGGGCAGCGCCAAGAGCACGAACAGTATGGTGCCGAGCGGGCGAAGCAGGGTGATGCCATTGGGCACGGTGCGTAGCCGTCGGTCGAGCAGAAAGCGTCGGGCTCTGGTGAGACTTTTCATAGTTGCATATGACCATTTCCGTTGACAGCGTGTAGGCCATAGAGTACAAAGAAGCGGTCTCGATGCAACAGCACTCAATACTGTCACCCTTATCGATAACCGCTCACGATACGAGAGCGATGGAGTAAAGAAACGTACCATGGATCAACTTGTGATGAGTTTGATAAGTACGATCATAGATATTTACATCCTTCTGCTGTTCGTCCGCCTGTTTGTGCGGGGCAATGAACGATACGACGCGTTATTTGGTATGGTATACAAAGCGACTGACCCGGTGGTCAGTCCGCTCGGTACGGCCGTGCGTGTCGGACGTACCAACCTGGCTCCTGCGCTCGTGATCATCGTGTTGCTGCTGCTCAAGGGGATGCTCTGGGGGTCGATTCCACGCACCCTCCAGAGTTTTGCCAACACGCTCTTTCAGCTCTACGTGCTGATCATTATCATCATCTCGGGCTTCCGGGAATTTTACATCAATCCGATTGCCAATTTTGGGCAACGTATCGTCAATCCCGTGCGCGCTGTGGCCGCGAACTTTTCGCGGCAAATCGTCACGGTCAATCTCCTGTCGGTATTGCTGCTCGTGATCGCGCATACCATTGTTACCCTGGTGTTGAACGCCATGCTCGGCGGCGTGGGACCGCTCCCCGTGAAGGCCGCCTTGCTGTTCAGCCTGTCCTTGATCGTGTCGCTGACCTGGTTTTTTACCTACGTCATTATCATCAATGCCTTGCTGTCCTGGGTGAGCCCCGATCCGCTCAATCCTGTTGTGCAGCTCATTACGCTCATCAGTGCACCGATCATTGATCCGGTACGGCGTTATATCCCGCCCATTGGCGGCATGGTCGATATTTCCCCGATCATTGCCATTCTCGCTTTGCAAGTGGCGAATGCAATCGGTCATGGTTTTCTGGCGATCCTGTGACAGTGGCGAGACACGTCTCTGCCGCCCTGATTGCCCTGTAGCTACCACGAACCATGGAGGACACCGGTATGGCACCTGCGGCGCCCCAAGGATTACTGGCCATCTGGGCCAATGTCGATGCAGATTACCAGCTGGAATTTATCAAATGGCACAATTGTGAACACGTGGCCGAGCGGGTCAACATTGCGGGGTTTCACGTTGGGCATCGCTACCGCGCCCTGGGTGAGGCGCGGGACTTTTTCATGGTCTACGAAACGGATACGGCCGCCGTGATGCAGAGTGCTGCCTATTTGCACTCGCAGAATAACCCGACCCCCTGGACACGGCAATCGATCGGCCATTTTCGCAATACGCTGCGGACCATTTATCAATTGGTGGCGTCGGCTGGTCAACAG
The DNA here is from genome assembly GCA_963773125.1 of uncultured Gammaproteobacteria bacterium. Taxonomy (GTDB): domain Bacteria; phylum Tectomicrobia; class Entotheonellia; order Entotheonellales; family Entotheonellaceae; genus CAVZBC01. The sequence goes on along the minus strand of CAVZBC010000100.1, from coordinate 16,723 downwards.
CCAGCCCTTGATGCCCCGTATGTGTTGTTAGTGCGGAGTAATCCTCCGCCAGAGTCCGGCGGGGCAGACGAGGTGATGCGCTGGTACGGCGAGGAACATCTGCCGCGTTTATGCGCCGTGCCTGGTACGCTGCGCGCCCGGCTGTACCGTGCCAATCAGGAGATTTCTGGCATCGTCACGGCTGAACGGCAGGTGCACGGCGCCTCGTCGGGCTCGCAGGAAGTTTCTCGCCATGTACGAGATGCTCTCGCCAGACATTCCCAACTTCTGACGCCTGGCGTGAGGCCGCCCGTGGTACCGCACGGAGTGCCAAAATGGTGGCGGCACTGCGTGATATGGAGCGTGAACGCTACTGGTTGGATTTTGCCCTGTGGGCCCCAGGACGAGCGGTAGGGGTTAGCCCAGCGGCGTTTGCTGTTCCGCATATGCTTGCTCTAAATACGCAAACAGCAAGTCACACTCCTGCGGCAGGCGTTTGAGAAAGCGAATGTGCAGCGTCCAGAGTGGCGAAGTCGTTTTGCACATTGCGAATCACGCCAAAGGGTTCCAGGTCAAACGGCATGTACTGTCGCCTGACTGGTATTGGCAGCGAGGCCTGGAAGCGGAATGTGCAGACGAATCACCCGGTGTAGCATCTCCTCAGGAGCGCTGCTCCGCTGCGCAAGTGCAGGCACACTCCTCCTGGAGAAATGTCGTGCAGACCGCAGGGCAAGCGGCACTTCCTCCACAGCAATGCATATGGGCGAGAGACGATAGCGGTGTCTTTTTGATACAGCCGGTCGGCGATGCTACCTTGCTCGGTCGACAACGTGTCCTGGGATGGAATGTGAATGTCGCGCATGAGGCGGGCATGGTCCTGGGCGATGGCGCTCACGGTGGTGGGGTGGACCAGGCGCAACAGAATGGGCGTAGAGCAGGCGAGAACTGCCAGCGAATGTCGTAGCGTGGATCCTGATAGCGGAGTTTCAGCCGGCCGGCGTAAATTTCGTCGACCACTGCCTGCAGGACATAGCGTCTCTCTGGAAGTGCCGGAAGCGGACGAGTAAGCGCTCACGTAGCCTGTGGCCGAGGGAAGACTGGTCCATGTCCACGAACATATGGGTGCGGTGCAGTGTATGTACGGTAGCAGGGGTGATTTTTTTGCCAGTGAGAAACACCAGCATGACTTTTTTTGCGCCAGTTTCAAATGGCTGGAGCAAGGCGGGTGCCATGGCGTGTGGCGAAGTAATCTGGATGTCGGTTGGGGCGATGAGCGCATAGATGTCCATGTAGGTGTTGATCGGCATCGATGCATGACCACGCAATGATTGGAGGGCGTTACGTAAAGTCGTGGTATCGGTCTCGTCGATGTGCACGTCTCCGGCGAGAAGCGTGGCGGGGGTGTTGGGAGGGGAGCCAGCCTCAGGCCGGGTCATGCTGGTGTCTCCTGAAGCGGCTGGCACGGGCGTGTGGTTCGGAAGACGGCGTTTCTCTTCCTTGAGCAGGGCCTGGTCGATGAGTGTTAGCCAGTGTTTGAATGCGTCTTTCGCTGCCATACTGCTTGTCCTGTCCCCTGCCCGAGGTCCACGAATGTGGCAGAATGCTGTGCCCACTGCTGCGTACTGTATCGGTCAGTCGGCACAAAAAATTGATCTATGCCCACTGTGTATCATGACGTCACGGCCCACTTAGCACACCCCTGCTCCCCTTGCACACTGGCGGGCGAGAGGGGGCGTGCAACGGTATTACAGGGCAGTAAAGCACTCGGTGCGCACGAGGTCTGCAAACGTTTCACGGCGAGAGATGAGGTAGGGGGTGCCCTGCTCCCACCACACCTGCGGTGCCCGGCCGAGGGAATTGTAGTTCGAGCTCATGGTGTTGCCGTAGGCGCCAGCGTCGTGGATCAGGACGAGGTCGCCGATGTGCAGCGGGGGCATGGCGCGTGGTTGGAGAAACTCCGCACTGTCACGCGTAAAGACGTCGCCAGATTCGCACAGGGGACCGGCGAGGACGACAGCTTCTGCGGCTGTTTCGGTGGGGGGTGGCCAGAGGCTCAGGTGATGGAACGAGCCATACATGGCTGGACGAACCAGATCACAGAAACCGGCGTCGACCATGACGAACGTGTGCCCTGGACCTTTCGCGTTGTCCGGCGTGTGTTTGATGTCTGTGACGCGCGTGACAACATGCGCTGCAGGGGCGACGAAATAGCGCCCAGGCTCGATTTCTACCCGCATAGACCGACCCATACAGTCACTGAAGCGCGCCTGTGCCTCGCGCAGGATATGTCCGTATGTGTCGAGATCGACCGCTGGTGCGCCTGGGCGATAGGGATGGGGAATGCCCCCGCCGAGGTTCACGGCTTGGAGATGCAGGGTAGGCCTCCAGGTGTGTGGTAAAAAACTCGACGAGCTGTTGCATGTTCGTCATAAATTCGTCAGGAGTTGGTCCTGAGCCCACGTGCGCATGCAGCAAAATCGTCGACAGCCCATGACGAGCCGCTTCCTGCGCCACTGCTGGCGCCTGATCGAACCAGATGCCGTGTTTCGAGCTTGGCCCCCCCGTGTCGCAGCTCTGCACGTGTCCGTGGCCGAAGCCAGGGTTGAGGCGCAGACCAATGGGGCCGCGATAGCCGGCGCTGGCGAGTTGTTGCACCATGCGTGACGAACCGAGGTTCGGCAGGACGCCGTAACGACACACGACCTCTAAGGCGTTGTCCCGGAAGACATCCGTAGTCAGCATGACCTCCGGCTGCGCCGTCTCCAGCGCATACCCGGCGGCCTGGGCGCGCAGCACTTCATTGCCGGAGACGGCATCAATCCAGATACCGTGCTCGTGCATGACCTCGAGGACGCGCCGTACGGAGCAGGCTTTCATGGCGTAGCGGGCTTGCAGCTCTGCAGTCGCTGTCAGCGCCGTAATGGCCGCAATACGGGCCCGGAGTGTGTGGGCGTCGTAGAGATAGAATGGGGTGCCGACGCGCTCGGCGAGCCAGCGCAGATCGACCCCCTGTAACGCCTCTGTGGTCATAACAGTTCCTCCCTCGGGACAATGGACATGTGGGGCATCCATGGGCTGCACACTCTCTGATACAACGGCCAGGGCACGGGTAGGGCCTCCACTACTTGGGGGCTCGTTCGATGCCGAACCGTTGGGGAAAACTGGCCACCTCTGCAGGGGACGGGGCTGGCCAATCTGCTGGGCGGGAGGTGCCAGCCTGTTTCGGTTGACCGATGGTCCGAAACATACCTTCCAGACCTGCTGGACTGATCGTCCATGTCAAACACAGGGGGGCGTCGCTATCATTGTGAAAGCTATGCCAGGTGTTGGGCGGGATGACTAAGGTCGTGCCTGGGACCAGGCTGACCTTCTCGGTGTCGATCCAGGCATGTCCCTGGCCCTGGTATACGAAGAGGATTTCCTCTGCCGCCGGATGGCGATGCCGTGGCACACGGCCTCCCGGGGCAATCTCCTGCGTCCCCATGGCCATGCGAGAGGGCGTTGTTGTTTTGATAACGATGTGTCCACCAGCGGGCTGTGGCTGCCACCACGCTTCGCCCTGCTCGGGTGGAATGACAATTTTGGCCAGGTCACGTATCATATATAGTTCCTCCATCACCGCCTGCTTGTTGCACACGCGGGAGTATACACACCGACTGCTGCGTACCGTTGCCTCCTTGCAACAGGCCCTATCGTACCGCAACAGAGGCGGGCCTGGCAAAGGGATTACGTTATTTGATGGTATACTAAAGGATGTAGACAGCAGCTTAGGATGATTGCCTCAGAGTGCAGCGGCCATGGAGTGTGCAGCAATGGAGAGAAGGTCCACAGGTCAAAAACATATCGTGTTGACATCCCACCCAGGGAAATTTGGCCCACAGCCCGTGCCGATCCAGTGGGGCCATGCTGATCCGGTGCAACGTGGACCAGTGATTGCCACGCTGACACAAGCGGGATATCGCAATGCCATTGGGACGCACTCTGGTTCGTATGCCGTCTATCGGGCGCTCGCCGTGGCCAGCGGTGCGTTGGCACCGGGCTACCGTCCCGATTTTACCAATACGGCTCCAGCCGAGACCATCGGACCGCATGCCAGTTGGGCGGAGGCGGACAACATCGTCTCCCTGGATCCGTTTGGTGCGGTGGTGTGCCAGGTGTTTGCCGACTTCTATAGCAAAGGCTTCGATATTCGACCGACGATTGCCGTTACCAAAGCCCATATCCATATCCCGGAGCTCCGCGAGGCTGTGACTGCAGGTCGCCTGCGCGTCGATGGCACATTGCTGCGTGCCAGTGGCGATGTCGTCGTCACCAAAGTGGCCATCGAGCCCGTGTGGTATCTGCCAGGGGTGGCCAGACGCTTCGGCATCGACGAAGGGACATTGCGCCGCACGCTCTTTGAACAGACGGGCGGCATGTTCCCCGAACTCGTGACGCGTCCTGATCTGACGGTTTTTTTGCCGCCCATTGGGGGGGTGAGCGTGTATATCATTGGCCCGGTGGCTGCCATGACGGATACGACCAGGCCGCTGGCCGTACGGGTGCACGATGAGTGCAATGGCTCAGACGTCTTTGGTTCTGATATTTGTACGTGTCGGCCCTACCTTGTGCATGGCCTCGAGGTGTGTGTGGAAACCGCCCAGCAGGGGGGCGTTGGTATGATTGTCTATTGTCGCAAGGAAGGGCGAGCCCTGGGAGAAGTGACCAAATTTCTCGTCTACAATGCCCGTAAGCGCCAGGCAGGTGGTGACCGGGCTGATGCCTACTTTGCCCGGACCGAATGCGTCGCTGGCGTGCAGGACATGCGCCTTCAGGAACTCATGCCCGATGTCTTGCATTGGCTCGGGATCAGCAAAATTGATCGCCTCGTGTCGATGAGCGATGTCAAATTCAACGCCATTACGCACTCTGGTATTGCCGTGGGGACACGTGTGGCCCTGCCAGACGAATGCATCCCGGCAGATGCCCGGGTCGAGATGGCCGCCAAAAAAGCCGCGGGATACTACAGCGATGGCCCGCTACCGAGTGCTATCGAACTGACACAGCCGCTGGGGCGCACCTTAACGGAATAAGAAGGACAACGGCTATGTCTGGTCTGGTCACGGTCATTGATCATCCCCTGGTGCAGCATAAACTGACCCTCATGCGCCGCGTGGAGACGAGCGCCGGCCTGTTTCGCGCCTTGTTGCGGGAAATCAGCATGCTCCTGGCCTATGAGGTGACGCGCGACATACCGCTCACGCAGCGTCCCATTACCACGCCCATTGCGCCGATGCAGGCGCCGGTACTGGCGGGAAAAAAGCTCGTCCTGGTGTCGATCATGCGGGCCGGTGATGGGATCCTGGATGGCATGCTGGAGCTCATCCCCTCGGCACGGGTGGGACATATCGGGCTCTACCGGGAACCCAAAACTCGTGTGGCTATTGAGTATTACTTCAAGGTTCCCGAGGATGTCACGGAGCGGGATGTGTTAGTCGTCGATCCCATGCTGGCGACGGGCAACTCGGCCGTGGCCGCAGTGCAGCGGTTGAAGGAAGCCGGGGCGAAATCGCTCAAATTCGTCTGTTTGCTGGCCGCTCCGGAAGGCCTGGCGCATTTTCACGAGGAACATCCCGAGGTGCCGGTCTACACGGCCGCCATTGATGCCGGCCTCAACGACCATGGCTATATCGTCCCCGGCCTGGGGGATGCGGGAGATCGGCTCTTTGGCACGAAATAATTCCTGCGGACGTTGACTTCGGCGCCCGAGCACTCTAGGATGCCAGTGATACAAGGGTGCAAGAGGAATGAGCAGACAAGGAGATGCAGACGTGATGGAAGCGCTGCGCGTTGGGGCTGACATTGGCGGGACGTTTACCGATGTGACGCTGCTCGATGCCCGCGGCCATATGCATCTCAGCAAGGTGTTGACGACGCATACTGATCCAGCCCTGGGGGTGCTCGACGGTTTACAACAGGTGATCGCCGCCGCTGGGGTTGATATTCGCCAGGTGGAGAGCCTTATCCATGGCACGACGCTGGTGATCAATGCCCTCATCGAGCGGCGCGGCGCGACCACCGCCCTGCTCTGCACCGAGGGCTTCCGCCATGTGCTCGATATCGCCAACGAGAATCGCTTTGACATCTATGATCTGCTCATCGAGCGGCCAGAGCCGCTGGTGCCACCATCGTTGCGCTATCCATTAGCAGAACGCCTCTACAGTGATGGCAGTATTGTCACCCCGCTTGACCCGCAGGCCGTCCGCGCCCTCATCCCAGCGCTGCGTCGGCAGCAGGTGCAGGCAGTGGCGGTGTGCTTGCTGCACAGCTATAAAAATCCCCACCATGAACAGGTCATTGCCGAGGTGTTACGCCAGGAAGCCCCAGACCTGTATCTGACCCTGTCTTCTGACCTGGTGCCCGAGATTCGCGAGTATCCACGCACCTCTACGACCGTGGCCAACGTCTACGTGCGGCCGGTGATCGAGCAGTACCTGCGTTCACTGGAAAGTCATCTGCAGCGCCTGGGCTTTACCGGGCAGTTCCTGATTATGCTGTCCAATGGGGGCACGTGTACGGTGGAAACGGCGTGCCAGTATCCGATCTATATCCTCGAATCGGGGCCGGCCGCTGGCGCCCTGGCCGCCGTACATTATGGGCAACAGACGGACTTTCGCGGGCTGTTGTCGTTTGACATGGGCGGCACCACGGCCAAATCCTGCCTCATTGATGGCGGCAAACCCATGACCACGACTGACTACGAGGTCGCCCGCGTCTATCGGTTCAAAAAGGGCAGTGGTTTTCCCATCAAGGTGCCAGTCATCGAAATGATCGAGATTGGCGCTGGCGGCGGGAGTATTGCGCGTATCGACACACTGGGCTTGCTCAAGGTCGGCCCGGACAGTGCCGAATCGGACCCCGGACCGGTATGTTACAGCCTGGGAGGAAAGGCACCGACAGTCACGGATGCGGATCTTGTCCTGGGGTATCTGGATGCGAATTTTTTCCTGGGGGGCAAGATGCGTTTGGATGCCGACGCCGCCTACCAGGCCATTGCCGAGCGCATTGCCAGGCCATTAGGACTGGCCCCGCTTGAGGCGGCCTGGGGCATCCATCAAGTGGTCAATGAAAACATGGCCAGCGCCGCCCGTGTGCATGCGATTGAGCGTGGCAAAGACCCGCGCAGTTATGCGCTCTTTGCCTTTGGGGGTGCGGGGCCAGTGCACGCCTGCCACGTGGCGCACATTCTGGAGATGTCCCACGTCATCTGTCCCATGGGTGCCGGAGTGGCCTCGGCCTTTGGCCTGCTGTGTGCCCCGCTCGCCTTTGATTTTGTGCGCAGCTATTATGCCACGCTCGACACGCTCGACTGGCAGCAGGTGCAGACCCTGCTCGCCAGTATGGCAGAAGAAGGGCAACAACTCATGCGTGCCGCTGGGGTTGCAGCCGCAGATGTGCGCATGGTGCGACGCTGCGAAATGCGCTACGCCGGGCAGACGCACGAGATCCCCGTGCCGCTGCCCGAGGGACGCCTGGGGCCAGAGCACTCTACGGCCTTGCTGGCAGCATTCGAGACCGCCTATAACGCACTTTACACGGAAGTGCAGGAGGGGCGTACGGTGGAGACGATGAACTGGCGGCTGACCGTCTCTGGCCCGCTGCCGCAGGTGCAGGTGCAAGCACCGGCGGCCGCAGGCGGTGTGGCGCAGCCCAAGGGCGAGCGGCAGGTGTATTTCCGGGATGGCGGCTTTCGGCTGACCCCGGTGTACGATCGCTACACGCTGCCAGTTGGGGTGCGCCTGCACGGACCAGCCATTGTCGAAGAACGTGAGTGTACGGTCGTGGTGGCTCCTGGGTTTCGCGCCACGGTGGACCGCTATGCCAATATGATCCTACAACGAGGTGGCGTATGAGTCAGCAACGGGCAGCGGCTGGGAAGGAACTGGATCCCATCCAGGTGGAAGTGCTGTGGAATCGCCTCATTGGTATCGTCGAAGAGCAGGCGACCGTGCTCATCCGGACGGCTTTTACCAACATTATCTCCGACGCTGGCGACCTGTCGGCAGGCATTTTTGACACGCGTGGAAACATGATTGCCCAGGCGGTCACTGGCACCCCGGGGCATATCAACTCCATGGCCATTGGCCAACGGCATTTTCTGGCGGCCTATCCGCCCGGCACGTTGCAAGCGGGGGATGTGCTGATCAGCAATGATCCACATCAGTTTTCTGGCCATCTCAACGACTTTACGGTCTCCACGCCCATTTACCGTGGCGAGCGCCTGGTGGCGTACTTTGCCAGTACCTGTCATGCGCTTGACATTGGTGGCCGTGGTTTTGGTCCCGAAGGCCGTGATGTCTTTGAAGAGGGCCTCTACGTGCCGATTAGCAAGTACTACATGGCTGGCAAGCCCAACGAGGAGCTCATCAAACTGCTGCGTGCCAATGTGCGTACACCCGATGAAGTGCTGGGTGACCTGCATGCCCAGGTGGCGGCCAACAATGTCGGGGGACAGCGGTTGCTGGAGACCATGGATGAGTTTGGGCTGGAGAGCCTCGATGTCATTGCCGACGAAATTATCACCCGTTCGGAGCGGGCCATGCGCGAGGCCATTCGCTGCTTGCCAAACGGCGCCTATTGTAATAGCCTCACCTGCGACGGCTGGGAGCAGCCCATCACCATCCAGGCCCGCGTGATTGTCGAGGATGACGAGCTCGAAGTCGATTTTAGCGGCACCTCACCTGAGGTCCCCTATGGAGTCAACGTGGTCCTCAACTACACCATTGCCTACACCACCTACGCCTTGAAGGCAGCCATTTGCCCGGAGGTGCCGAATAACGAGGGCAGTTTCCGTCCGGTGCGTATTCTGGCTCCGGAGGGCAGCATCCTCAATTGCCGCCGTCCGGCACCAGTGGCGGCGCGCCATGTGGTGGGGCACTTTGCCCCAGAGTGTGTCCTCGGCGCCCTGGCATCGGTATTGCCAGAGCGGGCCCTGGCTGAGGGGGCGAACACCATCTGGAATATTCAGGCGGCGGGCAAGAGACCATCGGGCGCACCGTTTCAGTTCGTGGCCATGATGGCCGGTGGCATGGGGGCACGGGCGAGTAAGGACGGCTTGTCGGCGGCCATTTTCCCGTCGGGCATCCGTGGCACGCCGGTGGAAATTGTCGAGAGTGCGTCGCCCCTGGTTATTACTCGCAAGGAATTGCGCTGCGATTCTGGTGGTCCTGGCACGTATCGCGGCGGCCTGGGGCAGGAAGTGCACCTGCGCGTGCGCTCCGAGGCGCCGCTCATCTTTACGGCCATGTTTGACCGCACGAAGTTCCCGGCGCGTGGCCTGCATGGCGGCGGTCCCGGGGCGCCTGGCGCAGTGCAGCTCGATGATGGCACGCGGCTGGCGCCCAAAGGCAAGCATACCATTCCGGCGGAGCGTACGTTGATACTCCGTCTGCCTGGCGGTGGGGGGTACGGGGTCCCCTCTGCCCGTGCGCCTGAGCACGTCTTGCAGGATGTGCGCAACGGCTTTGTCTCACGGGTCCAGGCAGAAAAAGCCTATGGCGTGGTGATTGACGAGCAGTCGGGGACGATTGACGCCGAGGCGACAGCGCGTTGCCGTGCCCAGCAGGAGGCGTAGCAAGATATGGCGACCCCACGGCGCCCATTCCGAAAAATTACGCAGGACTCATTATCGTCGTATCTTGCCGAGTTACGTCGTCACGTTGTGCCAACGCCGGCCGAGGAGATCGAACTCGGGCGGCGTATCCATGCCGGCGATCAAGAAGCATTGCACGAGCTTGTAGAGCGCAATCTGCGCTTCGTGGTGCAAGTGGCCGGGAAGTATAAGGGTTATGGCTTGCCGCTGCCAGACTTGATCAATGAGGGCAACCTGGGCTTGATGCATGCGGCCACAAAATTCGATCCGGAGCGTGGCGTGCGGTTCATCACCTATGCGGTGTGGTGGATTCGTCAGGCGATTATGCACGCTCTGGCAGAGGGTGGGAGTGCCGTGCGCTTACCGCTCAAGCAGGCGGAGGCCCTCGCCAAACTGCGCCAGAAATTTGAAGAGATACGCCAGGCACAGGGTATAGAGCCCACGGCGGAAGAACTGGCCCAGGCCTTAGAGATGCGCCAGGAGGAAGTGGAAGACTTGCTGCGCGTCTATCGCCCGCAACTGTCGCTCGATGCGCCAATTCGCGACGATAGTGAGACCACCCAGCTCGATTTTATGCAGTCAGGCAGTATCCCGTCGAGTGAAGATGCCTTTTTTCATGCCTCCATGATCAACGAAGTGCATGACTTGTTAGAACGCCTCGACCCGCGTGAAGTGCGCATTTTACGGGCACGTTTTGGCTTTGATGGCAAACCGAAGAGTCTGGCGGCGATTGGGCGCGAGCTGGGGTTATCGCGTGAACGTGTGCGCCAAATCGAGAGCCGTGCCCGTAACAAACTGCGTGTACTTGCGAAGCAAAAAGCCCTCCGAAGTTATCTCAATTAAGTCCTGCGAGAATGTCGGTCAGGTATGCTGTAGCAGCAGCGAGACGCCGCTGCCACGACAGAGAGTGTCGTGCCGCGGCATCTTAAGTTTTTCCAGTGATCGGCCGATAACACTAAACGTACTTCTGCTCTCTCATAGTGCCCAGGGGTAAGGGGGCCTGGCCTGCTGCCCTGAAGGCGTTCTGATCTCGCTACCACGATATGTCGGGCCATACTGGAGGCAGAAGCGGCAGAGGTGTTCTATGCAGAATATCACGAGCGAGCAGGCTATGATTGTCCGACGTGCCAGAGGCGCGGACGTGCAGGAGATCGAGACCCTCCTGTCTGCCGAAGACCTCGATCGGAGCGCTTTTGTTCTGGAAGATTTCTTCGTCGCTGCAGCGCCGTCGGGCCGCGTTGCCGGATGTGCCAGGCTGAAGTCCTATAGTGATTGTGTGGAATTATCGAGCGTGGCTGTACACCACACGTATCGGGGGCAAGGCATAGGCAGTACGATAGTCGCTACTGTGCTGGAACATGCGGCAGTGTCAGTGATCTATTTAGTGTGCGAGCCGAAAGAAACGGCCTTCTTCACCCGTTTTGGTTTCCAGGTGCTCTCCCGTGCCTACGTCCCACTAGCGCTCCTCCCAAAACTGTTTGCCTATGAAGCAAAAGTAGGAGCCATGGTGGCGATGAAACGTGAGGGCTAGATGACGCAGAGCGACAGCGCCTCCCCGCAGCTTGAGTGCGTCATGGTCCACCCCCCCGCCGCCTCCGAGGCCGACAGCAGGCTGCCGCGGACGCAGATACTCACGCGGCTGAATCAGCTGGTGTCCTCGTCACTCGACCTCAACGACGTCCTCCTGGAGATCGCCCGGACCGCGGCGACACTCATGCAGGCTCCCGTGAGCTCCTTCTGGCTGGTAGACGAAGCGACACAAACTCTCGAACTTGGTGCATTCTCAGACCCGCAGATGCGTAGCCGCTTTCCTCTCCAACGCGTGGCCTTTGGGGCTGGTGGGATTGGCTGGGTTGCCGTGCATCGGCAGACGCTCAATGTCGCCGATGTCTTTGCCGATGGTCGTTTTCTGTCTCTCGATTGGTGGCAGCAAGAAAACCTGCGGAGTTTTGTGGGCCTCCCGGTGCTGCATGAGGAGAAGCTCTTAGCAGTGCTGGCGCTGAGTGCCCGACAGCGTTTTGTCTTAACTCCCGACGACCATGCTGTGCTCGACATTTTTCTCGCCCAGGCAGTCCTGGCGATTCGCAATGCTCGTATGTTCCGGGAGCTGCAGAACCGTACCGTAGAACTGGCGCATGCGAATGCGGCGCTGCAGCGGGAAATCGCTGAGCGCAAACGGGCCGAGATGGCGGCAAAGACTCTGGCAGAAGAGGCCAGCAGCACGCGAGACTTCCTCCAGTCCATCACGGAGAACTCCGTGGATGGCATAATCACGACCGATGTGCACGGCCAGTTGACCTATTTTAGCCCGGGTGCCGAGAAGATCTCTGGTTTTCGGGCTGACACCATACTCGGACATCCGGTGTCGCGCTATTATAGCGGGGGAGTTGCGGAAGCCAGAGCCATCATGCAACGGCTGCGGCAGGAAGGCTGGGTCAGGAACTACGAGACCTCGATGCGCAGCAGCAGTGGAGACCTCGTCGCGGTCAGTTCATCCATCTCGCTGTTGCACAACGCCCAGGGAGATATTGTCGGGACAGTGGGCGTTATCAAAGATATTACGGAACAAAAACGGGCCGCAGCCGAGATGCAGCGTGCCAAAGAAGCGGCTGAAGCGGCGAGTCGCGCCAAAAGCGAATTTCTGGCCAATATGAGCCACGAGATCCGCACTCCGATGAACGGCGTGATTGGCATGACCGAGCTGCTTCTCGATACGCCCTTGAGCGCTGAGCAACGCGAGTATGCAGAGACCGTGCGCAGCTCGGCGGAAGGCCTCATGACCGTCATCAATGATGTGCTGGATTTTTCTAAAATCGAAGCTGGCAAATTGCCGCTCGAAACGCTGCCGTTTGCCATCCGCGACCTGCTCGCGGGCACCATGAAGGCGTTGGCCTTACGGGCCCATGAAAAGGGGCTGGAGCTCGTGTATACCGTGGACCCGGAGGTCCCTGATTGGCTGGTTGGAGACGCCGGACGCCTGCGGCAGATTCTCGTCAACCTGGTGGGCAATGCCATTAAATTCACCTCGCAGGGAGAAGTTGCCCTGGAGGTGCAAGCGCTGTCGACAGTGGCGCCGCAAGTACCGGGTGATGACGAGAATCGATTGGTAACCGTATCCTGTGCTATCCGGGATACGGGCATTGGCATCGCTCCGGAGCAGCAGCGACTCATTTTCGATCCCTTTACGCAGGCCGACAGCTCGACGACACGTGTCTATGGTGGCACAGGGCTTGGGCTGGCCATTGCGCGCCAGCTCGTTGAGTTGATGGGCGGTCGTCTATGGGTTGAAAGCGCCGTGGGACAGGGGAGCACGTTCTCCTTCACAGTGTGTTTTGGGTGGCAAGAAGCACCGCTGACGCCGTCGAGGCACGCAGAGTTGGCATGCCTCCGAGATTTGCTCGTGCTGGTGGTCGATGATAATGCCACGAACCGCCGCATCCTGGAGGAAGTCCTGCGTCGCTGGGGTATGCGGCCTACCGCTGTCGAGAGTGGAGCAGCAGCGCTCACCGCCATGGCAGAGGCGGCGCATGCCGGCACCCCTTTCGTCCTGGGGCTTATCGATGCCATGATGCCAGAGATGGATGGCTATATGCTGGCGCAACGGATCAAGTCCATTCCGACCCTGGCCCGCACCGCCCTGCTCATGCTGACCTCCACTTACTCATACGGCGATCATAGCCATATTACTGATGTTGGCATTACCGCCTCCCTGGGCAAGCCGGTGAGTCAAGCCAGTCTCTGGCAGGCTCTCCTCACGGCACTTGGCACGCCAGTGCAGCGGGTCGAGACAGTGGAGTCTGCCCTGGCAGCAAAACGGCAGCAACTATCGCTGCTGCGTATTCTCCTGGCCGAAGATAACCCCGTCAATCAAAAGCTTGCCGTCCGTATGCTTGAGAAGCACGCCTATGCGGTGGTGGTGGCCAATAATGGCAAAGAAGTCTTGGAACTGCTCGCCCACCAGTCGTTCGATCTTATTCTCATGGATGTTCAGATGCCTGAAATGTGCGGTTTTGAAGCCACCATGGCGATACGGGAACGCGAGCAGCGTACTGGCGGACATCTCCCCATTATCGCCATGACCGCGCATGCCATGCAGGGGGATCGTGAGCGCTGTTTGCTGGCTGGCATGGATCACTATGTGTCCAAGCCGATTCATGTCAAAGAGCTGATCACGGCCATTGCCAAAGTTATGGCGTCTGCTGACCGACGTGTGCCTGCGGAAGCCCCTGCGCCATTTTTCCCCCCACATGTCGTCTTTGATGAAACTGCCGCCCTGGCGCGCGTGGAGGGCGATAGGGAGTTATTGCGCGACATCGCTGCTCTCTTTGTCGCTGATTGGCCACAGTCGCGAGCGACCCTCCAGCAGGCGGTGCTGTCGGAAGATGCTGCTGTGTTGACGCGCTTCGCCCATACCCTCAAAGGCGCTGCCGCGACGCTTGGTGCCGTGGCTGTCTCGGCCGCCGCCCAGCGGCTCGAAGAGGTCGGGTGCAGCGGTGACCTGGCACCGGCGGCCAGCGCTCTCGGCGTCCTGGAGACCGAAATGCTGCACGTGCTGCCCTTCTTGACGTCACTACAACCGCAGTCGACACAGTAACCGGACGTCGTCTCGCCTCCGGCCCCCAGCACTTGACATCCTGGCGGAGAACGCGCAAGCCCACTCAGCAGCGGGAGCGGCGCACACAGCGGTTCCTTGCGGCGTATGGTCCCATTGTCCCACACTGCCGCCCGCGCCGCTCCTTGCTTCCTGCCTGCGCGTACCGCCAAGAGATGGTGCAACGCTTCCAGGTCTGGCAAGAAGTTACAGGGACTGCAGCAGCATACACGTCTGACACTGGGAGGGGTATGCACCTTTCTGCCGACTGCGCGCGTTATCCTCCATGCAGGTGTCAATGTTATCGGGATGGAGATGCGTGGCGAATGTCTTCGTCATGTTGTTCTGCACCGGCCGGCAGAGCGCGCTCTTGAGATCCTTCCCGTCCCTGACACGCTGTGCTATCCACCGCCGTTTTTCTTGGGGGATACGAGGACCACCGTACAGGGGGCAGCCTTGCTGACCTGCTGCGCGGTCCCGCCCAGCACAATATCGAGCAAGCCCCGTTTACTATGACTGCCCAGGATCAGGAGATCGGCCTTGAGCGTGGTCGCCACCTCTGGGATGACGTCCCGCGGATCGCCCACCCGCAAGATGGGGGCGATCTCCAGCCCTTGGGCTTTCAGCGGCGCCAGGTATTCGTGCATTTTTTGGCCCATGAGGTCGTCCGTTCGACGCATCAGATCCTCCCGATGTCGGATCGCCACCTCGGAAGGGAGATCGGTCGAGGTGGGATTGGGGTAGTCATAGACACTCAAGACATGGAGAGGGGATGAGGCGCCCGTGGCCAGGGTCTCCGCCAGCTCGCGTGCAGCCAGTGCATGCGCGCTATACCGCTCCCAGTCCTGGAGGGCTGCGGCTAACAGGATGGTGGTATACATGTGAGTTTCTCCTTCACCGAGTCCAGAGGGATATGCCAACGTCTCTGATGATATCATGTTTTCCGGCCGATCGCGCTTCCACTCCCACACCCCGC
Source organism: uncultured Gammaproteobacteria bacterium (assembly GCA_963773125.1). GTDB lineage: Bacteria > Tectomicrobia > Entotheonellia > Entotheonellales > Entotheonellaceae > CAVZBC01. Next base: position 1,546 of record CAVZBC010000100.1, on the reverse strand, counting down.
CAGACGCGAGATGTTGCCGCTCCTGCGCGCACGGGAGCGGGCTCCTGTTGACACACCCTGCCGGGGTGGGAGGGTATGATATATGCGGCTGCTTCCGAAATTCCAGATTCCCCACCGTTGGGCACGATGCAGTCTCTTCGCACACTTTGCACCATGAGGTGGCCACATCCGTAGAGAAGGTGCGCGGATACTGCAGTGGTGGGGCACCGTATCCGGCGTCCCTGGGACGCGGTATACGCCAGGCGCTCTATGGAAATGACGGGATGAACGAGAGGGGCTGGCGGCGTCCCTGCCGTCGAGGGAGAGCGTATCGTGGCTCACCCGACATCGCCAAAAGTGGCCATGAACCGTAATCCGAGCAGAGAGCCGGTTATATCCTCAGTGATTGTGCGCAGAAAACGGTCTCTGTGCTCAAGCAGAGCGTCCGATATTCTCAATTCGCTATAGCTACACATAACCTCCTCGAGTCGCTTTTAGAAAGAACACAAAATCTTCAACAAATCTTATCCAATCTTCGCTAGCTCTTATCTCCAGCTCAAGCAGGAGCCGCGTGTTGGATGTAGTGTTATCGCAGACAGTGGGCACGACCTGGCAGAAGGAGCCACCGCCTTGCGACGCACATCACGGCCAGCTTGTGACGGTGCGCACAGAAGCGCCGAGGCCCGCAGGGGATGCAGAGGGACATAGACACCGCAGCCAGTGACGGCGCCAGAGAGGGCGCACTGGTCCATTGCCTGTTGGTGGACCCGTTGGTCATAGAGCCTTACGGGGCACGAGCACGGGGCAGGCGCGCTCTGCAGAACACCGCACTCGATGGCCAGCCATACTGAGAGGAGGAGATCATGAACACTGCGACGGCTTCACACCCACACAACGGCGGATCCGACGATGCGCAGCGTGCGGCGCCAGACCTCAAGACCACCCCCCCCACGCGCAGCGCTCACCACGAAAGGCAGACGCCCGTGACAGCATGGACACGCTCCTGGTGGCCGCACACGATACGCCCCCTGGCGCTGGGAGACGGCCCCCCGACGGCGAGGACCGGCCACGTGGCGGGCTTGCCGGCCGCCTGCCCCCGGAGACTTCTGACGTCCTGGGGAGGGGGAGGCCGCCAGGCGCTGCCTGTGCCGGAGGGGGGGCGGCCCACGCAGTGCGGGGCCGTGCCACGCGGCGTGCTGCTGGCCCTGGGGCTACTGGTGCTGCTCGCTGCCGTCGTCACCCACGCGAGCGACAGCTCGACCAGCCCGCCCCCAGCAGAGGTCGTGCTCGGCACCTTAGAGCCTGACTCCAACTTCCCGTGGGTCGTCAAGGTGGGGGGCAATTTGGCGTGTCACGGGACCCTGATAGCGGACCAGTGGGTGTTAACCGCGGCGCACTGCCTCTCCAATCGATTCGGCGGCGTCACGGTGACCTATACGCGGACGGCGCCTGACGGGATCGTCACGAGCGGCGCTCTCCACACGGGTCCCAACTCGGTCTTCGTGCATCCCGACTACGACATCTTTGATTTCCACGACGACATTGGCTTAGTCAAATTGCAGCCTGC
>CAVZBC010000099.1:0-8447 GCA_963773125.1 uncultured Gammaproteobacteria bacterium | reverse complement strand
AGTTCAAACGGCATTTTCGCGCCGCCACCCAGCCACACGCCTCCGCCCCCTCGCTCGCGGCGATAGCTGCGGCCCCCGCACGCAGCGGCAGCGAGCCACAGCCAGGCGGCGCGCGACAAAGCGCGGCAGGATGGGTGAGGCTGAAGCCTCAAGGGTTCCTTGGGGCGAAGCCCTCGGGAAGGGCGGCTGAGGAAAGTAGAGGGGGTCCGCCGGTAGCCGCGGAAAAATGCTGTAGTTCCCGTGGTAGAGGTATAGATGGAGGTGGCCGCCGTCGAGTCACTGCCTGTACCGCTGTTGAGGAGCTCCATAATGACCGTCAATGCTTGCACCAGGGTCCGCAGTGCGATGGCGACGGTTCAAGAGAAAATTATCGCGTCATACAGCCGTCGTCAAGCGCTTCTCCCGCCTCGGGCGAGCCTTCCTGGGCACCCCAGGACAAAGACAGGCGCGCTGGCTGCTCGGCGCGCTGCTCGCCTTGTGCCTCGCCGTCGGCGGGTTGCAGGTGCTCGTCAGCTATGCCGCGCGCGACTTTATGACCGCGCTGGCGAACCGCGACACGGCGGCCTTCTACCATAACTTGTGGCGATACCTCGGCGTCTTTGTCCTGGCAGTACCGGTGATGGTGTTCTACCGCTACACGGGGGATCGGCTGTCGCTGGCGTGGCGGCAGTGGATGACGGAACATCTGGTACAGCGCTACTTCTCCCACCACGTCTACTACCACCTGCGCAGCTCCGAGACGATCGACAACCCCGATCAGCGCATTACCGAGGATGTGAAGCTGTTCACCACGGACGTCCTCGGGTACCTGCTCGTCGTCGTCAACTCCCTGGTCACGCTGGCCGGGTTTATCGGCGTGCTCTGGGGCATATCGGTGCAACTCATGATCGGGCTGTTGCTCTACACGGGTGTGGGCACTCTCATCTCCGTTATCATTGGGCGTCGTCTCCTCGGACTCTACTTCCAGCGGTATCAGACGGAGGCCGATTTCCGGTACGGCCTCGTGCGCGTGCGCGACCATGCGGAGTCCATTGCCTTCTTCCGCGGCGAGCGCCGCGAGCATCAGGACGTGCTGCGGCGCTTTGGCGCGGTGGTCCGTAACACCCTGGAGACCATCGGCTGGAGCCGAAAGCTCAGAGCCTTCACGCACAGTTACAACTACGTTGCCCTGGTCGTGCCGGCGCTGGTGGTGGGACCGATGTACATGCGCGGCGAGATTGAGTTCGGTGTGGTGACACAGGCGGAGATTGCCTTTGCGCAAGTGCTCGCCGCGGTGTCCGTCATCGTCTCGTATTTTGAGAGCCTCAGCGCGTCCGCCGCGAGCGTTAAACGTCTCAGTGACCTCTGTGATGCCTTCGACGATGTCGAAGCCGAGGACGTGCAGGCGGCCGAGGCAAGGCAGATCGCCGTGACCAGGAGCCGCAAGCGCTTGAAGACCAAGAGACTGACCGTCCAGACGCCGGATGGTCGTCGGACACTCGCACGCAATCTCTCATTTGAGCTCAAGCCAGGGGAGCGTCTCCTCATCATGGGCGAGAGCGGCGCTGGGAAGAGTTCGCTCTTGCGCACCATTGCCGGCCTGTGGCAGACCGGTAGCGGTGTCATTGTGCGCCCGCCCCTCGGCCGCATGATGTTCCTGCCCCAGCGGCCGTACATGATCCAGGGCAGTCTGCGGGCGCAACTCCTCTACCCGCTCAGCGAGAACGACACGCAGGACGACGAGATCCGCGAGGTGTTGGAGGCTACCAACCTGGCCGAGCTGCTCAAGCACGTCGACAATGACCTCACACAGGTGGTCGACTGGGCGAACGTGCTCTCGCTTGGGGAGCAGCAACGCGTGTCGTTCGCGCGCCTGTTCTTGCAGAAGCCTCTCATCGCCTTCCTCGACGAGGCGACGAGCGCGCTCGACGAGCCAAACGAGCGACTACTCTACGAGCGTCTCAGTAGCCTCGGCCTCACCTACGTGAGCATAAGTCACCGCAACACGCTGGAGGAGTTCCACGATCTGCTCTTGACGCTGCATCCGAACGGCCGTGTGGAGCTCGCGCGACTGCGCACCGACCAGCGTGAATGTATAGGAAGTTCCTGATTCCACCGGATTTTGTGGTTGGTGGAATGAGTAACCTAAAAACAAATGGGATGGTTCATCTGCTTCCTCCATACTGTGCGGAGCACAAGCCAGCACAGGAGGAGGCACAGGAGAACCATCCATGGGCACTAAGCATATCTGTTTGCCGTTTGCCAGTGAAGCGCAGTATCGTGAGTATGTCGACGATCCGGCACAGTATCGGCAGTATCTGAGCGCCATGCGGCGCCAGCATCCAGAACTGTTTCCTCAGGCTATGGACCAGGGCTTTACGTTTCACGACGCCTACGCGTCGGTCAAACAAGACGTGATCGTGCGCCGGATTAAAGTGAAGACGACCGGGGCCGTTTTCACCCTGCGCCCGTCGTTCGTGATGCCCTACATGATTGGACGCACGGCGGCGGTTGAAAAAGCCCTCTACCTGCGGCAGTGGGGCGTGCCGTTTGATGCCCTGGCCTATGTCTTTGGCCGCGATGCCATGTTCTGGTATCGCGCCTGGCTGGCGTTTGGTCGCCCGTCGCTGGTCGGCACCACCGTGAAAGACCCGCACCAGGTGCCCCGCGATCTGGTGGCCGATGAAAAGCTGACCCAGGTAGCGAAGCAGCAGGTCTATGTCCCGACCACCGTCGGCGGTGGCTGTTTCCTGGGCGTGAGTGTGGTCGAGGCGGCCGATACGGTGACGTTGGAGCGGGGCTATGGCGAATTTGCCAAAGAAGCCAAGGCGCTCGATCCCACGTATCAAGCCCGCTCGGTCTGCACCGATGGGTGGGAAGCGACGCGTCAGGCGTGGCGCCGGCTGTTTCCCAAGATCACGGTGGTGCTGTGCTTTCTCCATTCCATCCTGAAGATTCAGAAACACTGCGCCGGCCCGTTACGGCACCAGATACTCGACAAGGCCTGGCAGGTCTATCAGGCCGTCACTAAACGGCAGTTTGCCCAGCGTCTGCGGCGCCTGGCCGAGTGGACGCCGGTGCACCTCAGCGGGCCGGTGGCCCAGATGGTGTTGAAGATGTGTCGTCGTCGGGCCGATTTCACCCCAGCCTATGCGTGTCCGCAGGCGCATCGCACCTCTAATGCGGTCGATCGGCTGATCAACTACCAAGACCGGCTGCTCTACGCCATGCGCTATTGTCACGGCACCACCGACAGCGCGCGCCTGGCCGTACGTGCCATGGCGCTGCAATGGAACTTTCACCCCTATGGCGCACGTCTGCGGCGTGACCAGCCGTCGCGGATGGCTCCCTTTGAGGACCTTAACGGCTTTCAGTATCACCCCAACTGGTTGCACAATCTCTTGATTGCTTCCTCTATGGGCGGTCTGAGACATTGACCACAAATTCCGTTAGCACCAGGGAAGTTCAAACGGCATATATGGACCCACCCGAGTTTGCAAGGGAAATTTTAGAGGACGTCACAAAGGGTGAACGACTGCATGCATATATCCGGCCTGTTTCACGGAGCGCTTGGTGGCTCCTGGCCCTGATGGAATCTGCTGCTCTTGCGCCTCAACATTTTCGTGACCTCCAAGGGGTCTATGCCGTTTCCAGGGTCTGCAAGAGCCGGTCGTACCTGTTGTGCCATCACGCTGCAATTATCCTCGCAATCGATGGGACGGGAACTCCATACCTTCAATAAATGGCCTCGTCTCTCCTTCGCCTGCCTTGAGCGTGTCCGTCACCACACTGTTAGCCAATCTTTAACACCACGTGCCATCCTGTCGTTGCCGCTCGGACTTCTGCAAGGTTAGCCCGCCTGAGCCAAGGCTGGGCGATACGTTTCTCCTCTGGCGAGCAGCACCCAGGCCACGCGGGCGACTTTGTTGGCATGCGCCACGCAGGCACGATTCGTCCCTCGCCGCTCTTCAACCCCTTTTAACCAACGGCTCCACGCGTCCGTTTTGTCCTTCAGGTGCCGCAGCACCGCACGTGCCCCATGCATCAGCAGTTTTCGTAAGTAACTGTTGCCCCGCTTGCTAATACCCAGCAAGGTGGGCTTGCCACCGGTCGAGTGTTGCCTCGGTACCAGACCCACCCACGCCGCCAACTGCCGTCCATTCTTGAACCCCCGCGCCTCCCCCACTGCGGCCACCAGGGCTGTTGCCGTCAAGGGACCAATGCCCCGAAGCTCGGCCAAGCGCTGACACGCCTCATCGGAGGCGAACACCTGCGCAATCTTGGCTGCCGTGGCGTCAAGTTGGTCGTCGACGAGGCGCAGTTCCGCTTGCAGGGACTGTAACCATTCACGAGTCACCCACGTTAACCCGTTATCAGCATCTTCAAGAATAAAAGGCAGTTTGTCCCGTCCCTGCGCCACCCCTTTGGGCAGCACCATCCCATACTCGCTCAACAGGCCACGGATTTGATTGACCAGCGCGGTGCGCATCTTGATCTGGCGTTCTCGAATACGATGCAACGCCTGCATATCTTGCTGGGCTACGGATTTGATCGGCACAAAGCGCATACGCGGACGACTCACCGCCTCGCAGATGGCAGCCGCATCGTTCTCATCGTGTTTGTTGCCCTGAACATAGGGCTTAACGTATTGCGGCGCCATGAGTTTCACTTCATGCCCCAGTTTGGTGAACTCACGCGCCCAGGAATGCGCTCCGCCTGAGGCTTCTATACCGATGAGACAAGCAGGGAGTTTGGCGATGAAGGCCAAGACCTTGTTTCGGGATAGGCGCTTTTGCAGGACGGTTTTGCCACGCGCATTGACGCCGTGGAGTTGAAAGACGTTTTTTGCGGTATCGATACCGAGTGTTGTCACCTGTTGCCTGGTGGACCCTCCTACGTGGGATGATGGTTGACATTGTGGCCATCATCGTGACCCAAACTGTTTTGGTGGTACAGTCGGGTGGGTCCATTCCATTATTTTCGCGCCGCCACCCAGCCACACGCCTCCGCCCCCTCGCTCGCGGCGATAGCTGCGGCCCCCGCACGCAGCGGCAGCGAGCCACAGCCAGGCGGCGCGCGACAAAGCGCGGCAGGATGGGTGAGGCTGAAGCCTCAAGGGTTCCTTGGGGCGAAGCCCTCGGGAAGGGCGGCTGAGGAAAGTAGAGGGGGGTTCGAGGTAGTCGGTATAATTGGGGTCGTAGGGTGTTGCCCCCGCCTTGATTTGGTAGTGTCCTGCGATTATCCCAGGACACTACCCGTTTTTTTGTCAATGATCTCTCTTATCCCGAACTCACGTTACCCTTCGCCGCTGGCGACAACAGGCACGAGCCGCTTGGTATGCCTCAGCGGTACCTGGTGCAGCGTCTCCCCGCGACACAGCTGAGCCTCCGCAGGGTGTAGAGGGGACTGGGGCATGCGTACGCTTCATTGGGCATAAGGCATACTGCTCATGGGGGTATCGGCATCAACGATCGCACCCGGCCATCCTACCGGCCACAGGTGCAGCAGTAGCGGTACGTCACGTGCTGTTGCCACTCCATACTGCCACACAGCGGACAGGGCGTCTCCGGCAGCATTACTGGGAAGCCGCCGGCGTGGTGGGACAGTCGCGGAGTCAGGACGGCACGTAAGGCAGCCTTGTGCTGGCGGATGGCCTGGCGTAAGGTGTCGGTCAGCACGCCTTTGGAGCATCCACAATGAGCTGGTTTCCCTGCACACCGAGCCGGATCCCTTTGGCGTGAAGCTCACTGAGGAAGGTGGTCTCCATCATCCAACAATCTCCTATTAGAATAGAGAAACATTTTTGCGTCCCCAGAGTCCCGTTGCGTTCCTTGTCCATAGAAGGACCGGTTTTTGCGTCGATACCGCCACTGGGGGGGTGGGACACAAACGGCAATATGTGCGTCCCGGGTGCGTTCCCTGCCTCCTGCTTTACGTCCCGACACTGGCATAGAGGAACGAAGAGGGAGGCAAACCGTAACATTTGTGTCCCGTCAGAACACGGCGACATTCCTTGCGATGGGACGCTAGGGACGCTAGGGACGCAAATTTGTCTCTCTGTGCTGCATTACTCAAAAAATTTCCACTGCTCTGTCCTCTGCGCCTTTCTCGACAAGCCAGATGACACGATTCCGATTCCCGCCAGACTCGCGCTCAAAGACGATGGACACACCGCCCGCCCGCAGTGCGGGAGCCAGTCGGCGGAGAGCATTGCTGAGTGCTCGCCCGTTCTTGGGCCAAGCGGTTTGCTTCGTCACCTTCTCACCCGCCAAGGATTCCAGCGCTACCAGCAACTCACTGGCTGTTCCGTGCCAGTGGCCTTGTGTCGCCAGCAGCTCACGCACCAGCGGGGCGACTGGTGAGGCCTCAAGGGTCAGATCATAAGCTGCCTCGCGCACACCGGCGTATGTGTCGAGGAAATCCTCAGCCGTCCACCCACAGGCTGGGGCCGCTGCACACGCCCACACCGCAAAGTCGGCCATCCTCGGTAAGCGGTCCTGTTCACATCGGGGAGTTCCTGTAATGCCATACTCACCACGTCCAATAGGGCGCCAAGGAGCTGAGGCCGTGCCTGCTCAAAGGCAGTCCAGAAGTCTCGTTCGTTTTTACGTTTCTTCTCAGGAATTGCAGGGAGGTACAGAAGGATCGACCGATCGAGCAGGTCGCCACGTGTGGCCAGTTCTTCGATGCCATTGATGACAGCAGGCCGCTGGGCCTCAAAGATCGCCTCTTCATCATCTGTGTATAACTCGCGCGTGGCAAACCCGCTGCCGGTAGCCAGACGGCACAGGGAATCTGAGAGCCAGTCGGGCAAACGGCTGAGGTTATCCAGAGCAATGAGCCAGCCATTCTTGGCGGCAATCACCAGATCTCGCTCATCCCTCGGGGTAGTGCGCACTGCAGCAGTATTGGGGTCCATCAGATTCCGCAGGACGCGGACCAGCGTACTCTTGGCACTGCCCTGCTCGCCGTAGACAACCAGCACCGGGTACGGGCCTGCTGGCCGTAGGGCCGCTATAAGCCAGGACACCAGGAGGCGCCAGTCCTCCTCACTGGTGACATTCACAAAGTCCCGCAGGTCTGTCAGGCACCCCCCTGTCACCGGCACGGGGAGGGACAACATCCCTTTGGCCCGTCGGAACTTCACGGGAGGCTCAGTCACCACGCGCCAGCCGCTAGCCGTGATCTCGACCGCTTGCCATGGCTCGTCGGTGAGGTCGAGGTAGATCGCGTCGCTAGACGCCGCCAGCCGCGTGTACACGGGGATTTCCGGGCCATCAAAGAGGGCCTTGCCTTGGAGCACCTCGATGGCATCCTGCACAGCCTGGGTGTGTGGACTTTTGGCCTCGGCCTGGTAAAACAGCCGGGCGAGCCAGTGCCGAAAGCTGCGGACCTTCAAGGGCCAGGTTTCCTGATGCCCCTCTACCGCCACGGTGGCATAGGCGTTACCATCTGGCGTATGGAACAGTGCGGCGCCAGCATCAAGAGCCAGCGCTACCAGGCGCGTAGCCTGGGACGGGACTTTGGCATGCTCCTCAGGAGTGGCTATCTGCCGCAACATGCCTTCAACCGCTTCCGTGAGCTGAGCGAGGGCCTTGGCGACCTCCAGCGGCTCCAGTCCCGCCACCCCAGAAAAGGCTGCCACTAAGGCCTGCTGCGCCGTTGCATCGCCCAAGGTTAGTGTTCGCCATGCCTGGGGGTCACTATTAAAGAGACATACACTGGCCCGCAGCCCACAGCTCGTCCGTCCGGCCTCTATCGCCCGCAATTCCCAGCTATTTTCCAGCGATACCGTAGGGGCTGGATCCAATGGCGTCAGCGCCATGCCGGTATCTTCTCTGCCGCAATGGTACGTATCTGGCCTCTCCAGGGCTTGGTACGGCCGCGCACAGAGGCGCCAAAGGCCAGGGCCACAGGCTGCACAGTGGGCGTATGGCCCGCTGCCAGCACGTCATCGATGCCTTTTCCCAGCGCAGGCTTCCAGTCCTCTATCTGCACATCGACGCCTGCGCAACGTGTGGGTTGTTCCTCCAGTCGATGTCGAAGGCTAAAAGGACCCGACGGGCCTGAAGGGTCTGCAGGACAGGGAGAGCCTTGCGCCATATCGATACGCCAGGAATGGCAATAGTAAGTATGCCACTGAGCATGGTCGCCACGTCAGCCTTTAGCTCGCCTTCCGTTAGGCGTATGGTGTCGCTGTGCTGGCCATCGTGAAGGGGTATATGCACCTGCGCACCGGGACTTGGGCCGCCATGCTTCGCAGAGCTGACCGTGCTGTATCTGGGGCTCTCACCAGGGTCATCGGCACGCACCTTCAGGGCGACGATATGCCCCGCGAGGTCACGCACCGGAACGAGCAATCCTGCCGCGCCAGCCAGCGACCACCAGCGTCGGCCGCTCTGTTCACTGATAAAGAACCCCGGAACCTGCAAGCAGGCGTCGGTGCCGAAGCGGTTCACTACACGTCG
>CAVZBC010000098.1:0-17743 GCA_963773125.1 uncultured Gammaproteobacteria bacterium | reverse complement strand
AGGAGGAATAGGGGAACTACGGCCCTCTCAAGCCTGAAGCATGGGTCAGAGCTGCGTTCCAGCATAGCCCTCTTATATTTATTGCTTTGCAGCAAGACACATCGGAGACGGGGAGAAGGAGAACACATGGCGGAGTTATGGGAAACACTCACGCACGGCTTCCAGGGCAAGATCGGCACTACACGTGCCGAATCCGCACCCTGGTGGCCGGAAGTCAGGCGCGCCCCCAGGGGCGCGCCCAACATTGTCATTGTCTACATGGACGACATGGGCTATGCGGATGTCGGCTGTTTCGGTAGCGAGATCGACACGCCCCACATTGACGCGCTGGCGGCACGGGGACTGCGGTTTAACCACTACACCACCCATCCCATCTGCTCGCCAGCGCGCGCGGCGCTGTTGACCGGGCGCAACGCGCATGCGGTGGGGACCGGCTGGGTGGCCAACAACCACGCCGGGTTTCCCGGCTATAGCGGTGAGATGCCGCTAGATGCGCCAACGCTGGCGGAGACGCTACGAGCCCAGGGCTACACCACGATCATGGTCGGCAAGTGGCATAACACGCCAAACTATCTGTGCTTGCCGTCCTCACCCAAGGATTCGTGGCCAAGCCAGCGCGGCTTCGACTACTTTTATGGCTTTCTGGGAGGCGAGACGAACTTCTTCTTTCCGGCCCGGCTGATGCTCGGCAACACGCTGCTGCCCATCGACACCTACCCGGACGACCACTACAGCACCGACGACTGGACCGACAAGGCCATTAGCTTTGTGCGCGACATGCGTACTGCCGCACCCGAACAGCCCTTCTTCCTGTACATCGCGCACAACGCGGTGCACGCGCCACTGCAGGCAAAGCCCACGGATTCTCCTGCAAGTACCGCGGCCGCTACGATGCTGGCTGGACCGCGTTGCGCCAGGCGCGCTACCAGCGCCAGCTCGCACTGGGGATTATTCCTCCTGGCACGCAACTCGCTGCCTCTGACCCCGCGATTCCCGACTGGGACCGGGCCGCGCCTGCCGACCGACGCCTGTATGCCCGCCATATGGAGGTCTACGCGGCCATGCTCGACTGCGTGGACCAGAATGTCGGCCGGCTGGTGGCGTTCCTCGACGTCGCTCGGCGGCACTCGACAACACCATCATTATGTTCGCGTCCGACAACGGCGGCACCTCGGCCGGCGGGCCAGTCGGCGCAGTCTACAATAACCGGCGCATGAATGGCCTGCCAGACCGGCCGCTGGCCAGGGAGCGGGAGCTGACCGAGTTGCTCGGCGGGCCGCAAAGTGAGGCGCTGTATCCAACGGGCTGGGGTCAGATGTGCAACACACCGTTTCCGACCTACAAGACCTACACCGGCGGTGGTGGGCGGCGCGTCACCTACATCATCTCATGGCCAGCGCAGATCAAGGACACCGGCAAGATCCGCTCGCAGTTCATCCATGTCACCGACGTTATGCCAACCTTCCTCGACCTGGCGGGTCTCAAAACCCTCGCTACCATCAATGGGGTGCCGGCCTTACCAATGCACGGCAAGAGCTTTGCGCCGGTGCTGTTCGACGCCACGGCACCGTCGCCGCGCACCGAGCAGTACTACGAGTGCTGGTCCAATCGTGCCTACTACCGGGACGGGTGGCTGGCCCGCTCGCTGCAGAAGCGGGGCATGCCTATCGATATGGACAACTGGACTCTGCATAACCTGCACGAGGATTTTGCTGAGTCGGTCGATGTGCGCGACCAGCACCCGGAGAAACTCCACGCCTTGGTCGAGGCCTTCGACCAGGAAGCCCGGCTCCACATGGTGTATCCGCTCGACAACCGCTCCATGCTCCAGAAGCTGAGCGATCGCGCCCCCCATGGTCAGCCGACCGGGCCGCGCACCTTCAAGCCGGGCGGGCAGACCGTGCATAACAACCTCATTATCCCGCTGATTTCCAACCGGAACTTTCGCCTGCGTGTGCGCTTTTCGTGCCAGGCGAGCGACCAGGGCGTTCTGTGGTCGATCGGCGAGCAGATTGGTGGCATGGTGCTCTTCCTCGAGGATGGGGCGCTGCACTTCTATTACAATGGTTTTGGCGAGCACAGCACCCTGCCGGCGGTACCGCTGGCAGCCGGAGACCATGAGGCGGTGCTGGACTACGAGGCCACCGGCAAGCGCCAGGGCCGCGGGCGCCTCCTCCTGGACGGCGCAGATGCCACCGGCTGGAGCGCCCTATCACCGACGCTCATGGTCGGGTTCCACGAGGGGCTCGACATCGGGCTTGACCGCCGCTGCCCGGTGAGCTGGCAGATTCTACGAGAAGCACCGAGCCTTCCGGTTCACCGGCATGATCGAGGACGTGACCATCGAGCCGGGCGAGCGGTCGGCCGACTAGTGCTGCGCACCGCAATTGCCCCCGCCAGTTTGGCGGGCGACGTCCGCCGCTTGTCAGGCTCGCTCAGTGTAAGTTGACCCGCCGCAATGTCAAGGCGTCGGAGGACATAATGCGGGAGATCTGCGCTGGCAGGCTGGAGACATCGTCTGTCACCGCGCTGATCAGCCGCCCACTCAACGGGCCTGAGGCATCGCTGGCCAGGAAGACGGCCAGTGCCGCAGCCTGCTCGATGGCGGCACCGCCGCCGCTGGTGACCCGCTGCCCTAAGGCATAGAGCTGTGAATCACCGGCCGTTTGCGCACCGTCCCGGAGTTCCTCCCACATCTGTGTATGAATCGACCCTGGCCCGAGGGCGTTGACCTGGATATTGCTGCCTTCCAGCTCGAGGGCCAGCGTTTCCGTGAGCCGCACCACTGCCACCTTGCTGGTGCCATAGGCGGAGAGATGGCGCCACGCCGTGGTGGCTCCAGCGCCAGAGAGGTTGATGATCTTGCCGCGGTTCTGCTGCCGCATGATGGGCAGCACGGCCCGGCAGCACAGGTACGTCCCGATCAGATTGACCTGGATGGTGCGTATCCACGCCGCCACGTCGTTCTCCTGCAGGGGCCCCACCGGCCCGGCAATCCCGGCGTTGTTGACCAGGATGTCGATGGTGGCAAACCGTTCGACGGTGTGGCGGACCATGTCGTCCACCTGCGCAGGGTCGGAGACGTCAGCGCACACGATGCAGGTGGTCGCCCCCAGGGTCTGTGCCGCCTGCGCCGTGTGCTCCAGTTCGCCCAGGGTGCGGGCTGCCAGAGCCAGCGTGGCGCCCTCCTGCGCGTAGGCCAGGGCAATCGCCCGTCCAATGCCCCGACCGGCCCCCGTGATGAGCGCTACCCGATGGTGCAGTGTCCCCATATGACCTCCTCTCATACGCACTATCTCCAGTCCTACAGCAGATCCCTGGGGCGGCGAAGGTCCCAAAGAGCGGTGACAGGGTTACAGCGGCACGAGGTGCCATTCCGGCTCTCGTCAACCGGCGTAATTCTCCACCGGACGTTTCATCTCAAAGATGTCGTGCACATGGGTATACAGATTCCCCGCCAGGCGGCCAACGGGGTGGAGGTGGTGCATGTCAATGCGACCCGTGTTGGGGTTGTACAGGTCGTCACGGATGTGAAAATAGACAATCTCACCCAGCACCAGGCTGTGCAGGCCATGGCCGACGGGGAGGATCTGCACCACCCGACACTCCAGATTAATGGGCGATTCCAGCACGCGCGGGGCTTTGACCTTGACGCTGGGGGCGGCGGTCAGACCCGTCAGGGCGAACTCGTCGATTTCCTGGGGATACTCGCCGGAGGTGAGGTTCATCTGCTCCGCCAGCGCGTCGTCCACCAGATTGACCACAAAATCCTGCGTGTGCTCGATATTTTGCACCGTATCTTTTTTATGCCCGGCGCGGCGGCCAGAGGAAAAGGCCAGGGTAGGGGGATCATTACACACGGCCATAAAAAAGCTGAACGGTGCCAGGTTGGGAATCATGTCGGCACTGAGGCTCGACACCCAGGCAATCGGCCGCGGCACCACACAGCCAATGAGCAGTTTGTAGATCGTTTGTGGTGCGACAATTTGGGGGTCGAATTGCATGCTGCAGTCTCCTTTTCGTCAGCAGGGCTCCAGATAGGGCTACAGTGTTGCACGCTTCCCTGCCGCAAGCAACTCTGCTGTGCCAGGAGAGGCCGTCAGCGGGCCAGACCGTGATACTCGGGATTGGGCAGCATGCCGGTGGCAGAGACCAGACGGTTCGTGTAGTTATACATGGCCGCGATCTCGGCTATGTCCCAGATGTCCTCGTCCCGAAAGCCCTGCTTCCGTAGGTGCTCGACGTCTTCCAGGCCGCACTCCGCCGGGCGCCTGGTGATCTTCACCGCGAAGTCGAGCATAGCCAGGGTGCGGCTGTCCAGGCCAGCGCGGTGGTAGTCGAGCAGTATGCGCTCGGCCGTCACCGGGTTGTCGAGCAACACGCGCAGCGCATAGCCGTGGGAGGTCATACAGTACAGGCAATCGTTCGCTGCCGAGACCACCACGGCGACCATTTCGCGCTCGGCCTTGGACAGGCCAGCACTGGGGGTCATCAGGTCGTCGCGGTGCGCCCACCATTTCCAGAAGCGTGGCTCGCGCCAGGCAAAAGCGCGGATAACATTGGGGACAAACCCCAGGGTAGACTCCAGGTCAGCGAAAAGTTTTTGCAGTGTCTCCGAGCAGTGCTGGCGTTCGGCAATGGGAAAGTAGCTAATAGCCTGGTCGTTCATGGGTGGTTCTCCTTTACACCGCCATCATGCCTTTTGGGCAGACGGATCTTGACTTAATCAGTGTCGATCAGCGCCTGGAATGCCCCACCCCTGGTGGTCATGAGATCGCGCAGGTTCGGGCAGTCGTAGGGATAGGGGTCGAAGTTGCAGTTGGCAGAGGTAGCGTTCAGGCGATCGACGGCAGTATAGTGGATGCGCTCGGACTCGTCGGTCTGGCACACGGTGCGGAGCTTCGCAGGGCTCAACCGCCACTTCGCGGTGCGAGAGTTGACGAGAAAGTAACACGAGTTCTCCTGCGTTTGCTCGACATACTTTTTGTCGAGCGCCAGGCCGTAGCGCATGGCCCGTCGTGCCATCCAGCCGAATGCCTGATCGGACAGTCCGGTATCCGGATAGCCCCCGCCGACGTTAGAGTGCGCCCCGACAAACCACGTCTGCTCGAGGATCTGCTCCCCGATTCCGTAGCCTTTCAGGCGCTCCTCGAGCCCCGCTTCGCGCTTCCAGATAGCCGGGGCGAAGGCCCGTCGGTACTCGTCAAGCGCCAGCGCCTGGAACGCTCGCGCCACGTTGTCACCGAGGTTGGTGTTATGGAAGCGGTACCGGCGCTGGCCGATCATGCGCAGTGGTCCCATCGGAATGCCCATGGTGCCGACCGTGTCCCAGACGCCGATGAAATCGATCCGGGTCTTCCGTGGCTGCTCATCCTCCGGGAATCGCCTTAGAAACTCGCGCCGCTGCGTCTCTGTACGCGCCTGCGGTGGGGTGCGGTAGTATGCCCATGCCTGCGGAAATTCGTCCATGTGCTGCTTTGGTATGAGCCCGATCAACCCGATCAGGCCACCGAGACTGCGCACCGTGTGCGCGCCGCGCGAGAAGCCAAAGAGGAACAACTCGTCGCCAGGCTGATAATTGTCGACGACGAAGCCATACGCTTGCTTGACGTTATCGGCCAGACCAACGCCGAATAGGCCGCCAGCGATCCGGTCCAGCAGATTCCCGGTGCCGACACCGGTGTCATAGAACACGATCTGGGGCACACCGAGGTCGTCAGCAGGACGAATGGCACGGACCATCTTGACCACGTTCGTCGGGTTGCCCTTCTGGTCCGGCCAGTTCCACGTCCCATCGCAGCAGATGATCAGTCGCTTCTTCGGCATATGCACCTCCCTGCGTTGGCGGCAAGTTGCCCACCAACGTCACCAACTTACTCCACCC
The DNA here is from genome assembly GCA_963773125.1 of uncultured Gammaproteobacteria bacterium. Classification (GTDB taxonomy): domain Bacteria; phylum Tectomicrobia; class Entotheonellia; order Entotheonellales; family Entotheonellaceae; genus CAVZBC01. The sequence continues at coordinate 11,859 of CAVZBC010000098.1, read as the reverse complement.
ACCTCGGTCGCGGCCGTGACGCTGCCGGCATGTCGTGTGTCACCACAGCGCTACCGCCACTCACGAGTGCACAGGAATTTTAGTGCGGCCGGGCTCTACTGGTCAATCATGCCACAACTGAGGGAAAAACCTCATGGTACCACAGGCCCTGAGGTTGCGCCTACCCCAGCGTCCGGCGCAGGCAGGTGGTAATCATCGGGAGGCAGCCCTGGCGGCCCAAGCTGCGCCAGGGCGACATGCATCTTGTAAGGTCAGCGTTTTATCCCCCTAAGCGACGCGCACGCCCGTCTGCAAGATTTCGTCTAAAAGCGTTGCAGGTTCGACGTGCGATAACTTCGTCAGAGGTACAGGCAATGAGCCTCGATAGGTTGCCAGAGCCGTGCTGCAGCAGTGCCAAGCCGTTCGAGGCGCTCGCGCATGTTCAGCGTCTGCAAAATCGGCTGAGATAATAAGCACATCAATATCACTGCCGTCTCTCGCCTCACCGCGGGCGTGGGAGCCATACAGAATGGCCTGTTCAACATGAATGCCCAGCTCTTCCAACAGTACGCAGTAGCGCGCTATGATGGCTGCAATCTCGGGTCTTGGCGTACCCATGCGATAAGTTCCCTGGTTTTTTCGAGATATTCCCGTGCAATAGCTTCGGGATACTGGGACGTTATCTGTGCGAGGTCATCTGGATAACGCGTAACAACGCTGGCGTTGTTGAGCTTGCCGATAAACTCTCGCTGTTCTTGTGCAAGGCTTAGCCTGCCGCGTTGCGCCAGGTCGATAAGATTGTGCGTGCGCGGCGGGAGTCGGCGGGATTCTTCTGTTACCAGGGCTTTGAGAATCTTCTCTAGCGCCAAATGACTCATGAAGATCACGTAGATATACCGCCCGGCATGCAGCATGTGCTCTGCAGTGGCAAGATCATAATCAACCTGTGCTAACCAATTCTGAGTCGCTTTGAGCATATGCGTATCAAGTTTCCTGCCGTTGCCCCAACCTGTACTGCCCTGAGGTCTTTGTTCCCTCTCTGTCTCCTGCAATCAAGGATTCATACTTCGTCCGCCAGTCCATGGCACCGCAGGTCGAGTAGCTCAGGCGCATTTCCGGGGGTCAGGGAACCCGTAGCCCGCGACACTCTGGCCGTAATTGGCACGCGCATACGCTGCTAACGTGCCATAATCTACCCGCTTGTCGCGGTTATCTCGCTCGGCGATCGGGCCGTAGTCGCCCTGGCGGTGTATGCAGGGACACCATCGACTATCCCTAATCTCACATCCTCCATGCCGCATTTATGCCTCTCCCAACGTCTCCAACAGCAGGAGCAGTTCCGCAGCATCGAGATAGTATCAGAGCTGGATCGGCAGCGAGAGCGGGATCACGGTCGCCGTTGAGGATGGCTTGCAGCTTGGAAATCATGGCCTTGAGCCGAGGTGGAGTATCTGCTGCCACCGCAGCCTGGGCCAGGAATTGTTCTGCCTCGGTCGTCTCTCCCTGCCGGATAGCGTGTGCGATCAGGGCACACAGTCGCGCCCCAGGCGTCTTGATTCTCCCCACCGTCTCGGCGATACGCCAGATAGCTCTGCACCGCCTGCCGCCAGGCGTCAGCCGCTGCTTGCGTGTTGCCAGTGGCCTGTTCGAGGTCGTGCAGAAGAGCCCAGGCCGTCCAGGGTTCGGCGGCGTGACCGAAGGACTCTATCGCATTCAATAGCCCGGTGCAGCTCCTGGCGGGCTTCGTCATAACGGTGCAGTGTGATGAGGGTATCGGCGAGGTTGTTGCGGGCTCTCCCTTCGCCATTGAGGTTGCGCAGCGTGACATAAATATCCGCTGACTGGCGGTAGAAGGTGACTGCCTCTTCCAGGCGTCCCATGTCATCATAAAGATTTCCCAGTTCGCAGCAGGCTGCTAGCTTCACCAGCACGGTTTTTCTGTTGCACATGAATGGCTAATGCTTGCCGATAGGCTCGCTCGGCCTGTTCCCATTGTCCTGCGCGCCTGTGCACCATCCCGATTTGATGCCAGGCTACTGCAACAGAGCCCGGCTCTCCCAGGATCTCGAATGTCTCTCGGGTTTCTATATAGGCTGCTAGAGCCTCGTCATAGCGCTGTTGCAGCAGGCGAACAGTCCCGAGTTGGGTTTTATTGACCGCGATCTGCCTCTTGTCATTGAGATTTTCCGCACGCTGGATGGCATCTTCGTATGCGGCGGCGGCCTCGTCCAGTCGCCCTAAATCCTTCAGGGAATCTCCGTAATCGACAATAGCTACAGAGGCCATGCCTTCGGCAGTGGTATTACCCGCATCGGCCAGAGTCTGGAAGCGCTGCTGCGCCTCGGTCAGTGGTTGGAGCGCCGCTTCCGCTGAGCCAAGAAGTCGCAGTGCTCTCCCGAGCCTGAAATGTGCCATCGCAATATCGTACGACGCCCCTTGATACGCCGCTTCCCCAGCCGCCAGGCACCGCTCCAGGAGACGTTGGGCGGTGGTGTGAGCGGCTTGCAGCTCGCCACGTTCCAGTAGTCGATCGATGTTCCCGCTCTCGGCTAGATAGCGGGCATGGCTCCACTCCCCAAGAGTCTGGGCCGCCTGTTCGCGTACCGCTGTCGCCTGGGTGAGGGCGTGGGGACGACCCAATGGGGCGAGCAATTCCTCCACCTTGTTTGCCACATCAACCACTTGTTCTGGCGCCTCTTTGCCCGGTATCCATGCCAGCAAGGCCAGCACGTTGGGCAGCTCCAGCAGAGTCAGTTGCGCGGCGAGCGTGGCGTCTTGGAACCGTTGCCCGTATAGAAAACGTACCAGTTGCTCCATCCCCTCCGCCCAGCGGGCTCGCAGGTGCTCCTGCTCTGCCTGGCTCAGGTTCTGCAACACATACGGCGGCAGGGCCGGATCAAGGCGAAGGTGGCCGTGATCCATGTCCTCGCCCAGACCGACGTCAATGACTGCCCTGGCGAGGTTTCTCATTGTCTCGACATCTGTGCCCGACATGTGTGCCCACACGAAGAGATGGGCTCCTCCCTGAAAGACGGCCAGTGGCTGGAGCTGCGTGCGCACGTCTGGCGCTAGGCGGCGTAGCGAGAGTTCCACACTGGCGTATAGGGAGTGCTGGCGGTCGTCGGGATACTTGTCGTGCAACGCCGCCATCAGCGCGCGCACGGTGTCCGTGGTGGTCCGCACACCCCGGCGGGCGACCTCACGGGCCAATACAACCAGGGCACGAGGGTGGCGGTTGACTGCCTCGACCAGATCGGTGATCTCCTGCGGTGTGCTGCCAGGATCGCTGGGGTGGGGCGTGACGCCTTTCTGTGCCATGACCTGACTGACCAGTGCGATGGCATCGTCGCGGCTCAGCGCTCCCAGGCCGATGTCATTTCGCGCGCTGCGCAAACGGCGCCGGTAACGCTTCGCGGCTGGTGAAGACCAGGCGGGTGGTGGGGTCGGCGTTGAGGAAGTCCTGGCAGAGGTCAAAGAGTTCCTCGACCGGGGCAGCGGCCATAGGTGTGTGACCCGTGGCATCGGGCAGCACACTTTCCATATTGTCCAGCACGATGATGGTGGGATGGTCTGCTAGGGCCCGTTGCACGGGCTGCAATGCCTGGCGCAGGTCAGGATACTGCGCCACAGACCAGTTGGCACCCTCAGGCAACACTTGCTGGCCGAGACTGTCCAGCACGCTGCGTACGTCGCTGACGGTCTCCAGGCTGACAAACGCGGCGCGGCGGAAGCGGCCGGTGCGCACCAGCCAGTGGGCTAGCTCCACGGCCAGGGTGGTCTTCCCCATGCCTCCCGGCCCACGCACCACGGCATAGGGGTGGGCATGCAGCAGCCGTTCCAGGGCCAGCAATTCGCGACTGCGCCCCTGGAAGTGATGCGGCGGCGGCGCGGGCAGGGCGCCCAGGCTCAAGCGGCGTTGTTGGACTTGCAGCTGCCGCGCGGCGTGCGGCAACAGGGTGATGAATAACTGCGGGTCGTGTTCTTCCTGGTATAACACCGGCACGAACCAGTCGCGCAGATGCAGGTCGCCAGCCCCCATGACCTTGCCGCGATAGGGATCGCCATAGAGCACCTGCTGCCCGGCCAGCATGGCCTGTCCAACACGTGCGCCGCGTGCCAGTTCGGCATAAAACGCCTGCACGAATCGACGGGCGGTTTCCACCAGGACGCTATGGCTCATGGCCACCACGGACGTCACGCCCTCTTCGAGCAGCCTGGCGGCGACCGAGGCGGTGGGATCTGCCTCGGCCCGCGCGCTCTGGCAGGCTTCCAGAAAGACCAGGGGGATACGATATTCACGCACCATGGCCGCCATGTCCCTGGCGTCGACGAAGGTCATACCCCGCTCGTGCAACTTCTGACTGTCCTGTGGGTCTTCGAAGCACAGCCCGCCCAGGCCGTGTGTGCGGTCGTACACGCCATGTCCATCGAAATGCACCACATGGAACGGTGTCCTGGCGGCCGCAGCGCGTTGCAAGGCCTGTTGCAAGGCCGGGAAGGTCGGCGGGGTGAGCACGGTGAGTACTGCCAGTTCCCCCAGACTCTCCACCGCCTCGACCAGGGGGAGAGCACTAATGCGGTGGTCAATGTAACCAGTATGGGCATTTTCCGGCCGTGGGCTGACCAGGAGGATGCGGATGGGCAGAGCGGTCACCGCACGCGGTTGAGCGCGCCGATTCGGCAAGCGGCGGCGCACGCGCACGGCGTTGCGGCCCTGAAACAGGTAGCTATGGCCGTCGTGCAGTAATTCCCACGGCAGCGACAACAGTGCCGTGGCCGCCTCTTTGGCAGTGGCTTGCGCTTCCGGGCTCGTGCCGTCCGGGAGGTCGCTGTCGACCAGCACCGAAAAGCGGCGCTCCGCCCCCGCTGCGGCATGCTGCCAGGCGTGCAGGGCCTCCTGCGCGGGCTGGGCCGCCAGGGTGGCGTGGTACAACGCCTGCCCCCAGTGCGGCAGTTGCGCCTCGATGCGCGCAGCACGCTGCTGAAACACACCGCTGGGCCACAGGTAGTAGCTCTCCAGGTACCAGCGCAGTTCGTCCGCCTCAATCGGGCCAAGCGGCGCCGTGAAGGCAAAACGTCGACTCTCGACGCGACGCGCAGCAGGGTCGGCAGGCTCATAGACCACGGTGGCCTCGGCGGTAGCCCGGCGCTTCCCTGCGCTGGTGTCGATGGCCGGATCGCGCAACACCAGCAGCAAATCTTCGACCGGCTGTGCCTCCACGTCTTCTACCGGCTGCTGATCATCGGGCAAGCGCTCGCCCAGGGCCACCAGGATGGCTGGCAGCGCCTCGCTCATGCCGGCGGTGCTGAGTCGGACCGGCACGGCGACCGGTTCTGTCTTGAACCACCGTTCCAGGGCGGTTGGTTCGACACCCGGCAACAGCAGCGGAATCACCCGGTAGCCTGTATCCTTGCGGTGTTGCTCGACCTCACAGGCCTGACGAATCTCTCGGCGCACCCAGGGAGAATTGATCGTATGGGGACTGAGGACGACGATGACCTGGCGCGCCTCCTCGATCGCCTGCTCGATTTCCGGAGCCAGGGCGTCACCGCCGCGCAGATTGCGGGAATCCACCCAGACCGGGATGCCCTGCCCTTCGAGGGCCAGGCGCAGGTCTCTGACGAAGGCGTCATCTCTACTGGCGTGGGAAATGAATACACGTCCGCTGCTCATGAGGCACCCTCCTGACAGCCGCCATGACAGGCCAGTGGCAACTCAACCCTTCGACCAATTGCTGCCTCAATAACACCCCAAGTCTAGCACACTACAAGGCGAACCGATGCATCCCACCGTCTCTAAAGATCACTTCCCTGACAGGCCGCAAATCACTCGCCGCCGCATCCACCAGCATGTTGACCTACTGTCCGCCAGTCACATCAATCGTGACACCAGTGACAAAATCCGCATCCGTCGAGGCCAGGAAGCAGATCACGCGTGCCTGGTCTTCAGGCTGGGCCATGCGCCGCAGGGGCGTTCTGGCAATCACCGCCTCCTGCTCGGTGTCGGACATGTGCTCCCAGCGGGCATGGATGCGTTCGCTCAAGGTCATGCTGGGAGCAATAGCGTTACAGGTAATGCCAAACGGGCCGAGCTCAAACGACAGTTTGCGGGTGAAAGCAATAATGCCGCCCTTCGCTGCGGAATAGGCGCTGCTACTGCGCTCGCTGAGGCCACGGCCGGCAACCGAAGAAATGTTCACAATCTTGCCACGGCGCTGGCGCTTCATAATGGGCACAACGGCATTGCAGAAGAGAAACGTGCCGTTGAGATTGAACGTCAGTAGCCGCTGCCAGTCGTCCAGGGTGAGTTCGTCAACCGTGGCGTCGGACTTCGCAATAATGGTACTGCCACCCACGGCGTTCACCAGGATGTCAATACGACCAAATTCGTCCACGGTTTGTTGGACAGCTCGCTGTACTTGCTCGGCGTGGAGCGCATCGGCGACCACGCCCCTGGCCCGACCGCCAGCCTGGCGAACTCCGCCCATAATCTGGTCCAGGGCCTCACCATTGACGTCAACGCCAACGACTGTGCCGCCTTCCGCACCTATTATCTGGGCTGTTGCCCGTCCTATACCACTGCCTGCCCCCGAAATGAGCGCAATGTTATTGCGGAATCTCATAGCCCCTCTTTCCCCTTCCATGCCTGCCAGTCGCGCCACCAGCCATGGCATCCGCAGGTGATCTTCGGGATACATTTTCTCAGGCCGCTGCTGGTCAAGGGAATCCTGTGCGCCTTGACCGGGAGAGCGGCGTTTTACTTTCCTGGCAAATGCCAACGCACGTTCCAGGCGCACAGGCATTTTAGTGCCGCCAGGCTCTGCGGGTCAATCATGTATGGCCATGATACGCCGGCACGCCTCTTTGCGCCGGCAGGCCCAACTCCGCTAAGCTTCTGTGCCATGGGACGCGTCTCCTGACGTTGCATGGCTCCCACGTAACTGACCGCCATGCTCGCCGTGCTGCACAGGGACGGCTCCCGGATAGGCAAACTGTCAGCACCGCGCTGGACGCTTCGCACGTCTTGCGCACGCTGTTCCCCCCTGTCAGGAGGGTTGATCAATGCACCTCTGGCCCGGGCATCCGTATCCCCTTGGCGCCACCTGGGATGGCGCTGGGGTAAATTTTGCGCTGTTCTCCGCCCATGCAACTGGAGTCGACCTCTGTCTCTTCGACACCCCGGAGAGTCCGTATGAGCGTCTGCGCCTGCCACTGACCGAATGCACGGATGAGGTGTGGCACGGGTATGTGCCCCAGCTCCATCCGGGGCAATGCTACGGCTATCGCGTATACGGGCCGTATACGCCGCAGGACGGCCATCGCTTCAATCCGGCCAAGCTACTCCTCGATCCCTACGCCAGGGCGATTGCTGGCAGGACGCGCGGCCACGAGGCCCTCTTTGGCTATCCGGTCGGCGCTGGCCCCGACGCAGACCTGCGCCGTGACCGGCGTAACAGCGCGCCCTTCCTCCCCAAGTGTGTCGTGATCGACCCCGCTTTTCCCTGGGAGCAGGATCGGCCGCCCCGGACACCGTGGCACCACACACTCATCTATGAGGTCCACGTGAAAGGGTTGACGGCCCGCCATCCAGAGGTCCCCCCGGAGTGGCGCGGCACCTACACCGGGCTCACCCATCCCGCCCTGCTGGACTATTTCCAGCGGCTGGGGGTGACCGCGGTGGAACTGCTCCCGGTGCATCAGTTTTTTGATGAGCATCATCTCGTGCAGGCGGGATTGTCAAACTACTGGGGGTATAGTTCCCTCGGCTTCTTTGCTCCCGAGGCGCGCTATGCCAGCACGGGCGTCGTCGGCCAGCAAGTGGTGGAGTTCAAAACCATGGTCCACACCTTGCACCGCGCCGGCCTCGAGGTGCTCCTCGATGTCGTCTACAATCATACCGGCGAAGGCAATCACCTGGGCCCCACGGTGTGCTTGCGGGGGATTGATAACGCCGTGTATTACCGCCTGCACGGGGAGCAGCGGCGCTGGTATCTCGACTATACCGGCTGTGGGAACACCCTCAACACGGACCATCCCCGCGTCCTGCAACTCATCATGGATAGTCTGCGCTACTGGGTCACCGAGATGCATGTGGACGGGTTTCGCTTTGATCTGGCGTCTGCCCTGGCGCGCGGGGCGCAGGGCTTTCAGCGCCAGAGTGCGTTCTTGCAGATCCTGCTCCAGGACCCGGTGCTGTCGCAGGTCAAACTCATTGCCGAGCCCTGGGATATCACTCCAGAGGGCTATCAGGTCGGGAACTTCCCAGGACCCTGGGTGGAATGGAATGACAAATATCGGGACACGGTGCGGCGTTTCTGGCAGGGGGAAACCGGGCAACTGAGTGACTTGGGCTATCGCCTGACGGGCAGTAGCGACCTCTACGCCGAGCGCCGTCCCCATGCCAGCATTAATTTCGTCACGGCGCATGATGGGTTGACGCTCTATGATTTGGTGCGCGCGAGCACTCTCCCAGCCGCGGCCCACGCTGTCGACCGTCCCGCCTGCCCTCAAGAGGTCGTTGGGGAGGATGGCCCGGGAGAAACGAGGAGCCCCGGCGGCGAGGCAGCAGAACGCACTGACGCCGCGGCACTTGCAGCCTTCTATGCCAAGCAGCAGCGCAATCATCTCGCGACGTTGTTGCTCTCGCAAGGCGTGCCCATGCTGTGTGCAGGTGACGAGATCGGGCGCACCCAACAGGGGCACGCTAATGCCTACGATCAGGATAACGAGCGGAGCTGGCTGGAGTGGGAGCTGACGCCTGAGAACCAGACCTTACTCGATTTTACCCGGGCCGTCGTCGCCATCGTCCAGCACCATCCGGTCCTGCGTCGCCGGCATTTCTGGCACGGCCAGCGCCTCCCGGGGTCGATCAGCAAAGATTCGGCGTGGTTTCGCCCGGATGGTCTGGAAATGCTCGCCGAGGACTGGGAAGCGTCCGAGAGCCGTTGTGTGGGGCTCCTCCTGGCTGGAGAGGCCGTCGAGCAGCAACAAGTCCGCCATGCACATCGGCTCGACGATACCGTACTCCTCGTCCTGAATGCGCAGCCGCAGGCGGTCTCGTTTGTGCTGCCGGCGCTCCAGACGCCCGGCTGCTGGGAGGTGCTGTTGTGCACCGATGGTCCCCTCCTGCCTCCCCCCGCGGCAATCTCCAAGAGCCTGGAATTCTCCATGCCGGCGCAGTCGTTGGCCCTTCTGCGGTATGCGAGAGGACCAGAACCTTCCTTTGCCGTTCAGTCCTCAGAAGTACAGCCGACGCTCCGGATGGGCGACGCATCCGCATAATTGGACACATCATTCCTTAACGGTGACATGGTAGATTACTTCTCGTGTGGCGCATGCGGCCCCGACTCCTCTGGTATTTTCTATGCATGATGATTGGCGTGACGATGTGCGTCGTACGCATGGCGCCGCTTCACTCGCCTTCCAGCTCACACAGAAGCTACTTCTCTATATGGCAGCGGTAGTGGTGACGGAAAGCTGTATACGCTGCACCCCGATGGTTCCATCGTGCGGTAGAACAGTTTTGCCAGCCCTGCTCTCTCAGCTGACGGGACGATGTATACCGTCACCTATTGCCAAAGGAAAGAGCACCCGTGCAATAGTGTGTTAGCGCTGATCTGTGCTCACGTCAGGAGGTGCTAGCGGCGTCGGACATAGAGGGAGAGTAGGAACTGTGCCATGGCGGCAGGCGCCTTGCCAGAGGCAGGCAGATTTTGTTTGACCCAGGAGGTAACGCGTGGTCCAATACTGAGCGGTGACTGCCAGGTCGACCAGGCGACTGGCGCCTGGCAAGGCGGTGGATATCTGTCGGGAGAGTCGCATGAGTACAGATCGGTTTGGCAACGCCTACGCCCCGGGCTGCCGTATGCACGCGGGCGCATTCTCACCAGCACCGAGGATGACTTTCGCAAGCTCCAGCAGGCGTGGCGATACATGGCAGCGCGCCTGCAAGGGCAGGGCCCGGAGGCGATGTTTAACTTCTCGGGGCTGGAGCACGGACTGCCGCTGAGCGAGGACGAACTCCCCATGGCCAGCGACTTCATGGCTCCTGCTCTCTACTTTGATAAGTTTAAGCAGGCGGCGCTGGAGCACTTCGGCGGCTCGCCCGAGCGGCACGACGTAGCGCTCTTCAACCGACTGACTGGGTGCTACGTATGCCACGCACCTGACGCTCGTCAAGGCCGGGGACGTCGTCATTGGGGTGTCGGCCAGCTACAGCCACCCCTCGGTCGTGCGGGCCGTAGCGCACGCTGGCGCCACGCTGATCGATACAGCGGGCCTGGCGCACTTCCGCGACACACTGGAGCGAGAGAGCACGTGTGGCGCTGGTGGTCATGACCCGCCTCGCGGTCACCTACGAGATTATGCCGGAGGACGAGCTGCGGCAAGTCGTGCGGCTCGCCCACGCCAAAGGCGTACCCGTCTATGTTGACGATGCGGGTGGCGCTCGGGTAGGGCCAGCGATCTTTGACCAGCCCCGCACCCTCCAGCTCGGTGGCGACGTGGTGGCCACAGGGCTCGATAATTCGGCACCGTTGGGCCACGGCTTGGCGTCATGGCAGGCGAGAAGGCGCTGGTGTCGCGCATCCGCGCCTGCGCCTTCGAGATGGGCCTGGAGGCGCGGCCGCTCCTCTATCCGGCGGCGGTGCGGTCGCTGGTGGGTCGACCGCTGAACGCGTGCAGGAGCTTGTCGAGACGACCCGCGACGTCGCGACCGCGATCAAGGACGTGCTCGGCGAACGCCTGCACGAGACGCCGGTGATTGCCGAGCTGCGCGCCGACGATATTCTGGAGATGGGGCTGGAGCGCGCTGGCCTGCGCACGCCGCCCATCGTGCCCTATGAGGCATCAGCGGCGCTGGCTATGCTGCTCCTAAGGGACTACGGGGTGATCACCGTCCACTTCGTCGGGCTGCCGCCTGGGACCTCGGCGCTGATGATCAAGTTCATCCCGCCTGAAACGCTGCAGCGGTTCGGTGGGTCGCCAGCGTACGCCAGGGCCATCGACGCATGTCTCGACACGCTGGCGAGTATGCTCGCAGAGCCTGAGCAGATCCGCCGCCTGCTGCTTGGAAACGGATGAGAAGTATGCTGCTTGAGGTCCGAGACCTCAAAACCTATTCTCCACGGCCGCCGGGACAGTCCGGGCTGTGGACGGCGTGAGCTACGACGTGCATGCTGGCGAAACCGTGGCGCTGGTGGGGGAGTCGGGCTGTGGCAAGTCGGTGAGTGCCCTCAGTGTGATGCGGCTGGTGGCCGCCCCGGCCGGGCGCATTGTCGGCGGCCAGATCCGCTTTCGGGAGCAGGACCTGCTGGCGCTGGACGAGGAGTCCATGCGACGGCTGCGGGGGCGGGAGCTGGCCATGATCTTCCAGGAACCCATGACGTCCCTCAATCCGGTCCTGTCCATTGGTCGCCAGCTGACGGAGCCCCTGGAGATCCATCTGGGCCTGCCCACTGCGTCGGCCCGACAGCGGGCGGTGGAGCTGCTGGCCCTGGTAGGCATTCCCGACCCGGAGCGCCGCCTGGCCCAGTATCCCCACCACTTCAGCGGCGGCATGCGGCAGCGCCTGATGATTGCCATGGCCCTGGCCTGTGAGCCGGCCCTGATCCTGGCGGATGAGCCCACCACGGCCCTGGACGTCACCATCCAGGCGCAGATTCTGGAGTTGATGCAAGACCTGTCGCGCCGGCTGGGCATTGCCATGGTCCTGATCACGCATAACCTGGGGGTGGTGGCACGCTATGCCGATCGAGTCAACGTTATGTATGCCGGTAAGATGGTGGAGCAAGGATCGGCGCGCGACATCTATGCCAGGCCGCGCCACCCCTATACCATAGGGCTGCTGCGTTCTGTGCCCAGGCTGGACGAAGCGCGCAA
>CAVZBC010000097.1:0-8405 GCA_963773125.1 uncultured Gammaproteobacteria bacterium | reverse complement strand
GACGTGATGGCCGCGTCTGTGTGGTGCTTGAGAGTGGCACGCGCGGTGCAGAAATCCGTGGTGTCAGCATCCAAGGACACGTCGTGTTTTTGGCCCAGGCCCAGGCGTATCAACCTGTGGTAGACCGCCTTGTGCGGAAGTATGAGCCGCATTTGGCCGCACTGTGGGGCGGACCGACTCTGCCCGCGAATCGCGTGATCTTCCAAATTCTGCCCGACAAAGTGCACAGTTGGGGATTAGGATAAGCGTGTCTGGTGCTGAAAAGTGTGTACAATGAAGTTGTATATCATCTGCAGATTTCTTGTCCAAGGAGGACCGTATGGGTACGTCAGTGATACCGGTGGTTCGGCCACTGACTAGCTTGCACGAGGAGGAATTACTCTTTCGGGCCACAATACGGAGCTTTGCTGAGGAGACGGTGGGCCCACTCGTGGCGCGCATGGATGAAGAGGCCCAATACGACACAGCCTTGCTTCCACAGCTCTTTGACCTTGGTCTTATGGGTATTGAGATCCCCACGCAGTACAGTGGGTCAGGGGGCAATTTTTTCCTGGCCTGTCTGGCCATCGAAGAACTCTCGCGGGTCGATGGCGCCGTCGGGGTGTTGGTGGATGTACAAAACACCTTGGTGAACAACGCCATATTACGCTGGGGTACTGGCAGAGCAGCAGGCGTATTTCCTGCCGAAATTGGCCCGGCATACTGTCGGTTCCTACGCCTTGTCTGAGGCTGATGCTGGCAGTGATGCCTTCGCTTTACAAACGCGAGCGACATTGGAGGGAGATCAGTACGTCATCAACGGGCGGAAACTCTGGACCTCGAATGGCCGCGAATCCGGTATCTACATTATTTTTGCCACGGTCGATCCTGGCAGTGGCTACAAGGGCATTACTGCCTTTCTGGTCGAGCGAGACTTTCCTGGCTTTGGCGTGGGGAAAGTCGAAAAGAAACTCGGCATTCGTGCTAGTAGTACATGTGAGCTCTTGCTCGATCAGTGTATGGTGCCAAAGCAGAATGTGCTGGCTGCAGTGGGACAGGGCTACAAAGTGGCGATTGAGACGCTCAATGAAGGTCGCATCGGCATTGGCGCGCAAATGCTTGGCATTGCCCAGGGGGCTCTCCACGCCGCCCTCACGTATGCCAAAAATCGTCAGCAGTTTGGGCAGCCGATTGCCCAGTTTCAGGCCATGCAGTTTCAATTCGCCGAGATGGCCACTGAGATCGAGGCCGCCCGGCTCATGGTCTATAACGCGGCTCGCTTGAAAGACGCCGGAGAGCCGTTCCTGGCGCAAGCCGCTATGACAAAGTATTTCACTTCGCAGGTGGCCGAGCGTGTCACTTCCAAAGCCGTAGAAGTCTTCGGAGGAGTCGGTTTTACCAAAGATGCCCCGGTGGAAAAGTTCTTCCGCGATGCAAAAATTGGCAAGATTTACGAGGGTACGTCTTTCATGCAGCTCAACACCATTGCGAAACACCTCCTTGGCGAGATGGACTAAGTGCTGCACACGGCTCATGGGTGTCCATTGCACCACCTGGAGTCCTCAAGGCAGAGGCGCTGGGTTCTGGACACCTGTCGCTGTGGGGCTGGACTAAGCGGTTCGTGGAGCGCTCCATGATTTTTCAATCCGACGCGGAATACCAGGCGTATCTCCAAGATGTGAAAGCGTTTTTATGGCATGAAATTGATCCATTAGTGCCACAGATCGAACGGGACGAGTTTATCCCGTTCGAGACGCTCCGGCCACGCTTGCGGGCGCATCATCTCTTTGATTGCCTCGTCCCTGAGGCCTATGGTGGGCTTGGATTGACCACCGGGCAGTACGCCCCGGTGCTGAAGGAGTTGGCCAAGATCCATGGGGGCATTCGCGCTATGCTGCATGTGCATAATAGCAGCGTCCATCTTATCGAAACTGGTCGTCCTGAGCAGTGCCAGCACTATCTGCCACGTATGGCCACTGGCGACCTGTTAGTGTGTTTTGCCTTGACTGAACCGGATAGTGGGTCAGGGGTGGACAGTAAAACTCGGGCGGTGCGTCAGGGAGATATCTATCTCTTGAATGGGCGTAAGCACCTCATTACGAACGCCCGTGAGGCGGATCTCTTTGCCGTGTTTTGTTTCACCGCAGATGCGTCTGGAGGGGAGCGGGCCTTCAGTGTGTTGCTGGTGGAGCGCGGCATGCCGGGATTCACGATCGAGTCGATGGCACCTACGATGGGTTGCTCGGGAGCGTCGCATGATTTGTTGATCTTTGAGGACGTGCCAGTGCCGGTTGAGAACGTGTTGGGCCGCGAAGGCTTGGGCTCTGAGCAGCTGCGCGCTTTTTTGGAAATCAGTCGGGTGTTCATCGCCGTGGCGGCGCTGGGGACGGCGGAGCGGGCGTTGGAGCTTTCCGTAGAGTGGGCGAAGCAGCGCATTACCTTTGGCAAGCCTATTGCCAGTCGTCAGGCGGTCCAGGGCTATTTGGCAGAAATGGCGACGGATATTTACGCGCTTCGCCATATTATTCTCGATGCCTTGCACAAATACGATGCCGGGCAGCGTATTCCTGAAGAGTCGTCGATGTGTAAGCTGTTTGGCTTGGAAGCCGTCGGCCGTGTCACCGACAAGGCGTTGCTCGTCCATGGCGGTCTTGGGTATCTGAAATCGAGCCGGATTGAAATGCTCTACCGCGATGCCCGGTTGAACTGGCTTGAGGAGGGTACGCCTACGATTCATAAACTCATCATCGCCCGGGCCTTGTTGGAAGAAGAATTTCAGGCATTTGCTCGTGGTGCGGAGTTGCTATAGGCGCTGCAGGAGAGGCGCCCCCGCCTTCCCGTATACGCCCGTCTAGGGATGGAAACGTAGTGCTGCGCACGGCTCATTGGTGTCCGTTTTACTGTCCTGGCTCTCTGGTATGACGCCGGGCATTATGGACACTTGATGCTGTGGCGCAGCACTTAGAAACGAGTCTCCCGATGACGCCGAAGATGCCGTATGAAATGCAACACTCCTAGGACAAAAGGAATCCCTAAAGCCCCGAACATGATGAGGGCTTCAGGGTGCCAGAGGTTACGGCCTCCATGGGCGAAGAGCTGATTATTCCGAATGAACAGAAAGAGTCCTCCGCCCAAGAACATACACGCCAGTGCACTAAAAACGATACTCCAATCGTGCGGTTGCTTTTCTTCACTCACAGTGGTGTGCACTCCTTCCCATTGCACAAAGAATCCGCGCCAGCATGCCTAAAGCAGCCCACTTTCGAAGGATTTAGCAAACAAACCACTGTTGTAACGGCTTGATGCATGGGGCACGCGCTGCTTGTAGCAGCTTCTTAGCCTTTGGGCAGGCCGAGGACACGTTCGCCAATGATATTTTTTTGAATCTCTGAGGTGCCGGAGTAGATCGTACCAGCCCGGCTCCACAAGAATTTATACTGCCAATCCCCCGGGATGGCGTGTTTCGAACCGTGCATGAGCTGTGAGTAAGGTCCTTGCAGGCGCATGCCAAGTTCTTGCATCCATTTATCCAGTTCGCTCCAATACAGTTTATCGAGCGACGCTTCGGGGCCAGGCGGCTGCCCGCGTAGGCGTTTGGTAATACCGCGATAGATGTTCAGCAACATAATTTCGACGCGTACGTGTGCCT
This sequence comes from uncultured Gammaproteobacteria bacterium, assembly GCA_963773125.1. Taxonomy (GTDB): domain Bacteria; phylum Tectomicrobia; class Entotheonellia; order Entotheonellales; family Entotheonellaceae; genus CAVZBC01. The sequence continues at coordinate 4,777 of CAVZBC010000097.1, read as the reverse complement.
CGGCAAGTGCTTGACGTAGCACGGGATCTTGTGACAGGCTGTGGCCGTTGGAGTGCGTCGTGCGGGCGTAATCGATCATGGCCGTCAGGTGCTGTTTGATCTGTACCTGCGTTCCGAGAGAAGAAATGCCCCGCTCATAGGTCAGCGTCGTCATAGCGATGCGCCAGCCTGCATTGATTTCTCCAATCACATTCTTCCGCGGCACGCGCACGTTGTCAAAGAAGGTCTCATTAAACTCGGCATGGCCGGTGATCTGCTTCAGTGGTCGGACCGTGATTCCAGGGCTGTGCATATCCACCAGCAGGTAAGTGATGCCACGATGTTTCGGGGCATCGGCATCCGTCCGCACGAGCAAGATACACCAGTCGGCGTATTGCCCCAGGCTGGTCCAGATTTTCTGGCCATTGACCACGAAGGCATCGCCATCGAGGACCGCACGGGTTTGTAGGGAGGCCAGGTCGGAACCCGAGTTCGGTTCTGAAAACCCCTGACACCAGATCTCGTCGGCATTGAGAATTTTTGGGATGAAGCGCTTTTTCTGCTCCTCAGTGCCATGCGCAATCAGGGTAGGGCCGACAATCATGATACCCAGCGAGTTGGCCGGCTGCGGGGCGCGCGCTCGCGTGGTTTCCTGGGCATAAATGGCCTGCTGTACGAGCGTCGCTCCCTGCCCACCGTATTCTTTCGGCCAATGGATACCGACCCACCCACCGTCGTAGAGCTGGCGCTGCCAGGCGCGCTGATACGCGAATGCCGCATCTTGCTCCTCAGGAACCTCTGTGCTTGGCATGTTGGCTTCCAGCCAGGCGCGTAGTTTTAAACGATATTGCTCATCTGCAGGGGAAAATTTCAACTCCATAGAGGTCTCCTGATGCTGTGAGGGACTGTTAGTAGACGTAAAAGTGGTGCGCCAGTTCGAACATCTCATCTTTGTCACGGAAGGCTGCTGCCTCGGCGCGTTTCACAATCAGGTATTCTTGCGCCAGCTCAGTCCCCAGTGCGGTCATGAGTACTGCATCGGCTTGGAGCGCATCCAGGGCTTCGGTCAGGGTGCGGGGAAGACGCTGTATGTTGCGCTGGTGGCGCTCGTGCTCGCTCAATGAGGCGGGATCGTGCAGTGTTGGAGGGCCAGGATGTCGCTGGCGTGCAATGCCATCTAAGCCAGCGGCGAGCAAGCCACCGAGGGCGAGATACGGATTGCAACTGGGATCACACGGCTTGAGCTCGAGGTTGATCGAGGCCATCTCGCGTTGCCAGAATGGCGAGGCAATACGCACTGCGGCTTCGCGATTGTCCGGGCCGTAGTAAGTATACGCCGAACTCCAGAAGCGGGGTTGCAAGCGCCGATACGAGTTGACACTGGGCGCTGTAAGAGCCACGAGCCCTGGTAAGTGGGCCAGCACGCCGCCAATGAAGTGATATCCCAAAGTGCTGAGCTGGACGGCATCGTTCGCATCGTAGAACAGGTTCCGTTGGCTCGTTTCATCCCACAGGCTGAAATGGATATGGGCTCCATTGCCGGCTTGATTGGCAAAAGGTTTGGGCGCCAGAGACGCCAGGAGCCCGTGTTGGTGCGCCACGCCGCGCACGGTATCACGTAGGGCGAGTTGATTATCTGCGGCCCGTAAACCAGGGGCGTGGTGTACGAAGAGTTCTTGTTGCCCAGGACCGAGTTCGGGGTAATATTGCTCCACCTGAATGCCTTGCGCGCTAAGCGCTGCAATAATATCAAGCAGTATTGCGCCAGCATTGTCCATGCCGATGGAGCTAAAACACCGCGATGTATCATATGGCAGCCGCTGTCCGTCAACGTCGCGGATCAGATAAAACTCGTTCTCGAACGTTGCCTGCAAGCAGTAGCCTTGCGCCGCAGCTTCTGCGAGTGTGCGTTGCAGAAAGCTACGGGGGCAGACAGCCCAGGGTTGCTGGTCGAGCTGGATGAGGTTACAGAACAGGCGCGCCTGGCGGGGGGCATAGGGCAGGAGCGCAAAAGAGGCGGGATCCGGGAGCAGACGAATCTCTCCGACTGGTCCAAAATGTCCTTCTGGAACCAGCTGATCCAACATGGTGAACGATTGCATCGCTACCGTCAAACCAATGCCTTCGGTCAACCGGCGTTCAAGGCGATCGATGTGGGTCGTCTTGCCGCGGATCACTCCGTCATTGCCACAGTAGAGGAACCGAACCAAGACTACCCCTGCCTGTCGAGCTTGTTGGAGTATGTCGTGAGGCGTCATTGCGTTGCCCTCCATGCCGCTGGGTGTGGTGACGGACTGTTGCTATGCTAGTCAATCCTCGCACCCAGGTCAATAGTACTGTTTTTGGTGATTTTATGCGCGCCTGTGCTCTTGACTCGCCGCAGGGATTCCGCTAGAAAGAGGGCGGAACTCACTACCATGACAAGGGAGGGATGCCAATGAAGATCGAAGAGAAACTGACGCAGATGGGACTGACACTACCAACGCCAGCCGCTCCGGCGGGGAACTATATTGGAGCCGTACGGGTGGGGAATCTGCTGTTCGTCTCAGGGCACGGTCCACGTCGCCAGGGGGAATCGTATATTACGGGCAAAGTTGGCCGCGATCTGACCACGGAGCAGGCATATGAAGTGGCCAAAATCGTCATGCTCAGCTGCTTAGCCTCGGTGAAACGGGAGATCGGTGACCTGGATCGTGTCAAGCGCATCGTCAAGCTCTTGGGGATGGTAAATTGTACCGAAGATTTTACTGAGCAACCCAAGGTGATCAACGGTGCCTCAGACCTGTTGGTAACCCTCTATGGGGACGCTGGACGCCATGCCCGTTCAGCGGTAGGGATGCAGCAGCTTCCGATGAGTATCCCGGTAGAAATCGAAATGATTGTCGAAGTTGAAGCGTAGACGAGGAACGCGGAGCAGGCCACAATGGTGACAGCACAGGAGACACCCCAGGGCGCACACCGCAGTGATCAAGAGCGAGTGGCTGCAGGGGCAAGCGCCGCATGGCATGGCTCTGTCCAGTCGTGGTGAGAGCCGAGCGCATATTCAGGGCAGAATCCGCCTACACAGAGTCTCACGCCTGAGGTATGGCGCCATCGGCCGGTCGACCAATGCTTCGTTTCGATGCGCCTCCAGACTATGAGGCGGCGCTGTTGGCGGCGTATGAGATGATCAGAGTTGTTGTCCGCTCGACAGCATACTGGTTTGAGTCAGTATGTTGCGGTGGCATTGCTTGCTGCAGTCCTCCCGAGGCAAGCGGACAGTTTTTTTTGTATCGAATCTATGGCATCATTGTTGCAGAAAATCTGTAAACGGTCGAGGCGTATAATCACTGATCCAACTAGCGCCGACAGGGAATGCATACGGACGCGGTTGTACATCGTTTTGCATTTGGAGACACCGAGATTGCCATGTTGCAGGCCGCAGGCATTCTAAATCTGGCTGCACAATATTGGCACACTGACAGCGACGCCCAGGCGCGCATGCCTGCATGTTCCGGGAAAGCAGGTGTACAAATCTCATGCACACTGATTTAGCCAGGCTCTTATGATTGTGGGTTGTCACTGCGAAGGAAGCATGCTGGTATGAATAAGCAACTGCAGGTCATCTTCCAACCCCGCCGTGTCTATGTTGCCGCTTCCCATATGAGTCCGGTTGGGAAGTACAATGGGAAGCATCTTGATGAGTTGACGTTTGTCGAACTTGCCGAGCAAGTGAACCAGATCTTTGCGCACAGCCCAGTGCGACGCGAGGAAATCGAGGCGGTGGTCGTTGGTAGTCAGAATCCCTTCGCATTTAGCCACATGGACAATGTGGCAGCGAAGATTGCCGGGCTGCTGGGCATCAGTGGCGCGAAATCCGTGCTCATCGATACCGCCTCAAGTTCTGGAGCGAGCGCCTTCGAGAATGCCTACCTGGAAGTCGCTTCCGGACGGTACGATCGGGTACTGGCTATTGGCATCCAGAAGATGACCGATGTGGATACCGACGAAGCCACCAAAATTATTGCTGGCGTCATTGACAAGGAAGAGGCGGAATATGGCTTGACCATGCCAGCATGTGGGGCGCTGGTTGCCAAGAGTCTGATGCACGAGTTCAAACTGGACGAGGAACAGTGGCTCGCTCTTGCCGCCCAGTGGGCGGAGCGTGCCCACCGTTTCGCGGAGACGTGTGCGAATGCGCATCTGAATTTTCCCCTGCCGGTCAAGATCTATCGTCAGGATCTCCGGAGTGGTCGCAACTGGCTGTATTATGATCCCCTGCGACTGTACGATTGCTGCCCGATGTCCGACGCAGTGGCGGCATGTATTCTTACACCAGAACGCCAACCCGTGCAGGTCGTGGGGGTTGGCTCGGCAACCGATCTTCCCACCATTGCAGACCGTGGGCAATTTGGTAGTTTCCAGGCAACCGTCATTGCGGCCCTCTATGCCTACAGTATGGCCGGGATCTCGGATATTCGTGATATGGCGTACAAACTCTACGTCAACATGCACGATCCATTCAGCAGCTTTGGGCCGGTGAACATGGTGGACCTGGGGCTCGTAGACCGCAAGGAGGCGTTGCACGCCTTGCTCGATGATGAGGTGACTGGCCCACAAGGGAAATTTCCGACCAACCTCAGCGGCGGACTGTTGGCCCGTGGCCATCCACTCGGGGCGACTGGGATGGTGCAATTGGTCGAAAACCACCAGATGCTCCTTGACAATTCGACGTATCAGATGGCCCTGGCACATTCGATCGGTGGGCCGATTAACAATAATGTGGTTATCTTGCTCGAAAAAGCAGAACACTATGATC
>CAVZBC010000096.1:0-74776 GCA_963773125.1 uncultured Gammaproteobacteria bacterium | reverse complement strand
CCCACAAGGCGATGTGACGTATAGAGGGTGTGTGGGGTGGGAGAAGTTGACGCATAGAAGCAAGTGTACCATATTGGTCTGGTAATAGCCGCATTCGACTTGCAAAAGTACATCTCTTTCTGATGAACACATACATGAAAAATAAGAATCAAATGAACAATCCTGCCGATCTCCTCGAAGCCCGCCAACTGTTGGCATTCAAAACCATTGTGGAGGCAGGTGGCTTTACCAAGGCGGCTCGTCAACTCCACCTGACCCAATCCGCTCTGAGCCACCAAATCAAGACCCTAGAAACTCAGCTGGGTACGCAGGTGTTTGCCCGCATCGGCGAACGCGAGGCGCTGACCCAGGCGGGAGAAGTCCTGTTACGCTATGCCACGCCCGTGCTGCGACAGCTCCAGGCAGCTCGCCGAACCTGTACAACTGGCAAGAGTCCAGGCTATGGTCGACTACGCATCAGTTCTGCGACCTACAGCTGTTATCGAATCCTGCCCCTATGTCTTCGCGGGAATTTCACACGACATACCCGCACGTGGAGTTGCTGGTGGCAGCCGAATACACCCAGAGAGCCGTCCAAAGCTATACTGGATGGCGAACTGGACTTCTGGGGATCTTCGCCTGCCATCGAGCACCGACGGGTTGTCGATCGAAAAGTTATGCCAGGATGAACTGGTGGTGATCGTAGCCCCGACACATCCCTGGGCGCAATGCCGACGCGTACAGTGGACCGATCTAACAACCCAGGCCCTCTATCACCTATGATCGGGCGAGTGAAACATTCCAGATCATACAGCGCGAATTGCACGACCGGGGCATTAACATTAAGGAAACGATGGAAGTCCGCCATGGCACCGCGGTGATGGAGATGGTGAAGGTCGGACTGGGGGTGGCACTTATCCCCCGCTGGGTCGCCCAGGATGAGGTGCAGGCTGCCGCCCTCACCCCTCTCTCCCTGGGCCGCGGCGGGCTCAAACGGCAGTGGGTCATTGCCTATGTCAAAGGCATACCGCTGCCAACCTACAGCCGCACGTTCATCCAACTCTGCCATAAGTGGTTTCCGCGGCTCATGACAGGCGCTGAAGTCACGGCGACACCAGCCCTTTAACCGACTATCCCACTGCTGCGCAGCCGTGTAATGTCCTCTGGACCATACCCGAGCGCAGCGAGGACCGTGTCTGTATGCTGCCCGAGTGTTGGGCCAAGCTGCCGTACTCGTCCGGGGGTATCGCTGAGTTTAAGCGCGATGCCCGCCTGACGCACGCGACCTAGCGTGTCGGAGCGGTGCTCGAGCAGCATCTGACGGTGTTGCACCTGCGGATCAGCAAACACCTCGGCGATGGTATTAACAGAGCCAATGCAGACATTCTTGTCGCCCAGAAATGCCATCCAGGCAGCGCGCGTACGCTGGCGGAAAATCGTCTGGAGGGCGTTCCGGACAGCAGTTTCCTCCGCATTTGGGGCGCGCCACAGATGCTCAGGGCGCCGACAGTACGGCACAAATTCCGGCCGCTCGAGCGCCTGGCACAGATTTTCCCACAACCAGGGCTCAGAGCATCCCACCGACAGGAGCTTCCCATCTTGCGTCTCGTAAGTGGTATAGAAGGCGTATTGCCCCGTGTAAGGGCCGTGTCCGCGTTGCGGTATGGTGCCGTCTGCAAAGACATGTTGCATAAGCGGTGTCGCCGCCAGGAGCGCAATGGTGGTGTCGAGATAGGCCACATCGACATGCTGCCCTCGCCCGGTCTGATGACGCGCGTAGAGCGCCAGGAGGATGCCCACCACCCCGTGCATGGCCGCCCCACCATAGTCAGCGATGAGGTTGAGCGGGATGGCTGGCGGCTCGTGCGCCGTGCCGATCAGGTTCAGCACCCCACTGATAGCCAGATAATTGAGGTCGTGCGCTGGCAGGTCGCGATACGGGCCATCCTGGCCAAAGCCGCTGAGCGAGCAATACACCAGACGCGGATTGATCTGGCTCAGTGTGGCGTAATCCGCGCCTAAACGTTGCATGACTCCCGGTCGAAATCCTTCCACCAACACGTCAGCGTTGGCCGCCAATTGCTGCAGGATCTGCTGCCCTGCGGCAGCCTTGAGGTTCACGCCGATACTGCGTTTATTACGATTCACATAGCTGTATGCCGCCTGCTCGGCGTCGGTTGCAGACACGCCCGAGCCCGCTGCAGTCTGAGCGGTTGGTGGGGTTTCAATCTTCAGTACCTCTGCCCCCATATCCCCGAGCAGCATGGTACAAAACGCCCCGGGCGACACGCGCGACAGCTCCAGGACAGTAATGCCTTCCAAGGCTTGTGCCATCGTCTTGTTCCTTCTCTGTGCAGCGGCCGGGTGCACTCACAGCTGCTGCGCCAGACGGGCAGGTTCAAAGTGCGGCAGATGGGTCAAAGCGGTCTGGAAACACGCCAGCGCAGACGGCTCGTTACCCTGGGTCCGATATCCCATCCCCAGAAAAAAATAGGCCTGGGCCACGAGAGCGATATTGTGTCCCTGGGCCGGTAGGGCAATACGGTCAATGACGCCCTGCAGCTCCGCCATACCAGGGGCCGGATCATCGCCATTACGGTAGGCACGCATGACGAGAAACCGTCCGAGGGCCAGGCGCGCCTGGGGGTGCTGGGCATCGAGTGCCAGGGCGCGCCGCAGGGCGTTCTGAGCCTCCTGGAAGAAGTCCCCTTTTTCCAGCACACTCGGCACCAGACGCGCGCTGCGGATGAGCACGTCCGCCAGCAATACCCAGGCCGCCGGTGCTGTGGAGGCCACGCTGGTCGCCTGCCGCGCCACGGCGATAGCACTCCCCACATCGCCCCCCTCGGCAAATTCCTCGGCCAGGCGCTGGAACTCCTGGACCTCGGTCACCGCGGCACAGGCCTCGTGCACTTTCGTGGCGTCTCCGGCCGGAATGGCCGAGGGCTTGTAATGCTGCCAGCCCGGTTCCCCCGTGGCATCCGCCACTAAGCCGCGATAGACGCGCAGGATGGCATAGCGCGGCGTGCCCCAGGTCACGGGGAGGGCAGTGATCCACTCTGGCAGCTGTCGTTCGAGATCGGCGACCAGGGCCTCCAGGGGCATCTGCTGCGCCACCCGGGCCGCCACTTCTGCCAGAAAATACCGTTGCAGGCGCTTGAACAGCGCCAGGTCGTGGGCGGATGCGAGCGGGCCATGCCCGGGCAGAATGTGCTGCGGGTGCCAGCGTTCGAGGGCCGCCAGAGTCCGCAGCCACGCTGTCGTGCCCATGAGCCCCTCGTTCATCACCGGCTGCCCAAAGATCGGGAAGCTCCCGGTCATCACCGTGTCGCCCGCCACGACGCAGCCCTCCTGGGGCAGATGGATGGCCAGCGCATCGTCCGTTTCGGCACGGCCCAGGTGCTGCAGACACAGCCGTTGATTGCCCAGATCGATCTCCCCTGCCTCCGTGATGGTGTCGTCCGCCAGATAGGGATCCGGGCCAAGGGCAAAGCCGCGCGACAGGAGAAAGGCCTTCTGCCGGGGTGTCCGCACCTGTATAAACTCCCGCGTGCGCACACTGGACAGGACTGTGGCGCCAGCGTCTTTGAAGACGTAATTGCCACCGGTGTGATCCCAGTGGTAGTGCGTGTTGATGGCGTACCGGATGGGCTTGTCAGAGAGGGTCCGGATGTGCTGCAAGAGGCGCTGGGCCAGCGCCGCATTGACCTGGGTATCGATCACCGCGATCGCCTCATCCCCAAGAATCACGGCGCTGTTGACAATGTTGCGAAAAATATACACCCGCTCCGTGACACGCTGCAGCGATCCATAGGTCCGAGGCGCATAGGGATGCTCGTTCACCACTCCTGCCTCCGTACACCGGTAGCCACTGTATGGGTCTCTGTGCAGAGTGTATTAGAGCATAGGGCGCTCGCGGACGCAAGCAGGAGGAGCGACAACGACCGCCGCCAGCCCGATGTCCACAGTCGTCTGAGCGGCGTCGCTGAGGCGGCAGGCCCAACTTGCCTACGGCGTTCCAGCGCTGAGCAGGCATTGCCCAGATGTAGTTTTTCCACTTGACAAACGAGATTTAACATAAAATTCACAATACATAGTAAAAATCTCTCAATGTTTACACAAACTTGTTGATACTTTAGAAAAAACTTATGATGTTTATGTAAACACATTACTGTTTAATATTGGAAATAACGGTTCAATATTAGAAATAGTGGTTGGTTATTACGGCGTTTTCTCATAAAATTTATTTGTATTTTAAAATACATCATTACATGATAATAGCGGATTCAATATAATTAACAAAGCATTTTATTATTTTTTATAATAGTATAAACTCTTTATAAAACACAGAAAAAATTATATGAGTTAATTTGTTCTTGACATCGCATAGTTTCTTTCTATAATGATCCCCATTGAAAGTTTGATTTACAGCGAACAACTGATGTCTCTGCCAGATCTTTGGGCGCTGCTTCAAGAGCTGCAGCGTTGGAGAGTAGTGGAGTGTCGGTCGGCAGTCTCCACCGCTCGGACAACTGGCGAAGCTATTTCATTGTAGGAGGGCATGGGAAGCTCGACACCCCATCACACACAACATCCGGGTGAAAACTGTCGCTAGTGGGGCTAGAGACGGTCTTCACAGAAACTCCTCCTGAGCAGGCAAGAGGGACTCCTTGGCGTCATGGCAGTGCGTCCTCATCCAGGATTGGCAACATCCCTCCCTAGCTCAGTGCGGGGAGGGATGTTTTTTGGCCATGGCTATCCGGCAAAGAATACAGCCAACACCAGGCAGCGGAGGCCATTACCGCGCTAGCGGACATAGCACGACTGGGGCAAGAGGCGGCGAACAGTGCAGAGCGGGCAGTAACCAGTGGGGCTGGCTACTGCCCTACACGGGGTCTCCCTTGAGCAGGCAAGGGGGACTCCTCTGCGTCATCGCAGTCCTTGTATTATAAAGCGACCAATGCAAAGGATCAAATCCTTTCTAGACAGCGCAGGAGGATGATAGGCTATACGCCAAGCGATAGTAAAGCGTAGCGAGGTTTTAGGAATATTTGACACATACGAGGTTCATTTTACGTTACATTGACGGATAGCTCCGTCCGACTCGAGCCCTTTCTAGAGAGGAAGTGAGCCATGGAACAAGCGACAGCAGCAATTGCACCAGCTACGGGGAAGCTGGGGATACTCCTCCCTGGCATGGGCGCTGTCAGTACGACTTTGATTGCGGGAGTGGAGTTGATCAAGAAAGGGCTGGGCCGCCCCATCGGTTCCCTCACGCAATATGGGACTATTCGTCTGGGGAAGCGGACGGACAATAATACCCCACTCATCAAGGATTTTGTACCGCTCGCCAGCCTGCCAGGATCTGGTGTTTGGTGGCTGGGACATCTTCGCCGACAATTGCTACGCCGCCGCCTTGCACGCCGGCGTCATCGAGGCGTCCCGTCTGGCAGCCGTGCGTCCCGAACTCGAGGCCCTGCGGCCCTTGCCGGCGGTTTTTGACCAGCAGTACGTGCGCCGTCTCTCGGGGCCGCACGTGAAAGCCGGCAAGAACAAATACGACCTGGCCCTCCAGCTGATGGCCGATATTGAAGCGTTTCAAGGCCAGTCTGGGGTCACGCGCCAGGTCATGCTGTGGTGTGGCAGCACAGAAATCTTTCTGGAGTCTGACGACGTGCACAAGACACTACAGGGGTTTGAGCAAGGCTTGAAAGCGGACCATCCGGCCATCACTCCCAGTATGATCTATGCCTATGCGGCCCTGCAGTCTGGCGTCCCGTTTGGCAATGGGGCGCCGAACCTGTCGGTAGACATTCCTGCCTTACAGGAGCTCGCGGCGGAAAGAGGCGTGCCCATTTGCGGCAAGGATTTCAAAACCGGCCAGACCCTCATGAAAACGATCATTGCGCCAGGGCTCAAAGCGCGCATGCTAGGAGTCCACGGCTGGTTTTCCACCAATATCCTGGGGAATCGCGACGGCGATGTGCTGCACGATCCTGGCTCGTTCCGCACCAAGGAACAGAGTAAGCTGTCGGTGCTTGACTACATTCTCCAACCCGACTTATACGAGGATCTGTACACACGCTACGAACATCAGGTGCATATACACTACTACAAGCCCCGCGGCGACAACAAGGAAGGCTGGGATAACATCGATATCTTTGGCTGGCTCGACTACCCCATGCAAATCAAGCTCAACTTCCTGTGCCGAGACAGCATTCTCGCCGCCCCGGTGGCGCTGGATGTAGTGCTCTTTCTGGACCTGGCTCAACGCAGCGGCCTGCACGGCATTCAGGAGTGGTTGTCGTTTTACTTCAAGAGCCCGATGTGCGCCCCCTTGCTCTATCCGGAGCACGATCTGTTCATTCAGCTGACCAAGCTGAAAAATACGCTGCGGTATCTGCGGGGCGAAGAGCAGATCACCCATCTTGGGCTCGAGTATTACCAGCAGCAGTAGTCATTGTCTGTCAGCTGTGCGAAGCGGCGAGAAAAGATGGAGCTGTCTCTGGGGAAACCGTGCCACGCATATTCCACACAGTGTGCTGGTTCTTTGAAGGCAATTCCTATGTTATCACACAGAGCAGAATATCGTACATTCCATAGTTCAATGCAGAATAACCTAATTATAAATGGTTTTTACGCTATTTTGTTGTTGACATTAATTCTTTTTATTCGATAATGTTACAGCTTTTGAAGTAGTGGAAATGTGTAGAGTTTCCTAGGGTTGAAACCAGGTTTTTGGCCATTAGTCAAGGGCCGGCAGCAGTGTGAAGGAGGTGTGAGTGCCGGCTGGCCGAAGTGTACCACCGTCAGCGTGAACGGTAGAGCCGTTTGATCATTCGGAGGTAATGGAGATCTAGAGAGATTTTGGCACGAGCAGCTGGGCGCGGGTAGTCGCTAGTGGGGCTAGCGACTACCTGCGCTGACACTCCTCCTGAGCAGGCAAGAGGGACTCTTCTGCGTCTATTGTCGTGTACCAATCGCAGGATTTGGTACATACATCCCTTTCCGCTCAGCGCGGGGAGGGATTTTTTTGGGCCGTTGCCGTCTCTCAGAGATTGCAGACAACACCAGGTAGTGGGGTATCACTACCGCTGCACTGAGGACGAAACTGATGGAACGCCTCTTGATATACAGCCAGGATGGTATGGGGTTAGGACACCTCCGGCGGACACGCAATATCGCGCGTGAGGTACTTGCCTGGCAGCCAGACTGCAGTATTCTCATCCTGGCCGATTCTCCGGTCGTTCCCTTCTTCTCGCCGTTGGGTGGGGTGGACTACCTCAAGCTCCCGACCATTGTCAAGACGGGGGATGTGACGTGGCAAAGCAGCATGCTCTCCTGGAATATTGCGGAGGCCGTCAATCTACGGGCCAAGGTAATCCGGGAGGTCTTCCGCGAATTTAAACCCGATGCTGTGCTGGTTGACCACATGCCCATTGGGGCGCTGGGAGAATTAAAACCCCTGCTGGAGAGCAGGCTGGAGCATACGAGTCGCGCCAGGTTCTTTCTTGGCCTGCGGGATGTGTTGGACGCTCCAGAGGTGATTCAACGGGTGTGGCGTGGCAGCGGAGCCTATGAGTATCTCCGCCTGTACGATGCGGTGCTAATCTACGGCTCGCGCCAGATCTACGCTGCGGAATCGGCCTACCAATTGACGCCGTATGCGCCCCAGGTCATTTACTGCAACTACGTAGTGCCCAGGATGCGCACCGAGGTATCCCTCAATGGGTCAGATGAGCCATTTATTCTGGTGATGGGAGGCGGTGGGAAAGACAGCTTTCCCGTCGCCCATACCTTCCTGCAGGCGTTCCCGATTCTCCTGCAACACATGCGGCTGCGGGCCTTGATCCTCACCGGCCCCCACATGTCCCCTGCCGAGCGCGCCGACCTCATGGCCCAGGCCGCCGCCTGTCCAGTGGAGATTCTGAGCAGCTCTGAAGATGCGACCCTCCTCCTGCGACAGGCTGCCGCAGTGGTCACCATGGCGGGGTACAACAGTCTCTGCGAGGTGCTGGCGTTGCGCAAGAAGGCCCTCGTCATTCCCCGCTCCGGCCCCAGCGCCGAACAACGGATTCGCAGCCAGATCTTCTCACAGCAGCGTCTGATTCGGATGTTGGACCCCGACCACCTGGCCCCGGAGCGGCTGGCCCACGAGTTGATGCAGCTCTTGACCGACGATAATATCCCCAACCCGGCCAACATTCCCCCCTTGGACGGAGCGCAACGCGCCGCCAGGGTGCTCCTAGGGAAAGACGAGGGGGAGCAGGTCATGCCTCGTCCAGCCGCGTTGGTGCCAACAGTGCAGCAGTAAGGAATATGGAAACAGGTGCAACCATGCTTTCTCCTATAGAAGTGATGCCACAGAACGGTGGCGTGCCCATCCGGCTTTTTGTGACCCCAGATTTACTGCCAGATGCGGCAACGCTTGCCCAGCTGGAAAGTCTTGCCAACGTTCCAGGCCTCGCACACCATGTGGCTGGCCTGCCGGATATCCACCGCAAGAGCCGCAACCCAACCCCCACCGGCACAGTGGTCGTGGCCAAAAACGCCCTGGTGCCGCGCGCCGTCGATGCCGGGATCAACTGCGGTATGCGCATACTGCGCACCGATATTGACGTGCGCGATATCACCGCAACGGCGCTCGACGAGCTCTATGGAACCGTCATGCGCCTGGTGCCGGGGCATCAGCATGACCAGCAGATCCTCAGCAGAGCAGAGGTGGAGGAGATTCTCGTGCACGGCGGCAGCCTGGTGCCAGAAAACCTTTGGTCTCAGCGATGCCGAGCTGCACTGCATCGAGGACCGGGCCACCGCGCCGACGGACACACAGGACGCCGAGGCCATTCTGGCCAGTGTGCCGCGCAAGGCCATCAATAAAGGCCGGCGCCGCTTTTGTACTATTGGCGGTGGCAATCATTTTCTGGAGCTGCAGGAAATCGTCGACGTGCTTGATCAGGAGACGGCAGACAGACTGGATCTCAGGGCGGGCAAGGCCGTCTTTATGCTGCATACCTGCAGCCGTGGGGTGGCGAGCAATGTCATGCGAGCCTATGTGGCGGAATTGGCGGAGAAATTCCTCCCACAGCACGCGGCGACGCCAGAATCGCCCCTGTGGTCCGTGCCCGCGGACACGGAAGAGGGCGTACAGTTTGCACGGGCTATTGCGGCGGCAGCCAATTTTGGTTTTGCCAATCGCATCGTCGTGACCGAAAAGTTACGCACCGCGGTGCACCAGGTGCTGCACGATACGTCGCTGTCGCTGCTCTACGACTGTGCCCATGTCAGCATCAAGCCAGAACAATGGGGTGGTGAACGGCTGTGGGTGCATCGCCACGGTGCCAGCCGTGCCTTGCCGCCTTCGCAGCTGGCAGAGCATCCGGTCTTTGGCGCCACCGGCCAGCCAGTGCCAATTCCGGGCTCCATGGGGCACGACTCGTTTATCGGCGTCGCCGATGAGTCTGCAGCGGCAGCGTTCTGGTCGGTCAACCATGGCGCCGGTCGCGTGCTGGACAAGCCCGAGGCAGTGGCGCGCTTCACCGCGGCGCAGGTCGAACAGCACATGCGGGACAAACACATCCGGCTGTACCGGTACGGCACCGACAACATTGCGGAACAGGCCCCCAGCTCGTTCAAAGACGTGTCGCAAGTCGTGCAAGCCATGGCCGCTCTATCGTTGGCGAAACCGGTTGTGCGCGTGCGCCCGGTAGCCGTATTAAAGGGCTGATCAGGGTGGTCATGGATTGGGGTGTCGCGTCGATGCCTTGGCGGCAAACATCGACACTATTGCTGAGGAGAGAAAGGCTTTGAGCGCACAGAAGGTTGTCGGGATAATTCTCAAAGGCTATCCCCGTCTCTCAGAGACTTTCATCATCAACGAGATCTTGCTGTTGGAGAAGCTCGGTCATCGCCTGCATATTTTCGCGCTGCGGGATCCGGGAGAAGCCGCGATGCATGAGCGGGTGCGTCAGGTACGCGCCCCAGTGACCTACATCCCAGACTACTTTTGGCCGTTCTGCGGTGCCTTTGTGCGCACCAACATCCGCCTGTGGTGGCGTCGCCCAGGGGCGTACTGGCAGGCGCTCTGTTGTGCCGTGCGCAGCAGTATACACCAGCGCAGCACTGCCACGCTCAAACGGTTTGTACAGGCCGCCTATCTGGTGGAGAAAGGTCTGCCGGACACCCATGTGGCGCATGTGCACGCCCATTTCAGCCACGATCCAACCACCGTGGCATTTTTCGTGTCGTGGCTCACCGGTATGGGCTATAGCTTCAGTGCACACGCCAAGGACATCTACTTGCAGGAGACGGATTTTCTCCGCCTGAAGATTGCCCGAGCCCGCTTTGTGGTGACCTGCACAGAATACAATAAGACCTATCTCCAACAGCTGGTCGGCACGGCGATACCAATACTGCGCTGCTATCACGGCATCAACCTGGACTTTTTCTCTGCGCCGGGGCAGTCACCTGCCAGGGCGTGTCCGCACCTTCTGTCCATTGGCCGGCTGGTGCCGAAAAAGGGCTTTGCCGTGTTGCTCCAGGCCCTTCATCTCGTGCGGCAGAAAGGCGCCGAATTCCGCTGCACGATCATCGGCAGCGGACCACTGGAAAACGCGCTACGACAGCAAATTGCAGAACTCGGGCTCGATGCATGCGTGACACTCCTGGGACCCATGTCTCAGGACGAGTTGTTGCAGTATTACCGCGCCGCGGACGTGTTTGCCCTGGCCTGTGAAGTGCACCATGATGGGGATCGTGATGGCCTGCCCAACGTCATTGTTGAGGCGATGGCAATGGGGCTGGCCATTATGTCGACACACGTGTCAGGCATCCCAGAATGTGTGGAGCATGGCGTGCATGGCCTCCTCGTGGCCGAGAAGGATGCGGTGGCCTTTGCCGATGGACTGCTGACGCTCCTCAGTCAGCCCGACAAAATGCGCCAATTCGGCCGGGCCGGACGAGAAAAAGTGACACGAGACTTTAATGCGCTGCACACCGTGGCGCAGATTAGTACGGCCTTGCGCCAGGCCATGGTACGCAGTGGTCAGAAGCACGTCCTACGGCCCAGCGCACGACGACTGAGGGGCGGCAAGGCCGCGATGTAGTGCCGTTGGCCAACCAGCGTGGAAAGCGCACAGCAGGTACAACCGCTATTGGGAACGGGGACAACAGGGGTCTTTCTGGCGGAGACAGCCATGCAATTCATCGATGATCTGTCCAAGCTGCACCAGATGGGCAAGAAGAAGACAAAGGACAGGCTGCGTTCCAAAAGCCTGGTGAGGATTTACATAGTCTTTGGACAGCACTATAAAAAATACTGGCAGGCATTGATGCTGGCTTATGTGAGCCTGTTGGCGTTCATCGCCGTCGAGGTGCTGGCACCATGGCCGCTCAAGCTCATTGTGGATTATCTCATTCTTGACCGGCCGCTCCCTGTCGACGTGGCCTTGCTGCAGACGATGCGGGCCACTGACCCGAAACTGCTGTTGCTGCTCTCAGCATTGTCGATTGTGGTGCTGGCGGTGCTGGCGGCGTTTTTGTCCTATGTGATCAAATACTGGGTCGCCAGCGTCGGCGCCCGTATGAGTGCCGATATTCGCGAACGGGTGTTTGCGCATCTGCAACGGCTGTCGTTGTCGTTTCACGACTCGGCGCGCTCGGGGAATCTGGCCTATCTGTTGACCTCGGATGTGAAGGAGATGCGGCGCCTCCTGCTCGATTTGCCGCAGGAGTGTGTCCGGCGTCTGGTGACGTTTGGCACGTATGCCGTGGTGATGCTCACGCTCGATTGGCGGCTCGGCCTCCTCGCTCTCAGCACCGTGCCACTGCTGTATTTTTTTACCAGATACTTTGGCGCCGGGATGCAAAAGGCCATGAAGACAAAGCGAGAGCAAGAAGGTGTTGTTGCCTCAATCATTACTGAGAATGTCACGTCGATGGCTTTAATACAAGCGTACGGCCGTGAAGAAACGGAACTGGACCGATTTAGTGGCGAAAACAAGGGCAGTCTCGGCAGCCCAGCTGCGGGCCTTGCGACTGCAGAAAACATACGGCCGCCTGGCCGATTTCCTGGTTACCCTGAGCACTGCTGCAGTGCTGTATTTTGGTGGTCGTGCCGCCCTGAGGGGCGAGATCTTGCCCGGCACCCTGGTGGTGTTCGTGGCCTACTTGCGGAATATCTATCTGGCGATTGAGAAGTTCAGCGACCTGTTCCTTGACCTGGCAAAATCCTCCGTCTCCGGTGAGCGCTTGCTCGACCTGGTCGAAAATGACCTGGTCATGCAGGATGAGCCGCATGCGGTACCAGCACCGCCCTTCCAGGGCCGGGTGGCCTTCCAAGACGTCAGCTTTGCCTACAAAAAGGGCCAGGAGGTTTTACAGCGGCTCAATTTTGTCGTTGAGCCCGGTGAAACCGTAGCGCTGGTAGGGCATAGCGGGGCCGGGAAATCTACCCTCATCAGCCTGTTGTTGCGCTTCTACGATCCGCAGCACGGGCAAGTTCTGATTGATGGGAAGGATATTCGGACCTTTACCCTCAAGTCCTTGCGCGATCAGATAACGATCGTCTTACAGGACGCCAAGTTATTCCGCCAGACGGTGCGTGAGAACATCGCTTTTGGCACCCCTGACGCCACCCAGGAAGAGATTATTGCGGCGGCCAAACTCGCGGAAGCACACGAGTTTATCATGCAGATGCCGGACGGTTACGAGACCGTGATGTACGAAGGCGGTGACAATCTCTCCGGGGGCCAGAAACAACGCCTCAACCTGGCGCGCGCCATTATTCGTGACACGCCAATCCTGATTCTGGATGAACCAGTTACCGGGCTGGATGCCAGAGCCGAAGCCAACGTCAACGCGGCGCTGCAGCGGCTCACCCGGGGCAGAACGACGTTCATAATCGCCCATAAATTTTCGACCATCGCCAGTGCCGATAAAGTACTCCTGCTGGAGGCAGGGCAACTGGCGCATCAAGGCACGCATGCGCAATTGCTGCGTGAAAGCGCCCAGTACCGCGCCCTGTACGAATTGCAACTCGGCCGCCAGCAGGCCCTGGCGGCTGTTGACGCCGCGGCTGAGGGGCCACACGAACCCGAAGCGCCAGCCGCGGCCCTGAAAGCCGGCCCCACCATGGGCGGCATGACAATTCGTGCAGCGCACAGCGTGGACGACAGACCTACGTGCAACAGTGTGGGAGTGGAAAATGCGTCGTAGTGAGCAACCCCAGTGGCCCCCGGAGCCGTGGCACCAGAGATGAGCTACAGAACACTGCTCCGACTCTATAAAGTCTTCGGGCGACACTACAAAAAACATTGGAAGCTGGCGGTGATGGCGTATGCTGGCCTGTTGCTCACGATCCTCATCGCTTTGTGTTCCCCGTGGCCGTTAAAACTCATCCTGGATCACGTCGTCCTCGGCAATCCGCTGCCTGAAAAAGTCGCCTTCCTTGGCCGCTGGTTGGAGAAGAGTCATGGCGAGTCGCTGCCTGCAAAAGCCCCTCCCCTCACCCGGGAGAGCGGGGAGAATTATGGCGAGCCGCTCCCTGACCAAGTCACCTCCCTCACCCCGGGGAGCGGGGAAAATAGCCTGGAGCTGATGCTGGCAGGACTCGTGCTGGCCTTTATCCTTTTCCAAGTGTTAGATGGCCTCTTCACCTATATGCATAGAGTCGGCATGCTCAGCATCGGGGAGATGCTCGTCACCGATATCCGCGAGCACGTCTTTGCACACCTGCAACGGCTGTCACTGTCTTTTCATGAATCGGCGCGTTCCGGCGACCTGGTGTACCGACTCACTGCCGACATCCATGACATCAAGGCCATCCTGGTCCAGGTGCCCCAGCAGTTTGTGTATCGCCTGACGATGATTGTGTCGCACGTCGGCTTGATGTTGCTGCTGGAATGGCGCCTGGCCCTGGTCGCTTTTGGCATGGTCCCCATCCTGTATTACTTTCAGTGGCGCATCGGCAATAGGGTACGTAGTGCGAC
Organism: uncultured Gammaproteobacteria bacterium; assembly: GCA_963773125.1. Taxonomy (GTDB): domain Bacteria; phylum Tectomicrobia; class Entotheonellia; order Entotheonellales; family Entotheonellaceae; genus CAVZBC01. Next base: position 60,809 of record CAVZBC010000096.1, on the reverse strand, counting down.
GCAGAGCAAGAAAAGCAAAGAAAGCGATGTGACCTCGCTCATTACCGAAAATGCCACCGCCATGGCACTGGTGCAGGCCTATGGCCGCGAAGACTTACAACAGGCCCGTTTCGCGTCAGAAAATCGGCACAGCCTCACCTTTGAGCTCACCGCCCTACGACTGACGCAAACTTTCAAACGCTGTAGTGACCTGTTGATTGGTCTGGCGACCGGCGGTGTCGTGTACTATGGCGGCAGCCTGGCCTTCGACGGCACGATTCTTCCCGGCACCCTTGTCCTGTTTGTCGCCTATCTGAAAAATCTGTACAAACCAGTCGAGAAATTTGCCGACATGCTGCTGGAAATAGCCACCGCGCAGGTGGCCGGCGCACGCCTGCTTGAATTAGTCGAATGCGACATGGTCATGCAGGACGCTCCGGATGCCGTTCCAGCCCCGCGGTTGACCGGCCGAGTCGAATTCCGGCAGGTGAGTTTTGGCTATCAAAAGGACATCGACGTTGTAAAGGATCTGAGCTTTGTCGCTGAAGCCGGAGACCTGGTTGCACTCGTAGGCCTCAGCGGGGCGGGGAAATCGACCCTCCTCAGTTTGCTCCTGCGGTTTTACGATCCCCAGCAAGGACACATCCTGATCGACGGCCATGATATCCGCACCTTCACGCTCAAATCACTGCGCGACCAGATGACCGTGGTCCTGCAGGAGGCCAGGCTGTTCAACCAGACGGTCCGTGAAAACATTGGGTTTGGCAAAATCGACGCGACCACCGAGGACATTGTCCGGGCCGCCACATTGGCGCAGGCACATGACTTCATCATGCAGATGCCGGACGGCTACGAGACCGTGATATACGAAGGTGGTGACAATCTCTCCGGGGGCCAGAAACAACGCCTCAACCTGGCGCGCGCCATTATTCGTGACACACCGATCCTGATTCTGGATGAGCCCACTACCGCCTTGGATGCGCAAGCTGAAGCAAGCATCCATGCCGCTCTACGCGAGCTGACGCGCGGCAAAACGACATTTATCATCGCGCATAAGTTCTCGACTATTACGCATGCGGACAAAATTCTCCTGCTAGAAGCAGGAAAACCCGCCGCTTACGGCACGCACGAGGCATTGATGAGAACCAGCAGAGAGTATCGTGAGCTGTATGAGTTGCAGTTCGGCCGACAGCTTGCATACACCACAGTCACGACCGATGAAGCAATGGGCGACACCGGCTGATCTGTGGCTTTGTGCTACTGTGGAGACAAGTGAGACAGAGGCCACTATAGCCGAGTTGGCCAACTTTCTGGACGATGGGAAGTTCCCACTGACACAGAATATTGGCTGCCAAGAAGGACGGAAAAAGGATTGACCGATGGAAGAGTCCCAACCAACGTTCGTTACCACAGCCGATCAGTATGCCTTCGTCAGCCGTGCCATGGACTCAGACTTTATGCTCCGGCTCTTTCAAAGAGAATTGCCGGCGCTGGCCGACGTGCCGGTGCGGCTCAGCGCCTGTAGAGTCCGTGCCAACAAAACTCGTTCGGCGGTAGGGCTAACGCGGCTGCAAGTCAGATACTGGGTGACAGGCGAGTCCGCCGGGCAGACCTGGGAACGCGTGCTGCTGGGAACATTACCAGTGACGTCAGACTACTTGAGCCGCGAACTGCTGCAACACAGTCACGCCGCCCAGGGCCACCCAGCCATCCAGCCATTTCAACGACTGGCGACCTTCATTCCTCAGCTCCAGATGGTGGTCCAGTTCTTTCCGGTAGATGTGGCGTTGCCCAGCCTGCTTGCTGTCACACGGCCAGACAATGGCCAGTTACTCTCCCGGTTCATTCCAGAGTGCCGCGAAGGCGCAACGATCCAGGAGACCCAGTGGGCACTGGTACATTACAAGCCTGGTGACCGCTGTGTATTGAAATTCACCGTCAGGCTTTCCGGCGCAGGTTCAGACTCATATTATCGCACGGTGTATGCCAAGCTCTTCCGCAATGATGGCGGCGCAGCCATCTATGGAGTCATGCAGGATCTCTGGCGGACCTTGCACCACTCTGTTTGCCTGCGTATGCCCGAGCCGTACGGTTACGACCCTGAGCATCGCATGCTGGTCATGACCGAGGCGCCCGGCGGTCGTGATCTGAAATTGTGGGTGAAGTGCCTGGGCGCGGGACAACCGTTGCCACCTGGTGTCGATCTGACGCGCCTAGCACGCTGTATGGTGGTGACAGCCGCAGCCCTCGCCGAGTTGCACCGATCAGATATTCGCCCGCATGAGACAGTGACGTTTGGCGATGTATTGCAGCACCAGCGCAAGGAACTGCACGAGATTCGCCACCACCTGCCGGACCTGGCGGCCGAAGTCGAACAGGTACAGCAACGGCTGGCGGCGGGAGTACTGCATGACGAACGGCTGGTGCCTTCCCATGGTGCCTTTCGTCACAAACAGCTTCTGGGCAATGACGAGTGCCTGACCTTCATCGATTTCGATGATCTGACGTTGGCACACCCAGCTTGGGACGCCGCGTGTTTCTTGGGCTGGCTTCAACTCGGCAAGGCGGTGGAATTAGAGCATCTGGCGGCGGTCTTTCGGCGGGAATTTCTGGCGCGCGAGCCCGAGGTGGCGCCGCACCACCTCGCCGTGTATGAGGCTCTCGTGCTCACAAAAATCGCTCTGCGGGCGTTTCGTGGCTTGCATCGACCAGGGCACGGCGATCAAGTGGGACCACGCGTTCGCAGGCTGGTGGCAGGAGCACATCGACTATTGGACGGTGCAGCAGCCAATGCCGTGTGAAGCAGGTAAGGGGCTGTATGGACAACACGTCTGCATGCCTATCGCCCAGAGTGATCTGATACTGGAGGTATAGCGAGCATGGAACATTCCTGCCAAGCATTGGCGACACCGACCGATCTGAAGTCGCTCATGGCCCGTGCACTGGACGTGGCCTTTATACTGCCGATTTTCCAGCGCGAACTCTCCGCCATGACTGACACGCCCATGCGAGTGATGGCATGCAAAGCCCGTGCGGACAAGACACGAGTGGCACTCCCACAGAGGACATTACGGGTCACATACCATCTGGTCGTCGAGTCCGGCAAGGGCCAGCAGCGTCACTATGGTCTATTGGGCACCCTGCCAGTAACTCCAGCCTTCCTCAGCCCCGAACTGCTGGCAGTGTTGCCGTAGCGCCCAGGGGCATCCGGCAGTGGTGCCTTTTGCGCGGCTCGCAGCCTATATCCCTGAACTCCACATGGGGGTGCAGTTTCTCCCTGTGGATCTCGCTTTGCCAGCGCTCATAGAGGCCACGCAACCAGATGGCGGTCGACTTGTGACACCCTTCCTGTCCGAGTGTCAGAATGGTGCGACCCTGGTGCAGACCCACGTAGAGCTGCTGCACTACAGGCCTGGCACGCGCTGCGTAGTGAAACTCACCGTGCAGCTGTCTGGTGTGGCCGACACCCCGCAGCAGCGGGTCGTGTTTGCGAAGCTCTTTGCTGACGACCGCGGCGCGACAATCTATCGTGACATGCAAACTCTGTGGGCAGTGTCGCGCCGCTCGGGTTGCCTGCGCCTCCCCGAACCCCTGGGCTATGATCCCGAGCGCCGCATGCTCGTCATGGCTGAGGCGCTTGGCGAGCGGGACCTCAACGTCTGGATCAAGTGTCTAGAGAAGAACCAGCCACTGCCTGCAGGCGCTGACCTCTCTCGCCTGGAGCGGTGTATGGCCGTGGTGGCCGAGGCCCTGAGCGAGCTACACCGCTCGGGAATTCACCCTGCAGCATCGCTGACGTTCCACGACGCACTGACCGGCGCGTGGCAGGGCCTGGAGCTGATACGCCCCGGGCACCCCGAACTGGCCCAGGACATCGAGCACGTCCTGGAACGCCTGCAGAGGTGTACGCCGCACCACGAGCTGCTAGTACCATGCCACGGCGGCTTCCGCCACAAACAGTTGGTGGGCAACGACGAGTATTTGACGCTGATCGACTGGGATGGTCTGACCATGGCCCACCCGGCACTGGACGCCGCCAGCTTCCTGTGCCGACTCCGCCACGCGCCACTCACGCAGCCGGGCAAGGCGCCGGCACTGGAAGGGCTGGCAGAGGTCTTTCGCCGCGAGTTTCTCGCGCGGGAGCCAGAGGTGTCACCGCATGAGCTGGCACTGTATGAAACGCTGGTACTGATGGACTTGGCCCTGCGGGCGCTACGCCGCCCGGAGCGTCGAGAACGCGTTGCTGTCCACACGCATCGTCTGGTGGCTGAGGCGGAACGGCTGCTGGACAGGTAGGCAACCCCGTGTACAGAGTCGATGACGGCCGCCTCATTGCAGCAGGACTGACTGCCGCACTGAGCGCTCGAAACATGCATCCCCTAGAGGAGACCTCGCGATCATGATACAGCCGGAGTCTATAGAGCATGCCGATCACGTATACCCCCCTGCTGGCGGTACGGATGATGACCCGAGTGATGTATTGACGCACCGCCTGGAGCAACTGCGGGAGCCGACATGGATGAAACACGTGCTGGAACTGGCACTGCGACAACTGACGCACGCCTCGGTCGGCGTGGACGATTACCGTATCGAGTACTGTAAGATCAAGCCAGGTCGTGACATCAATGTGGCCCTGCAGTTGATGCTGCGGCGGCGGGTCGACGGCTCGATGTTCTCGCGCCGTGTCTCCTGCACGCTCTTTTCTTCCACGCAAAAGGGTGCACACAGGTTTGACGACGAATCCTGCCAGCAGGTCCCTGCCTCTATCACCGGCCAGCCAGTGACCGCCGGGTTCGAACGGCTGATTGCCTTCGTTCCTGAACCGGCGATGATTGTCCGGGTGTTTCCCATGGACCCGGTGCTGACGGGGCTGCAGTTGGCGACCGACGTGGAAAGTATGCGCCCACTGCTGGCGCAGCACCTGCATGCCGGCGGTGGCAATGGTCGGCAAGCGCAGGGGCTGACCTACAACGTATTGCACTATAAACCTGGCCGGACCTGCACACTGCACTACAACCTGATGCTGGACCACGCACCTGGAGGCGCACCGGAAACCTGCCAGTTCTATGGCAAGGTCTACCGCGACGACCGGGGTGACCACTGCTACAAGTTACTCCGTGCGGCCTGGGAGGCGTCCTGCGCCAGTGACGGCCTGTGGCAGGCGGCGCAGCCGGTCCTCCATCTGCCGCAGTGGCGCCTGGTGGTACAAAGCGCCGTCAGTGGCCAACAGTTCCGGTATTGGTTGGCGGAGTTGGCACACGATACGGCCGATGAAGCCGCCCTGCAGCAGGTGGAACAGCAGCTGCAGTCAATCGCCGCGGCGATTCGCTCGCTGCAATTGTCGGCGACGCGGCTCGGGCCGATCTGTGACTTCGCCCAGTTATGGGGGGCTCAGGAGAAAAACCTGGCGTATTTTGGCCAGTGGCAGCCGGAACTTGCCGCCGAGATCGGCCGCATCCGCGACGAGTTACGCACCTGGGAGCGACGCATCCCCGCGGCGCCGCTGACGTTTGCCCACTGCGACTTCGCGCATGGCAATGTGCTCGTCGGCGACCACGGCATCGGCATTATTGACTTCGACCGGGCCGGACAGGCCGAGCCAGCCTACGATGTGGCCTATTTCTTGACGCATTTGTGGTCATTCGGCATTCGCCACCCCAGGCGGCAGGCCCATATCGCCCGGCTGTGTACGTACTTCCGCAACGCCTATCTCGACCTGGCGCCCGAGGTTTCCCCCGCCCGCCTGGCCCTGTACGAGGCGCTCGACTTTGCGGCGTATGTGCTGCGGAACTTCCGTAAGCAAAGCCATCAAGCCAACTGGCTGGCCTGGGCCAGGGCCCAGGTACAAGCCGCCCGCGAGCGTCTGGAAAAATCGGTCCGGCAAGGAGGGACAGCCGCATGAGACAACTAGGAGTGCAGATGCACGGCGTGACACTGAACCTCCAGTGTAACTACGACAAACTACTGGATCACACCGCCGATCTCCTGGATGGCCACACATGCCCACCCTGGGCCTCTCCCGACCTGGCGGTCACCGCCCACTGGCTGCACCGACCGTCGCCAGACGAGCCGGGACCGTTGGCCGACACCGCCGGGCTGGACGGCTTTGGCAAGCGTATGCTCCTCTCCGAAGAGCAGTTGCTGTGGACCGATGTCTACCGCGACAAGGATTTGCAGCTGCGCTTTCGCCGCCATGGCGCGACGGTCGCCTTCGACGTGGTGTACCGGTATGTTCCGTCCGCCAGGAAGCTGGACAAGTATCCAGACTTTGAAGAAAAGAAATTTTTCGATCTGCTGCGCTATCTGGTGCTGTTTCCGATCGCCTGGCACTTGGAACGCACGCGTGGTTGGGTGTTGATCCACGCGTCGGCAGTGGCCACCGGCGAACGGGCCGCCCTGGTGGCCGGGCCGGGTGGGGCCGGCAAAACCACGACTTCTGTGGCCCTGGCGATACGGGCCGGCATGACCCTGGTGACCGAGAACCTGCTGTTCTGGGACGGCACCCACATCTTTCCCGTCCCTGAACCGGTGCGCTTGACAGAAGAGAGTCTGGCTTTAGTAGGCGCAGACACCGCCAGTCTGCAGCCGGTGAGCTTTCGCGGCGGCTTAAAGCACAAAGCGCTGTTTCAGTTCCCAGCGCAACCGGCACTGCCGGCCGTGCGACCAGTGGTGCTGTTTCTGCCACAGTTTGCGCGTCACGGCTTCGTGCGACGGATTGCCCCTGGCGAGGCATGCGAACTCCTGGCGGCCAGTAATCGCCTGACGCTCGAAGTGAACGACTACTACTGGTATACCGCCGCTCTGGACCTGCTGTGGCCCCAGTCCGGTAACGCCCAGAGACAACTGGACGTGCTGCGGCGCCTGACCGCCACAACGCCGTGTTATAGCCTGGGTATTGACCGGTCAGCTGGCGTAGGACCGGTGGTCGAGCGCGTGCTCCAGTGCCTGCATGGCGCTCCAGACATCGTGGAGGCGAGCGCCTCATGATCTGGGCCGCTGCTCGTATGGCTAAAATTGGGAGAAAGTCATGGGAAGACCCGTTACGGAAAAAGCAACAGAGGCTTTAGACTACGTGTACATGCGGACGGCATTACAGGCCGTCATCCAGGACCGCTTCGGCACCTCCGTCGCCGTGCATGGTATGACGATTGAACCTGACGGCCGTAGCCTGATTCGCTACAGGGTCGAGACGTATGAGACGGGCATGCCCCGGCAACCACCATGGCGCATTATCGGCAAGGTCTACGCTACCCCGGCTGCCGGCCAGCGCAGCTTCGATGCCATGCGACAATTGTGGGACGGTGGCTTTGCACAGCAGGCACCGGTGCAGGTCCGCATCTCAGAGCCCTATACCTATCTGCCGGACCTGTGTCTCCTGCTCATGGAAGCAGTGCCGGGTCGATCGTTGAAAACCCTGCTGAAGAAAAAGCTGGCCGGTCCAGAGCACATGCGCCTCCTGGCGGCAGCAATGGCCAAGCTGCATCGCTTTCCGCTCCGCCTGGGAGCGCCCTTTACGATCGAGGATCACCTAGCAATACGGTGTAGTGCACTCCCTGAAGCGCTGGCCGCGGCCTGTCCAGAGCTGGCCCCTGCCATTCGCTGGATCGTGCATACGGCGACCGAGTTCCAACACCGCGACGGCCATGAGGTCTGTACCCTGGCACACGGTGATTTGCATCTCGGCCAAGTCCATGTGCAGAACAACACCCTCTGGCTCCTTGATCTGGACCCGCTCCACTACGGAGACCCGGCTTACGACGTAGCGATGGTTTTTGTGGCTTTAAAGCAGCTCGAAGAGAAGACACAACAGTCTGCCTATATCCGCATGCTCCGCGATGCGTTTGTAGCGGCCTACTTTTCTCTGATGGATTGGCACATGGCCCGACGTGTGCCGCTGCACGAGGCCCTCATCCACCTGAAACGCGCCTGTAAACGCTTCCGGTGGCAGGATGAGCCAGGCTGGTCGGACACGATACGTCTGCAGATCCGGCAAAGCGTCACCTGTTTGGAGGCAATGCAACACAGCAAGGCGCCACAGAGTCTCCCAGAGGTGGTTGATCTCTACGAGCGCTGCCCAGCCAGCGCGTAATGCCCGGTGCGACCCGGTGCAGTTGGCTGCCAGGAGATACGACATGATTGATTTGACTCATACGAAAGAGCAAATGCTGGCGGAGATCAACGCCTCTGCAAAAGTATTTGCCAATTGTATGCACGATCCCGCTGACCCGGGCTTCGTGGCTCTAGACGAGGCATATCTCGTCGTGCAAGGGCAAACGCCAGAGGAGCTTCTGCCTGTCCTCAGCGCGGCGTTTGCAGCCCGCTGTGCGGACGTTGCACCGCAACAACTGCACCGCAATCTTCTCGATCCTCTGAAAAAAGGCCTTGGCAATGCCTATAAGTGGGGCAACCACAAAGACCCGGCCAAGCGGATTACCGTGGCAACTGTGGCCACGAAGACTGGACTCCTGGTGGCCATTTCCGATCAGGGAGAGGGTTTTGATGTGTCGGGTATTGTGGGCCAATTTCGCAGTGGTAAGCGCTATTTCACCCATGGCGGTTCAGGGCTTAAACATTTCGCAAGAGCCACGTCGCTGATTAGTTATACCAATGGCGGCCGCACCCTGCTCCTACGCTTTTTGTGCGTACGGGAGCCCGGCAAAGCCATTCCTGCAGCGGCAAGCCAGCCCTTCGGGAGAGCCGGCGACGCGGCATGTACGCAGGCCTCTCTGACCACAGCCACCGGAAGAACAATGGAAGCCTAGAATTTATGAATATTGCCTATATCAGCGCTGACTTTGGGGTGCCAATTTTCGGCTACAAGGGTGCTTCGGTCCATGTCCGGGAGATGATAGCCGCTTTGCACAAAGCTGGTCATGCAGTGTGCATGATCTCTCCAGCAATGGAGCCGACAACACACGAGGCCTTTTTCCCACTGCCACCAGCGGCGCATCATCTGCGGATGTGCCAAGAGCTCGAAGGGCTGGACACATTTCTTGACATGAAAACGCGTATCCGTCAGGAATTACGCAACTTGCTTTACAATCTGACGCTCTACGAGACAGCCTTGCCGTACCTGCAGGTCGCGCCGGGTGGATTGTATTTACGAGCGCTACACCCTCTTCAGTTATGCTGGCATTCGTCTGGCCAGGGCCTTCGGCGTGCCGCACATTTTAGAGGTGAACGCGCCGCTGGCCTACGAGCAGGAAAAAATGCGTGGCCTGGAGATGAAAGAACTCGCCTGCGAGACGGAGCGCCGTATCATGCGTGCAACGGACGCCGTGATCGTCGTCTCGCGTCGCTTGCAAGAATTTGTGGCGTCCTGTGGCGTCCCAGAATCGCGCCTTCACATCCTGCCAAATGCCGTGGACCCACAGCGCTTTGCCGCCGCCAACAATGGTGTGGCCATACGTACACAGCTCCAACTCGACGGCAAGCGGGTGATTGGCTTTGTCGGTAGCCTCAAACCCTGGCACGGCACTGAGACGTTATGCAAGGCGTTTCACGCCCTGCACGCCACTGCTCCGCAGACCCACTTGCTGATCATCGGCGACGGGCCCGAGCGGGAGACTTTGGGAGAATATATAAGATCAAAAAACATTAAACATGCAGTAACCTTTACTGGAAATGTTTCTTATGATAGTATACCTGATTATATATCCGCTATGGATATTACAGTTGCACCATATAATCCTAATGATAACTTTTACTATTCACCAATAAAAATATTTGAATATATGATAATGGGCAAACCGATAGTCGCTGGGAGAATAGGTCAGGTGGAAGAAGTCATCACCGACGGCGAAACTGGTGTACTTTTCGAGCCGGGCAACATCGCCCAGCTGACGGCGGCACTCGCACAACTCACGACTAATACACAACTCTGCCATGGTCTCGGGACTAGGGCGCAGGCCTGGGTCCAGCAAGAGAGAACGTGGGATAACAATGCCCGGCGGGTGATAGACATTGCTGGCGCCCTTGCCCGCATGTCGACTTCATCCCCTGCCCTCCCTGAAAGGCTCAGCTCATGACGAAAGACCGCCGCCTCGATGCCATCCCCCCCAAGCTGTTGCACCATTCTCGCCCTGTGGTGATGCCATGAAGCCCCTGCGGACCTGCATTGTCACCGGGCAGTATCCACCACAGGTTGGTGGTGTTGGCCATTCGGCGTATCGCGTTGCCAATATGCTGGCCAGTCAAGGTCTGCAAGTGCACGTCGCCGTGTTGCAAAAACATCCAGTACCGCTGCCCTTTGACGAGAGTGTGTCGAGTACCCAGGAAGGGGCAGTGCTCGTGCACCGGGTCAAAGTCTTCCACGCCAACCCGAGTACAGAGTCGGCATGGTCTGAGGCCGAAGTGTTAACACGCTATAACCGCGAGATGTTCCAGGCGCTGGAAGCGTTGCAGCAGCGCTATGGCTACGACGTGCTGCACGCCTTCTTTCTCTATCCGGCTGGCTTTATTGCAGGGTTAGTCGGCCGTCTGCATGGGATAAAAACTATTGCGTCGATTCGTGGGAATGACATTGGCAAGTATGCCTTCGATCCGCTGCGGTTGCCGTTTATCCGCTCGGCACTCGAAAACGCCACCTACGTCACGTCGGTGGCGACCAACTTAATTACACTGGCCGATGGCGCCATCACGCCTATTCGTGGCAAGGCCAAAACGATCCTGAATGCCATTGATCCGACCCGGCTGCAGCCCCACACCAGACCCACGCTGCCGCTCAAAGGGGCGGTGATCGGCAGCGCCGGGCTCTTTCGCTACAAAAAGGGCTTGCTCTATCTCTTTAAGGCGCTCGCTAGTCTGAAGGACCACTTCGAATACACGATTTTGTTGGCGGGAGATTTTTTTTCCGCCGCCGACCGACAGCCGCATATGCAATACCTGGACGATTACGGCTTGCGCGATTGCACCATTATCACCGGCAAAATACCTCCTGATCAGATGGCAGATTATTTACAGCTCTTCGACATTTTGGTGTTTCCGTCCCTGTTCTCTGAAGGCTGTCCACTCTCCATGCTCGAAGGCATGGCCATGCAAAAAGTGGTGATCGGCAGTCGTACCGGAGCGATCCCAGAAATTATTCGCGACCGCGACAATGGCCTACTCGTTAATCCGGGCTCGTCGGCAGAGCTCTCCGGCGCGATCATGGAACTCATAGGCAATCCGACCTTACGAGCACGCCTCGCCGAAAATGCCGCCAAACAGATCGGCGACATGACCCCGGCGCAGGAACTGCGTGGATGGCTGGACGTGTATACCGCCGTGTGTGGAGAGGCGCTGTCCGGGTAAAGGGTGCAGACTGTCATGAAATGGTCCATACATGCCGCGAGAAAACAGTGGCAATATCGCTGCATCAGCCAGTTCTGGAAGCCACTCGTGTCGCTGCGCACAGTGTACAAGACCAAGCGCCAGGAAGTGCATATGGCGCTTGTCTTGCTGGCCCTGATCATTCTGCCCAGTGGCCTGCTCGGATACTTCAGTTGGCGTGCCCTGGGGCACGAACAGTTGCTGGCGCAAGAACGACTGCGGGAGAGCTATCGACAATTTGCCTTGCTGGCAGCGCGTGAGATTGACGATACGCTCAACAAAGCAGAGAAAGGGTGGGTGGTGGCAATCCAGGAATTTTTCCCGCCGGACAGGCAGAATCCTGCTGAGGATTTTGCAGCACTCATACGGCAAGAACCGCTCATTGCTGCCAGTTTTTTACTCACGGCTCCAGGCAAGGTGGCCTATCCTCCTGCCCTCAATATACAGGAAGACATAGTCTCGCTGGCGACCTGGGAGAAAGATGCGTATATCCACGAGCATGATATTTTTACCCAACTGGTGGCGCAGAGCGAAGAACTCGAATATCGCGCCTACGATTTGGACGGTGCCCTGGCCGGGTACGGCAAGATATTGTCAGAGGTCGCCAATCCGCAGCTGCGTGGGACAGCGGCAAGCCATATTGGCCGGGTATTCATGAAAAAAGGCGACTGGACCACGGCGCTGGCGACTTTTCACGATGTGCTGACCCATTATCCCGAGGTACGTGACCCGCACAAAATGTCGCTGCGTTTCCTGGCGCAATATCAAATTGCCGTCTGCCTCGAAAACCTGGGACGTGATCAGGAGGCCATTGAGGCGCTTCTCCACTTGCATCAGGACTTGTTGGAGCGTAGCGATACCATTAATACGTTGCAGTACTCGTTTTTTTTAGACCAGCTCCCACCCATAGCGGCACGGCTGCTCACGTCCCCAAAGATTACCGAGCCAACGCGCTATCAGACGCAATTCCGTCTGCTGGCACAACAAAACAAAAAACGCCTCAGCCAGAAGTATTTTCTGCAGCTCCTGGACCGCAAGCTCAACAAAATGGTGCTCGAACGGAAGTATTACAGGCCAAAGTTTCACTATGTGTCGGACACCACTGATGACGAACCGTATCTGCTGGCGTATCGTCCCCTGCCGGATGCGAGTGGCATTTATACGACCGGGCTGTTCGGGGTGCAGATTGATCTGGCGCAGCTCCGGCAACGATTGTTTCCGAGGATCTTGCAGAATTTGCAATTCAGCGAGCAGGTGACCCTGGCAGTGCTCACGACAAAAGGCGAGTACGTTATTGGAACAGAGAGGCTGCCCTACCAGCCCATCGCCGCCCGGACCCTCACGGCGCCCTTTGATTTCTGGCAGGTCGCAGTGTACCTGCGAGATCCGCACACCGTCTCACGATGGGGAAATTTCCGCACCACGCTGGGACTCTGGCTGATTTCGCTGTTGCTCATCAGCATCCTGGTGGGAGCCTACATTTTCGTGCGCCGCATGCCCAGCGTGAAGCCTATCTGTCGCAGATGAAATCGACGTTTGTGTCAAACGTTTCGCATGAACTACGGACACCGCTAGCATCGATTAAGCTGTTGGCTGAGCTCCTGGAAATGCAATGGTCTGGGAGCGCTGCCAGAGCTTCACAAAAGCGGCAGGCACCGGCGGAACAGTACCTGCAGTATCATCCGCCGTGAATGTGATCGGCTCAGCCGCCTGATCGAAAACCTGCTGGATTTCGCCAAAATCGAACGGGGTGTGAAGCAATATCATTTTGACTATGAGGATCTCACCATCGTGTTATGTATGGCCATTGAATCCTTTCGCCCCCATGCTGAAGCACAGGGGTTCAGGCTGGATATAGACATCGTGGAACCCCTCCCTGAAATGCGCCTGGATGCCGATGCCATGGCGCAAGTCGTGCTGAATTTGCTGAGTAATGCCGTCAAATACAGCGACGACGTGAAGGAAATCCGTGTGCAAGCGTACCGGCATGGCGCGCACGTCGTGATCGCGGTGACGGATCGTGGTATTGGCATCGATGCCGCGGAGATACCGAAAATTTTTGACGATTTTTATCGTATCGATCAACGGCTCAACGCGCCAAAACAGGGTGGCATGGGTTTGGGACTGACGCTGGTGCGGCATATGGTGCAGGCCCATGGCGGCAGTATCAGTGTGCGCAGCGAGGTAGGAAAAGGCTCGACGTTCTCGGTAATGTTGCCCATTCCTGCCGAGCGACCATGCGGTAGTGCCTGGCGACACGCCAAGCACCGTGCCCGACCAGCCGCGTGTCGAGATGAAAGTATGAAGACAATCCTCATTGTTGAAGACGATGCCGCTATTGCCCTGGGCTTAGAAGGTGCCCTCCAGAGCGAGGGGTATGAGACGCTGACGGCGTGCACCGGACCCGAGGGTCTACGACTCATCAGAGCGTGCCTGCCAGATGTGCTCATTCTTGATGTGATGCTGCCCGGCATGAGTGGCCTCGAGCTGTGCAAGCGCCTACGCGACGAGGGCATTATGACGCCAGTGATCATGCTCACGGCCAAAGCCGAAGAAAATGACAAAGTGCTCGGGTTGGAGCTCGGCGCTGATGACTATGTGACTAAACCCTTTGGTCTGCGTGAACTGCTGGCTCGCGTCAAAGCCCAACTGCGCCGAGAGGAGGGGGGCACGCCAGCGGCATGCGGCGGAAAATCTGCACGCTACGAGTTTGGAGACGTCGTGGTGGACTTCAAGCGGCGTGAGGTATGCAAAGCCGGGGCAGTGCAGGAGTTGACACACCGCGAATTTTGCCTCCTGGAGTATATGCTGCAGCACCCCGGCGAGCTCCTGAGCCGTGACCGGCTGTTGAGCGACATCTGGGGCTACGACGCCTATCCCACCACCCGCACGGTGGACAATCATATCCTCCGGCTGCGCAAGCACATTGAACCAGATCCGGACAATCCCCGCTACATCAGGACGATCCGCGGCGCGGGGTATCTCTTTGAAACCGAGTGACGTGAGGATGCTTGTATGGAAAAGCTTGGTATATGCCTGCATGGAGTGACCTTAACCCTGGAGGCGAATCATCCACCCTTACTCGCCTATGCCGCCGAGCATCTCAACGGCCTGGTCGAAGCGCCTGTGTGCCAGGCCAGATGTCGTGGTGAAATGCTGGTGGTCACAAGGCAAACGGAGTCAAGCGGACAACCCCTTCCCGACAGGTGGTCCCCTCAATATCATCGGGAAGCGCATGCTGGGCAACGCAGATGAACTCATCTGGCTAGACACCCTGCGCATGACCGGACTGCAACTCCGCTTCTGTCGTCAACCGGGCCAGTGGGTGTTTGACGTCGCCTATAATTTTCATCCCAAAAAAGACAAACTCGCACATCTGCCGGAGTACGAATACACCAAGTACTTCAGTCTGATGAGCTATCTGGTGTATTACCCGCTCATGTGGTATCTGGAGAATTTCTCGCGGGTGGACGGCTTTGCACGCCTCAGCGCTCAACAGCGCCCATGGTGGCATCATCATCGGCGGTCTCGGTGGTGTCGGCAAAACCACCACGTGTGTGGCGTTGCTGCAGCGGGCCGACATCGAGCTCATTGCCGAAAATCTCATTTTCACTGATGGCGAATTTGTGTATCCATGTCCGGAACCGATTCGACTCGACGAAAAAAGTCTGGCAATGCTGGGAGACAATCCCCCAGGTCTCACGCCGATGACCTTCCCTGAAGGACTCAAGGAAAAGTGGCTCTTCCATCTCAAGAGTCAGCAGCTGTCGAACAAAGCAAAATCGGCCGTGCTCTTTTTACCGCAATTTGCGCCGCGACGCTACCTCATGCCCCTCACCGCTGAGATTGCTGCTGAGAGACTGGTGGCAATCAATCGCCTGACGCGTGAATTAGACGATTACGGCTGGTATGCAGCAGCGCTTGGATATGACCTGGCCACGACCGGGTCAGGCTGGACACCGGGTTGAGGTCGTGCGCCAATTTGCTGAGCAAGTGCGCTGCTTTGAACTGGGCATTGATCGTACGGCAGGTGTGGAGGCGGTTGTAGAGGATATTTTTCGAGCGCTGTCGCGCACTGAGTAGCATTTTTCATAGAGCATCAAAAAATACAAGAGGCGGTTTTTGTTCATTTCTTACAGACTTGAACCGGCTATATGATTAATTTATCTATATAGCCTATTCAATTACTATTTATAAAAATAGCAACATAATATTTTTAAAGAATAAAACTTCCTTATATGAATTTACTACTTGACTTAAATTTTTTTACTGCATAATGGTTGAAATACCTTACTATACATTCATAGAAGGCAATAGGCATAGCGATATACATGCTAAATAATGCGAAGGCGCATGAGCATGGGCAACAGACATGAGTCAACCGCGTCAGAGACGGCATCAGTGAGGAGGGTCGGGGCATCGGCGCGACCACGCCTGCCACGGCCAGTATGCACGGCTCTGGCGCGTGGTCGTAGGAGGTGCGTGTAGGTCGAGAACAATTTCAGCACAATCAGTGAGGCCAGAGCAGATAGCTAGTGGGGCTAGCTACCGCTCAGTATGGCACCCCTCCTGAGCAGGCAAGAGGGATATCCCTGCATCGTTGCAGGACATTTGGATTCTAGAACCTTGGAAGGCTCTAGCACATCCCTTTCCGCTCAAGCGGGGAGGGATTTTTTTTGTCTGGCGCTGTCTCCCCCAGGCGGCGTTCGTGAGTCTTTCTATGCATGTCCGTCTGCTTCTACACATGTCCTTCCACGATACGGCCTGGCCCACTCTCTTAGGCTCCGGGAAGCGGGCTCCCCATGCACAGCGGGGTGCGCGCCCCGCCTGCACGTCATTTGTCTAGCGGTGTAAGTACCGGTCGTGGGGCAGGAACACCACGATGCGGGTCACTATGTGGTTCCTATGAGAAAAAGGAAATGAGCACATGAAACTGAAGCAGGTTACTGTTACTGCTCTCCTATTGGGGCTGTTGGTGATATGCGCCTCCACAGCACGCGCCGTCGATGGATCTTTCGACATTGGTGCAAGTCTCACGGAAGACAAACCACAGTCCAAACTCTGGTACACTGTTCACCCGACCACCGGTGCTGTCACCTGGTGGGCCATCCTGGGCGATGGCACAACAGGTATCTGGTTCTATAAACTGGTCGTGAACGGCGCGACGAGCAGCTTTGTCAAGCAAACCTTCCCGGATGGCCCGGACGCCGGTGCGGGAGACGACGCGCAGGTAGATACAGTGGTTTCAGGGCGAGCCGATGTGTTGTGGAATGACACCCACCTCTTCGTGCTGATATACAAGGGCACGACAGCGAGTCTCTCAAAATATACCTATAACAACGCGGATAACCCCGCGAATCAGACGTACACACGCGTAACGGGCTTCCCCATCACCTTTACGCTACTCCCAACCTCTGAAACGGCCACGATTGCCCAGGATAGTACCGGCAAACTGTGGCTGGCCTATGACCCGAACACCGACATTCGCGTCCTCTGGTCGACTTCGGCAGATCATACGGTCTGGAATACCACAGGGATGTCCCTGGGCACCATCAACAATAATGATGATCTGGATGCGATTGTGGCCTTCCACAACTGCCAAGGGGCGACCTTGAATAACTGTATTGGGGTGCTGTGGAGCGATCAGGCCACCGATAGCATTCGCTTCCGCATTCATCGGGATGAAGACATCGAGACCACCTGGCAGAATGTGGAGATAGCGGCGCAGGGCGGCTTGATTGCCGATGATCATGTCAACGTCAAAGTCACTCACAATGGGGATATTCTGGCGGCCGTCAAATCCGGCACAACGGCCCCTCCTCCTGGCAGTCTCGACGAGACGAATCTCTTTGTGCGCTGGCATGACACTCTCCCGCCCACCTCCCCCTGGACAGTGTATGCAGGTGGTCGACCGTAACCCCAACGATCCGAATGGGGGTTCGTCGCGGCCTATCGTGATGTTTGACGAGGCCAATCAGGATGTATATGTGATCTACACGGGACGGTTTGATTCCCACTGAACGCACGATCTCCTACAAGGTCGCCAATCTGGAGGAGTTGGTAGATCTGGGCGCGAGCGGTGAAACCCACCTCATCGGTGGGCAGGGGACGGGGTTGAGCATCAATAACGCCACCAGTACCAAGCAAAACGTGGATCCCACCACAGGGCTTCTCGTCCTGGCCAAGGGGGACGACGCGGGTTCGACGCCGACTCTGGCGTACTACGCCATGATCGATCTCACGGCCGGCACGCCGCCGCCGACGATCACCAGCTTTACGGCGACGCCCGCGAGTATCACCAGTGGGCAGACCTCGACCCTGGCGTGGACGACGACCAACGCCACCAGTGTAACGATTAATCCAGGGGGCCTGACGGGAGGGCCCAGTGGCAATGTGGTGGTCAGTCCGACGACGACGACGACCTACACCCTGGCGGCGACCGGCCCGGGTGGCGGCCCGGTCACCCAGACCGTCACTGTCACCGTCACGGCCAGCACGCCACCGCCGACGATCACCAGCTTTACGGCGACGCCCGCGAGTATCACCAGTGGGCAGACCTCGACCCTGGCGTGGACGACGACCAACGCCACCAGTGTAACGATTAATCCAGGGGGCCTGACGGGAGGGCCCAGTGGCAATGTGGTGGTCAGTCCGACGACGACGACGACCTACACCCTGGCGGCGACCGGCCCGGGTGGCGGCCCTGTCACCCAGACCGTCACTGTCACCGTCACGGCCAGCACGCCACCGCCGACGATCACCAGCTTTACGGCGACGCCCGCGAGTATCACCAGTGGGCAGACCTCGACCCTGGCGTGGACGACGACCAACGCCACCAGTGTAACGATTAATCCAGGGGGCCTGACGGGAGGGCCCAGTGGCAATGTGGTGGTCAGTCCGACGACGACGACGACCTACACCCTGGCGGCGACCGGCCCGGGTGGCGGCCCTGTCACCCAGACCGTCACTGTCACCGTCACGCCACCCACACAGGGTGCGGACACGGTAAACATCGTCCATGTACGCTATTACAAGAGCAAAGATCTCGACGGTGGCAGCGACCAGCAATGCCCCTGGGAACTCGGTAACCTTGACCGCGACGGCCATCATCAACGGCGTCCCGAGAACGTTGGGGAAACTGAACTACAAGTTTGGTGATAACGAATACCGCACCAACTTCAAACTGATCACGCCCAAGCCGACCAGCGTGACGGTCACCAGCACTAAGGGTGGCTCCGATACAGAGGTAGTGCCGTAATCCATCAAGCGCGGAACACGCTCCTCTCACCGGATTTGCCGGTGAGGGGAGCTTCATAGGAGGAAATGCCTGTCCCAAGCTGGCCGATATGATGACCAACTCATACACTATCTATACTCTTCATTATTGGCCCACTGCTGTTTTTACCTGTTTTTTACATACTCAAGACCTGCGGATGACAGCAGTCATGATGGCCTCCTGTATATTATTGTTGGTGATGTAGATAACATCATCTGCTACCTGTATATAGAGTTTAAATTTTTATAGCTCTCAAACAGGAAAATGACAGGAAACGTCTTAGACAGGGGAGGTTGATGATGAAGATACAGCGTCATGTGTTCATGGATGTGCTGGTTGCTCTGCTGTTGGTCGCGGTGCACCACCATAGCGAAGCGCAGATGAAAGGGAGAATGACGACAGCGGAGATACTTGCGACTGTCAAGCCCGGACAGTGGGTGCAACTGGAAGGCACAGTCCGGCCAGATCTGTCGATTGTTTGCACAGAAATCAAACTGCTGACCGGTGATTTGCTCGACGATGATTGGGAAATTACCGGAGCCATCGGCAAGGTCAATCGAGAGAAGCAAGAAGTAGAAATTTTACGTGTACCAATCAAAGTGCAGCCAGATACCGAGTTTAAAGATAAGGCCGGAACTTTAAAGAGCTTTGCGGATGTGCAAACCAAGCTCCTCGTACGAGCCGAGGGCACTTACTTGAAAGATGGCACCTTTCTGGCGAAACAAATCAAGAATAAATCGCCAGAACCGGGGCAAAAAGCTGATCCAGACCTCCAGAAAGAAATTGAAGTCGTGGGCAGGGTAGAGAAAATCGACCCGACCAACCGCACGATTACACTGATGGGTATGTCGTTTCAGCTCACCGATAAAACCAAAAGCAAGTCGGCGATTAAATAAGTGCACGGGCCGCAAGTGCTACCGCACCACCATGAGACAGGGGGCCTCTCTCGCCTGCACAGGAGGGCTCCCTGGGGGGTAGTAGTTAGCCTCACTGGCTACTGCCCTCGTTACCAGACAACATCTGTTGGCATAGATTGCTCACAGCGCACCATGCTGCAGTGCGCAGCGACCCGCCAGCGCAGCAGGAGAAGGGAATGGACCAGGAGATCGTTTTCAGACTGGTATCTGTAGTGCTACTCAGTGTGACCTGTATGCTACCTGTTGTGGCTTTTGCCCAAGACATCGACAAAAAAGGCCTACGGCAAGAAGCCCAGAGTCCAACGGACGCAAGCCGTCCACCCGTCCCTTTCTCCCCCCCCGCTCCTGGCCAGCTCTGGCGTACCCTGGCGCAAGTGCCGGGCCACCAGGCCCCAGCGACCATGCAACGCCAGAGCTCCAAACGGCCGTTAACCCTCGAACAAAGTATTGAACTGGCTCTGCAGCACAATGTGCCGCTGCAGATTGCCACACTCTCCAGGGATGCGGTGTCATACGAGGTGCCGCGAGCGAAGGCACTATTTCACCCCACGGCTGGTCTTTCCTTTCTTGCCTCCGGCGACAGAGATGTCCCCGAGGTCGGCCCCGCAGCGGATCGGAATGCGCAAAATACCACGGCCTTTATCAGTCAACTGGTGCCCACAGGAGCTACGGTCATCGTCTCGAGTGATTTCACCAGAGAGCAGACCGACCAGGCAACCCCCTCTCGGACGTTCGAATCAGCCGCGACTATTAGCGTGTTACAGCCCCTGTTGCGCGGTGGAGGGCTAGCGGTGACCACACAGCCGATTCGGAATGCAGAATTTGGCGTGCGTATTGAAGAGGCCAGGCTCAGGGCGGCGATCCTCAGGGTTGTGGCGCAGGCCAAGAGCGCCTATTACACAGCGATTCTGGCAGAAAAGCTGATTGCCATCACCGAAGAGGCGATTCAGCGGGATAAAACGCTTGTTGAGGCCTCGCAGGCCCTCTTCAACGCCGGACTGGTGACCAAACGGGATGTCTTCAGTGCCGAGGTTATTCTGTCGCAAGACCTGGCACGGCAGGCCAATAACCAGGCCGATTTCATCACGGCCAAAAATGTCCTTCTCGATGTGCTTGGTATTCCCATAGCCACGGAGCTTGATCTCCTGGATAAGGAGCTCAGCTTTCAGCCCATCCTTCTGGAGCCGGAGGTGGCACGATGGATAGAAGCGGCCATAAGCAACCGACCGGAAACCCTGGAAGTCGAGGAGCGACTGGCGCAGAACGCACTGAATATCCGGGTGGCAAAAAATACCTTGCTACCGCAACTGGACCTCGTGGCCGCTTACGGCAAGATTCATAATGCCTCGACCTTCGAGAAGTCTCTCGCCCTCCGTGGCGAGACGTGGACTGCTGGGCTGGTTTTCTCCGTGCCCCTTGGCAATGTGGCAGCAAGGTCTGCCTTGATCCAGACAGAGATCCAAGAAAAGCGTCTCCAGCAGGAGCTGATACAGGTCAAGCGGCAGATTGAATTAGAAGTCCGGAATGCCGTGATCAAGCTCAGTAGAAGTATAGAGCTTATCCGCGTGCTCAGAATTGGCGTTGAACAGGCCGAGGGCAAGTTGGAAGTTGCCAAGGCGCGGTTCGCGCTAGGACAGGCAGACAATTTCGACATCACCGACGCCCAGGAAGACCTCCTGCAGGCGCAGTCAGACTTACTAGAGGCAACGGCTGACTATAACATTGGCCTGGCAGAACTGGAGGCGAGTATCGCTGGACCAGTCGTGGCTGCCAGGGCGACGCCCTGAGGGGTGGCGAGCTCTCGATGATGCCAGAGTGCCATGAGAAGTAGAGATAATCATGTACCACCATTTTTATGGGTTGCGTGAGAGCCCGTTTGCGCTCCCCCCGGACCCGAGATACCTGTTTTTGAGCCCATCCCACAAAGAGGCGCTTGCCGCCATGATATACGGGGTGCATGAGCGCAAGGGTTTTATTCTGATCCTTGGAGAAGTTGGCACTGGGAAGACGACGCTGGTCCGCCACATCCTCGGGCAGAGCGGTACGCACATTACGATGGCGTTCATTTTTACTCCCGTTTCCAGCTTCGAGGAGCTGTTGCAGATGGTGTTCCAGGATCTGGAGATATCCTGCCAGAGCCGATCGCGCTTTGAGATGATCAACGCCCTGAGCGACTATCTGCTGAAGGAAGCAACGGCCGGGCGGTATGTGGTGCTCATCATTGATGAGGCCCAATATCTCTCCACTGCAGTCCTTGAAGATCTCAGAATGGTCTCTAACGTGGAGATGGCACATAGTAAACTTCTCCAGATCATCCTGGTAGGGCAGCCTGAGCTGGGGGAAAAGCTGGGACACCATGACCTGCGTGCGCTGCGCCAACGTATCGGCCTAGTCGTCCAGTTACAGCCGCTGACTTTTCAGGAGACTGGCCAATATATCGCGCACCGGTTGCAAGAGGCTGGTCACGCTGGCGGGAGGATCTTCACCCGTCGAGCCCTGCGGAGGATCTACCGCGCTTCGGGAGGGATTCCTCGTCTTATCAACGTCATCTGCGACAAGGCTCTCGTCTTAGGATATGGAGCGGATGCCAGGCAGGTCACTGCACGGGTGGTCAAGGAGGTGGTCAAGGACTGGTCAGTCTTCGGCCCGGGTGTCGCTATGCCGCACAGGCGCCTGCACCTACGGCTGACCACTATGCTCCTATCGCTTGTCACCGCGGTATTGATCCTTATATTTGCGAGTGAGCAGTCTCGTGAGCTGCTGCACCGCCTCTGGCGCGCGCTGGCAGAGAGAGTATCGGTCATAGCTGCAGGCCATGGATGGCCTGTCTTCTGAGCCAGAGCACCCGGTATACGAAGCGGCTCTGAACATCGATGTACGTTACTAAATGGGGGCGCACGACATTGGCATGCCGACTGGAGCATACAAGCACGCGTCGCAGCATGTTCCTGGAGTCTGGTGTCCCATTTGATATGAGCTGATTTAGCAAAGGCAAGACGCAGCTGGTGGGACTCTATACACACCTGCAGCGGCTACTGAGATGAGTGGAGGGAGAGAGCTATGAGCAAGTTCTTTGAGGCGCTGGAAAAAGCAGAGAAGGAGGGCACCCTCCAGAGACAGACAGAGCGGGTGTGGCAGGATACTGCGCCAGAAGGCGAGTCACAGATTTCCACAGCGCGGCGCCAGGAGCCACCCCTGATACGGCAGCCGACTCCAGCGCCGAGACCGAAGACTGCAAGAAGCACGACAGGTGTGAAAAGAGCCGCCGTGCTTCTCCTGGTGGCAGCCGTAAGCGGGACGGCTTTCTACTGGTATACCCGGCCAAGGCTAGAGGTGAAAGCTGCTGCCAGCGTGGCGGTCCAGAAAGGGACTTTCACGGTCAAGCTGTCTGAGCTTGGCCAACTCCGGGCCCTGGAATCTGTCACGCTCAGTGCGCAAAAGGACCTGCCCATTATCTATCTCGTCCCCGAAGGCACATACGCCAAAGAAGGGGAGGTTCTCGTGCGCTTCGACGCCAGCAAGTATGAGGCGGTCCTTGAAGAAACAGGCGCGGCGCTAGAGATGGCACAGGCTGAGGCGCGCAAGGCGGCGCAGGATCTGGAGGCGCAACGCCAGAGGCTCCTGGCCGAGATTGCCCGTTTCCAGCTCGAGGCGCGACTGGCGCAGTTAGATTGGACGACCTGCACAAGAAACCGTTACCGGACGAACTAGAGAGAGCGCGGATGGAGCTGGAGAAGGCAAAAGCCGCCTTCGACAATGCGGAGAAGAAACGCAACGTGCTGCCAGAGTTTGTCAAGAAGGGTTTTATCACGCGCGGTGCGCTTGAGGAGGCGGAGCTGAAATTTATCGAGGCGACAGCAAACCTGCAGAGCGCACAGTTCAATTTCAGCAAGGTGTCCGCTGGTGCCACGCCGCAGGAACTGGAAAGAGCGAATGTCCGTTTGCGGCAAGCCAAATTTGCTTTGGAGAAGGCTCAAAGCGGTATGACGTCGCAACTCCAGGCATTTGAGGCGGCCGTAGAGCGGGAACGGGCCAATGTGCAGAAGGGAGCGAAACTGATTAAGACCGCCGAGGTGAAGCTTGGCCGCACAGAGCTGGAAGCTCCCAAGGAGGGGCTCGTCGTCTACGCGACGCTGAGCGGGGAAAAGGCCGGGGAGAAGGTACAGCTTGGCATGATCCCGTATCAAGGGCAGCCTATCCTCTACCTGCCTGACCTGTCGACGATTGTGGCCGATACCGAGGTCAATGAAATTGACATTGGCAAGGTACGGGTGGGAGGTCCGGTTGAGGTACGGCTCGAGGCCTATCCGAACACCACCTTTCAGGGCAAGGTGCTGCAAATCGGCTCGCTGGCGCGCTTGAAGCAGAGTCGCACCGGAACGGCCTCGGGCATCAAGGTCTTCGACGTCACGGTGAAGATTGAGGAAAAGGACACACGACTCAAGCCCGGATTGACCGCAACGCTCGATTTCATTGTCGAGCGCCAGGAAGATGTCCTCTCCATCCCCTTAGCAGCCGTGCTGTCACGCCAGGGAGAACACTTTGCCCTGGTCACCAACGCTGGCAAGATCGAAGAGCGCAAGATCGCCCTGGGTCTGAGCAATCAACACAACGTGATGGTCACGCAAGGCCTCCAGCCAGGGGAGCAAGTGCTCCTGGGGGCCCATCTTTCCAGGACACCATGACATGCTGATCCAGGTGCGCGATCTGCGAAAAACGTATCACATGGGCACCACGGAGGTGCAGGCCCTGCGTGGCGTTGACCTGGCAGTGGCGCATGGAGAGTTTATGGCCATCATGGGCGCCTCAGGGTCTGGCAAGTCGACCATGCTCCATCTGCTGGGGTGTCTCGACCGTCCGAGCACAGGCACGTATCGGTTGGACGGCAGAGAGGTCGCATCGCTGAGCGACGCTGAACTCTCTAGAGTTCGCAACAGACAGATCGGTTTTGTCTTTCAGGCTTTCAATCTTATCTCGCAGCACAATGTGCTCGAAAATGTCGAATTGCCCTTGATCTATAAAGGCGTAGGGCGAGGCAGCCGCCGTGAAAAGAGCCTGGAGCTACTACGCCAGGTTGGATTGGCAAATAAAATCTGGCATCTGCCCAGGGAGCTTTCTGGCGGCGAGATGCAGCGCGTGGCCATTGCCCGCGCTCTGGCTATCGAGCCCCTCCTGCTCCTGGCCGACGAGCCAACCGGGAACCTGGACAGCCAGACGGGCGAAGGGATTATGAAGCTCTTCACCGACCTGCACAAACGGGGGACGACCATCCTGGTAGTGACGCACAGTCAAGATACCGCGGCCTATACCAACCGGGTGATCGAGATGAAGGATGGCCGGATTATCAGCGATTCGAAGCCTACGGCCCCCTATGCAACCCATAGCGTATAAGGGACACAGCGTTGTTGCATCTTTCTGACAGTATCGACATTGGTGTCAAAGGCCTCCTCCTCCGTAAGCTCCGCGCCTTGCTGAGTACCCTGGGCATCGTCTTCGGAGTCGCGGCCTTTATCTCCATGGTGTCCATTGGGGAGGGTGCCAGACGGGAGGCTGTTGAGCAAATTAAGCTGTTAGGTACCAACAACATCCGGATCAAGCAACTCCAGCTCACCGGCGAAAAGCGTGCCGAGGCCGAACGCCGTTTCGCGAAAGGCTTGACCTACGGCGACGCCCTGCTGATCCAGACAGGTTTCCCGACCCTGCTGGGCGTTGCCCCGCTGAAATTTGTCGATACCGAAGTGCGCTTCGAGGGCCACCAGGGCGTCGCCCAGGTCATCGGTACCAGCCCGGAATACGAGATCGTCACGAATTTTCGCGTGGCGGAAGGCCGGTTTCTCACCGCCTTTGACCTGCTAGACACCAAGAATGTCTGTATTTTGGGCTCGGAGGTCAGGCAAGAGCTGTTTGGGCATCGCACCGCTCTTGGAGCCGCTCTCCGGGTCGGTGAGACCTGGTGCACCGTGGTCGGAATCATGGAGCCCAAAATGATGCGCGAGGGAAGAGCCACGGTGATCAAGGTGCGCAACATCAATCGCGACATCTACCTCCCGATCACCACTGCACTCAGGCGGTTTCCACAGGCTGGACATCCTGCCGGCATTGAGGAGATTGCCATTCGCGTAGCCCAGCCAGAGGACCTTGCCATCACCGCCCGTCTCCTCAAAGGACGCTTAGAACAGCAACATAGGGGCGTGGAGGACTACGAGATCCTGGTCCCCGAGGAACTCTTAGCCCAGGCTCAAAGGACCCAGCAGATTTTCAACATTATCATGGGTTCGATTGCTGGCATCTCTCTGCTCGTGGGGGGTATAGGCATTATGAACATTATGCTCGCCAACGTCTCGGAGCGCACCCGGGAAATCGGTATCCGGCGGGCGATTGGCGCCACCAAAGGCGACATCCTGGTGCAATTCATTATCGAAACCGTGCTGATTTGTCTGACAGGCGGAGTGCTCGGGAATCTCGTGGGATTTGGCATGGCCAAGACCATCACGCTCTACGCCAAATGGGAGACGGGCTTTTCCTTGACCAGTATCCTCATCGCCTTTGGGACCTCCGCGTCCATAGGGCTACTCTTTGGTCTTTTCCCGGCTCGCCGTGCTGCACAACTCGATCCCGTACAGGCCTTACGTTCTGAATGAACGTGCCGGCCACCGGTGATTTTCTCCAGAACTCTCAACGTGCCTACCATAGGAGGATGTACATGAACGAGCACGAAACCAAGGCCCCCAAGGTTGCCATAGTCTCGCACCCGAAGAGCGGCAGAAGCTGGCTGCGCGTGCTGATCGGCAAAGCGCTGTGTGAATACGCTGGTCTTGATGACCAACTAATTTTCGACAAGGATCACCTCGCCCAAGCGACCGGCGTGCCAAAAGTCTCCTACACCCATGAAGATGTCGGCAACAGCAAACACAAGCACTACCGGGAGCTGGAGACGGACAAGTCCCAGTATAAGAAAAAGAAAGTGCTCTTGCTGATTCGTGATCCGCGGGATGTCCTGGTGTCCTACTATTTCCACGTCAGCCGGCGCAGCGATTTGTTCCACGGCTCTATTGCCGAATTTACGCGGCACGATGTGTACGGCATTCGAAAAATCGTTACCTTTTACAATATCTGGCATGCTAATCTGCATGTGCCGCAAGCGCTGTTTCTCCTTGGCTACGAAGAACTCCATGCAGATCCGCACGGCAAGCTGCGGGAGGTCCTGGATTTCATCGGCGCCGCAGATATCGGTGATGGGATCGTTCAGAAGGCGGTCGAATTTGCGAGCTTCAGCAATATGAAGAAACTGGAAGAATCCAGACACTTTCAGAGCAAAAAACTGCAACCCGGGAAATCCGAGGATGATGATTCTTTCAAAGTACGTCGCGGAGTGGTGGGAGGTTACCGCGATGACCTGAGCCCGGAAGATTGCCAATACATCAACAGTGTAATCCAGGAGATAGGCTGTGCTTTCTTTCCGACTAAACAGTAGGCCATAAAAAATGCCACCCCACCGCCTCTGCCAAGTATAGTACCCCTGTGCCTTCTATCCTCTATACGCCTTCGGGGCACGCTCTCCCTGCTAGAGTCAGCATGCCCCCGGTCCTCTCTCCTCGTCTATTGCCCACGACTCGTTGCCAGCCCGATTTTGCACAGATTTGACAATTTCTTTATCTTTTCCTGACATTGGTGAGGTATATTTCTTTTGAGTAAACAATGTATCTCAACAAGAAAGGATCAAATCATGACACGAGTACCTAGCAGCGAAGATGTCGTTCGGAACGTTCTACAAGAGGCGCTGGAGCGTGGAAATCAGACCGAGATGGAGATGCCAAAAGGCGCAGAGCTCTTCGAAGAATTGCGGCGCGACTTTCCCCAGGCCAAGATCATTACCCTCTCCATGTCGGAACTTCTTGCAGCGGCGCAAGAGTCGGACCAGAGCGAAGAGGAGTAAATGCAACATAGACCTTTGACAATACCGAGTCGTTTGTGGCACTATACCTTCTACAACATGAAGAGGATAGCACAGCATGTTATCGAGAAGGGTGCAGAGGTACAGTTCCACTGGCAAACCTGCCCGACGCGGGTTTGCACTCCTCGGATCATACGCAAAGCCCTGATCGCTGCAGTGGTCGTAGGAAGTCTCCTGGTGGGATTGAATCAGGGCGATCTCATTCTTTCTGGACAGCTCACACTACAGGTAGTGCTGAAGTCACTCTTGACGCCAGTCATGCCGTTTTGTGTCACATGACTTGGCGCCTTCCTCAACAGCCCTACCACCGCACGGCCCGAAGAGTTCCGCTCAGGCTGGCACGTCATACAACGGAGTCTCATCATTGCCGTCGTCGTTGGCAGCGCTATCATTGCGCTGAATCAGGGAGACATCATCCTCTCTGGCGCTACGACCCCGCTGGTTCTGGCAAAGATTCTCATGACGCCCTGCGTACCCTTCTGCGTCTCTCTGTATGGGGCGTACATCGCCTATCGTAGCGCTGTGACTGCCCCACAGCGTTAGCCGCAGGATGGCGCAGCCACAGCAACTCACTCAAAGTCAAAGGGTCGTTCAGGGCGTTCGTCAGGATTTTCCGCAGCGTGTTTCTGCAACTCCTGGAATTTCTTGCCCAGCAGTGCACGGCGTTGTTTTTCATCGGCCATGGCCTGCTGGAAACGTGACGTCATCTGCTTTTCTTTTTCTTTGAGATCTTTCAGTGCCGCCTCAAACGAGGCCCCACCCGCCTTTTCACGATGTTCCGTATAGTAGAGCATCGCCAGGGTGGTGCGATCCAGCACCAGGGTTGCCTGACAACATGGGCAGGTGATTTTGGCCTGTTCATCATGGGTCGCCATAGACATGCCTCACAAGAGAGAGTGGTACTCTGTAGTAGGGATTGTCTGTTCAGTTATTGTATACCAGAACCCCGGTGTATTCAAAATCAGCGCCTTGTCAAAGCTTTGGCGCCAGGCGTATAATCTGCGCACACAGACACTGTAAGGACTTTGTGAATGGAGACAAGCATGCCACAGCCCGAGCATTCGCTGCTGGCCGAACTGGAAGACCTGCGCACTCAGGCCCTGGCCCAACTGGACGAGGCGCACGATCTGACGGCCCTTGATGCCTGGCGTATCCACTATCTCGGTCGTCGAGGGGCTCTGAAGCTGGCCATGCGTGACCTGGGAAACCTCCCCGTGGCGCAACGGCCGCACATAGGTCAGGTATCCAATGACGTCAAAACCACCCTGGAGCACGCCTTTGACAAACGCGTAGAGACCCTGAAGCAGGCCAGGCTGGCCCATGCCCTGTCACGCCACCAGGTGGATGTGACGCTGCCAGGATACCCGGTCAATCTGGGCCGCCTGCATCCGAGTACCCAAACCCTGCGCGACATTGCGGCAGTGTTCGGCGACATGGGTTTCCAGATTTTCGATAGCCGTGAAGTGGAAAGCGATTTGTACAATTTCGAGTTGTTGAACATTCCGCCCTATCATCCGGCCCGGGATATGTGGGACACGTTTTATGTGAACGAACGCGTCGTCCTACGGACCCATACGTCGCCCGGGCAGATTCGCGCCATGCACGCCTATCACCCCAACCCCATCCGGGTGATTTTACCGGGCATGTGCTATCGCTACGAAGCGATTACGGCACGCTCAGAGATTATGTTCCACCAGGTCGAAGGCCTGGCCGTCGGCACTAACATTACCATGGCCGACCTGAAAGGTGTGCTGGTGAACTTTGCCCGCCGCATGTTCGGGGCAAACCGGCAAGTGCGCTTCCGTTGCAGCCATTTTCCCTTTACCGAACCCAGCGTCGAGATGGATATGGACTGCATGGTCTGCGACGGCAAAGGCTGCCCCATCTGCAAACACAGTGGCTGGCTGGAGATTCTCGGTGCCGGCATGGTGCATCCACAGGTGCTACGCAATGGCGGCTATGACCCGGAGACGTTTAGCGGCTTTGCCTTCGGCATGGGCCCCGAGCGCATCACTATGCTCAAATACGGCATCGACGATATACGCTTCTTCTTCAGTAACGACCTGCGTTTTCTGGAACAATTCGGCTAAGTGCTGCGCACGGCTAATTGCCCCGCCAGTTTGGCGGGGTGCTCCCTGGCTTACCAGGCTTGTTTGCCGTGTGTAGAACCCGCGGCGTATTTACTGCGCACGGTACTAAGACCCGCGCCGCCTCTCCGCGTCGTACATGGCTATAAAGGGATGATTGCATGCGAGTGCCGTTAAGCTGGCTCAAGGAGTTTGTAGAGATTACCCTGCCCCTCGACACCCTGGTACATCGTCTGACCATGGCCGGATTGGAGATCAGTAACGTCGAGTCTATCGGCGCTGATTGGCAACGCGATAAGCTCTTTGTGGGCGAGATCGTCGACATTCAGCCCCACCCCAATGCCGACCGTTTGCTCCTGGCGGTGGTGGAGTATGGCCAGGGGACGCCGCAAACGGTCGTCACGGGCGCATCGAACTTGCGTCCTGGCGAGCGTGGTCACAAAGTGGCGTTTGCCGTGGAAGGGGCCAGACTCTGGGACGGCTATAGCGAGGAGCCACGCCTGCAGACACTCAAGCGAGCGCGCATTCGTGGGGTAGAATCCGCCGGTATGGTGTGTTCCGAGAAGGAACTCGGCCTGTCCGAGGCACACGAGGGCGTGCTCATTCTCGACCCACAGGCACCCGTCGGGCGGCCGCTGCAAGACGTGCTGGGCGATACAGTGCTGGAAGTCGAGCTCACCCCGAATCTCGCTCGGGCCACGTGTATCGTGGGTTTGGCGCGGGAAGTAGCGGCGCTCACGGGGCAGCGACTCTTACAACCCTGGCCACCTCCCGACCCGCTGCTGCAAGGCGCCTTGCGCGCTGACACCTCTTATGTGACTGTGGCCAGCGCTGACGCACGGCTCTGCGCCCGCTATTCCGCGGCGCTCATCCAAAACGTCACCATCCAACCGTCGCCGTCGTGGATGCAGCGCCGCCTACAACTGGCAGGCATGCGACCCATCAACAACATCGTCGACATTACCAATTACTGCATGCTGGAAACCGGCCAACCCTTGCACGCCTTCGATTACGACACGCTGACCCTCGACACTGGCATCGTCGTGCGCCAGGCGCGCCCTGGTGAGCAGCTCCAGACCCTCGACGGCGTCGACCGGGTGCTAGATGCCGACACGTTATTGATCACCGATGCGTCTGGCCCCATTGCGCTGGCCGGGGTGATGGGCGGAGCGCGCACGGAAGTCTCGGCGCATACCCGACACATTTTGCTGGAATCGGCGAATTTTGACTTCGTCAGTATTCGTCGCACCTCCCAACGCCTGCGCCTGGCGAGCGAGGCGGCGCAGCGCTTTGGCCGTGGTCTTGACCCACACCTCACCGTGCCAGCCCTGGTGCGGGCCGGGCGCTTGATGGAAACGCTTGGCAGTGGCACGCTACACCCCGATATCGCCGATACGTTTCCGCAACCTCCCAGGCCGAAAACCATCACGCTGCGACCGGCTGAAGTCCGACGGCTCCTGGGCATGGACTTTAGCGCCGAGGACATCGGACGTATTCTCACTGCCCTGGAGTTCTCCTGCACGACGCACAGCGATAGTGCTGGCACACGCCTGGAGGTCAGCGTGCCGAGCTATCGCCTCGACGTGTCGATTCCAGCCGACCTCATCGAAGACATTGCGCGTGTCCATGGCTATGAGGCCATCCCGCTGACACTGATCCACGATGTACTGCCGCCGCAGCGGTCACAACCGGTGCTGGAAGGCATGCAGCATACGCGCGATATTCTTGTTGGCTGCGGCTTGACCGAGATCATCGCCTATGCCATGACCAGTCTGGACAGTATCGACCGGGCGCACGTTGAAGGCCCCCCAGCCAATCCCGACGACTATATCCGCATCGCCAATCCCATCAGTCAAGAACGGGAATTTTTACGCCAATCCCTGCTGCCAACCATGCTCGAAACGCTGCGCACCAATAGCCGCTATCGCCAGCGTATGGTGTTGTTCGAAATTGGCCGGGTATATCTCCCCCAGGCCGGTGAAGAGTTACCACTGGAACAGCGTCGTCTCGCCATCGCCCTCACCGGTACGGTGCAGCCAGCCTCCTGGCATCAGCAAGACGAGGCACCTCTACTGGGCTTTATGCATCTCAAAGGCATTGTTGACACGCTCGTGCAGCGGCTCAATGTGCCGCGTATACAGTTCACCCCGACCACACATCCCTCTCTCACCCCTGGCAGGACTGCGACACTGGCGTGGGCGGACGAGTCCCTTGGCATTATGGGTGAGGTGCATCCGCAGGTGTGTGAACGCTTTGACCTGCCGGACCAGCCCGTCGCCATCCTCGAACTCGACCTCGACCTGCTGCTGGCCCGTCGCCAGCCACGCCGCTATCAGCCCATTCTGCGCTTCCCAGCGGTGCTAGAAGACATGGCCTTAGTGGTCGATGCCGACACGCCAGCCCAGGCGGTAGAAGACGCCATTCGTGCCGGCGGCGGCAACTTACTGCGCCAGGTGGAGCTCTTTGACCTGTATCAGGGTGAGTCGATTCCCGCCGGCAAGAAGAGTCTGGCCTATGCCCTGACCTTCCAGGCGGAGGATCGCAGCCTTACCGAGGACGAGGTGCGCACGATCTACCAGCGCATCCAGCAGCACGCTGCCGCGGCGCTGGGGGCGCAACCACGACAGTAGATGGAATGCGGAAGGCGGAGTTATTTTCTTTCATTCCGCATTCCGCACTCCGCATTCCACATTCGGATCAGGCTTTATCCAGCCATGTGGTGTCCCAAAAGACGTAGAGCTGATTCATAAAGTGGTAGCCTTTGACGTAGTCGCGGTGCGCCTGGAAGTAGGGCGAGCCAGTGATGTTGCACCACAGCATATCCTTGGCGAAGAGCCGCTGGATCTCGTGGGCCACCTCGCGACGTTTCGCCGGATCGACCTCACGCCGCCACTGCAACGTCTTGGCTTCGATCTCGGGGGAGTCCATGCCACCATAATTGGAACGCACGCCTTTAAAGAAGCTCACGGACCGCTGATTGATATCCACCAGGGCGCCAAAGTCTTCCATGGCCATCTGATACTCATACTTGTTCGAGAACCGATCGAGCCAGGCGGGTTTGTCCATCATCACCAGCTTCACATGCACGCCAATCTTCTCCATCTGGCTCTTCAGCAACGTCGCCGCATCAGAGAAGAAGGGCGCGTCGTTGTTGAGAATCAACTCAAACTCCATGGGTTTGTTGTCATCGTACCCCGCCTCCTTCAAGAGCGCCTTGGCCTTGGCTGGATCGTACGGGTACATCTCATTGAGGTCGAGGTAATCCTCGACACCGGAGGGGATGATACTGACGAGCGGTTTGGCCCGATTCTGGAACACCGTCTCGGCGATCTCCTTACGGTTCATGCCATAGCCACCGATCGCCTGGCGTACCCGCACATCGTCGAAAGGCGGGTGGCGCATGTTCATGAAACACACCAGCGGCATCCTGTCTGGTGCCGTCATCAGCTTTACACCCTTGGCCTTTTCCATAATCGGCACGTGCTGGGGGTTGACGCGCTCCAGAATATCGATCTGCCCGGTGCGCAACGCCGTCATGGCCGCCAGGGGATCTTTGATCACCTTGATCTCGACGCGGTCCACGTACGGCGAGACCTTTCTTGAAATAATTGGGGTTCTTCTCCAGGACGATCAATTCGTCGGGCTTGTATTCCTCAGGCCTGAAGATGAACGCCCCGGTGCCGACCGGATGGCGGTTCCACTCGGTGCCATATTTTTTGACCGCCGTCGGCGACCCGATCGGCACGCCGTGGAAGTATCCGGCCAGCGCTGGTAGCAGGGCGGCCGGTTCCTTCATGATGACCTTGAAGGTGTGTTTATCAACGGCCTGCGTCGAGTCGATCTGGGTAAAGTAGACGTAGACCCAGGACTTGGTGCCCCTGGTCAGCATATCGTCGAAATTCCACTTCACGGCTTCGGCATCGCACTCGGTACCGTCGTGAAACTTGACCTGTTCATGCAGGTGGAAGACGTACTCCTTGCCGTCGCCAATGATCTCCCACGATTTGGCCAGGTCTGGCACAATGTCTATAATCGGGGCCCAACGTCACCAGGGCATTGTGGGTATTATTCGTCACCCAGAAGGTCTCGTACCCTGGTGGACTCTCGCGGTTCATCGTAAAGCGCCCGCTGTGGATGTCAGAGGCAAACGCCACGCGCAGCGTCCCACCATACTTGGGCTTGCCTTCGTTGATATGGCCGGCCAACGCCCCGCGCCAGGGCACGGCCGAGAGGCCTACCAGTGTCGCCGCGCCGCTCACAAATGTTCTGCGTTTCATGGTTCTTCCTCCCCTCCATCCCTCCGTCTAGGTTTTCAGCCGTGGGTCGAGGGCGTCGCGCAGCCCGTCCCCCAGCAGGTTGAAGGCTAACACCGTCCCCAGAATCGCCAGGCCCGGAAAAATCGTAATCCATGGATTGATCTCGATCAGCGTCAGGTTCTGCTTCAGGTCCCAGCCCCAGGTTGGCGTCGGTGGCTGCGTGCCCAAACCGAGAAAACTCAACGAGGCCTCAATGATAATGGCGGTGCCAATATTGAGCGTCGAGGTGACGATGATCGGCGCCAGACAATTGGGCAGCACGTGGCGCCAGAGCACCCGCATTTGCGACAGGGCGAGCGCTTTGACAGCTTCGATGTACTCGTTCTCCTTCACTGATAGCACGCTGCCCCGGACGATCCGCGCCAGAATGGGGATACGTACAATGGCCAGTGCCAGCACCACATTGGTGACGCTGGGTTTGAGGATCACCATAATCACAATGGCCAGCAGAAAGATGGGAAAGGCCAGCAGTACATCCATGAGCCGCATGATCAGATTGTCGAGCCGGCCGCCATAGTAGCCGGCCACCAAGCCCAATGGTACGCCCAAGACGGTGCCCAGCACGGTGGCCACCACGCCGACATACACCGACACGCGGCTGCCATGGATGATGCGACTGAAGACATCCCGTCCCAATAAATCGGTCCCCATCAGATGTTGCCAGGAGGGTGTAGCCATGGTGTCGGCAGTGGTTTGCGTGGGACTGTAAGGGGCCAGCGCATCGGCAAACACGGCTACCAGAAGCAGCAGCACGACGATGCACAGACCCAGCATGGCGGTGTGGCTGCGGCGCAGCCGCCGCAGGGTGATCACCAGCATGCTTCTGGCCGTTACCTCGTCATGGTCTACCCTCCCCATCTGCCCTTGCGGGGCCATCGCTGCTGTCATCTCATGGCGCATAACGTAGATCCTTTTTCTCTATCACTATTTAGTTCGCCGGTTGGTCATACTTGATGCGTGGATCGAGAAACCCATACAGGACGTCCACCAGCAGGTTCATCAGCACAAAGGCAAGCGCCACAAAGAGCACGAAGGCTTGCACTTGCGGATAATCGCGCAGGGCGATGGCGGTAATGCCAAAGGAGCCTACCCCAGGGACAGCAAAAACCGTCTCGACGACAATGGCCCCACCCATGAGGAAACCAATTTGCAGTCCCAGTACCGTCACGGTAGGTATGAGAGCGTTCTTGAGGGCGTGTTTCAGCACCACGGCGCGTTCCCGGACGCCCTTGGCACGCGCGGTGGTGACATAATCGAGCCGAATGACTTCCATCATGCTGGCCCGAATCAGACGCGTCAGCAGGGCTGCCCGGCCCAGTCCGAGGGTCACGGCCGGCAATATCATGTGCTGCAGATTGCCGCTCACACTCTGCGTTAGCGGCACATACCCCACGGCCGGGAGCACGTCCCAGGCCAGGGAAAACATGAGGATCAAGAGCACCCCGAGGAAAAATTCGGGGATGGAGACACCGACCATGGCCGTGGTCATGGCGCCATAGTCGTGCCAGGAATTGGGCCGCAAGGCGGCAACAATGCCGGCGGGAATGGCAATAAGCAAGGCAAAACCCATAGACAGGACAATAAGCTCCAGAGTGATCGGCAAACGTCGGACCAGATCCTGAAAGATCGGCCGTTTGGCAATGATGGAGGAGCCCCAATTGCCACTGACCACCTGCCGCAACCAGAGCACGTATTGCATGGGCAGCGAGCGGTCCAGGCCATACTGCTGCTGAATGGCGGCGGCGGCCTCGGCCGTATAGTAATCCCCCAGCAGGAGAGAGACCGGATCGCCAGGGATGAAGCGCATCATCAGAAACACCAGCAGGGTGACGCCGACAACAGTCGGCACCAGCAACACCAGACGACGCAGAATATACTCTTGCATAGGAAGGGCCACTCACGCGTGAACTGTTAAGGCGAAAACAGCACCTACCCGGCGTGTGAGCGGAGAGCAGTCGGCGGCAGAGGAAGCGCAGCGCATGGGAGCAATGAGTCTGTACAGATGGTGGCCCTATTATGTCGGATTGCCAGGAATTGTCAAGTCTCAAGTTGGCCGTGCACATTCCGCACTCCGCATTCCTGACCCCAGGTGTTTGACATGGGGAGGGTGCCTGTGCTACCGTGCTCTACGGTTTCGGCCACGCATACAATCCCGTCTGTCTATACCAGGAAACGCTATGCGCTCTACATCGCCCACGCCCAACGACAACCTGTTGACCATCCGTGACTTGCATACCTACTTCTACACCGAAGACGGCGTCGTGAAAGCCTTAAACGGCGTGAACCTGGAGATCAAAGGTGGGGAAGTCCTGGGCCTGGTGGGGGAAAGCGGCTGCGGCAAGTCGGTGACGGCCCTGTCCATTCTGCGTCTGATCCAGGATCCGCCCGGGAAAATCGTGCAGGGCGAGATCTGGTTCGAGGGGGAAGACCTGCTGCAGTATCCTCCCGAGCGCATGCGCCAGGAAATACGCGGCGGCAAGATCGCCATGATCTTCCAGGATCCGATGACCTCGCTCAACCCGGTGTTTCGGGTCGGGGCGCAGATCGCCGAGGCGATTAAAATTCATCAGCGGGTGGGCTGGCAGGAAGCGCTGCGGCGGGCCGTCAGCATGATGAAGCGCGTCAACATCCCGGCCGCGGAGACGCGCACGGTGGATTACCCGCACCAGTTTTCCGGCGGCATGAAGCAGCGCGTCATGATCTCCATGGGCCTGTCGTGCCATCCCCGCCTGCTCATTGCTGACGAGCCTACTACCGCCCTGGATGTGACGATTCAAGCGCAGATTCTGGAGCAGATGAAGCAGATCAAGGAGGAAACAGGCGCCTCGATCCTGCTCATCACCCACGATCTCGGGGTGATCGGCGAAATGGCCGACCGCATCGCCGTCATGTACGCCGGCAACATTGTCGAATACACCGATGCGGAGACGCTGTTTACCACGCCCAAGCACCCCTATACGCAGGGCCTGTTAAACTGTTTCCCGGAAGCGACGGCGCGCAAGACGCACCTGGAGCCCATCGAGGGCATCGTGCCCAACCTGGTCAATCCCCCCTCAGGGTGTCGTTTTCACCCACGCTGCAAGCTGGCCATGCCGATCTGTGCGCAGCGCCAGCCCCAACTGCGGGAGATTGCTGCGGGTCATCAGGTCAGTTGTCTCCTCTATGAGGATGACGTCATGAAACCCTCTACACCATGTTGAGCGACGGCGCCATGACCCCCCAACCACTCCTGCAAGTCAAGGATCTGTCAAAGTATTTCGCCGTCACGCGAGGCGCCATCGTGTCACGCAAAATTGGCGACATCAAAGCGGTGGACCGCATCTCGTTTGACATCCACGCTGGCGAAACCCTCGGCCTGGTAGGCGAGAGTGGGTGCGGGAAAACCACTACTGGCCGCGTCATCCTGCGCCTCATCGAACCCAGTAGCGGGCAGATCATCTACAACCAGCAGGACATCACCCACCTGGACCGCAAAGCCATCGCGCTGTTGCGCCGGGAGATGCAGATCATTTTTCAGGATCCCTATGCCAGTCTGAACCCTCGCCTCACCGTTGGCGACGCCATCGGCGAGCCACTGGTGGCCCACGGTCTGGCCAACCGGGCTGAGGCCAAGGAACGGGTGGTGGCACTGCTGCGGGTGGTGGGTCTGGCGCCGTTTCACTACAACCGCTATCCGCACGAGTTTTCCGGCGGCCAGCGGCAGCGCGTGGGCATTGCCCGGTCGCTGGTGATGAATCCCAAGTTTGTCGTGGCCGACGAGCCTGTTTCAGCCCTAGACGTGTCGATCCGCGCCCAGATCATCAATCTGCTACAGCGCATCCAGGCGGAGTTCCAACTGACCTTCCTGTTTATCTCGCACGATCTCGGGGTGGTGCGCCACTTGAGCGATCGCGTCGTGGTCATGTATCTTGGCCGCCTGGCGGAGATGGCCCCTACCGAACGGCTCTTCGCCGCCCCCCAGCACCCATACACCCAGGCTCTCGCTGGCGGCGGTGCCGTCCGTCACACAGCGCAAAAATAAGCGCCACACCATCCTCCTGG
Source organism: uncultured Gammaproteobacteria bacterium (assembly GCA_963773125.1). Lineage (GTDB taxonomy): Bacteria > Tectomicrobia > Entotheonellia > Entotheonellales > Entotheonellaceae > CAVZBC01. Next base: position 22,929 of record CAVZBC010000096.1, on the reverse strand, counting down.
GCGATGTCCCAACGCCGTTCAATCCCCCGCCGGGCTGCCGTTTCCACACCCGCTGCCCCATGGCGATGGACAAATGCCGGGTGGTCGAGCCGACCTGGCGCGATAGCGGTGCCGGCCACTTCGTGGCCTGTCATCTGTACGAGTGAATCCCAGATAGAACACCGGCTCACCCTGACAGAAGACCGGGCGGCCCGACGAGCCGCCCCTACCATGGCCTGCGGCATACTCGACCGACGTTCTAGCGTCGCGGGCCGAGAGAAAAGTCTTGACGGCAGGCCGACTTCTTGCTATACCGGGGCCAAATCGTGGGGGTGTTCTGCCGTGCCTCTCTGAGAAGAAGGGGGGTCTATGACCCGACGATGCATCACCGTTCACTTCCTCTGGCATCCCAAACTGCTCACCCGTGTCTGAGCCCCTCCAGCTTGGAGGGGCATACGCCAGCCTGTGCTCTTTCGGCCACAGACCTTCTGGTCAAGAACCACATGTAGGACGATTGTCGTTGCACCCATTGCAGTAGGAGCACTCGTCCAGAGTGTTCTGTGCTTATCCTGTCATGTCTGTACGAGGAGGGTGTCTCATGACTACACCTGCGGCAAGATGGCGTATTTGGCTAGGCCTTGTCCTGGCTGTGATGCTCGTCTGTACTGTTTTCTCTGGAGAAGCAACCACCAAACCAGCGGGGCAGATGATCCATGCAATCCACTTCACCCTCGCCCCCACCTTCTTTCACCCATCCGAGACCACCGGGATCACGCATTTTCTGCTGCTCTATGCCCTGCACGATGCCCTGGTGAAGCCCATGCCCGGTAACCCCATGGCCCCCAGCCTGGCGGAATCGTGGAGTGAAAGCGACGACGGTCTGACGTATGAGTTCAGACTGCGCCAGGGGGTCACCTTCCACAACGGCGACCCGCTCACCGCCGAGGATGTGAAATTCAGCCTGGAACGCTATAGCGGGGTCGGGGGCCAGCCCTTTTTAAGGAGAAACTCAAGGCAGTCGAGGTCGTCGATGCCCATCGGGTGCGCCTCCACCTGAAAGAGCCCTGGCCAGATTTCATGACGTACCTTGGCACGCCGGCGACGGCGTCGGCGTGGGTCGTGCCCAAGAAGTATCTCGAGCAGGTCGGCGACGACGGCTTCAAGAAGCATCCCATCGGCGCCGGCCCGTATAAGTTTGTGAGCCAGAAGCAGGGCATCGAACTGGTCCTGGAGGCCTATGAAGGCTATTGGCGCAAGACCCCGCACGTCAAGACGCTCATCATGCGGAACATTCCAGACGACTCCACGCGCCTGGCCATGCTCAAGACCGGGGAAGCGGACATTGCCTACGCCATGATGGGGGCCATGGCCGAGGAGGTGAAGCGGGATGCCAAGCTGCAGCTGGCCCATAGCGAGGGGCAGGGGGTCTTCTTCATCTACTTCAACGAGCAAGGGGACCCCAAATCGCCCTGGCATGACCTACGGGTGCGGCAGGCCCTCAACTACGCCATCGACCGACAGGCGCTGAGCGAGCAGCAAACCCTGGGGGTGTCCCCGCCCACCGGCAACATCGTGGCGCGGGCCCTGGAGTTTGCCCTGCCCATCGAAGCCTATCCCTACAACCCCCAGAAAGCCAAGCAGTTGTTGAAGGAGGCTGGCTATGCCAACGGCTTTGACGCCGGCGAGATCGCCAGCGGCCCGCCATACCACATGCTGGCCGAAGGGGTAGCGAACTACCTGCAAGCCGTGGGCATTCGCATCAAGGTCCGGCCCATGGAGCGCGCTGCCCTCATTACCGCCTTGAAGGAGAAAAGACTCCCCGGACTGACCTCAGGTGGCAGTGGCACCCTGGGCAATGCCGCCACCCGCCTCGAGCCCTATGTGGTGAGCTGGGGGGAATATCGCCAGGATCAGCTACCCTGATATTGACGAGCTGTTCAAACAGCAATCGGTGGAACGGGACCGCAAGAAGCGCGAGGCGCTGCTGCACCAGATCCAGCGGCTCATGCACGAGCGCGCCATGTATGCCCCGCTCTATGAGCTGGTCTGGCCCAACGGCGTTGGGCCGCGCGTGGCGGAATCTGGCTTCGGGTTGATTCCCTTTTACTACTACACCGGACCCTATGAGGATATGCGCTTGAAGCAGTAACCGTCCCACGCTTGTGGCGTTCGCACAACGCCGTATACGGCTCCTGAGGAGGCTCCCCAGGGCCTCCTCAGCAGGTGACAAACATTGGCCCAGAGGAGGGCACGCAATGTGGACCATCTACCGCGTAAGATGGCGCGTCTGGCTCAGCCTGAGCCTGGCGTTGCTCCTCGGCTGCAGCAGTCACTGTTGGAGTCGCTACCGCCAAGCCCCAGGGGCAGATGACCTGGGCCTTGCACTTTACCACCGCCCCGACGTACTTTGATCCGGCGGAAACGCCGGGGATTATCACGCCGTTTCTGTTTCTCTATGCCCTGCACGATGCCCTGGTCAAACCCATGCCGGGCAATCCGCAGGCCCCCAGCCTGGCCGAATCCTGGAACGAGAGCGCCGACGGGCTCACCTATGAGTTCAAGCTGCGCCAAGGCGTCACCTTTCACAACGGCGACCCGCTCACTGCCGAGGATGTGAAATTCAGCCTGGAGCGCTACCGTGGGGCAAGCGCCAACCTCTACAAGGAGAAGGTCAAGGCCGTCGAGGTCGTCGATCCGCACCTGGTACGCATCCACCTGAAAGAGCCCTGGCCAGATTTCATGACCTTCTATGGTACTCCCTCGACGGGGGCGGGATGGATTGTGCCGAAGAAGTATGTCGAGCAGGTCGGCGACGACGGCTTCAAGCAGCATCCCATCGGCGCCGGTCCCTATAAGTTCGTGAGCCATCAGGCTGGTATCGAGATGGTTCTGGAGGCCTATGAGGGCTATTGGCGCAAGGTGCCCCACGTCAAAACGCTCGTCTGGCGGGTGATGACGGACGACGCCACGCGCCTGGCAGCGCTCAAGACCGGGGAAGTGGATATCGCCTATGCCATGATGGGGCCGATGGCCGAGGAGGTGAAGCGCGATCCGAAGTTGAAGCTCACCTATAGTTACGGTCCGGCGGTCTTCTTCATCTGACTTCACCGAGCAATGGGACGCCAAATCGCCCTGGCATGATCTGCGGGTGCGTCAGGCCCTCAACTATGCCATTGACCGGCAGGCCATCAACGAGCAACAAACGTTGGGAGCGTCCCAGCCCACCGCCAACATCGTGCCGCGGCCCTTCGAGTTCTACTATGCCCTGGAAGCCTACCCCTACAACCCGCAGAAAGCCAAGCAGCTCCTGAAAGACGCCGGGTATGCCAATGGCTTTGATGCGGGCGAAATCGCCATTGGCCCGCCGTACTACTCGATCGCCGAAGCGGTCGCCACCTACTTGCAAGCCGTGGGCATTCGCATCAAGGTGCGGCCGATGGAGCGCGCCGCCTTCTTTGCGGCCTGGCGGGAAAAGAAACTCACCGGGCTGGCACTGGGTGGCACGGGTGCCTTTGGGAATGCGGCCGTACGTCTGGAACCCTTTGCCATCGGCGGGGGCACCTATGCTAAAGGCAGCTACCCGGATATGAACGAGCTGTATAAAAAGCAGTCAGTTGAGCAGGACCGCAAAAAGCGTGAGGCCATGCTGCACGAGATCCAGCGCCTCATGCACGAGCGCGCCATGTACGCCCCCATCTTCGAGCTGGGCTGGCCCAACGGCGTTGGCCCGCGTGTAGCAGAATCCGGCTTCGGGTTGATCCCCCTGTTCTATTACACTGGACCCTATGAAGATATTCGGCTGAAAGAGTAACCGCGCCCTCGGTACAGACCCGCCTGCCACCACGGGGAAGCCAACCTGGCTTCCCCTATATTCTGCCGCGCCGAAATGTGTTGCAAAAAATTTGTGGAACAGATAAGCTAGCCGCCACTCAACACGTACCCTTGTACATGCGCGCGCTGCTCTGCTGATTCCTGTGACTTCCTGAAACGTTCCGCACAAGGGTCCAGGCAGGTTATTGCCCTATGGGTAGGAGGCATTGCATGACGCAGAATTTCTCGCTGGGACTCTCTCCTCTTTCCCGACGTCGTTTTCTCCACAGCACGATGAGCGGTATCGCTGGGTTGGCGGCCTGGCACGGATGGCCTCGCACGCGCCGCGCCATGGCACAGAAAAACGCTCCAAGTGGACAGATGACGTGGGCAATCCATGTGAACATTGCTCCTACCTGGTTTGATCCGGCCGAAACGCCAGGCGTTATCACCCCCTACATGTTTATGTACGCCATGCACGACGCTCTCGTGAAGCCTATGCCTGACAATCCACAGACACCCAGTCTGGCCACCAAATGGAGTGAGAGCGACGATGGGTTGACGTACGACTTTGAACTCCGACAGGGAGTGAAGTTCCACAATGGTGATCCCTTTACCGCTGAGGACGTGAAGTTTAGCTTCGAGCGTTACAAAGGCAGCGGCGCAGGAGAGTTGAAAAAAAAGGTCAAAACTGTCGAGATTGTCAATTCCCATCACGTGCGCTTCCAGCTCAACGAGCCCTGGGCGGACTTCCTCACCTTCTACGCCACCCCGGCCACTGGTGCGGCCTGGATCGTGCCGAAAAACTATACGGAGAAGCTGGGTAATGACGAGTTCAAGAATAAACCCGTGGGTCTGGGTCCCTACCGCTTTGTGAGCTATCAACCCGGTGTTGAATTGATCCTGGAAGCCAACCCGGAATATTGGCGCAAGATTCCGTCTGTCAAGCGCCTGGTCTTTAAGAGTGTGCCAGAAGCCACCACCCGCCTGGCGATGCTCAAGAAGCAAGAGGCGGATGTGACCTATGCGCTCTACAGCGCCCTGGGGGAAGAAGCGCGTCGCGATCCAAACTTGAAGCTGGAACCGGTGATCATTCCGGGGAACTCCTGGCTCACCTTCGTCGACATGTACGATCCCAAGTCGCCATGGCATGACAAACGCGTGCGGCTGGCAGCGAATCACGCCATTGATCGCCAGGCCATTAATGAAGTGCAGACCCTGGGCTATTCGCTCCTCTCCGGGAGCATCATTCCACGCAAGTATGAGTATGCCCTGGCGCTGGAGCCATACGCCTACGATCCCAAAAAGGCCAAGCAACTGCTCAAGGAGGCTGGCTATGCCAACGGCTTCGAGGCAGGCGAGTATACGACTGATTCCGTTTACGCCGGGGATATCGAGGGGGTAGTCAATGACTTCGCCGCTATCGGCATTCGTGCCAGGGTGCAGCCTATGGAGCGGGCGGCTATTTTTGCGGCGCAGAAAGACAAAAAAGTAAAAAACCTAACGCGCCAGGGGAGCGCTGCCTTTGGCAACGCTGCCTCGCGTATCGAGACTTTTATCTACAGCAAAGGAGCGACACTCGTTCATTAAAGATCCTGAAATCGACCAATGGTACGAGCAGCAGACGGTGGAGCGCGACCGCAAGAAACGCGAGATGCTGCTGCACAAAATCCAGCAGAAGGTGTACGACGAGGCCTACTTTGGCCCAATGTGGGAGCTCGGCTTCTTATGTGCCTCGGGCCCGCGGGTGGCAGTATCGGGGCTAGGAGTAATCCCCCTGCATGCCTATTCTGCTCCCTATGAAGACGTGCAGTTGAAATCTTAGATTTAACACGGTGCGCTACGAGTAAGAAGTGGGTGGTGCAATGTAAGTGACTGTAGCAAAGACTACTTGATCTGCAGGAGGGATGGTATGACGCATCATACTTCAGAGGAGGGAACCTCCCTCTCTCGACGACGCTTTCTTCAGGGGACCCTGAGCGGCGCAGCGGGGTTCGCGGCCTGGCAGGGATGGCCCCGGCTCCGCATGGCTTTGGCACAGAAACAAGAAGCCAGCGGGCAGATGACGTGGGCCATCCATGTGACCATCGCCCCCACCTGGTTTGACCCGGCGGAGACGCCAGGCGTGATAACGCCCTATATGTTCATGTATGCCATGCATGACGCTCTGATCAAACCCATGCCCGGCAACCCGATGGCGCCGAGCCTGGCCACCAAGTGGAGCGAGAGCGCTGACGGTCTGACGTATGATTTCGAGCTGCGACAGGGCGTCAAGTTCCACAACGGCGATCCCTTTACCGCCGAGGATGTCAAATTCAGCTTTGAGCGCTACAAGGGAACGGGAGCCGCAGAGCTGAAAAAACAGGTCAAAGCCGTCGAGATCGTCAATCCCCATCTCGTCCGTTTCCAGTTGCACGAGCCCTGGCCGGATTTTCTCACCTTCTATGGCTCACCTGCCACGGGAGCAGGATGGATTGTGCCGAAGAAATACACCGAGCAGATCGGCAACGACAAGTTCAAGGAGCAACCCATCGGTCTCGGTCCCTATAAGTTCGTGAACCATGCGCCCGGTGTAGAACTGGTCCTGGAAGCGAACCCGGACTATTGGCGCAAGACTCCACACGTCAAGCGTCTGGTGATGAAAAGCGTCCCCGAGGCCACGACGCGTCTGGCCATGCTCAAAAAGCAAGAAGTCGATGTCACCTACGGACTGTACGGCCCCCTGGCGGAGGAGGTACGCCGCGATACGAACCTGAAACTCGAACCGGTAGTCCCTCCTGGAACGCAGTGGCTGATCTTCACTTATGAGCAGTACGATCCCAAGTCGCCATGGTACGACAAGCGCGTGCGCCAGGCGGCGAACCATGCCATCAATCGGCAAGCCATCAATGAAGCTGAGACCTTGGGCCATTCGGTGCTCTCCGGCAGTATCGTGCCGCGTAAATTTGACTATGCACTCTCCTTCGAACCGTATGCCTATGATCCCAAGAAAGCCAAGCAACTCCTCAAAGAGGCTGGCTATGCCAATGGCTTTGACGCTGGCGAGGTGAGTGGTGATAATGTCTACGCTGGCGTTATGGAAGGTGCGGCCAACGACCTGGCGGCCGTGGGCATTCGCATCAAAGTACGGCCCATGGAGCGTGCCGCTGCCTTTGCCGCTCTGAGGGAAAAGACGTTGAAAAACCTGGCCTTCCAGGGCAGTGGCGCCTTTGGCAACGCCGCCACGCGTCTCGAGGCCTTTGCCACCAGCAAAGGCTCACAATCGTGGATTAAAGATCCGGAAATCGACGCATGGTATGCGCAGCAGGCCGGGGAGCGCGATCGCAAAAAACGCCAAGAGCTGCTGCATAAAATCCAGCAAAAACTGTACGATGAAGCACGCTTTATGCCGATTTGGGAACTCAGTTTCCTGTGTGCGTCCGGGCCACGCGCCGCAGTCTCAGGACTGAGTTTAATTCCGCTGTTTGCCTACTCTGGTCCCTACGAAGACGTGCAGTTGAAATCCTGAGCGAACCTCCGGTCGTCGGCAGGCGTCACGCTGACGCCTGCCGACGGCGGGAAAAGGGTGTCCTATGCATCGATACATCATCAAGCGTCTCTTCTATGCCTGCATCTCCCTGATGCTGCTCAGCATCACCATCTTCTGTCTGGTGCGGGTGACGGGCGATCCGGCCATTCTCATGGCCGATCCTGGCGCCAAGGAAGAGGATTTACAGGTCATCCGCAAAGAATTCGGCCTGGACAAACCATGGGTGATACAATACGGGGTGTTTGTCGTCAAATATCGTGCGAGGGGACTTCGGCAAGTCGATCTACTACCGTATCCCGGCGTTTGATCTGTACCTGCAACGCCTGCCAGCCTCACTGTTGCTCGCTGCCGTGGCCATGGCCATCTCGCTGATCCTCGGCATCCCCATTGGCATCCTCTCGGCCGTGCGGCTGAATACGTGGTTCGACAACTTCGGCAAGATCTTCGCCCTCCTGGGGCTGTCGCTGCCGAGTTTCTGGGTGGGCCTCATGCTCATCCTCACCCTCTCCGTGTCGCTGAACTTGCTCCCGAGTTCAGGGAGTGGTACGTTTCTGCACATCCTCATGCCGGCGTTTTCCCTGGGGTGGGTCTTCACCGCGGCGCATATGCGCCTGTCCCGTTCGGCCATGCTGGAGGTCTTGGGGAGTGAATACGTCAAGCTGGCCCGCATCAAGGGCCTGCCGGAGAAGCTGGTGATTGGCAAGCATGCGTTCAAAAACGCCGTCATTCCCGTCCTCACCCTCGCCGGCATCAACCTGGTGCTCATGGTGAATGTGGCCGTGGTGGTCGAGTCCGTCTTTGCCTGGCCCGGTGTTGGACGCCTGCTCTTCGAAGGCATCACCTTCCGGGATTTCCCGGTGGTCCAGGCCACCGTGCTCATGGGAGGGATAATGATCGTCGTGGTCAACCTGGTGGTTGACATTTTATACGCCTACATTGATCCGAGGATTCGCTATGGATAGTCAAGTACTTACACCCAGTCCAGCGTTTCTCAGTCGACCTGTGGCACCGTCGCGATGGAAAAAATTCGTCTCCCAGCTGCGTGCCGCCCCCCTGATCCCGCTCGGCATCCTGGCACTACTCGTGCTGACCGCGGTTTTCGCCGACTTTCTGGCGCCGCACGATCCGACCATCGGCAACCTGCGCCAACGGTACCGCCCCCCGGTGTGGCAGGAGCGCGGCAGTATGGAGTTTATCCTGGGCACGGACCACATGGGCCGTGATGTGCTGAGCCGTATCATCTATGGCTCGCGCATCTCGCTCATCGTCGCCACCATAGCCGTGGTCGTGGCCGGAATTATCGGTACTACCCTGGGCATTTTATCTGGCTTTCGTGGGGGCTGGGTGGATCAGGTGGTGATGCGGCTCGCCGATGCCTGGCTGGCGCTGCCGACGGTGAGTTTTGCCATCTTGCTGGCCGTGCTCGTGCGACCAAGTGAGTGGAACATTGCCTTCATCCTGGGGGCGGTGTACTGGACACGCTATGCCCGAGTAATCCGGAGCGAGGTGTTGAGTCTCAAAGAGCGGGATTTTGTGCGGCTGGCAATCGTGGCTGGTTGTAGCAAGATAAAAATCATGTGGACGCACATCCTGCCCAACATCGCCAACACTGCCATCGTGATCGCTACCTTACAACTCGGGGTATCGATCATTGCCGAGGCCACCCTGAGCTTCCTGGGCGTTGGCGTTGCCCCACCACAGCCTGCCTGGGGCTTGATGCTCTCCGAAGGCAAAGCCGGGCTCATGGCCGGGTACTGGTGGTTGAGTGTCATTCCGGGGCTGTGCATCATGCTGATAGTGCTGGCTGCGAACCTGCTTGGGGATTGGTTCCGCGTCTGGTCTGATCCACAGTTACGTCAGCTCTAAGTGCTGCACCCAGGTGCTGCGCACTGCTAATGGTCCCCCGCCACACTGGCGGGGGTAACTAGCCCTACGCAGTAGCCGCCAGTGTGGCGGGGGATCTTCCTGGCTGCCAGGTGCATAGGCCACGGTTGTCACCCTGGGTCTACATATTGCACACGAGATGAAGGCGTCGCATGATCGAACGAGGGATGCATGGCCACACCACTTCTTGAACTGAAACAGCTGCAGACCTATTTTTTCTCTGCCCAGGGGACGCGTATCGTCAAAGCCGTCGATGGCGTGAGCTTTGCCCTGGCGGAAGGTGAAACGTTGGGCGTGGTGGGGGAATCCGGCAGCGGCAAGACGGTGACGTCGCTGTCGATCCTGCGTCTGCTCCCCACCGCGGCACGCATCGTCGGAGGCGAGATCTTATTTGCTGGCGAGAATCTCCTGACCAAGTCAGAGCGCGACATGCAGCAAATTCGCGGCAGCCAGATCTCGATGATCTTGCAAGACCCCATGATGTCGCTCAATCCCCTGTTTACCATTGGGGAACAGATTGCCGAACCGCTGCGTGAGCACCTGGGCATGAAGAGTCCGACCATCGGCGAGCGCATCAAGGAATTACTCAGGGGGGTGCGTATCCCCTCGCCTGAGATTCGTATGCGCGAGTATCCGCATCAGATGAGCGGTGGCATGCGCCAGCGCATCGTGGGGGCGATCAGCATCTCCTGCGAGCCGCGCCTGATCATAGCCGACGAACCCACCACCAGCCTGGATGTGACCATTCAGGCACAGTACCTCAAGCTCCTCAAGGATATTCAGCAACGCACTGGGGTGGCGATGATCTTTATCACCCACAACATTGGCATTGTGGCCAAAATGTGCGACTACGTCGCCGTGATGTATGCTGGCAAGCTCGTCGAACGCGCCCCGGTGCGGACCATTTTTAACCAGTCCGGCGCATCCCTACACGGAGGCGCTGTTACACGCCGTCCCCAAGCTCACCGACCGCAGCGAACGCCTCTGGAGCATCGAGGGACAGCCGCCCGATCCGGCCAACCTGCCACCGGGCTGTCCCTTCAACCCGCGGTGCGCCAAAGCCGAAGACCGCTGTCGCCAGGAGATGCCACCCGAATTTCAGCTTGCTGACAACCACTATACCCGCTGCTGGCTGTGGGAGAAACGATGAGCCCTCCGTTGCTCGAATTGCGTGATGTGAAGAAACATTTTCCGGTCACCAAGGGCATTATTTTCCAGGAAACCATTGGTCTGGTAAAAGCCGTGGACGGGGTGTCCTATACCATTGAGGCCGGCGAGACCCTGGGTCTGGTGGGAGAATCGGGCTGTGGCAAAACCACCACCTCAAAACTGATTCTCATGCTGGAAACGCCCACGAGTGGCTCAATCATGTTCCAGGGTCGCGACATTCAGACGCTGGAAAGCAAAGAGCTCAAAATGTACCGCAAGGGTGTGCAGGCCGTGTTTCAGGATCCGTATAGCTCCCTGAATCCGCGCATCCGCATTGGTCAGACCATTACCGAGCCCCTGGTGGTGAACGAATCCCTGTCCAAAGCGCAAGTCCAGGAACGGGTCCGCGAACTGATCAGTCTGGTTGGACTCAGTCCACGCGCCATCGATCTGTTCCCGCATGAATTTAGTGGCGGACAGCGGCAACGCATTGCCATTGCCCGCGCCCTGTCGCTCAACCCCAAGCTGATCATTCTGGACGAACCGGTATCGGCCCTGGATGTCTCCATCCGGGCCCAGATTATGAATCTGTTGCAAGACCTGCAACGGCAGTTTGGCGTCAGTTATCTCCTCATCGCCCACGATCTGGCGGCGGTATTGCATTTGAGCACGACCATCATCGTCATGTACCTGGGGAAAATAGTCGAAGCTGCCACCAGTGAGGCGCTGCGCACCAAGCCCTTACACCCCTACACGCAAGCGCTCTTTTCTGCGGCGCTGCCCTCGCATCCGGACGAACAACGTGATGAGATCATCCTCACCGGCGAGATCCCGACGCCGCTCAACCCTCCTACGGGCTGCCGCTTCCATCCGCGCTGTCCGGCTGCTATGCCCGTCTGTTCTGAAGTAGAGCCCATCTTGCAATCGGCTGCGAACGGCCACCGGGTCGCCTGTCACCTGTACACCACGTCCCCCTGAGGGGACTTCCCCAGGCAGGCTATCTCGGCTAAGCGGAGAAAATGCGGAGCAAGCAGCCCACGAGGTAGCCGCCGTCATACCCGACAGCCCTGTGCACGAGAGGAGGAGATGGTATGCGACGACATTGGCGTGTGTGGCTTGGCATTGCAGTAGCAGTCATACTGACAGGGCACGGCGCAGGGGCACAACACAAACCAGAGGGGCAACTGGTTATCGCCTTCGACACCTCCATCGCTCCAACATATCTCGATCCAGCCGAGACCCCTGGCATCGCCACACCATTCGTGTTTCTCTATGCCCTGCACGACGCCCTGGCGAAACCGCTGCCGGGGAACAATATGGCACCCTGCCTGGCCGAATCCTGGACGGAGAGCCCTGACGGACTGGTGTATGAGTTTACGCTGCGCGTCAGGGCTGAAGTTCCATAACGGCGACCCTTTCACCGCTGCGGATGTCAAATTCAGTTTCGAGCGTTACAAGGGCGCTTCGGCCAAGCTGATGAAGGATCGTGTCAAGACCATCGAGATCATCGAGCCGCACCGCATACGCTTTGTGCTGCACGAGCCATGGCCTGACTTCCTGACGTTTTATGCCACCATGGCCACTGGCGCGTCGTGGATCGTGCCGAAAAAGTACGTCGAGCAAGTCGGCGATGATGGGTTTAAGCAAAAACCGGTCGGGCTCGGACCGTATCGCTTCGTCAGCATGACTCCGGGTGTAGAACTGGTGCTCGAGGCCAACGAGCAGTACTGGCGCACCGTGCCAACGATTAAACGCATCATTATCAAAGGCATTCCAGAACGTCCGACGCGGCTCGCCATGCTGAAAACCGGTGAAGCAGACATCGGCTACCTGATGATCGGCGATGAAGCCAAGGCGATCAAAGCCGACCCCAAGCTCCGTCTGGTAGATGTCATCCCTGCGGCCACGTGGTGGCTGGAATTTCCCGAACAGTGGGATACCAAATCGCCCTGGCACGATCCGCGTGTACGGCTCGCTGCCAATCTGGCCCTCGACAAGCAGACCATCAACGAAGTGGAACGGATGGGTTTATCGCGCTTGACCGGGTCCATTATTCCCAGCTCTTTAGACTTTACCCTCCGCCTGGAGCCTTTTCAGTACGACCCGGCACGTGCCAAACGCCTGCTGGCTGAGGCGGGCTACCCCAACGGCTTTGATGCCGGGGACTTGACTCCCCTACCGCCATTCACCACGTTTGGCGAGGCGGTGGCCAACTACTTAGGCGCCGTTGGCATCCGCACGCAGATGCGCACCATGGAGCGCGCGGCGTTCTTTGCGGCACTGCGAGAGAAAAAGCTGCGCGGCCTTATCCTGCATGCCTCCGGCGGCACTCGGGAATGCTGCTACGCGCATCGAAACCTATGTCTTGAGCAATGGCACATACGCCTATGGCGGCCATGCGGATATTGATGCGCTGTTCCGCCAGCAGTCCGGAGAACGCGACCGCAGCAAGCGCGAGGCACTGCTGCTGCAGATCCAGCGCCTCATGCACGAGCGCGTCATGCACGCCCCGATCTATGAGCCTGCCACCCTGCACGGCATCGGACCACGCGTTGCTGAGCCAGCGGTAGGACTGAACCCACTCCTCTACTTCGCTGCGCCTTATGAGGACATACGTCTAAAAAAGCCCTGAGGTGAGACAGTAGACCACTGCGGAGCCTCACGGATATACACCATAGGAGAGCGTCATGACCAGGCCACGCGTGGCGATCATCGGCACCGGCGGGACGATTGCGTCGGTGGGCAAGGGTCCCCTCGACCTCCTCGACTACGGGGCCAACGAAACCATGCTCCACGTCGACGAACTCATCGCGCGCTTCCCAGAAGTCCATGAGGTGGTGGAGGTGCTGCCGATCCGCTTCGAGGCCATGCCGAGTCCCAAGGTCTACTTTCCCGAGTGGAAAGCCCTGGTGAGGCGTATTGAAACCCTGGTCCAGGAGCAGGAGAACCTCGCCGGCATTGTGGTGACGCATGGCACGGCCTCCCTGGAAGAGACGGCATACTTCCTCAACCTCACCCTCCACATCGACATACCGGTGGTGGTCGTCGGGTCCCAGCGTCCGGCAACGGCGCTATCGACTGATGCTGGCATGAACCTCGTGAACGCCGTGCGCACTGCGGCGGCAGCGGACTCCCGTGGCCTTGGCGTGCTGGTGCTGCTCAACGATGAAATCCATGCAGCGCGTGAGGTCACCAAGACGTCCACCTACCGTCTGCAGGCTTTTCGCTCCCCGGACTTCGGCGTACTTGGTCATGCAGACGGCGACGCGATTGCCTATTACCGACGACCGCTGCGTCGCCGGGCGCCTGATACCGAGTTCAATATCCAGTCCCTGGAGGCCCTGCCACGGGTCGACATCGTCTACGCCTATACGGGCGCGGACGGCACAGCAGTGCGGGCCTTCCTCGAGGCCGGCGCGCAGGGCATTGTATCCGCCGGCTTTGCCCCCGGCTTCTGTGGGCCTGGCGATCTCGAAGCCCTTGAGGAGGCGGTGCGCCGTGGCGTCGTGGTGGTGCAGTCGACACGGGCGGGCAGCGGCCGCACCTTCAGAAGCACCCGTCTGACCAGGAGCGGCTTTCTGATCGCCGACAATCTGAACCCGCAGAAAGCCCGCCTGCTCCTGGCACTGGCCCTGACGGTTACGCGTGACCAGGCGGAGATCGCCCGCATCTTTGCGGAGTACTGATGCGCAGTGTATTGAGAAAAACCCATCACACGGCCGTTGTGCTGATACCACCGGCAGCAGTGTGGCCGCCTATGCAAGCCATCCGGCAGCGCCATGACCGTCACGCCTGCCGCTGGGTCATGCCACACATTACATTGCTCTATCCTTTTCGCCCCCGCCAGGAGTTTTCGGCTGTGGCAGAACAGCTTGCCGTGGTCTGCCGGACGCTTGAGCCGTTCCCGCTGCTTCTCAGGGAATTGCGCTACTTCGACCATGGCCGAGGCAGCTATACGCTCTGGCTCGTGCCTGAACCAATGGCGGCGGTCCAACAGCTGCAGGCCGCATTACAAGATGTGGTACCAGACTGTGACGACGTCTGTCGCTACCCACGTGGTTTCACTCCGCATCTGAGCGTGGCGCAAGCAAAGGGACAGGCAATGATGCAACGACTGCACGACACGCTTCAGGCCACCTGGCAGCCGCTCTCCTTTATGGTTGAGGCTATTCAGCTCATCTGGCGGCATCCGCCATCGGATGATGTGTTTCGCGTCGACCGAGCCATTCGCCTTGGCCAATCGATACCTACGGGCCTATGCCGGGAATCCGCTGCGAACGTTTGAGAGCAAAGGTGTCATGCAACGTGTGGCAAGAGCTATGGTTTTACCCAGAAAAGGTCTGTTGGAGGCCAGACCGAGTGGCACAGAAGACGCGAGGCGAGGTATGTGTGCCAGACTCCTGGACATACCCTAGCCATAGTTGCCCAATAGTCGCTCTGTGACAGGCTGCGTACGAAACTGAGTCGCCAGTGATGGATTGAACATAGAACTGGTAGAGAAAGGCGCGAGAGGGAACGGAGGTCGTCATGATGTCTCCCGAAGGGAGAGATATAGGTGAGGTCTCACGGACGGATATTGGATTATGTCTCATGAACGGATATTGGATTATGTCTCACAGGGTGGAAAGCGTATTAGGTCTCAGGAATTGAGACATTCGCCAGCCGCCATATCTGCAGCAAGCTCTCACAAGCTCTTGCAGTACTGGGGCTTGTGAGCCGCGAAGGCGCCAAGTGCCCTGTGTATTATGTCTCACTTTATGAGACATTTGCCGAATCCTTTAGGAGACAGACTTAGCGTTCGGCAGCGCAAAGAAGGAATTCACATGAGCATGTCTCCTCATGTACGGCACCTACGGGCCGCCGTCGGGTCAGCGCTCTTAGTGCTTCCGGCTGTCACCGGCATCCTTTTCGACGACCGGGGCCGCATTCTTCTCGTTCGCCAAGCGGAATCCGGTGTGTGGAGCGCCCCGGGCGGGGCCGTCGATCCCGACGAGACGCCGGCTGATGCGGTCGTGCGCGAAGTATGGGAAGAAACCGGTCTCTACACCGCGCCGGTGCGGCTCCTCGGCGTGTACGGTGGCCCGTCGTGCCTGGTGACCTACCCAAACGGGGACCAGACCGCATACGTGATGACCGTCTTCGAGTGCAAAGTGCGTGGTGGCGCATTGCGGGCCGTCTCCGACGAAACGACAGATGTCGCCTTCGTGGGAGCTGACGAGCTGTCGCACTATCGCACGTCCTCCTGGGTCCCACACGTCCTCCCGGGTCTGTACGATCGGGCGCGGAGTGGGCACTTCGAGGCACCGTCATGGCGGCCGTCACAAACGTAGTCGCTATCCGCACGCAGTACCGCCGAATCGGGTCGAGGGGAGTGATGAGCTCCCCCCTCCCACCCGGCAGGCGGGGCCGCCCCGGGCGGTTCCGGTGGTCACGGGGCCGAGGCCCCGTCGGGAAGGGCCATCCACTGTGGCCGCAGGTGAGGGACGCCTTGATGCCACACCCACGGCTGGTGCAGGGCGCGTTGGACGATGCGGTTGCCCGCCATGCGCCAGTCGCCCTGGCGGCGACGCGTGGCGAGTGTGACGTCGTTCCGCGGGATCCCCACGGCTCCAAGGTGGCGCCGACGCGTACGCGGCCGCTTCCCCTGGTTCCAGTAGCCCACCCGTACACACCGTCTGAGCCCTTGGTCCAAGGCGACGACCTCCGCCTCCCTGCGACGGTGGCCGCAGGAGGTGCGCCATCCAGCGCCCTCCCGTTGCACGGCCTCGAGGCGGGAGGCCCTATGCCGCCCGTGGCTCCGTGTGGGGATCTCTCGGACACGCTCCGTAACCCGTTGGACTGCGGCATCGGTCCAGTGCCGCTGACCGCGTCTCAGCTCGACGCCGCGGCAAGCGCCCATGTTCCGGCGCGTGGCCTTCCTCTTGTGCGGGGTGATCCGCAGGCGCACGTGTCCCGCGAGGCCTCGGCTGATGCGGCGCACGACACGCCGCGCCGCCTGCTGGCTGCGCACGACGAGCAGGAGGTCGTTGGCAGAACGCGCGACCCGCCGTCCACGCCGTTGCACCTCCCCGTCCAGCTCGTCGAGCCTCCCATGGGCACGCCGGGGTGAGAGCGGGCCGCCTTGCGGCACCCCGCAAGGGGTGGGCTCCGGTCAAGTCTTTTTTTTCCTGTAAAATCACTGAGCGGACGCGGCACTTCGCCGGGGGTTCCGTTCCCTCGCGACCAGGTCCGGCGGCACGAGGGGTTGGTCGAGCCCAAGCGACTGACGCAGGGCGCGAATTTGGTGCTGTTCAAACTCACTAAACTGCTTCTTGCCCCATCGGTCACTCACACGAATCAGCACAGCAAAGACCAGTTTGAGTAGACTCGCTTCATCCCACAGATGCGGGATCACTTTGGTCCGCCGCCGTTCCTCCTCAAAGGCCCGCTCGGCCAGATTCGAGGTGCGTACATATTGCCGATGGCGCGCCGGGACCTTGAGATGATTGAGGCTCGCCACGCTATCGTCCTCCAGGCAGCGGCACGCTTCGGGAAAGAGCCCCTGATATTGCTCCAGGAGTCCGTGGAAACGCCGCTGTCCCTCCTCAAACGTCGGCGCATCGCGCATGTCCGCCACCAGCGCTTTGAACGCGGGCCAGGCCGCCGCAGGCACATGCGCAGCAAGGTTCTGCATCTTATGAAACCAGCAGCGAATCCGCAGCGACCGGGGCCACATGAAATCGATCGCTTTGATCAGGCCTGGGGCCCCATCGGTGGTGATGGTCACGGGAGTCGATAGCCCGCGCTTGATCAGGTCCCGCAGCACCTCGAGGCAACTCTCATAGCTTTCGCTGTGAGCTGGCGACAAGCTCAGCAACACTTTGCGCCCATCGATGCACATCCCCCAGACACAGAGGAGCCCCGTCTTGCTCCCCCAGCGCCGTAACGGCTCATAGACGGTATCAATAAACAGATACGCGATGTCATAGCCGCTCAGGTCGCGGGTGCGAAACGCCTCATATTCATGGGCCAAGCTGTCGGTGATATCGCTGATGGCACTCTTCGACATCACAAACTGCCCTAAGGCTTTCTCCAGTGCCGTCTCAATGTCGCGCTGGGACATCCCACCGGCATACATCTCGACAATCAGGGTCGCCAGCACATCACTGGTACGGCCCAGGGCGGCCCACAAGTTCGAGCGATAGGGTTCCCGCAGCCCTCGCACTTGCGGGAGCTGCAACCGCAGCACGCCTTCGGCCGTTTTCACTGTCCCGGCTTCATACCCATTCCGATATCCGCCTCCCAGCTCCCGGCGTTCGTACCGGTCCCGGCCTAGGGCTTCGGCCTGCTCATGCTCCAAGGCTTCTTGGAGGACGCGCTCGGTGGAGAGCCGGACTAAAGCACTGACCAACTCCTGCCCATCCTGTCCCTGATACTGACCACGTAACAGCTGGGCCATCTCTTGCGTTTTGACCTCACTCGGCGCTATCTTCCTTGGCATACGGGGGGTTCCTTCTTGTGAGTAGTGAAGCGTTCTGATACCACGCTTACCTTACCCGAGAAGGGCCTCTCGTCCCACCGCTATTTTACAGGGATTATAGGACATGACCGCGGCGGCGCCCCCCACCCCGCGGGATAACACCCGGGCACACCAATCGCTGGCGGTCAAGTCCTTTTGTTCCTGGAAAAGCTACCGCGCGGAGGCGGCGCTTCGCCGGGGTTGAGAGGCCATGGTGACGCACGATGGCGCCGCGGGGTGTTGCGCCACCCCCAACGCCTGGCGTCGGGCCCGCCTGTGGGGTGGCGCACCCGCACGAGAGGGCTTCGTGCCCCAGCGCGCCCTGACACGCCTCCGCCCCGCCCAGACGCGCGTCACGAGGCGGGCGGCATCCCACCGATGCGGCAGCACGGTGGGCCGGCGGCGTGCCTCCGCACACGCCCGCGCCGCCAGCGGCGCGGGGCGCCCAGCCTGTCGCGGCCGGGTGGGCCCCGTGAGGGGCGGGAGGCGGGCCTCGGCCTCGTCGGCCCGCCCCCGACAGGCTGCTGGCAAGGTCTCGTGCGACGGCGCCAGCAGGGGGCGTAAGCGCCGTGGCCCGTCCGCACACGTCGGGGCCACCCGTCGATCGGCCCCCAGCGCCTGGCACACCGGCCGCCCCCCGGCTCGGCGGCCTCTGGCACCCGCCGCGCTCCGTCAGGCTCGCCCCCACGCCCCGCTTTGATGCGCCCCGGGGCCCCCGCCGTCGTGCTGGGGCCGGGCCGCTGGAGGCCCCGCCTGGGCAGAGCCCGCCGCACGGCGCGACCCCTCGCACCGCTGGCGCTGGTCGCGGTCGAGAGGGGGCGGCATCTCTGCCGCCCCGCGCCCCCGCGCCCCCAGCCCCACCGGCCCCCCGTGGTCCTGTCCCCGCGCCGTCCGGGTGCGTCGACGGGAGCCAGCAAGAGCGCCGCCACGTCATAGCCCCCCAGGTCCCGGGGCCGCCAGGCCTCGTATGCCTGGCGCAGCGTGGCAGGGAGGGGCCGGAGCGCGCGGGGGGACCGGCCGCCTGGGCCGCGCGCCGTGGCCCCCGCGGCTTCCCGGGCGCGTGGCGCCCGGCCCCCTCCCCACCTCTCGACCCGCAGGGGCTTGAGCCGAGCGCGTGGGGGGGCACGCTTGGCCCCCACCGGCGCGTGAGACGGCGTCGCCCTCCCACGCCCTGGCGGCCCCGGGACCCGCAGGACGCCTTCGGCGGGCTTGAGCGGCCCGGGCTCCTCGCGGCGACGGCCCCACCCTGCGGCCTGTTCCTGGGCGCACGGCTCGTGGAGGCCCCGCTCCGTCGCACGGTGCCCCCAGGGGCGCAGCCACTCTGCGCCCCTCTTGACCGCGGTGTCGCCCCGCAGCAGGGCGGCCCGCTCGTGTGCCGTGACGGCACGTGGCGCGCTCTGCTGTGGCCTCGGGGCGTGCTCCTGCTCCACCGGAGGGTTCTCAGGCGCACCCCCGGGAGGACTCTCCCGCAGAAGGGCCTCCCGCCCATCGCTTTTACAGGGATTATAGGACATGACCTGGCGGCAGCCTCCCAGTCCGCGGCACTGGCGCCACGTACACGAGCCCCTGCCCACAGATCGGGCACCGCTCCCCAGTGTCTGGGCATGGCGCCCCACTCTCGGGCGGGCCAGCCCCCACGGCGGGCGTGGCCAGCCGCGTGTGCCCAAGCTGCCGGTGGCAGTCCGCGAGCGCCGCCCGCTGGGTCGACGCGTACAGCCCATAACCCCGCACGACGTGGGTCCCCGGCCGGGGCACATGTAACAGATAACGCCGCAGGAACTCGGCGAGCGGCAACGTCATCACGGAGCGGGCAGCGTCTCCGCGGGCCGTGGCCTCTCCAGGCAGACGGGCCCGAAAAGTCACGGCGTCGCCCGTGCACGCCATCAACCGCGCCTGGGTGATGGGCCCCCCACGGAGGTAGCGGGCCACATACGTGAGAACCCCCGCCCCGTGGGCATACCGCTCCCGAATGTGCACGTTCCACTTCCGGCCCCCGAGGTGCTGCCGCAGCTGGGCCCATTGCGCTCGGGTCATGCCCACAGGCAGCGCCAGCGTGCCCTGGCGCACCGCGTGCTCAATGGCATATAGAAGCTTGCCCCGAAAGACTGGCATCACCACCCGGATCGGTAGCAAAAAGCCGTTGCGGACCGCCCGCCATTGCCCCTCCGCTGTCCGACCACCCCCGGTCACCAAGCAGTGCACATGGGGATGCAACACGAGGGTCTGACTCCAGGTATGCAACGCCGCAATGACGCCAGGGTGTGCCCCCAGATAGCGACTGTCCTCTAACAGCTCGAACAGGGTCGCACGGACGGTCGCAAACAGCAGCGTCGTCAGCGGGCCCACGTTGGCTAGCCACAGGCTCCGGAGTTCGTCCGGAAGCGTAAAGATCAGATGATAATGATCACAGGCCAACAACCGGCGCTTTTGGCAGCGCAACCACCGCGCGCTTTGCAGCCATGCACACTGCGGACACATGCGGTGGCGACACGAGTTATACCACACCCGCTCCACATGGCCGGCGGGACACCGTTGGACATGCCCACCCAACGCTGCAGTCCGGCAGGCCAGTAGCGCCCGTGCCGCGACCCGCACGTAGCCCGGCAGCCGATGCGTCCGCTCGAACGCCGCATAACCGAGGCAGAGGATCTGTTGGATGGTAACTGTGCTCATTCAGCCGGCTCACAGCCTCCCAAAAAGGCCACGGAGGAACCGCATGCCTCCTGCCTCCGCCCCGCGGATTAGTCCAACGCCAGCCTTCAGCAGCTGCCGGAAGTCGTAGCGCAGCGGAGGGTCGGGTAGCGAGAGCCTGTCGCCACGGCCCCCGCCCCCTAAGAACGGCACGGGCGAGTTTCCCCGCATGCCGCTCAAGCCGATGGACCGGCAGTGACGCCTTGTCGGTGTCGTTGGCGATGGCAGGCTGCGTGGAGCCATTGGAGGTTCTCTCTTTCATCACTTCCCCCGGCGTGCACCGGGATGCAGTGAGGGAGAGGGACCGCCTGGCCATCGAACAGGGCTTGGCCACACCCCAGACATTGCCACCGCTGGGCGGCGGCGATTCCATAGAGCGTGCTACCTTTGGCCACGCGTTGACGACCCCATCTTGCAGCGCCTGCTGTCCCAATACGCTTTCCGGGTGGGATCGTCCAGGCTCGCGCGGCCTTTTACCTTCACGTGGCGGACAAGGGGGATGGCAGGCATCCGTGCGAGTCGGAGGCGGATGGTCTTGCCACGTCTATCGCGACTGTTCGCATAGAACGTGGCGCCGTACTTCCCGACTTCGAAGTATCGGCGATAGGTCCACCGCTTCGATTTCTTGGGGTGCCGGCGTTTCGCCCAGCGCCACAGCGCCCTCCAGATGTGGTCGTCCACTGTCTGGACGGTCTGTTTACTGACCACATGGCGGTAGTACATGGCCCAGCCTCGGAGGAGCGGGTGCAGATGGCGAGTCACGACTTCTGCGGAGACGGTCTGAGGGGTTTGCAGCCAGGACCGGACCGCCTGAAGGAGTGCTTGCACCTGCTGTTTCTGGGGCGTGATCAGGAGTTTCTGCCCCCGCATCTGCCATGGAACCCGAGAAAGTCAAAGCCCTCGGTCCGCTGGACAAGGCGGGTCTTCTCCGGATGGAGCGCCAGACCCCGTTCGTCGAGACAGGCGATAACCACGGGGCACGCCTGCTCCATGGCGGGCAGGCTTTGTGCCCTCACGAGGATGTCGTCGGCATACCGGGCGACCCGGTAGCCTTTCCCCAGTCGTGTGGCCAGTCCATCAAGGGCGATATTCGCCAGCAATGGGCTGATCACGCCCCCTGGGGCGTCCCTTCCATCGTGTGGTGCAGCGTGCCGTGTTCCCAGTCACCGGCTTGCAGCCATTGTTTGATCAGCTCCCGCCCTGGCAGCGGGCCAATGCGGTGGAGGATGACGTCGTGGCTGAGGTGGTCAAAGGCGCCTTGGATATCGGCGTCCAGGATGTAGTGGTAGTGGCCTACCGCACCATTATTGAGGGCCGGCCACGTAGACCTCCTCGATAGCATCCTGGCAGCAGCGGCCGGGGCGAAAGCCGTAGCTTTGCGCTTCAAACTCCGCTTCAAATCGAGGTTCCAGGGCGTTTTTGACCATCATTTGCAGCACCCGGTCACGCAGCGTCGGGATACCGAGAGGCCGTTGCTTCCCGTTGGCCTTGGGCTAGAGACGCGCCGTACTGGAGCGGCTTCCAGGGCTGATACTGCCGGAGGTCATCGACCCCCTTCGCCCGCTCATCGGGCGTGGTCAGCCGTTCCCCGTCCACCCTGGCGTGTGCCTTCCACGGTTGACCTGGGTGATGCGCCGGACCGACACTAACCGATTGGCGTACCTGCGTAGGAGCAGTTTGGTCAGGTTCCGCACCTGCTGCCCCCGCGTTGCTCCTTGGCCGCTCGGAAGTCCAAACGCGCAGGTTTTGGACGCTCCGCTCCGCCTTTTTCCAGTCGACCTGGGACCAGACAGTCGGCGGAAAGCCACGGTCGTGCGGTGTCGCTGGCGACCCTACCGTGCGGACCGTGTGTCCCATCGCCTTGCTTCCTTCTCTTCCTCTTCGACCGGTGGGAAGTCAGCACCCTTTCAGGGTGGATATCTCCATCGCTCTTGACGGTCCTATCCCTCCGATTACCGGCGGGCCTTCGCTTGCTCCCACATCCCTTACCCCCTGGGCATTGGCCTGCCTTACGGCAGGTTGAGTCGGCTGCGCCGACAACCCATGGGGCTTACCGTGTTCCACCCGCTGGAGCATCACACGCCTTAGGGTCACCCTCTCCCCCGGTGGGCCTCTGTCCTGTTGATGGGCAGACTCCAGAGCGGCCCATCCTGCCCACATACCATTTTGGTGAGGGCCTCTCAGCCGCTTTGGCCCCTTTGACTTCACGAGGTTTGTAGGTGTTCACCGTGTTACCCATAGCGCGCTTCCTCTCGCCCGGCGTCCAGATGCGGCGTCCAGGCGTCGGTACTTTTCTGCACGCTTCGCACCTCCCCGTTCCCAGGGACGCACGGTGCAGAGGAGGATAGGCGAACAGGATCGCCCAGGCTCTACCAGCCACTCCATGCTG
>CAVZBC010000095.1:0-81891 GCA_963773125.1 uncultured Gammaproteobacteria bacterium | reverse complement strand
GGGTCGGTCTATCCGATCGACGTGTGGGTGCCGCGCGGCGTCCTCGTGCTCGAGCCGAACTACCGCGGCAGCGCCGGCTACGGCGAGAAGTTCCGCGCCGCTGAACGTCCGCAACCTCGGCGTCGGCGACGCGTGGGACGTCGCTGTCCGGCATCGACTCGCTCGTCGCGCAAGGGCCTCGTCGATCCGCGCCCGGGTCGGCACGATGGGCTGGAGCCAGGGCGGCTACATCTCCGCGTTCCTCGACGACGCACGACGCGGCGCGGTTCAAGGCCGATCTCGGTCGGCGCCGGCATCTCCGACTGGATGACCTACTACGTCAACACCGACATCCATCCGTTCACGCGGCAGTACCTGAAGGCGACGCCGTGGGACGACCCGGACATCTACGCGAAGACGTCGCCGATCACCTACATCAAGCAGGCGAAGACGCCGACGCTCATTCAGCACGGCGCGGCCGACCAGCGCGTGCCGCTGCCGAACGTGTACGAGCTGTATCAGGGACTCGCAGGACAACAACGTCCCGACGAAGCTGATCGTCTACCAGGGCTTCGGCGGCATCGGCCACGGGCCGTCGAAGCCGAAGAGCCATCGCGCGACGATGGAGCACAACCTCGAATGGTTCGATCAGTATCTGTTCCAGCCAGCCGCGCAAACCGAGCAACGCGTAAGCGTGATACGAGTTATCGCCGGTCCTGGGGCAACGCCCGTGCGCGAAGGAGAATGCCATCTGTGTCTGCTCGCCGTCGTGCGTCGCTGTCGTCTCCTCGTGTGCTCTCGCCTGCTCGGCGGTCGCCGCGCGCCGCGCCCGCGCGCGCAGACGCGTACCGCCGTCGGTCGTCGCGATCCGCGGCGCGCACGATCCTGACCGTCACGAGGGGCACGATCCAGAACGGCACGATCGTCCTGCGCGACGGCAAGATCGCCGCGGTCGGCGCCAACGTGCCGTTCCCGCCGGCGCCGAGATCGTCGACGCCAGCGGCAAGTTCGTCTCGCCGGGCATCATCGACGCCACTCGCACATCGCCGCCGACTCGATCAACGAAGGCGGCACGACGGTCAGCTCGATGACCGGCATCGAGGACGTGCTCGATCCGACCGACATCAACATCTACCGCGATCTCGCCGGCGGCGTGACGACGGCCAACGTGCTGCACGGCAGCGCCAACCCGATCGGCGGCAAGAACTAGGTGATCAAGCTGCGCTGGGGCAAGACCGCGTGCGGAGGAGTTCGCTCTTCGAAGGCGCGATGCCCGGCATCAAGTTCGCGCTCGGCGAGAACCCGAAGGACATGCGGCAGTGCGGCCAGACCGGGCCCGCGCCGCTACCCGGCGACGCGCATGGGCGTCGAGTTCGTGATCCGCGACGCCTTCACGCGCGCGAAGGCCTATCAGAAGGAGTGGCAGGACTACGAGGAGAAGAAGGCGGCGGCCAGAACGTGATCGCGCCGCGCCGCGATCTGCAGCTCGAGCCGCTGGTCGAGATCCTCGAAGGCAAGCGGCTCGTGCACGCGCACTGCTACCGCGCCGACGAGATCCTGATGCTGCTCCGCGTCGCCGACGAGTTCGGCTTCAAGATCGCGACGCTGCAGCACGTGCTCGAAGGCTACAAGGTCGCGAAGGAGATCGCGGCGCACGGCGCCGGCGCGTCCACCTTCTCCGACTGGTGGGGCTACAAGATCGAAGCGATCGACGCGATCCCGTACAACGCCGCGCTGATGACCCGCAAGGGCGTGCTCGTCTCGATCAACTCCGACAGCGCCGAGCTCGCGCGCCATCTGAACACCGAAGCCGCCAAGTCGATGAAGTGGGGCGGTCTGACCGACGACGAAGCGCTCGCGCTCGTCACGATCAACCCGGCGAAGCAGCTGCGGATCGACAACCGCGTCGGCTCGCTCGAGGTCGGCAAGGACGCCGACGTCGTCGATCTGGACGCCACCATCCGCTCAGCTCGTACGCCATCGTCGAGCGCACCTACATCGACGGGATCGCGTACTACGACCGGCTGGACGATGAGCGGCGGCTGACCGAGCTCGCGCAAGGAGAAGGAGACGCTGGTCAACGCCGAGAGCAGGAGCGTCGAGCGCCGACGGCGACCGAGACGCGGAGCCGCCGCAAGCCTCGAAACGCCGGCCGAGCGGTCCGAAGGACGACGGCAACGGCTCGAGCGGTTCGAGCGGCAATCGGCACCGCGGGCACGTACGGGCCACGGGCACCACGAGCGCCGTCGAGCACCACGAGCACCCTGGCCCCAGAGCCGGCGCCGGCGGCGTATGGGCGATCACCAACGCAAGAATCCTCCCGGTCACGAGGCCGGCCATCGAGCGCGGCACCATCGTCATCCGCGCACGAACATCGAGGCCGTCGGCGCGAACGTCACCGTGCCGGCCGGGCGCAGGTGATCGACGCGGCCGGCGCCGAGGTCTATCCCGGCTTCATCAACGCGCGGACGACGATCGGCCTGGCCGAGCCTGGCCCGGCGGGTTCGACGACGTCAGCGAGATGCTCGACTTCAACCCGCAGCTGCGCGCCGTCGTGGCGTATCACAACGACAGCGACGCGATCCCGGTCGCGCGCGCCAACGGCGTCACGACGGTGGCCGTGACGCCCGGCGGCGGCATGCTCGGCGGCCAGGTCGCGGTGATGAATCTCGACGGCTGGACGTGGGAAGAGAGCAGCCGTCCGGCCGACGGTCGGCGTGACCCTCCAGTTCCCGACGATCGGCCGCGGTGGCGGCCGTCGCGGCCGCCGCCGACGCAGCAGGAGCCGAGCGCAGCTACGACGACCTGAAGAAGGAACGCGACGAGAAGCTCGATCGGCTCGCCCGGCTGCTGGACGATGCGCGCGGCGTACGCGAAGGTGCCGAAGGATCAGCGCCGGACCAACTGGTCGCTCGAGGCGCTCGTCCCGGTCGTCGAGCGGCAGGCGCCGCTGTTACGCGGCGCGAACCGGAAGCCGGACATCCGCGATGCGGTGGCATTCGCCGAACGCGTCAGGTGGCATCGTCGCTCACCGGCGGGATGGAGGCGTCGCTCGTCGCGCCGCTGCTCAAGGAAAAGAACATCCCGGTCATCCTCGGGGCCGATCCTGCACGCCTGCCGTCGCGCGAGGACATGTTCCACGCGGCGAGCTACGAGGCGGCGGGCGAGCTGGTCAAGGCGGGCGTCAAGTTCGCGTTCGCACGGGCGACAGCACCAACGCCCGGCTGCTCCCGTACAACGCGGGCATGTCGGTCGCGTGGGGGCTCCCGCGCGACGAGGCGATCAAGGCGCTGACGATCAACGCGGCCGAGATCCTCGGCGTCGCCGATCGGATCGGCAGCATCGAGCCCGGCAAGATCGCGAACCTGCTCGTGTCGAAGGGCGATCCGCTCGAAATGCGCACGCCGATCACGCACGTCGTCATCGCGGGCAAGAACGTCGACCTCGACAACAAGCACCAGGCGCTCTACGAGCGCTTCATGGCGAGGCCGTAGGCAATGCGTAAACATTTCCTGTTGCACTGCCGCGGCCCTCGCGGCCGCTTCATCGTCGTTGCGCGGCCGCGGGCCCAGGCGCCGTTCGCCACCGCCATCCGCGGCGCGCGGATCGTCACCGCGGCCGGCGCGCCGATCGAGTCCGGAACGATCGTCATGCGCGGCGGGATCGATCGAGGCGGTCGGCGCATCCGTCGCGGTTCCGTCTGACGCCCGCGTCATCGACGGCGCGGGCCTCACCGTGTACCCGGGCCTCATCGACATGGGGACGACGGCCGGCATGAGCTCCCGCGCGCGCAGGCGCCGGAGCTTCGAGACGACCGAGGAAGTCGAGCGCTGGAAGCGCGAGCAGCATGCTGCAGGCCGCAGCTCGAGGCGGCGAGTACGTCCGCCGACGTGGCCAGCCTGACGTCGCTCGCGGCGGCCGGCATCACGATCCGTGCTGGCGATGCCACCCGGCGAAGTGATCTCCGGCCAGAGCGCGCTCGTGAACGTCGCCGCGCCGCCCGACGACCCGCAGATCGGGGCCTCGCCGAACCGCGGCGCGGCCTGGTCGTCGTCGAAGACGCCGGTGGCGCTGCACGTCGCGTTCCCGGAGCGGCCGCGCGGCGACGGGTATCCCGAGTCGCTGATGGGCGTCATCGCGTTCGTCCGGCAGGCGTTCCTCGACGCGCAGCACTACCAGGCGGCCGACCGATCGAATCAGCGCGTAAAGCCGGCGACCCGCGGCCGGTCTTCAACCCCGCGCTCGACGCGCTGCAGCCGGCGATCGACGGCACGATGCCGGTCGCGTTCGAGGCCGACAGGCGCGGGAGATTCTGCGCGCGCTGAAGATGGCGAAGAGCTGAAGCTCGACCCGATCGTCACCGGCGCGCCGCGAGGCGACCAGGTCGTCGGCGGATCTGAAGGCGCAGAACGCGCGCGTGATCCTACAGCCTGAACTATCCCCGTCGGCCGCGCGCGCTCGCGCCGGACGACGACGAGCCGCTGCGGGCGCTCCGCGACCGCGCGCCGACGCGCCGAAGACTGCCGGCCGAGCTCGCGAAAGCCGGGCGTCCTGTTCGCGTTCGAGTCGGCGGGCTGAGGATCCGAAGGACTTCGTCACGAACGCGGCGAGGGCCGTCAAGGCCGGTCTGGCGGCGGATGCCGCCGTCCGCGCGCTGACGATCGACGCCGCCACGATCGCGGGCGCGGCGACCGCCTCGGATCGATCGAAAAGGGCAAGATCGCGAACTGCTCGTCATGCGACGGCGATCTCTTCGACGAGAAGACGAAGATCACGCACGTGTTCGTCGACGGCCGGCCGGTGAACATCGAACCGCCCGCGGCCCCTCCGGCACGCCGGACGACTCAGTAAGAAGGGAGGGGTCGCTCGCCCTTTTCCGAGCGGACGACCCTTCCTCCATTCATTCTGATCACCCAGTCCGCAACCAGCTCGACTTCTGCAAGGTCGTGCGAAACGTGCACGAGCGGCACGCCAAGCTCGTCGCGCACGCGCCGCAGGTACGGAATGATGCGGCGGCGGAGCGGGACCTCCACCGCCGCCAGCGGCTCGTCGAGGAGGAGGGAGATCCGGCGCCGACAGGAGCGCGCGCGCCAGCGCGACGCGCTGCCGCTCGCCGCCCGACAGGTCCTTGACGCCGCGTTCATGAGCGACTCGATCTCGAGCATCGCCAGAATGCGATCCAGCGTGGGCCGCTCGGCCCCGGCGTCGCGGCCGTCGCGGTTCCTCGCGGCGCCGTACAGCAGGTTCGCGCGGACGTTCATGTGGGGAAATAGCGCCACATCCTGCGGCACATACCCGATGCGGCGTTGATGCGGCGCCAGATTCACGCCGTGGGCCGACGAAAAGAGGAAGATGATCAGGAATCCGCGATCGTGCCGCGCTGCGGGCGTCGGAGACCCGCGATCGCTTCGAGCAGCGTCGTCTTGCCGGCCCCCGACGGCCCGATGAGCGCTACCGCCCGGGCGTCGATCCTGGTCCCGACGTTCAGCGTGAAGGCACCCTGAACGAGGTGGACGTCAAGCATCAGCATCGTCAGCGTGCGGCGCCGGCCAGCCGGTTCGAGATCGCAACCGCCACGAAGGCCAGGCTGATCGACACCGCTGCGACGGCGGCGGCCTGCGAATCGCGGCCGGTCTCCGTGTATGAGTAGATGGCCGTCGCCAGCGTTCGCGTCCGGCCCGGAATGTTTCCGGCAATCATGATGGTCGCGCCGAACTCGCCGAGCGCCCGCGCAAACCCCAGAACGGCACCCGCCACGACGCCGCGAGCCGCGAGCGGAAGGCTGATCGAGAAGAACACTCTCAACGGCCTCGCGCCGAGCGTCGCCGCCACCTGCTCATAGCGCGAATCGACCTGTTCGAACGCGGCGCGCGCGGTGCGGGCATGATCAGGCAGTTACGATGGCCATCGCAAGCACGACGCCACGCCAGGTAAAGACGACGTCGAGCCCAGCCAGCGCGAGCGCCGCGCCGAGTGGTCCGCGGCGGCCGAACACGTAAAGGAGAAGCAGGCCCGTGGCGACCGGCGGCACGACGAGGGGCAGCGAGACGATCGTTTCGAGGAGGGCGCGCCCGGGAAGCGGCCGCGAGAATCCACGCGATCGCGATTGCCGGAGGAACCGCCAGGGCAGTGGCCGCGAGGGCGGCCGCGACCGTGAACGCGGCAACCTGGAGCAGCTCCGGCGTCACGCGGCTTTCACGGCTTCCGGGACGCGCCTTTCGTTTCCGGCCGCGATGCCGAACCCGTAGCGCCGGAAGATTGCGGCCGCCGCCGGGGATCGGAGGTACTCGAAGAAGCGGGCGGCATGTGGCGTCGCCGACAAGAGCGCCGCCGGATACAGGACGCGCGGCTCGGGCAGCGGCGGGAAAGCCACGCGCACGCTGGGTGCGATCCCGACATCCGTGTGATACACGATCGCAGCGTCGACGTCGCCAGACTCGAGATAGCTGCGTAGCGAGGCCGGTACGCTCGCCGTGGGAACGATTCTGACACCGAGGCTCGCCGGGCATTGATTGTAGGGAACCCCCCAGACCACGTCAAGACAGCGGTGCGCATCTATGGACTGCTTTAGTGTACGAATCATATGCACGCTGATTTAGCCCCCAGACCGCGAGTGGTTGACCTGGGCAATGTCCCGCCTGCTGCGCTAGAAGAGCTCTGGCAACATCAAGCCGGCTGGTGGCGTGCACGACTGCTGTGGGACATCTCAGACGCGCTGGCCGCGCTCCGGCGGGTGGTGGAACGCCGAGGTGTACCAGGCAAAGCCGTGCAGATCGGGTCGCGGACAGTCGGGTACACCACGTACATGATCGGCGGGCACCGTGGAGGGATTGCTGACCTCTGTGTGCTACCAGAGTGGAGCCATGCCGAGGTAGGAGAGCCGCTCCTGCAAGAGACTGTTGCTGCCATGCGGCAGCGGGGCGCGCTGCGTATCGAAAACCTGGGGCTGAGTATGGACTGTCCCTGGCTCATCCCGGCATTCGAGCAGGAGGGGTTTCAGACCTATTGGCGCGCCTTTCTGCGCATCGAACTGCGCCAGGCGCCAGCGTTGCCCCCCTCGCCTCCCCTCGTATACCTGGAGCCATGGCAAAGTCACCAGACACGCGCAGCAGCGGCGATTATGCAGGCGGCGTATGCCGGCAGTGTCGATGCGGAGATGAACGCCCTCTATCGGACGGTGGAAGGCTGTCATCTGGTACTCGATAATCTCCTCAACCAGGGCGGCTGTGGCAGTCTTGTTCCCGGCGCCTCGGCACTGGTACATCACCGGGGCCAGGGTATTGGCTTCATTGTCGTCACAGAGATTGCGCCGCGACAGAGTCACCTGGTGCAGGTGGTGGTGCTGCCGGCCTACCAGCGTCGTGGTGTGGGGCAGTTTCTTCTCCACTACAGTATGTCACAGCTGGCGGCACTCCATTACGAGACGCTCTCCTTGATCGTCAGCCGAGCCAACTCGCCGGCCTTCACCATGTATCAGGCTTTAGGTTTGCACAGCGTGCTGGCGTTTCCGGTGTTCGTCTGGGAGGACGCAAAAGGTAATGCTTGACAGCGACACAGGGACGTATTACTCTGCCTTAACTCTGGGTTGATGGAGCGATACCCTCAGGTTGCGCACGGCTCAGTAGGTGGCCGTTTTACTGTCCTGGTGCTCTGGGAGAGGCTGGGCATTCTGGACACGTGATGCGGTGAGCGTAGCACTAAGACAACTTCGCGCTGAGCCCATCTGGGAGAGCAGAGACATGCTGCCCCGGCGCTGGCTCTGCTCCTGCCAGCACAGCACAATCACCACGTGAAGGGGTTGGGGTTATGGTGTATGCTTGTGTGGTGTGTCGATGTTTGATACCCTGCATACATTGGCAGTCAAGCACGCCAGAGAGGTTCTTGGCCGAGGAGCTTTGGAGCATGGGGAGCAAGCCATCTGCATGATCCAGATGGTTTGTGCAAACACAGGGGAAGGAGAAGGAAATGGCGAATCAACACGATATTGCACTTATGGCGCACCTCTTGCGCCGCGCCGGTTTTGGGGCGAGCCGAGCGGAAATTGAAGCGCAGGCGGCGCAGGGCTACGATGTCACGGTAGAGCAGTTGCTCAACCCTGAGTCGCAGCCCGCCATCGAAGACGACCTGATGCTGCGCTACACGCCGTCGTATAATCAGGCTGCAGCCATCGAGGTGAACGTCCAGGAGTGGGTGTACCGCATGATCAACACGCCGCGCCAGCTCCAGGAGAAGATGGCCCTGTTCTGGCACATGATCTTCTGCACCGGTCACAGCAAGATCGACAGCGGGCAGGAGATGGGCAGAATGATCGCCCTGTACCGGGAACACGGCATGGGCAACTTCCGCGACCTGCTGATGCACCTGTCCACCAGTCCGGGCATGATGTATTACCTGGACAATACCGAAAGCCACAAAGTGGCGGTGAATGAGAACTATGGTCGGGAGCTGCTGGAGCTGTTCTCCCTGGGTGTGGGCAAGGACGAAGCGTTCAACTACACGGAAGACGACGTCAAAGCCTGTGCCCGGGCCTTTACCGGCTGGAACAATGCCCCGGCCTACCCGCCGTTCCCCTACGGCCGTAGCCCGTGGCAGTTCCGCTATGACCCGGCGGACCACGACGACAGTGAGAAGACCTTCCTGGGCCAGACCGGTCGCTGGAACGGCGAAGATATTCTCAACATTGTGTGCGCGCAGCCCGCTACTGCCCGGTTCATCTGCCCGGCACCTGTACAACTTCTTTGTGGCCGACGAAGTGCCTGTGCCGTCCTGGCGTCAGACGCCGCCCAAGGATATCGTCGTCATCAAAGCCATGGAAAAGGCCTACTTTGACTCTGGCTATGAGATCACGGCCATGTTGCGGACGCTGTTCACCTCGGACTCTTTCAAGGCCGAGAACGTGCGCTTTGCCAAGGTCAAAAGTCCGGCCGAGCTCGTGGTGAGCATCATGCGCACCACGGGCGAGCACCGCAATGAATTCAAGCCGGGGCTATTCGAAATTTCGCAAGAGCCCAAGTACATGGGCATGGACCTGATGAACCCGCCCACCGTAGAAGGCTGGCATACCGGGCATGAATGGATTGACAGCGGCACCCTGGTAGAGCGCATCAACTATGCGGCCTCCTACCTGGGCCGCACCGACCTGCCGGGCGTGCAGGATATGGTCAGCCGCCTCATGGACCGCGGCCAGAGCCTGTCCCCCGAGGCGTTTGTGGATGGATGCATTGACATGCTGGGGTGTCTCAACATCACGGCGGACACCCGACGCGAGTTGGTGGCTCATGCCCAGCGAGGTGGTGCGTTGCGCCACCGTACCTCTGCCGAGCGTGAGGAGTTTACCACCCGGTGTAGCGAAATGTTCCAGATGCTGGCGTCAACGTCAGAGTTCCAGTTCTGCTGACACGTGAAGCTTTTACAACGTACAACGAAGGAATGAGTTATGGCACAAGACAATGTTTTTGTTGTGTTGTCCCTGTCGGGTGGCAACGACGGGCTGAATACCGTGGTCCCGTATACCAACGGTCTGTATCGGGATTACCGCCACACCCTGGCAGTGCCGGCGGACAAGGTCATCCCCATCAACAATGAGCTGGGTTTCTATCCCACGCTGGGGCCCTTAAAGCATTTCTGGGACGAGGGCAAAATGGCCATCTTCCTGGGTGTTGGCTACCCGCATCCGAGCTACTCGCATTTCCGCTCCATGGACATCTGGCACACCTGCGAGCCAGACAAGGTGAGTAATGAGGGCTGGCTGGGCCAGGCCATTAAGGAACTCGACCCGCAGGCGGAAAACGTGCTGACGGGCGTCAACTTTGGGCGTGGCTTACCCCGGGCCCTGGCCAAAGACGGCGTGCCAGTGGCGTCGGTTGGCAATCTGGAGACCTACGGCCTGTTGACCGGCATCGAGGGTCAGGACCAGCGCACGCAGGCCCTGGACGTGTTTGCCCGCATGTACGGCCCCACCATTGGCACTGGCTATGCCATGAGTTACATCCGGCGTACCGGTGTGGATGCCCTGAAGGGAGCTGATATTCTGGCCACGGCGCCGCAGAAGTATGCGTCGACAGTGACCTACCCCAACTCCACGGTCGGGCAGTACATGAAGAACATTGCCCAGACGCACCTGGCCGGTTTTGGCACCCGTATCCTGTACACCACGTCACCCTACAACGGCTTTGACACGCATGCCAACCAGGCAGCGGCGCATGACAAACTGTGGGTGGATGTGCCGATCAGCGTCAAGGCCTTCATGGACGACCTGCGCGCCCATCAAGCCAGTGAGAACGTGCTGCTGTTCATGTTCTCCGAGTTTGGCCGCCGCATTGTGGACAATGGCTCTGGCACTGACCACGGCGCGGCTGGTATTGCCTTTGCGATCGGCGAGAAGGTCAAAGGCGGCCTCTACGGCGAATATCCCTCCCTGGAGCCGAGCAAGCAGGAAGAGGGCGGGAACCTGAAGTTCACCATCGACTTCCGCTCGGTCTACTCGACCATTCTGGAAGATTGGCTGGGTCTGAACCCGGCACCGATTGTCGGCGGCAACTTATGAGCGAGTGAAGTTCCTACACACGAATTGATATGGCAGGAGACCTGTGCCCCTCTCCTCCTCGGAGAGAGGGAGAGGGGGGAGCTCTCTGCCTTGACGACGAGGAAAACGCTATGAGCACACACTTTTTTGGGTTGAAGGACTGGACGTTTGCCTACAGCCATTCCGTGGGCCGCAATGAGTTTGCCGGCACGGGGTTCCGCAATCCTGTGGACCTCGCCCTCGGTGCCAACGATGTGGTGTATGTGCTAAATCGGTCCTATGAAAACCGCCCCGATGGGGTGCGGGTGACCATGTGCACGCAGAACGAAGAGTTCATCCGGGAGTTTGGCTCCCATGGCGAAGGCGACGGCCAGTTCGTGTGGCCCACCGCCATTGCCCTGGACAATGCGGGGAATGTCTATATCGCCGACGAGTGGCTGAACCGCATTTCCATCTTTGACAAAGACGGCAAGTTCCTGAGCAAATGGGGCAAGCCGGGCTCTGGCAACGGTGAGCTGAACAAGCCAGCGGGGCTGGCCATCAGCAACGGCACGCTGTTCCTGACCGATAGTGGCAACCACCGCGTCCAGCGGTTCACCCTGGAAGGCAAATACCAGGGCCAGTTCGGCAGCTTTGGCAGCGGACCGGGTCAGTTCAATCTGCCCTGGGGCATTGCTGTGGACCAGGACGGCCTGGTCTACGTGGCCGATTGGCGTAACGACCGCATCCAGAAGTTCACGGCCAATGGTCAGTGGCAGGCCAGTTTTGGGTCGTCTGGGAGCGGTGTGGGCCAGTTCAACCGTCCGAGCGGCGTGGCAGTGGACCAGGACGGCGAGATTTACGTTGCCGACCGGCAGAATAACCGGGTCCAGATCCTGGCCCCGAGTGGCCGCTTCATTGCTGCCCTCAGCGGCGATAACCAGCTGTCGAAGTGGGGCAAGGAGAAATTGCAGTCCAACCCGGACATGATCCGCCAGCGCGCCCTGGCCGTGGCCCATGACCACGGGACGTTTGAGAAGTCGTTTGCGCATCCGTGCGCGGTGAAAGTGGACGAGCAGTACCGCGTTGCGGTGCTGGACCACACCCGCGGCCGTATTCAGGTGTACACCAAGTCTAAAGACCCGGTACTGGTATAGGCGTCTGGCAGCCAGGGGCTCCTGGCTGCTGGCTCGCCTGTGCATAGCAATGGTTCCAATCCTCGCCGGAGTGATGGCCCCCAGGGCGGTTACTCCGGCGAGATTTTTTGAGAACGCGCTATGCAATGCCCACAGTCCACTGCCAGCCATTCCTTGACCATGGGAGAACCTCAGGACAGCTTGCTCGACAGCAGCGGCGTAGCGTGTGCAACTTCAGAGGCGCCCTTCACCGGCCTGGATAATCTCCCGGCAAAACGTCAGAAATACCCGTATAGCCTGTTGCGGCTCTGCTGGCAGGAAGCTGGCAGTGACAGCATCTTCTCGCTCACGGTGATAATGCTGGGGAAAGGTCTCGATATGCTGCCACTTTCGATGCGGGGAGTTGTCATGACGATGAATGGTACCATCTACATGCTGCCGGTTCCAATGGTGGGCAAACCGGCCTTCCTGCACTTCGGACCACCAAAAGTCCAAGTAGCTCTCGTCGATCAAAAGCACGCGCAACTTGGCATCGATGCGGTAGACGTCCACAACAACCTCGGCATACTCTGCTCGAGCGATGCGCTCCAATTCGTCGAGGTCACCCATTAGGCGTGCTCAAGCAGTGCTTGGAGCCGCTTAGCCCGCGCGGTGAGATGGTCGACACGCTGGAAATCCGCGAGGATTATGCCTTCTTCGACCTGGTCTGTAAGGATCAACTCATTCATCCCGTCCCACGAGCGCACGCCATACTTCTGACAGATGGCCAGGATTTCTGTGCGGACCGCGCGTAACTCTTTCTCAAGAAACGCCCTGAGCCCCCCCCGCTGCACTTCCTCAACAGACAGCCCGAGGACTGTCGCTACTTCTTGCACCGCGATGGGCATAGCGTGTATCTCCTTGTTCTCTTTACAGGCCTCTCTCCAGCCGTACCCCTGCCCCCTGTGGAATCAGGCCAGAAAACAGCTCCGGATGGATCATCTCGGCGAGTATTTCCAGGCCCTGTACTAGACGTGGGCCGGAGCGACTGGTGTAGGCACCGGCATCAATGACATATACCCGCCCTTGTTGCACCGCTGGCAATGTTGCCCACCCTTCCTGCTTGGCTAATACGGGCACGTCCTGACACGCTCGCTCGACATTGAAGCCACACGGCATGACAATGATGACCTCGGGCTGGCTGGCGATCACCTCTGACCATTCCAGGCGGAACGAGCCGGTGTCTTTGCGGCCAAAACAGTTGGTCCCGCCGGCCAGTTCGACCATTTCCGGGATCCAGTGTCCGCCACACATCAGGGGCTCGACCCACTCCAGGTGTAGGACCCTGGGCTGGGCGGCGGCACGGGCTGCAGTGGCAGCAACGGCGTCAATACGGGCTTGCAGGCTGGCAACCAGCGGCGCTGCCACCGCCTCGGTGCCGGTGGCACATGCCACGCGGTGGATATCCTCCAGCACATCGCCCAACGACTGCGGGTCGAGTGAAACAACCGCCGGTTGCTTGGGCAGTGCCAGACTCGCCTCGGCTACCTGCCGAGTCGAGATGGCTCACACCTCGCAGATAGCCTGGGTGAGTAGCAGATCCGGTGCGGCCTCGTGGAGCGCGGCCTGATCAATGTCATAGATGCCCAGCCCGTCCTGCAGGCGCTGGCCAATGAGCTGGCTGATGTCTGCGCTGCTCAGCGACGTCTCCCCAAAGATGCTGCGCACCACAATTGGCTTGGTTCTGGCCGCTGGCGGATAATCGCACTCAAAGGTGACGCCGTAAAGCTGATCCTGCAAACCCAAGGCATAGACAATTTCCGTGGCACTTGGGAGAAACGAGCAAATACGCATCAGGCACCTCCGTTGACAGGGCATGAGGGAGAGACAGAGAGACGGACCTCCATCCCTCTCTCCTCTCTCTATCTCTACGACCCAGAGTCGTCTGGGGACGCAAACTCCGGCGATCTGAAGACTGTCTTGGCAATGTGCATGAAGCCCCGGGAGGGAAGGATGCCGACATAGAACACCAGCTGCATGCCGATTTCCATGATCTCCGTTCTGTTGAGGCCGTGGCGCAGAGCGCCTTCGATCATGCGACGAACGGACAGGTCGTACTGTCCCCTGACCACCATGGCGGCCAGGGCGCAGACGATACGGCTCTTCATATCCAGACCGGGCCGGGTCCAGACAACGCCCCAGAGGTACTCTTGCATCAGCACGTCGAGGGCGTGCTCCTCCGGTGTGGGCTCCGTAGGATGGTAACCGAAGACGTCGGGCATCAACTCTTGATGTTTGGCCACTCCCCTGGCATACAAGGTGTCCGGCGCAACCGTGGCATCGAAGGTAGCGGGGAGGGTCACCTGCAAGCCGTGCTCTTCAAAGACCTCCTTGGACACTGCCAGAGCATTATAGGCCGCCGGTATACCACCGTAAAAGGCGACCATCATCAATATCTCCATGATCTCCTCTGGCGTGATACCAACGTTCAGCGCATTGCGTACGTGCGCTCGGACCTGTGGGGTGGCGAGCTGGATGGCGGCGACAGTGAGGGTCGCCATGGCTCGATACCTGAGATCCAGGCCCGGACGACTCCAGATGGCACCGTACAGACACTCCGTGCTGATACGGTACATATCTGGAGCCAGCTCATAGGCACTAGGCACAGCTCCCTGGAACATGCGCCCCTGGCCCCCGGCCAGGCGCTGCCGCATCTCCAAGCCTTTTTGGAACCGCTCTTCTAAAGTAGCCATGAAGCCTTCCTTCCCTTGCACTGTATGTCCGCATCATATCCCGAGGCCGGTGCACAATACCAGCAGAATCTCCCCTAGCTCCCAGCTTTCATAGCCTCCACTATGGCCCGTGCTGCAGCTTTATCGCGATACCAGAGCGCATCAATGTCCGCATACTTCCGCCATTTATAGGGTAGGTCAAATTCCGCATAAATCGCCTCAACTGGACATACCGGCTCGCATGCACCACAATCAATGCATTCCTGCGGGTCGATGTAGAGCTTGCGGTCCTGCCCTGGGTCAAAATGGATGCACGCTACCGGACAAACGCTCACGCACGCCCGATCCTGCACGTCGATGCACGGCTCTGCAATCACATAGGTCATGCCTATCATCTCCATCGTTGATAGGTACGTTACCAGCCCAGAGGGTTTTCGTCAGCTGCGCATACGGCGCAGGCCATGAATAGCGTCATGGTACCACGCTCGTAGAGGCGATCATAAACGAAAATATATTGCGGTCGCACGGCTTGGGACAAAAATTCTTCGGGAAAAAGGCCTGTACCGCCCCTAAATAAATGTGGCAAATCGACACCAGCATACTAGCAGAAAAATGTATGGCGAAAAGTGCTGATGCGCAATATCGCCCAGGCTCCCTGGCAACGATTTGCACTGGCATGCAGCCATGCAGAGTTTTGTGCTATAACGTCAAAGAATCTATTTTTCCTTGACGTGCTTTTCTAAGAAGCATATGCTGCAGGAAAATGTGTTGGTCTTGCCTCATGCTCCAGGAGGAATTGCAATGGCAAAAGCGGTACATCACGTTGTCACACGCCCAGGCAGGAAACACGGGGATGCGGACGTACAGATTCCAGTTGCAGAGGATCTGGTCAGTGTCCCAGGCATTCCCATGCGGGAGAGCGACCTGAGCTTCTACAGCCGGGTCTATCCCCAGGAGACGCAGAACATTGAGAAGGCTGCTGATCGGCAGTGGGTGTGGACGGTATACAGTCCAGAAATGATCGAATATCGTAAATATCACGACCAGGTCAGCGAGCCGCTCATTGATGCGGCGGCGGTCACGGGTGAGATTGAACCGACGGGCAAGGCCGTACCGGGTAAGGATGTCACCGAGGACATTCGCCGTAAGGCGCGGGAGTTAGGCTTTGGTGAGGTGGGTTTCACCCAGTATGACTACCGGCAAACCTACACCAGCAAGAAACGCTGGGCGAAATACGAGCATGTCATCTGTCTGGCGCTGGAACAAGACTACGTGCAAACGCAGTCCCTCCCCAGCATGGACGCCGAGTTTGCCCACTTTGGCACGTACGAGATGGAAGGGGCACTACTGCTCGACCTGGCGGACTATATCCGCACGCTTGGCTACCATGCCCAGGTCCACAGCCCCAATGACAACAGTGCTCCCTACATCCCCATGTTCGTTGCCGCCGGTTTGGGGCAGCTAGGCGCCAACGGCCAGCTCCTCTCTCCCCACTTTGGCTCTAGAGCCAGACTGGCCCTCATTACCACCGATGCCGTCATAACCTATGATGAGCCCGTAGACTACGGCATCCACAAGTTCTGCCAGACCTGTCAGGTCTGTGTAGACCGCTGCCCGGGGCGCGCCATTGTGCGCGACAAGGTATGGTGGCGCGGGGTGGAAAAGAACAAACTCATCTATGAACGCTGCCGCCCAGTCATGGCGCGCTATGACGGCTGCGCCGTGTGTATGAAGACCTGCCCTATCCAGCGCTTTGGTATGCATCCGGTGATGGAGCACTATGTCGCCACCGGTGAGGTACTGGGGAAAGGTACGCCTCTACTGGAAGGCTACACCTTCATGGATAAAGGCTACTTCGGACCGGGCGAATTGCCGCAGTTTGGGCGGACATTCTTCGAGATTCCCCATGGCCGCAACGAGGAGTGGCTCTTCCATCAATTCAAGGAAAAACTGCTCAGCGAAGGCATGCCCTCCAACGAAGAGCTGGTGGCGTTTGCACAGCAGGTGAAGGGCATTCTTGATAAGGGGAATTCCACCCTGGGCGATGAGTAAGCAGCCGCTTGCTGACTGAGCAACAGGCGCTACAAGAGTGAGAAACAATAGCGGGGCCAGTCATGGACTGGCCCCGCTGTTCATGTGCGCTGGAAGCAAAGGTCCACACGATGTTTGAGAAAACCCATCTCGAGGCGTTTTTTGACGAATTAGAGCAACAGTGGCGTAGCAGTCCTGAATTCGACCGGCTCTCCCGCGACGCCCACCTGGGCATTGCCCTGTGGGACGCAGGCCGCCCCTTAGACCGCATCGATCCCAGGGTCGTCACGCTGATTGAGAAGCACAAACCCAAGGAGTAGCAGGCCAGCCAGAGCGGCAGGCATGCTCTCTCCTCCTGCTCGAGCCATCTGCCAGGCGAGTTATGCGGCGCTCAGCGCTTGCAGTTCCTTCAGGTGTTCGTCCCAGTGATGCGCCATGGTTTCCAGGCGCTGCAAGACGGAGCGCCCGCTGCCGTCGCCAAACACTAAAACGGTTACCTGCGGATCTGGAAGCGCCTGCGCGGCTTTTCCCAGGCGCGCCTGGAACTGGCGTACCAGGTCCGCCAGTTGGTTGATATTTTTCCCGGCTAACCGTCCCACCGCTCTGGCGTTCATCTCGTCGACCGAGGCGTAGAAGCGGTACGGGTCACCGCCAGACAATACAGACTCCATGCCTTCGACCGTGGCTTGATGCCACCACACCAGATGGCACAGCACCTCGCGCGGTCCCCATCTGCCTACTCTGACCTTGGCCTGACCACCCGGCCCCTGGAAATATGCCAGCCCTGCCTCGACGTTGCGCTCCAGGGTTGCAATACCGTCTTTCACCTGTTGACTCGCTGCCATAATCAATTCCCCCTTCCAGTTGCTGCGTATCACGCCAACCGACCAGTATTGCGGCGTGCCGACAGTATACACGACCGACCCGGCACAATCTACAGCCTATGTGGGCAAAAATGTGCCGTCGGCTCCCTGCTGTCTGCCTGGAATGACTGGATAATTGCTCCAGAATCGGCTATAAGAAAGGGCATGGTCTGACACCGCGAGTCACCGACTGTCCCGACGCCTGGGACAGCAGAGTACCGTCACCATCACCCCCTGCCTTAAGGGAGGCAAACACCATGGACGAGAGCACGGTTCTTCAGGAATTACGAGTTGCCATTGACAGCCTCAGAAGCCTCGCGCTCGTCGCTCTGGACGTAGAGGAAAGTCATCCCCTCGCCCTGCCAGAACCGCCAGCACCTGAAAAAGTGGCGGCGTATGAGCAACACATGAGCGCCCTTACCCCACACGTGTCTGCAAGCCATCGGCCCTTGCTATCCAAGTCGCTGCGCGATTACCAGGCCGGCTTCCCCGATCGGGCCGGCAGTTACCTGCAAGAACTGGTGGGCAAGTTGTTGCAGGATCCCGAGTATGCCACGGCGTTTTCTCCTACCGCTCGACGGCAGTTGGCAGGCTATCTGGTCCATCTACGCGAGGTCTAAGAGGACGGCAGCATGCGCGTGTTACTGATTGCCACCAACCAGGCAGACCGCTATATGGACCGTATGACTGTACGGCCTGTACCGGTTGGTCTGGCCTATGTGGCGGCGCACCTGGATACGACACGTCATACCCTGCAGGTCGTTGATCTGATGTTCTCTGCAGACGCTCGTACAGGATGCAACGGCAGCCGTGCGGCATTTTCAACCTGATGTCATTGGTCTGTCGCTGCGCAACCTGGATAATCAAAGCGCCTTACACCCGGTCTGGCACATCCCAGCGGTCAGAGACCTGATCGAGCATTTGCGGGCCGTGAGCACCGCCACCGTGGTCTGTGGCGGGCCGGCGTTCAGTATCCTGCCTGCCGCCTGCTTCGAGTATGTGGCGCCAGACCTGGGTCTGGCGGGGGATGCGACGGCGTCATTCGCACAGCTCGTTGACTGCCTGGACAGCGGCACACCGTATACCACCCTTCCCGGCCTGGTCTACCGTGAAGACGGCCGTACCGTGGTGCAGGAAGCGCACTTCACAGAACACTTTCAGACACCACCGCGTCTGGACCTTCTCGACCTGCAGCGTTATGACAAGGCGGGCTTTGGCATTGGCGTTGTCAACAAGCTGGCGCCATACTACTATGCGACGGAGGACGGGCAGAGCAAGCAGCGCGGCGAAAACTGGCGTATACGGCCAGCTGCTGACGTGGTAGAAGAAGTCCGCCGGCTGCAGCGTGACTTTGGGATTCGCAAAGTGTTCTTTATTGACTCCGGCTTCAACATACCATTGCCTCAGGCCAAGGCAGCTCTGCCAGGCCCTCCTGCAGGCGAACGTGCGCATCAGGTGGAACAGCTATCTGCAGCCTGGCGAGTGCGATGCCGAGCTCATAGAGTTGATGCGGCGCTCGGGCTGTTCCCTGGCCCTGATTACCGGCACAGCGGGGTATGGGAACACACCCTCCGAGCTCGAAGCCCATCTCGAGCCACTGGCAAGACTGACCAGCTTGTGCCACCAGCGCGCCTTCCCCTTCACCCTGTCTATGAACTTTGGCGATCCTGGTGAGACGCGCGCTACGGTAGAGCAGAAACTGGCCTTTTTGCGCCAGGCAACGCCCGCCTTTGCCACCTTACGCGTGGGCACACGCGTCTTGCCACATACGTCGCTGGCCAGGCAGGCGCTCGCAGAAGGCTTGATTCGTGTGGAGGCCGATCTGCTCAGGCCGACCTTCTACCTTGCCGCCGGGGTACGTGACTGGCTGGTTGAGCACCTGCGCGTGGCTGCCGCTGCGCAGCCGCGCTGGCATCTGATGTAACAGAGCAGGCGTGTGCTGCCTTGCAGACGCCACCGCAGGAGTCAAGGCAACAACCCCGTGCTTTCATAGAGACTTTAGATACATCCTTATCGTTCTGCTTGACCCTCCCATTGGGTGCCGTCTGACAGCCAATGTGGTGCGACAAATGACCGGACACCCATGCGGATAGCTGTACAACGTTGAAGCCACCAGCAGCGCATGCGCTGCATGCATGGTAGTAATCGAGAGCGTAGAACCCACGTATTCTCGCCGCGTACTGACATGGCGCAAGGAAGGACACAAACGATGAGCGACAGCGTCGCAATGCAAAATCCCTATGGGTACACGGAAATGGACTGGGCTGCCCAGCTTGATCCGGCGTATGCGGCGGCCCGTGCCGAAGTGCGCCGCCTCAGCGTCGGCGACGTCGGGCCACTGTCCATCAAAGTCAAAGAATTTGTCATTATTGGTATCCTCGCCTCCCGAAGCCTGGAATACGGCGTGGTGGCCCACATGCGTCGGGCCGTAGAGCATGGGGCAACGCGAGAAGAGTTGTTTGACGTCATTAAAGCCGCCGCGGTGCCGGGTGGCGGAGTGGCCTACAGCGTCGCAGTCAGAGCGCTGAAACAGCTTGAGGACGAAGGAGTTTTCAACAAGTAAGCCGCATCGTCAAGCACAAGCCCGACCTACCGGAATTCTTTTGCGGAACGGATCGTAATACGCTTTCACATGCTGAGGGATGTGACACAGCGGATGGGCAGGAGGCCAACGCCCGGCACGAGGTACGTGCGGGT
Source organism: uncultured Gammaproteobacteria bacterium (assembly GCA_963773125.1). Classification (GTDB taxonomy): domain Bacteria; phylum Tectomicrobia; class Entotheonellia; order Entotheonellales; family Entotheonellaceae; genus CAVZBC01. The sequence goes on along the minus strand of CAVZBC010000095.1, from coordinate 61,970 downwards.
TGCCCCTGCTCCAACCTAGCGAGGGCGTGTGTCTGTCCAGCAAGGGCTGACGTGCTATTGCGCCGTGAATCCACCATCGATGACCAACTCCGATCCAGTGACAAACGCCGCCTCGTCCGAGGCCAGGTACAGCACACCGTACGCAATGTCTTCAGGTCGTCCGATACGGCCCAGTGGGATCTGGCTTAACACCTGCGTCCGATGCTGCGGCTCAGTCAAGCGTTCCGCCGTCATGGGTGTCTCGATAGGCCCGGGATGCACGGAATTGCAGCGGATCTTGTCTACGGCATGCTGAATCGCCGTGACCTTGGTGAAGACCCGCACGGCGCCTTTGGAGGCGTTATAGGCTGGCGCACCGACCGCCACCATACCCGAAATCGATGAGATGTTGATAATCGATCCCCCACCAGCCTGCCGCATGGCTGGAATGACGTATTTGGTGCCCAAAAACACCCCCGTAGCATTCACCGCCATGACCTCTTCCCAGAGTGCCTTGCTGGTCTCCTCAATCGTGTTGCGTCGGAGGATACCGGCGTTGTTGACCAGAATATCGAGCTTGCCATAACGAGTGATGCTCGTGTCTACCGCGCGCTGCCAGTCAGCTTCGCTGGTCACGTCAAGGTGGACATACGTCGCTTCTCCACCAGCCTGGCGGATCTCTTGCTCGACGCGTTTGCCATCGTCATGGAGCACATCCCCAAAAAGCACTTTCGCCCCCTCACGCGCAAAGAGTCTGGCTTCCACTGCCCCCTGACCGCGAGCACCACCACTAATCAATGCGACTTTCCCATCGAGTCGTCCCATGACACCTCTCCTTACCTCCGCACGAGGTCACGGCCCCGTGCACATCAGCTTTTTCAAGGGCCTTGCCCTACCGCACTACACGGCCCCGGCAGCGCGTAAGCGCTCAATATCCTGAGGGGTGCAGCCTGCCAGTTGCGCCAGCACCTGTGCCGTGTGTTCCCCATGCAGCGGCGCTGGACGTATCTCCACCGGCGATTCCGCCAAACGGATTGGACAGCCAATCATGGCATATCGTCCTCGCGTGGGGTGTTCCACGTCCTGGACCATACCACGGGTGCGCAGATGCGCGTCCTGCAAGACTTCGCCCGTATCAAGTACGGCCCCGCAGACCGCCCCGGCACTCGCCAAAGTCTCCATCACCTGCCGCTTGTCACGCTGACTGGTCCAGGCTTCGAGGATGTCGCCTAACGCCTCGCGGTTGGCCGTGCGTGCCTGGGGCGTGCTGAAGCGCGGATCGGTGAGCAACTCTTCGCGACCAATGGCCCGCGCCACACTCACGAACATGGGTGGATTATCTGGCGGGATCATTAAATAGACATAGTCATTCGCACCGCCTGGGGCGCAGCGCAAGGTATTGGCAAAGCCCCCGGCAAACGAGCCGTTGCCGACACGCGGCATAGGTTGGCCCGTGGTCAACACCGGCGTGAACTTGACCCGGGTTAAGTTCAGTACCGCTTCCTGCATGGCCACTTCGACCCGCTGCCCACGGCCCGTCTGTTGCCGCTGCACAACAGCCGCCAAAATGCCAATAACGGTGTGCATGCCCGTGCCTGAATCACCAACATTGACTCCATTCGCCGTCGGGGGGCCATCCGGCCAGCCGGTGACGCTCATGGCTCCGCTCGTCGCCTGGGCAATTTGTTCGAAACACTTATAGTCACTGTAAGGACCAAACGAGCCAAAACCTTTGACAGAGGCGTAGATCAAGCGGGGGTTCCGCTGGCTGAGCACCTCATAGCCCAGCCCGAGACGGTCCATGACCCCCGGGCCGTAGTTCTCCACCAGCACATCCGCCTGGTCAATAAGCGTGCAAAAAATCTCCTTCGCCTCCGCATGTTTAAGATTGAGCGTAATGCTCTTTTTGTTGGCGTTGAGCAAGAGAAAGAAATAGCTGTCGCCAGCGGACGGCTCCGTTTGCATGTAACGCGCCCGGTCGCCCCTGGTCGGTTGCTCGATCTTGATCACTTCCGCCCCGAGCCATGCTAACATCTGCGTACAGGACGGCCCTGCCTGATCATGGGTCATGTCGATAACGCGTATACCCGCCAATGCTTGACTCATACCTCAGAGCTCCTCTGCTCGTGTTCAACGATATCCCACTGCCTGCAGACCATGCCAGCTACGGCCAGCCCACCCCCTTTGGCACAGCGAGGCGAGTGTAGCAATGCTCCCCGACGTCGTCAACACTGGAGCCCGCAGCGACGTGTCCTGCGGCCTTGCCAGCCTCTGACAGGGGAAGCAGTAGACATCGAGTCTTTACGTGTCGTATACTCAAGAAACCCATGCCGTATTCTCTGAGTGGCCAGACTGCTCACCGGGTCTTGCTCTCAGAGAGCAGACAGGCTGACCCGTAGGTGGTCAGGGATGCCTACGACAGGAGGAATGGGGCTGGCCTGCCACGGGTCGATCAATGGGAACGGGCTTATGAACATCCAAGGTATTCTGGCCAAAAAAGGCGCCGATGTCGTGACTGTACGTCCGCAACAAACCATTCGTGAAGCCATTGCGACGCTCATCATGAATAACATCGGGGCGCTTGTTGTTGTCAACAATGCTGGACAGCCGATTGGCATCATTTCGGAACGCGATATTATCCGTGTGGCAGCGACCAATGAAAGCATTTTTCCCTTGACGGTCGGCGTGCTCATGAGCCGAGAAATGGTGTTCGGCATGCCACACGACGACCTGGAAGCCGTCGCCCATACCATGACCGAAAAGCGTATCCGCCATGTACCAGTCGTCGACCAGGGGAAGCTGGTCGGCATTGTGTCGATTGGCGACATTGTCAAAGCACAACGCGATCTCTACCAGGGCGAATTATATACCCTGCAAACGCAAATACTCGCTGAAGAACTAAACCAACAGCGGGACGAACGTATCATGGTGGCGACGTTTACTTGTGGATCATTGGTGTGACACGGTACCACCCGAGGCACCTGCGCGTGCAACCCACCGGTTGATCTATATTTCCTGATTAACCCACGGACAGCACAACGGGACTCGAGACAGCCTTTTGCTGTGCCGGCATGTCCCACAGCGCCTATTTCTCCACACGCATAGCAACAGGATACGAGTACGTGTGACACTGACAGCCGCAGCATAAGAGTACGTGTGATACTGATAAAGGAGTTTTCGATGAGACAACTTGGCACCGACACGACCCCCTTGCGTGTAGCTATTATTGGTGCTGGGCCAAGTGGATTTTACGTGGCAGAACACTTGTTGAACCAACCGCAGCGCGTCATCGAGGTCGACATGATCGAACGCTTGCCGACTCCCTATGGGCTCGTGCGTGGCGGAGTTGCCCCGGACCACCAAAAGATCAAAGCGGTGTCGGCCACCTACGACAAGATCGCGGCGCATGCACGCTTTCGCTACTATGGCAATATCGAATTCGGTACGCAGGTGAGGCTCGATGATCTACGCGAGCTGTATCATCAGATCGTGTTTACGACCGGGGCCCAAACCGACCGACGCATGGATATTCCTGGGGAAGATCTGGCAGGCAGCTATCCCGCTACGGCATTCGTGGCCTGGTATAATGGCCATCCAGACTTTTGCCATTACCAGTTCGATTTTTCCCACCCACAGGCCGCCGTGGTGGGTGTGGGCAACGTGGCAGTGGACGTGGCGCGTATTCTGTGCCGTACCCCAGAAGAACTCGCCAAGACCGACATTGCCGACTATGCCTTGGAAGCCCTGCGACATAGCCGCATCAAAGAAGTCTACATGCTGGGTCGCCGCGGTCCAGCCCAGGCCGCCTTCACGAACCCAGAGCTCAAAGAGCTGGGGGAACTCGCCGGAGCCGACGTGTACGTGCCACCCGCGGAAGCCGCCCTGGACGAGTGCAGTCGTGCCGCCCTGGAAAAGAGCCAGGATCGGACCACCAGACGCAAAATCGACCTGCTGCAAGGGTATACGCTACGCAAGGAGCGGAGCAAACCCCGCCAGCTCATCCTGCGTTTCCTCGTCTCGCCTGTAGAGCTCATTGGCAATGAGGCCGGGCAGGTGGTGGCGATGCGCCTGGTCAAAAATACGTTGTTCGCCACCGAGGCGGGCACATTGCGCCCCAAAGCCACCGGGGAATATGAAGCATTGCCCGTGGGGCTGGTGTTTCGCTCCGTAGGGTACCAGGGCGTGCCGCTCCCTGACCTGCCGTTTGACGAGCGCTGGGGAGTCATTCGGAATCAGCAAGGGCGCGTGCTCGACCCGGACACCTCGCGCCCGCTGCCAGGCCTCTACACTGCTGGCTGGATCAAACGTGGCCCCACAGGCGTCATCGGCACGAACAAGCCAGATGCGCTAGAGACGGTCAAATGTATGGTGGAAGATGTGGACAACCGGACGGTGTTGTTCCCCCCGTATGCCTCAGCAGCAGCGGCTGATAAGCGTCTGCGTGAGCTGCAACCGCTCTGTGTCTCTTATGCAGACTGGCAATATCTCAACGCCCTGGAAGTCGCCCGCGGCAAAGCCGCCGGGCGACCGCGGATCAAATTCACGCGCGTCGAAGACATGCTCGCGGCGCTGCGCGACGTGTCCCCTCGTTGATAGAAGCATAGGATATGAGCGATCGTCCATGGGGTATTCCAGGCATAAGCGGCCAGGAGTATGACGCCCGTTTCGCTGCCCTGGCACGCGCCGGGCAGGACGTCCACGGCGAAGTCAACTTCGTGGCCGCCCTCGGTGTGTCCTCGGTTCTCGACGCCGGTTGCGGCACGGGCCGAGTGGCCACCGAGCTGGCCCGGCGCGGCTGCGAGGTTGTCGGCATTGACCGCGACCCTGAGTTCATGCGTATGGCACGTCAAAAGGCGCCCCATCTCACCTGGTGTGAGGCAGACCTCGCCACGGTCACCCTCACGACTCCGGCGCAAGAGGTACGCCTTTTTGACGCTATTGTCCTGGCTGGCAATGTGATGATCTTTCTCGATGCCGGCACAGAACAGACGGTGATGGCAAATTTGGCCCGGCATCTGGCTCCCGGAGGCTTTCTCGTGTCGGGCTTTCAGTTACACCAGCCAGGCAAAATCACCCTCGCCGCCTACGACACGTATGCCACACGTGCTGGCCTCACCCTGGTCGAACGTTGGGCGACCTGGGAGCGCGCTCCGTGGCACCCCTCCAGTGACTATGCCGTCTCAGTACACCGCCGACATCATCCAGCTGTATAACCCTCCTGCACCATTGACGATTAAGGGCCTAGCAATTCTCCGCGCAGCACGGTGACGGCCTGGCCGCCGAGCAGCACGCGGTCGCCGTGCAGCCGCACGCGCACGACACCACCGCGCGCCGAGGCCTGATATGCCGTAAAACTGTCCTTGTGGAGCTGCCTGGCCCAGAACGGCCCCAGACAGCAGTGGGCTGAGCCCGTCACCGGATCTTCATCAATGCCAGCACTTGGGGCAAAGTAGCGCGACACAAAGTCGAAGTCGGGTGCATCCGCCCGACTGGTGACGATGACGCCACGTCCGGGGAACGCCTTCAGGGCAGTAAAGTCTGGTCGCAGAGTCCGCACCTGCTCTTCAGACGCGACCTGTACGAGAAAGCCTGACTGGTTCTTCCCCACGTACACCGGGGTCACGCCGAGTGCCCTGGCGAGCTCTGCAGGCGGGGTCATCTGCTCTTCCGGCAACGCCGGGAAATTGAGCTCGATCCATGCCCCGTGTCGCTCTGCCGTCAGTAGCCCACTGCGCGTGTGGAAGCGCGCTATTTTGCCTGCTTCCAGATGCCCCTCCTCCCAGAGCATATGCGCACTGGCCAGGGTTGCATGGCCACACAGATCGACTTCCACCACGGGTGTAAACCAGCGCAGATCAAAGCCATCCGCACGCCTGAGCAGAAAGGCCGTTTCCGACAGGTTCATCTCGCGGGCGACCTGCTGCATCCAGCGCTCCTCCCGTGCTGCAGGCAACACACACACCGCCGCAGGGTTGCCAGCAAAGGGCGTATCTGTAAAGGCATCCACCTGGACAATGGCTAATCCCATACTCTGCTCCTCGGTACACGGACATGCCGTCTCTCGTCAACACGCCACCGACCTGCGCGGCAGCCCCCTATCCTTGGCGCAGCGCACGTTACCCGAGCATTATACACGGCTCATGCCTTTGATGCGTTCCAAATACCACAGAAACCCCACCACCGCATCAGTGCCAGAGGTATGGCCATGTTCAAGCATCCGTACCAGACACGGCTCGAAGTCCGCCTCAGCGCTTTCCAGCGCGCCTACAGAGGCTGCCTGCGTCCCGCTGAACCAGCCAGCGAGTGCGAGCAGATAGGCCGGAAATGTCCCTTGCAGGGCCTGCCATAGGAGGGTGCGCCCGGCCGTGTTGGTGCGTTCCAGAGCGTCAGCGATCTCTTGACGATCAATTGACAAGCGGTAGGCGCTGTCCGCATACCTCACCATGCAGTCAGCGAGCAGCACCCCGGTGAGAAAATCGTCTCCTGAGGGCGTGAGGCCAATGCCGCGACCTACCAGACGACCGAGCCCATCCTGCGGGCGCTCCGCCTCTGTGCGCAACGAGACAATTGTCGGCCACAGGAGCGGATGCGTCGCTGTCTCTCCAGCATACAGCCCCAGCATACCACCTGCCCGTCCATGGCGACACAGCAGCCGGACAAGTGTGTCGGTGCGGTGCAGCGCCAGACCACTCACGTCACTGGCGCGCAGAGAGCCGTCCCAACGTGCCGCCCCGGTGAGGGCGATCTCCAGCGTCGTGGCAGCGTCTATGGCCAGTCGTAAATGCGCCCCGACCATGTATACCACAGTTGCTGGCTGTAACGCTGCTCTGAGGCCCTGCCTTGCTGGCTGAAACAACCCTGGCACGGTGATACTCAGACTCGTCATGGCCTGCTGGTCAGAGACGAGGGAAATGCAGTACGTGTCAACGGCGATGTTCACGGCACGCGGAAATACCGCCAGCACAGCTCCTTGCCAGCATGTGGCTGGCACAAGGGCACCAACGAGGGTAGCGCGGATCTTGACGCAGGACGACAGCGCCAGCGGAGCGCGCCACGGTCTTTGACAGCGCATGTCTTGTACCCATGACTGGCGGTGCCGGAGCAGGGGAGGACGGGCTCCCTCCCCTGCGCTAGCAGTTGCCCAGGGGAAGGGAGTAAATAGCGGCAGACCTGGCAACGGGCTACTGCATAGCCGTAGAACGCCATAGCACCGCCGGCCAGGACAGCCCGTTTGGTTGCCTCGGAGAGTTCCGGCCGATCAGCGATCATCTTCGGGGCCCCCGGGAAAAAGCCATCGGGATGTGGATAGTCCGTGGCCCACAGGATTTTGTGCGGACCAATATAGTCCGCCAGGACGTTCAGACTCCCCTCCACTGGCTCAAAGGAGATCCAGCAGTTGCGCTGGAAGAGCTCGCTCGGACGCATACTCAAGCCCGGAATCGTTAAAACCCTTGTCGTCGAAATGGCGGTCCATGCGGTCCAGCCAGGGGGCAATCCAGCCTCCACCAGACTCCAGGAAGCCGATACGCACCCTGGGGAAGCGGTCACACACCCCATCCCAGATGACACTCATGGCCACCAGCATCATTTCCATGGTGTGCGAGATGATGTGTTTGGCGCCCCGGCTGGCAAAGCGATCCACCCCGACGGTAGGCATGCCGCTGGCGCCGCCTTCGTGGAAGCCAATGCAGAAGTCGAGTTCCTGCGCCTCGGCCCAGAACGGGTCATAGTCTGGGTGACCGGCCATGCGGCCGTTATACGGGTTGGGCCGCAGAAAGCCGCCCCGCATGCCAAGTTCCTTGCGGGCAAAGCGCATTTCCTCGATGGCGTAGTCGATCGATTGCATCGGCAGCATGGCCACGGGAAACAGGCGATCCGGGTATGGCGCGCAGTAGTCCAGCAGCCAGCGGTTGTAGGCCCGGCACATGGCCCGCGCCAGGTCCGGGTCGGTGATAGCACCGGAAAACAGCCCGATGCTGGGATAGAGAAAGGCAGCGTCGATGCCGTCCAGATCAAGATCTGTGATGCGCGCGTGGGGATCAAATCCCCCTTTGCGACCCTCCGTATATTTCATGTCATCCGGCGCCAATCCATCGCGCTGCCCAATAGCCACCAAGGCGGCCTAAGCCTCTGGGACCGCCGAGGATTTTGCCGTCCACGTTCAAGCGCTCGCGACCGTCCGTGTCGTACGAACATGCGCGGTGCGCGTGCGCGGTATTTGGGCTCCATGTAGTTGTCCCACATATCGACCGGTTCAAGGATATGTCCATCCGCGTCGATCACCTTGTAGTCGCGCCCCATAGTCCCCTCCCTCTAAAAACCCTCTCTTCTCCGCGGCAAACTCTTCGGTCATTTTCCCATCTCTGCTGTCAGAAATCAAGACGAGAAAGTACGGCAAAAATTTTTGCGCGGCCATGCTGGGCTATTCCAGGGCCTTTTGCAGTGGGGAGGTGTTGTTCTCTATAGGCGGTGCATAAGCCAGACAGAGCTTACCTCCGGCATACCTGGTATGTGGGAGCAGCACATCTGTCTGCGACGGAGGTCTTATACTGCTGATAACGTGTTACTTGACCCCGGCGGGGAGAGAGAGGACAGGCGGACTGGGAGGCGATCCTGCCAGCGCCTGTTGCGCAATACGCAAGTTCTCGCTCGCTTTGGTGTAAAACCGCGGGCTTACTTCCAGCGCCTTTTCAAAGGCCGCCACCGCCTCTCTATACTTTCCATCTGTTAAATAAATGACTCCGACGTTATTATATGCCTGTGACTTGTCCCCCCCTCTGGTAAAGGCGCTGAGGGCTTCTTGCTCTCTGCCAAGTTTCGTGAGTGCCAGGCCAAGATTGTTATACACCCTGGTGTCTGTATATCCCGTGCTCAAAGCCCTTTCAAAGGCACGCATGGCATAATCATACTCCCCTTTTCTGGCATAAGACACTCCTAAATTATTGTAGAGGGACCCATCGTCCTTTTTCAGTGCGATCGACGCCTTATAGGACGTAATCGCCGCATCAAAACGCCGGTGATGATCATACACCATCCCCAGGAAATTGTGAGACTTCCACAGGCTGGCGTCGAGCGCAATGGCGCGCTGCAGATGCGCTTCGCTCTCAGGAATTTTGCCCAGTAGCAAGAACACTTGCCCTATACCTTCATGAGCCAGAGCAAAGGTATGGTCTGTGTTGAGCACTTCTTGAAACTCCCTCAGTGCCTCGTCAAGTACGTTCCGTTTTACATAAATACTGGCTTTTTTGTAGCGCAGGCTGACCTTCCCTGGCGCCATTCTCAGGGCTTTATCGTAATGCACGAACGCCATAGGGAGATTGTTCTGTAGGAGATAGTTATCTCCCACCATTTCGTATTCTGTTGCCGTCATGTCCGGCAGGTTTTTGGGCGCCTCCTCCCCAATGGACACCCCGGCCTTTTGTTTCTCAAGGAACTTCTGGTGGTCTCCCGCGCGCCAGGTGGTGCGTAGGCCATCACGGCTCGCACACCCGCTCAGCCCCATGAAGATCAGGAACGACACCAACAACAGCACACGCATGTGTCATCACTCCCTTCGCACCGTTGACGTTTCAAGACGTCGATCCACTTTTGATGATATGCGAAAACACCTTCATCAGCCGGAGGAACCCGGGTCCTAAAATGATCAAAAGCAGGCCGGGGAAGATAAACAACAGCAAAGGAAAAAGCAGTTTCACCGGTAATTTGGTCCCGCGCTCTTCGGCAAACTGGCGTCTTTTGAGACGCATGCCATCCGCATGCACCCGTAGGGCCTGGGCAATGCTCGTACCGAATTGCTCGGTTTGGATGAGCAACGAGACAAAGTTATTCACCTCTTCAACCTTGACACGCCGACTCAGACTCAGTAAAGCAAGCTGTCGTGATTGCCCAGCGCGCAGGCTTAAATTGAGGAGTCTGAATTCTTCACTCAAGACCCGATTGGTCAGTTCGAGTTCCTCCCCGACTTTATAGATCGCCGCATCGAGGCCTAGGCCCGCTTCGACACAGACCACCATGAGATCTAAGGCATCGGGAAAGCCCTCAAAGACTTTCTGGCTCCGATGCCGAATTTTCATCCTCACCCACAGGCCCGGAGCATAAAAACCGCTCACTGCCAGAGAGAGCAAAATAAACGCGCTCATCGGCAGTACGCGCGGGGTAAGAGACCGCAGGGCGACATAGGCCAGCGGCACGAGTATGGCTAGATAGAGCTTGATGCCCAAAAAAATGAACGGTGCGTCAGCACCTCTATACCCCGCCTGCACCAGGGCGTGACGCACCATCGAGAGTTTTGCCTCGCTGCTAGGTGTATTCACCTTCCCCACGACCTTCAGCATCTGCAAAAACCACCCTGCCAGCGGTAGGGTAACCTCCTCTTAGCCCCCCAGTCATGTCACTCCGGCCCCCAGCAATCCGCTGCTGGAGCTCCTGGTGCGTTTTGTAGGACCTGAGAGTAGAAGAACATCCGACCATCATCACCAGCACTGTGACACAGGCCAGCACCGCGATCAGTAGGGGCCACTGCGCGGGAAGAGGACCGGAGGAGAACCATGTCATGAATCCTGCCAGGGAAGTCTCCATGATCTGCCTCTTTAGAGCCTGATTCTGCTCATGTGCATGATGACCACAATGCCAACTGCCATCGAAAAGCCTGCCGACGCTACCAGCCACTTGCCGAAGGGATCGGTGAACAAGAGCAGCAGGTATCCCGCTGTAGGATGAAGATGGCAAAACCGAGAACGAAGGGCAGCGCAATCAAGATAATGGCCGAGAGTTTCCCCTCCGCGGCTAAGACGCGGACACGACCGATCAGCTCGAAGCGATGGCGAATAAGCGAGCTAGTCTTTTGAAGGATTTCCGCCAGATTGCCGCCGGTTTCTCGCTGTACCATCACGGCAGTGGCAAAAAAACGCAAGTCAGCACAGTCGATCCGGTACGAGAGATTTTGCAGGGCTTCCTGGATGCCGGCACCAAAGTTGATCTCATCAACTGTCCTGGCAAATTCTGTCCCGACGGGATCGACGAATTCGTCGCTTACCATCGTCATCCCGACGTTAAAGGTATGTCCGGCCTTTAAGGCCCGCGCCACAAAATCCAGGGCCTCGGGAAGCTGCCGTTCAAAGCGTTCGAGGCGCCGACGCCTCTGGCGGGAGAGGTACATAAAAGGTAACAGTCCCAAAATGACGCCCCCGCCACTATTGTACGGCTGCGGCAATAGGAACAGCCCGGTTACCAATAGCACCAGAGACAGCACCAGAAAAACACTGAGTCTATATCGCGTGTTGGCCTGCTCCACGAGACGGCTCAGAAACTCCATGAGGGGCATGGCCGAGAGTATCCTCTGTAACCACGGGACTTCACTGAGGACATTCTTGCGCGTGATATTAATGGCCACACTCCTCCCACTCGTGGAGGAATCATGCAGATGGCGTCTGATCCGCTGGCGCTCTGGATCGTGTAGTGCCACATAGGCGAAATAACTGCCTTCGACGAAGAGCACCAAGGTGAGGAAGAGCACGGTAGAAATGAGGACAGTCATAGAACCTCCAGGGCGTTACACGCTGTACTCTTGACTCACCTCGAAAATATCAGGCGGGACGGAGAGACCCAGCGGCTTAAAGCGCTCCATGAACCGCGGCCGGATGCCCGTGGCCTTGAAATGGCCTTTGATAGCGCCATTCGCATGCACACCAGTCTGCTCAAAGGTGAAAATTTCTTGCAGCGGCACGATATCCCCTTCGACGCTCGTGATCTCCTGCAGGCTCATCAGTTTGCGACTTCCGTCAGCGAGACGGGCGATGTGAATGATAATGTCGAGGGCAGAACTGATGTAATGCCGCAGGAATTTCGGCGAAATATCGACACCGGTCAGGTCGACCATAGTCTCCAATCTGATCAGGGCATCGCGGGCGCTGTTGGCATGAATAGTCGCCAGCGAGCCTTCGTGGCCGGTATTCATCGCCTGCAGCATGTCGAGCACTTCTTCCCCCCGCACCTCCCCCACGATGATGCGGTCTGGGCGCATGCGGAGGCTATTCCTGACCAGATCGCGCTGGGTGATCTGCCCCTTCCCTTCGATATTGGACGGTCTGGTTTCCAATCGTACGACATGGGCTTGCTGCAGCTGCAGTTCGGCAGAATCTTCAATGGTAATAATCCGTTCGCTAGCCGGAATGAAGCCTGAGAGCACGTTTAACAGCGTGGTCTTGCCGCTGCCGGTACCACCAGCAATCACGACGTTCAAGCGGGCCCGCACAATCCCTCGCAGTAACTCCCCTATTTCGGGCGTGACAGTTCTGAGGGTAATGAGATCCTGCCAGCTTGAGAGGTTCGACAGCAAACCGCCGGATCGACAGGATGGGACCGTCGATGGCGAGTGGAGGAATAATGGCATTGACGCGCGAACCATCTGGTAGCCTGGCATCCACCATGGGAGACGATTCATCGATCCTGCGGCCAAGAGGAGTGACAATCTTATCGATGATCTTGCGCAAGTGCGCGTCGTCTTTGAAGCGGGCTTCCGTGTGTTCGAGCTTGCCAAAGCGCTCGACATAAATCTGATTATGCGTATTGACCAGAATATCTGAAACCGTGGGATCGTGCAGAAAAGCCTCCAATGGCCCCAGACCAAGCACTTCATCTGGCACTTCTCGCAGCAGGCGCTCTTTTTCCCGTAAATTGAGTGGGACACTCTCACTCTTCAGCATTTCTTCGGTCATTTTACTGATCTCTTGCCACAATACATGCCGCTCAAGAGATTCGAGGAGAGACAGATCCATGTTATCCAACAGTTGATCATGAATTCTACTTTTTAAATTTTGATATTCGCTTCCATAGATATATTCTTTCTTATGGGTTTTATCTTCACTTATAGGAGATCTATAGTTTTCCGATGCGACTAGCTTCTTCTTTAATCTGTTATTTATCCAGACCATGGTTATATACCTTATTGATATTTTTCGAGTAGACGAGAAAATAGCGAGCTCTTTTTATTCTCTTTTGAAAAATCTATGGCAATTTTTTTGATACTTCTTGTTATATGTGCTCGCTTACGTATATCTGCAAGCGTCCTGCCTTTGTTCATAGAACTGGCTGCTGTAATGTAGTCATTTGGGATGATACCAAATGGTTTTTGTTGCACAGAGTCTTCAAAATCCTGTAAGGATATTTCATGTTTGGATTTATAGCGGTTGATAATTATTTTGAGATCCTCTAGCGGATAATGGAAATGCGATAATAGAGTAACAAGACGTTTCGTGTGGCGTACGACAGGCAGCGACAGCGTAGACACGAGGAGGAGGGTCGACGGCCTATTCAGTGTCGTCACCGTGATATCATCCAACAGGTGTCCACTATCGAGAATGACGTAATCAAACCTGCTCTGGAGCAGTTCCAGAGATCGCTCGACGCATTCGATCGTCCATTCACTCATCTCCTCCACACGCTCTGCAGCGGGCAGGAGATACAGCCCCGACGCATGCCTGGACAAGATACTCGTCAAAAAAGTCATGTCCAGACGGGACGGATCTGACGTAATATCACTCAAGGTATGTAGTGGTTCGATATCGAGAAAGAGCGCCGCATCACCACACTGCAGGTTCAAATCCACCATGACCACCGAGCTGCGAGGATTGACCTCTTGCAAGCTCACCGCCAGATTGATGGCAATAGTAGTAGTACCTATGCCACCCTTGCTGCCCAGGACGTTGATGAGCTTGCCGCTTTTCGTCGACAGCGGGCGGTTAGCCTTGCATCGCTCCTCAAAGCGTTCGAGCGCACGGCACAGCTCTTCCTTCCGCAGGGGTTGGGGCAGGTACTCTTGCACGCCTGCTCGTAGCACATTGAGCAAGACATCGGCGTCGGTGTCGACTGCAGTGACAAAAATCTCCGTAGTGGGAGAAGCACTCCGAATCGCCTGGATACGCGAGAACGTTTTGTGCCGATCGGACGCCATGTCGATAATCATGAGCCGCGGCAACTCTGTGTCCTCTAAACGCTGGAAGCGATAGTCTGCTTGAGTCCCAAAGAACGCTACGAGCTCAAGGCGCAGCGCCTCGTTTTCCACCTGAAGCCCGACAGAGATACTCTCCTCCTTCATGTGACTGTCCCTCCTTTATTGGACTAAGCCCGGGATGCTCCCTTTGGTGCCAAAATGGGCCTCACCCCTCTGCATACTCGACCGCACTATATCGCACCGCACCCTGCCTCGAATGATCCTGCCGGGGTTTTCAACCTCGTCAATTGTGGCAGTGGCAAATCCCACTATGGTGAGCGGTGTGTGGGGATTGGCGCAATCAGAGGCATCATAGACACCAATGAAGGCGGAGAATTCACAGGCGCCACCACATGGTCCGGCGCTACACAGTACCCCGGTGGTGGAACAGGTCGACTTGGCGTTATACAGGGCACGAAACCGCCGAAATCCAACCCCTGCCGTGTTGCCGCTAAAACTGATAAAATTGAATTGCGTTTCGCCAGCTATGGCCCCCGGGCTGGTGAAGGTACCATCCTGCAAGCCATTGAGGATACGCCGCAAGTTTGCGGTTGTGGGCGCCTCAAAGAAGGTATGCCAACCGACACAGCCCTCGGGGCTGTTCGTTGGAGAAAACTGAATAGGGCGATCACAAAAATCGGCATGGTTTTCGAACCATTCGTGTGAGATGGCGAATGGCGCATTGAGCTCTCCAGCCGGCACCTCCTTGAGGCCCATGAGCGCCGCCGTCGCCCGCGCTGACACAAGCAGGTGGGGTGTGCCCACGAGGCCAGCAAAGAACGTCGGCAGAGGACTATTGGCCTGGTCGTCACGGCGCACCACGACCGACACGGCATCTGGATTCACAGAAGTCGGCGTCAGGTGCCTGGTTGTGATATTCCACTTCCCAATCACGATATCGGCAGTATTGATGCTAATCACTTTTCCTCCGGCGACATTGCTTGCCCCTATCTCATGCACCTCGCTCAGAATGGCGCTTTTATTCCCACCGGTGAGCACGTATCCCTGTTGTGCAGCTGGCGTCAACCCCTCATAAATCCTGCCCAGTTGTCTGGCGCCAGCTAAGGCCGCACCATCGGCAATGTTTTGCAATTGATTCCGCGTCACCAGGGCAAAGCCGAAATCCACCACCAGGGCCACAAAACCCAGCAAGCCTAGCAAGAGGACAGCCACCATGGTGGCAATGACCCCATGGTTCTGGAACACCACGTCTCGTACGTGCATCTCTTGCCACCTCTGTTTATTCATGCTTCATGACGGTGGTGGCACGCAGGGTGATATCACTGACAAAATCGTCGATGAAACCGGGAAGAATGACAAAACGATAGGGCACATTCACGCGCACCGTGAGGTCAGCACCAGAACTCCCCTGAGCGCCAGTAACATTGACGCACGAGGCCGTACAACTCACACCGAAATTTGTCAGATAGGCCAGAGCGACATTGGTAATTTCCCCTGCCGTAGGGCGAGGCGCGCCGACGGTGATCCCGGCTCGTGCCGCCTCACGGCTCGCATTCGTGATCACCTCCTGGGAATAGAACCCAAAGCCAAATTCAATGATGGCCGCAATAAATGTCACCAGCATCGGCAGGAGAACCGCGAATTCAATGGCGACCACCCCGTCTTCGCGTGGACATCTCACAGCGTCTCCTTTCGCCACTGCGTGGGCGGTAGCCGCGCAGCGGCTTTCCTTTATTTGATGTCACCGACAGAGATGACAAACGATGGCGGCGGCGGCGGCTTTTCAAACGTTGTATAGTAGCGGTCGAGCAGATGTTTCGCTGCCTTGCCGTCCAACCCTTCCACTGGTGCGAGGTTCGTCACGGCTGGGGGAGAAAGGGTCTGCGACACCCTGGCAAAGTGATACGAGGCCCCATACGCCCTTTCCAGGCGTGTTGGTTCAGTCGCACAGCCCGCTGCGAGCAGCACCAGCAGTGCCACGCCCGCAAGTGTCATACCACGACTTTTGTGCATGAAGGTCTCTCCTACGGCAGGATATATCCAAACTGACCGTCCAATTTTCCCGATGCTCCCCCCTTGTGGTTCCCTTCTAGCCCGAATCTTTCATAAAAGCGCACAAACCTCTCGCAAGTCTTTGATAGAATAGCATGTGGGAACGTGCTATTCCGTAAAGACTGCAAGAGGTTTGCTTATGCTCTATTCTACTCCAGAACAACTGCGTTTTCCTCCGATCGCTGGATATACCGTGCGGGCCGATTTCGACGGTGGGGCCTTGTCGTCGGACTTTGGCGTCCTCTTGCTGCGGGGCATCGACCGCCAAATTGGCCTCACCGCACGCCTGGCCGCTGCTGTACGAGACAAGCGGCATCCGTCGTATATTGACCACCCTCTACGTGCCCTCCTCGCCCAGCGTATCTACCAAATTGCCTCTGGGTATGCGGACGGCAATGATGCTAATAGCCTCCGGCACGACCCCCTGTTCAAGCTCAGTGTCGAGCGGGCGCCTCTGGAGCCCGCGCAGGACTTGGCGAGTGGCCCCACCTTCTCGCGTCTAGAACACAGTGTGGACCGCAAGGATCTCTATCGCTTGACACAGGCCTTGGTGGACCACTTCATCGCCAGCTACCCAGAGCCCCCGGCGGCCATTGTGCTCGACCTGGATCACTCCGATGACCCGACGCATGGGCAGCAGGAGTTCACCTTCTATAACCATTACTACCAGAGCTATTGCTACTTGCCCCTCTTCATTTTCGAAGGCACCTCGCATGCATTGGTGACCGCCTGCCTCCGTCCTGGGAAGCGCCCGATCGGCGCAGAAAACGCGATGGTGGTGGTCCGGCTCCTGTCCTATCTGCGGCGCCACTGGCCGCGGACCCATATCCTCATCCGTGGGGACAGTCATTTCGCCACCCCAGAGGTCATGGAGGTGCTCGCCCATCGGCGCTACATCGATTTCGTCTTCGGGCTTGCTGGTAACGCGGTCTTGCTCCGCCAAGCCGCTCCGATCATGCAGGCAGCCCGTCGACTCCACCACCAGCGCACCGCCCTGGCACAAGCCCATGGCGAGCCCCCTCCTGCCAGCAGCCGCATATATGAGGAGTTCGCCTATGCTGCGGCTTCGTGGTCCCAGCCGTGGCGGGTAATCATCAAAGCCGAAGTGATGGCGGCAGGGGACAACCCGCGCTTTGTCGTCACCTCGTTGGAGGCCCCCACGCCCCAGCGGGTCTATGAAGAGATTCTACTGCGCCCGGGGCAATTGCGAAAACGATATCAAAGCGGTGAAGTGCGATCTCCACAGCGATCGGACCTCGGCGACGACCTTCCTGGCCAACGCCCTGCGCCTCCTGCTGTCGTGCGCCGCCTATGTCCTCCACCATGCCCTCCGCACTCATACGCTGGCACACACCGCCTTGGCCACTGCGCAACCTTGCACCGTTATCCTCACGCTGTTCAAAGTGGCAACCCACGTCAAACAGTACAAGGACCGGATTCTCCTCCACCTGCCGACGTCTTGCCCGGTCAAAGCACTCTTGCACCGTGTCACCACCCTACTTTCCGCCGTCCCCGTCCTGGCGTTGAACACGTCCTGATACGCCCTCCGACTCTGGCCGAGAGCGACGGCTCTTCGTCCCAGCGGTCCACGTCCGCGCTCCCGTGACGGCAGCCCAGGGAACAGCAGAGGGTATTGTCTGTCGAATGTCCCTACAGGGGCGTGGTGCGTGCGGTTTCAGAGCCGCACCCTTCTGGTCTGCAAAGATGCGCCCCTTCAGCGGGGATAATCACTCACAAATCCCCCGCAATGTGCTTGCCCAGACGTTGGATGTCTTCCACAATGTTCAGAGCGACGGTTTATGAAATATCCAGGCTAGCTTCCCCAGGAGCAAAAATTCAACGTCATTCGGTTCGATGAAGGCGTCGGTGGGGAGAGGCTGCTGGGCCACGTCCACCGGTTTGACCAGATGTGGCGTGACAATGATCACGAGTTCGGTCTCGCTTTTCTGGAATGAAACGCTCCGAAATAACGCCCCAAGGATGGGAATATCGCCGAGCACCGGAAACCTGGAGATGGACTCGCGCACGCTTTCATCCAGAAGACCGGCAATGGCAAAGCTCTGGCCGTCGGCAAGTTCAACGACCGTCGAGACCCGTCTCGTGGTCAGAGCAGGCACCACAAATCCAGAGAAAGAGACGGCATTGGCAAAGTCTAATTCGGACACCTCAGGAGCAACCCGCAGACTGATCTGCCGGTCACTGAGGACGGTCGGCGTAAAACTTAACCCCACCCCGAAGGTTCTGAATTCGATGGTAATAGTGTCTTCCCGTTGCGGCACCGGTATGGGAAATTCACCGCCAGCCAGAAAGCTGGCCTCCTGCCCGCTTAAGGTGACCAGCGTCGGCTTCGCCAGGATCTTCACCAGACCGTCCTCTCTGAGGGCGTCGATAAAGCTGGTTAAGGTGACACCCCCCGTCTGCAGGCGAAACAGGGCGTTAATCGCCGAACCGATGGTCGTGGCAAAATTCTCAAAAGTCGTCAATCGGTTGATTTGACTGACGCCAAATGCTGCACCCCCGGTCTGTACCGCAAAATTGAAGCCTAACCGCTTGGTGACCGAACGCGACTATTTCCGCCACGCGCACTTCGAGCTGCACCTGATGCACCCCGGCGACCTGCAGGAGATTCACCACCTTGTTGGGGGCAAAGGCGTTTGCCACTTCCAGGGCCTGTGAGAGCTTGGCGGTACTGGAAATCCTGCCAAACAGGGTAATCGTCTCGTGTGTGGCAGTGACTCGAATGTCTTCCCCAGGCAGGATTTCGGACAATTTCTCTTTCAACTGCGACAGATCAGGCGAGATGACGAGATCGTATATGGCAAAAACGCGCTCGTTTTCTTCCCATAGCGTGACATTTGTTGTCCCCACCGCCTTTGCCGTCAGATAGAGCTGGCGTGGCGAAATGACCAGCGCGTCGGCAATCTCTGGCTCTGCGAGCGACACACGCTTGAGGGTAACCGGCGTCTCGATCAGCAGCGATTTGCCCTTGACGAGTTCAAGGCGCTGGGGCGTATGCATCGCCGCCGCTTTTATGGGACGGTCTTGTGGCTCTGCCACGAGCGGCAAACACAGAGACAGGCCCCACACCAGAGATCTCATGCATATTGTGCGTACCCCTCTCCCTGGCCCTCTCACGGTGTGCTTACCTTTCTTACGGTGTTTTAAATGTCAGCGTCTCTATCCTCCCACCCTTGATGATTTCTACCAGCACTGGTGGCTTCTCGATCACCGGAGGGGGAGTTTTGACCTGCACTTTGCCGTTGCCGTTGGGTAAACTATAAGATTTCAACAGGGTAGAGACGGTGGCCCCAGTGGTCAAAATGGGTTGCGTGTTGGAGTAATTGCGCAACGCCATCGTCACTTTGCCCTCATGCGCGGCAAGGGCCAGTTTTTCTGCCTCCTCCGGTGTAACCTCGACCGTAATGACCCGCACCTCACGGGGTTTCGCCCCATTGCCGTGCGCGTCCATCTGCGTGCCGGTGGCTAACACCAGGACGTTTTGCAGCACCGTTTTGGTTTGTGATGCTACTTCTCGTAGCGTCACGAGTACATCCACCCTGTTGCCCGGGCTGATGAAACCGGCGACGCCGACGACATCGTCCACGCGCACTGCCATAGCCCGCTTTTCCGGCTGCGTTACCGCCGCCACGCCGCCCTGGGTCACGTCAAGCGGCGCCAATTTGGCGTCTAATATGGGTTCGTTGGCCTTGATATTGGTAATCAAGATCCGTCCGTGTAGGCGCTCAACCGTGGAGAGATAGCCTTCTGGCAGGTTCTCCTCTGGGAAAGAAACGAGCTTGATCATGTCGGTGGTGAGCTTCGTGCCCCACATCAGGTCGGCCATCGCCACAGCGACATTCTCGGTGGGTACACTCACTACTTGAGGTTCTGCAGGCTGCAGGCTCGCCCGCTGTTGCTCCAGCCAGTTATAAAGCAGCACGCTGGTGAACAACGCCAGCAATACCGCCAGCCCGAGCAGAATAACTCCGCCATACCGTTGCATAACACCCCTACTCTCTTCTCCTTCGTCTCGTCCTGCCGAAGGCACCGACGTCAGGCGCTATGGCTACAGCAGCATCGGTGCCTTCGGGTGTCAGCCTCCTCCGTTTCCCTCACGCCCTCCTGCCACGCTCAATACCTACGGTACAGAGACGTGACGGGAGGGCAGAGAAGTCACGGCATTACGAGCCCCCGCCCCCCAGTGGCACAACGCCACCAAGAAAGTCACCGACAGTCTGGAATAGGTTACTCAAGGAAGTACCAAGAATCTGTGCCCCCGCAAACAGTGCCACGCCCACCAGGGCCGCCAGCAAGCCGTATTCAATCGCCGCCGCCCCCTGTTCGTTCTTCAACACCATGCGCATCAAAAATCGTGACTGCTGTAACATGTCTTCTGTCCTTTGTTCTTGCTCACCCTGGCCTCTCTACCGCTCCCCACATTGGGGAACGTCTCCCTCTCATACGCCTCCCGACACCTGTGGCTGGTGGATCACGCGTCTGCATAGCATGTGACATCCTCTGCTGCATCGGCCGCTTGTCGCTATACTGCACAGCAACAGATAGGCAACGTGGCCTCACCGTCCGCGGTGTTCTCTCCACCGACGTATTGGTATATGACCAGTATGGCGCAGGTTGTTGTCCGTACATGCCGGGTCTTCTCCAGGCTGAAGGCCTGCAGGGTTCCACCATACAACGTCTCCACCCGGGGATGCGAAGCCACCCCTGGTCGCTCCTGAGACGCTTCTGCCCTGCGACACATCAACGTTGTCACAGCGCCAAGCACGGGTGGAAAGGTCTTTCGGGATTTCTTAATCCAGATAAGAAAGCACAGATCGTGCCAGGATCGCTCCCAGGCGGCAGGCTCGTGAATAAGTACCGTAACTGACGCGTATACTGGGGAAAACGGCCATTGCTGGGCGCCAGGAAGGAAGCCGGCAATACGCTGTTGTCACACAGATGGAACACCCTGATGGTGGTGCCCAGGTTCCAACGCCCGCGGCAGGGAGGAGGAAGGCATTACGAACAGGCATGCGGGGCCTCCGCCTGCCTGTTACACAGATGTGAATGGTGGGTAGCCCCTTTCACACAAATGTGACAGGAAACCCCATGACCCAGCACGGCGAGGACAGCTGACCGCCCTTACCCGGACAGTCGAAAATCCTCGGCCGCGAGCCCATGCTTCTTCAAGAGACGATACAGGGTGCCGCGCGGAATACGCGCCTCGCGGGCCGCCTGGGACACGTCCCCTTGATAGAACTGGAGGAGATTGGTCAAATACTCTCGTTCAAAGGCCATGAGGCGCTGTTCGCGGAATTGGAAGAAGCCGCCGCGACCCGCTGGAGAGCGGTCACCGGCGCGGGTCACCAGATCATCAGAGCAGGTCTTGCAGCGACAGTATCGGGCCGTGGCTCATCAGCAGCGCCCGCTTGAGGACATTCTGCAGCTCGCGGACGTTTCCCGGCCAGGAGTAGGCCATGAGCACCTCCATGACTTCCGGTTTCAATTCTATGGCCGGTTTTCTCATCTCCTGACGATAACGGTCGACGAAGTAGGTCACGAGCAGGGGAATATCCTCCACCCGCTCGCGCAGAGGAGGAATCATAATGTAGCCCACATTGAGCCGATAGTATAAATCCTCCCGGAAGCGCTGCGTGCGGATTTCACTGGCGAGATCACGACTGGCAGCAGCCACGACCCGAATGTTCACGGCAATTTCATCTTTGCCGCCGACGCGACGGAACCGACGCTCCTGCAGAACGCGCAGAAACTTGGCCTGCAGGGAGAGGGACATGCCAATGATCTCATCCAGAAAGACGGTGCCGCCATCCGCCACTTCGAGCAGCCCCAGCCGCCGCTCATGGGCGCCAGTAAACGCCCCCCGTTCGTGCCCAAAAAATTCACTCTCCGCCAGACTCTCCGGGATGGCGCCACAGTCTACCGGCATAAAACGCGCCGTACTGCGCGGGCTACGCTTGTGGATGCTGCGCGCTACCAGTTCCTTGCCTGTGCCTGTCTCACCAAGAATCAGGACGTCCACATCAGACGCTGCTGCCCGTCGGATGGTCTCGAACACGACCTGCATGGCCGGGCTCTTGCCGATGATCTCGTCAAAAGTATAGGCCCGCTCGATTTGGCGCTGCAGCAGGCGATTTTCTTCGCGCAAGCGCTTTTCCGCTAACAGGCGGCGGGCCGTGGCCAGTAGATCATCGGGGAAAAACGGCTTGGTGAGGTAATCCGCCGCACCGAGCTTCATGCTCTCCACCGCGGTTTCGATGGTCGGGAAGCCCGTGAGCACCAGGACCATGAGCGTCGGATCGAGCTGGCGCGCCATCCGACACAGGGCTATGCCGTCCATTTCGGGCATGCGGAGATCCGTGATCAGCAGGTCAAAACTCTCCGTGGCGAGCCGCTCACTCGCCCGCAGACTGTGATTTTCGAGCACCGTCTCCGTATCCGGCAGCCCAGAGAGCGTATGCGCACATAACTCCAGTATGATGTCGTCGTCGTCAACGACAAGGATCCGTCCTTTGGCCATGTGCGATCTCCTCACAGAAGCCCGTACAGTCACGGTGTGACGACTTCGTCCAAAGCGCTCTGCTGTTACGCGTGTCGTGTCAGATGTGAGTAACAGCTATCCTTGTCTACAGGAGCCTCGAGCATTATCACCTCCAGCCGTCATCGTGTCAGCATCATTGAAATCATGTCCATGACAAGACGAGAAACGATCTAGAGACGTTATGTGATATGTACCTTCTTATATATGAGTAAGGTTGTTGCAAATGAGAGAGAAATGCTGTGAAAGTCCAGGACTACTCTTATCACCCCTGGGACCTGCATAATTTCTCACGAAAATAAAGGGAAAGCGTTAACGAGCAAATGTAAATCTTGTGGTAGTTGACTACAAGGATACATGATATGAGGCGGCTGATGCTAGAGGAAAAAGTGCTGTGTATGGTTACGCGTGCTGTGCGAGAAGATACCGGCTAGCCATGGAGCGTCTTGAGATGCTGAAAACGGTTGATGACACGAAAATCCTGCCGCAAAGGCGCCAGGTCTGCACCGATTTGCAGGATATTTTCCTCGGCAACATTGCCGAGGAAGCGGCTGGCTTCGGCCAGATAGGTGATCTGGGTCGGATCAATCTGCATCAACCGGGACGCAGTGGCATCCACAGCAACCAGATCGTCCCCAAGGATCAGCACACCACAAGGCTTCGAGTCGCCTTGGATCGGGCCGTTGCCTTCCATACCGACAATGCCATCGACAATGGCAAACTGCGGCACTGGCAGGGAACTGTTGATGTCCAGGATACTGGCGGGGAGTCCGGCCCAGTGCAGGATGTTTTTGGGCCAGCCATAGATGGCGCCTGGGATGAGTCCAAAGAGGTTCTTCATGGACAGGGTGACCCCGGCCCAGTGATGGGTTTTCAGCTTGGGCATGGAGACAAGCAGGTCTGCTTGCAGTATCGTCTCAGGGATATAGAGCTGCTGTAAAGCGGTGAAACGGCTCCGCAGGCGGACGGACCGGACGTCGTCGTAATTGAGATCCACATAACGCGTCTGGTGGGCCTTGAGCATGGTATAGAAACCGGAAGCGGTCAAGAGATATTCATTATCCCGGCGATGCCCGGGTCCCTCGGCCACAATGACCTGGCGCGCCCCTAGACGCTTGAACGCTTCAATGGCCGCGGCGATGACCGCCGGATGTGTATTGATGCTGCCGGCCGGATCATACTCTACCAGATTCGGCTTCAAGACCACGGTCTTCCCGTGCAGCGGCAGACGGAACAGTTGTAGTCCCCGACACAGGATATCCTCCAGGGGCCTGTCATAGCTCCTGGCCTCGAGGACGGCCACGCGGGACTGTGCTGGCTTGCGGTAGGCAACCTTCTCCCACGGCTCACGCCGAGCACTCTCGGCGACGACCGCGGGCAGGACGGCTGCCATGGTACCCAGGCAAAATTGTCGGCGGTTAAGCATGTGCGGTTATCCTAAAGACGCGGCTCCCATCGCCTAACGCCAGGAGCGCCAGCGCCAGCGTTTTGGTCTCACCCAAAAATCCCGTCTGCTCGTAGTTCCTGGTGAGCAGTGTTCTCCACGCCGAGACGTCGTGACCATAGAGGGGAAAGCAGAGAGTCGCCAGGCTAAGCCCCAGGCCGGACCCCACATGGCCGAGCATATGGCGTAGCGCCTGCAAACTCCGTTGATTCGGTTCGGCGTCCTGATACTCCTGCAAGGCCATGAGGCTCAGGGCGGTGGTCTCAGGATAGGGCGGTAGAGGCTCGTCAAACACTTGCGTGTTGCCATAATTCCATCCCCCATCTGCGCACATGCGGTCATACAGCAGACGTTCTCCCTGGCAAATTCTTGCTTCAGCCTGGGTTTCCGGGAGGAAAGGCCGAAGTTTCTTCAAGGCGATGAGGGCATAGGCGGTGGGCTCTACCCAACTGAAGGTGTTAGCAGTCCACGGCCACCCCTGCAAGTCGGGATTCATCTGAATAGGTAATGTGTGCGGGGCAAACCGGTACAGCAAAGAGGCGTACCAGCCGAGTCTTTTACCTTCCTGACGCAGCAACCAGCGCGCTCCCCGGAGGGTCTGCTGACGGTGCGACGCAAAGAAATCAAGGGCAAGAATGGCCAGCGCCGTGGCCCATGAACCGGCGTGCAATTGCTCGGTCAAGGGCCAACTGCCGGCAGCATGCTGCCGGGTGGTCAGCCAGGTGAGTCCACGGGTGAGCCGCGCCGCCGGGACTGCCTCGGGCCACATGCTCAGTCCTAGCAGGGTAAAGGCCGTGGCTTCAGTATTGCTCCGCCTGTTTTGGGTAACCCCCCACCCGCCATCGGGATTTTGGGAGTTTAATAGCACATCAATCACTGTTTCAAGCATGGGAAATTCCTGACCACGCGTAAGAATCTCGGACATCCTTCTCGCTATGCTGAGGCATGTCGGCCGGCTCTCGGTCGGACTGGAGTTCGAATATGACGAAACGGTCGTCTGTCCCTATATACGCAGGCTGCAGCCACCCAGGGTAATGCTCCTGCACGTGTCTGACGAATGCCGACAGGGGCGCCTCTTCTGTAAATCCGGGCATAGGCAGATGCACGAAATAGCGTGCCTTATACGCTTTCAAGAACGCTACTATCTCTTCCATAGGGCCGAGGGGTGGTCCAGCATCACCATAGAACAGAGAGACTGGTCGACCCACGAACGGTCGAAAAGTACGGCGTTGGGTGTAGAGATACATCATGGTATCGAGCCCGGAGGCCAGGACGTCCGTAGGCTGGGTATTCGCCTTTATCCACTGAAAGACCCCCTCATACGATGACCAGGAGATGGGTTTCTCCAAACGTGCAAGATACGGGTAGTGCATACTCTGACTTCTGGTAATGGTTTGATACACCAGGCCTACATTCATGCTCAAAAGCAGGCTCACGCCGGTCAGTCCTAAGAATATCGGGCGAGCCAGCATAGAGAGCTTCTGGAGCCAGTTCCAGACCCTGCTGAGGAGATACGCCAGTAGAAACGGCAGAATCGGGATCAAAAAACGTGACGGAGGCCACGGCCAGACCAGCACGACAAGTACATACGCGACCAGAAAACAGGGCAATACTCTGCCCTGGCGCAGGTGCCTGAGCAGCTCGACATACATGATGCTGCCGACCATGAGGATCGGGGGCCAGGCCCACTTGGGAAAAAATTCCTCGGTGTTAAATATCCCCAGGCCGATGGAGACGCTACTCCAAAGAATATACAGCACATTCAGGCAGACCACGCGACTGAAGGAGGGCATCCCAAAGGAGGACCACCAGCGCAAGTAGTCGGGGTAGTGAGCTGTGGCCCCACTGTCATTCCAGTGGGGCCCTATGAGCATCCAGAACATCCAGGGGAGCATGATGGTAGCTGCCCCCACTGCCACCCAGCGGAGAGACCGGCCGGAGCTATACAGGAGCGCCAGACCAACGGGTGCAAAAACTATCCCGATGGTGCGATGCAGAAACGGCAGGGCCAGTAAGAATCCCAAAACAAGCTGAGCGCCGCGTCGGCCTTCGGGTATAGCAAGCGTTTTGTCTAGGCTCCACATGGCCAGAATCATCCATAGTGCAAAGGGCATTTCTGTAAGCGTGATGGTGCAGAAGAAAAGAAAGAAGGGGGCGGTTGTACAGAGCAAGGTGGCAGCGGCTCCAACCCCCCGGCAGAAATACGTGCAGCGGACCATATACAGGTATGCCAGCCCGACGGTCACAGCCCCGAACAGGAGCGCCAACCACTGCATAGCCAGCAAATTGTCGGGAAATGACGGCCAAAGCTTCCAGATAAGGGCGAGTAGAGCCGGGTAGAGGAGAGGATATCGGGTTTGTACTGGGGCATGGGGCAGATTGATCAAGCGGTATCCCTGTCCTTGGGCCAGGGCCTTGGCCGTGCTGATATAGACGCCATCGTCATGATAGATCCCGCCAACTCCTACCACCATCCGGGCAGAGCCAGCCACTATCAGGAGCACGGCGAGCGCAAGCGCAATACACCAGTCATACCGCTCCAATGGCATAATGTTCAGCTTTCCTCTCCCAAGCAGGCTATTTTTTCAAGGAAAGAAGGCTACATGCTGGTCTCATCAGACTATTGCACTTTTTCAAGAATACCAATCAAGGAGAGTGATGGAAGTTTGAGCCAGGGTTCGAGTTTTCGAAAAACCGGTACGAGCAGATTCAATAGCTTGATTTGAGCCAGTCCGAACGTCATACGTTGTAAGACTCGGCCGTTAAGCCACCATCCCAAAACACCAGTGCGGTTGAATTCTAATACCTCTTGCACCTGGAAACCTGCTGCTTGAGCAACAGAGATGAATTGTTCTTTCGTGTACCGTCGATGATGTCCTAACACTCGGTCTAAGCTGCCGTAGAGGTGTGGACCCTGCGGCACGAGGACGACGGCATGTCCACCTGCTGCAAGCAGGTTTCGCATATGCCGCAGAGCAGTGACGTCATCTGTTATGTGTTCGATGACGTTTAAGCAGATGACCGTATCGAAAGAAGAATCGGTTGGAAACGAATGCGGGTCGGTTATATCAATACGCGACACCCGCAGGTAAGGCCTGGTGAGAGTTAGCTTCCGCAGATGCTCTAAGTAGAGGGGGTTAACGTCCGTGGCCCAATAGGCCAGCCGAGGTGTGAGATGTACAGTCATGTTGCCGATGCCAGCCCCAATTTCTAGCACCTGCTTTCCTATGTACGGTTTTACCGTCTCAGCCAGCCAATACGTAAACCGCAGGGGCTCGATGCAACCTGGCGAGTATTTGACTGCCATATATATCAGCGGTGTAGAGGTTATCTGAGATAGCGTATTTCACAATGGCGCCCAGGGCCAATACGCCATCCTTCCATCTGATCTTTTTCCCTTCTTGATACGTGCGGCCCGAGTAACTAATTGGTACTTCAAAAGCCCGCGCTCCTCGTTTGGCCAATTTGATGGTCAATTCAGGTTCTATGCAAAAGTCCTGGCTTTCTAGAGGAATGCTCTTCAGGAGATCCGTGCGGACCATTTTGTAACAGGTTTCTATATCCGTTAAGTTCAAATTGCAGACCAGGTCACACAGGAACGTCAATAGACGATTGCCCAAGGTATGCCAGAAGAGGAGCGCGCGTTTAAACTCACTGGCTAAGAATCGGGACCCAAAAACCACATCGGCGTCCTCTTCCAGAAAGAGCGGGAGCATTTTCAATAAATCACGAGGGTGGTACTCAAGATCTGCATCATGCGTAACTACCAGGTCGGTGTCCGCGTGTTTCAGACCCGTGCGTATACTGGCGCCTTTTCCCTGATTGCGGTCATGGCGGAGAAACAGCCACTCGAACTTACTCCGTGCAAAATTTCCCGCGCAGGACTCCTGAAACCGTTGCAGCGTCATCGGCGTCTGGTCGGTCGAGTGATCATCGACAACAATCACTTTCACGCGGCTCAGCAGGGGTGATTCCCCAAGCACTTGGAGGCGGCGGAGGCTCTCCTGTACCAAATACTGCTCGTTGTACACTGGTACAATGACAGAAAGCGTGGTGCTACCACTCATGGGATGTCCTCCTTGCCCACCTGTCGGACGGTTTGCTGCGTCAAGACACGCTGGATCGTTCGCCCAAGGTCACACGCGGTCAGTGGCTTCATGAGAAAGGCGTTGATGCCCTGCGCCTGAGCGCGCTCTGCATCGATGGTATGGCTGAAGCCGGTGCAGAGAATAATGGGAATGTCTGGGCGAATGTGCCGGAGTTCCCGCGCCAGGACTTCGCCCGTCATGTATGGCATGGTTTGATCGGTAATGACGAGGTCAAAGCCGTGGGGTGCCCTACGAAAGACCTCTAAGGCCTGCGTACTATCGCTGCACGACACAACGACATAGCCGAGTTGTTCTAACATCTTTTGCCCCCAGACGGCGATAGCGTGCTCATCATCAACAAACAATATGGAGCCTTTGCCGTTTGGGGTTACCTCCTCAGGCAGGGTTTCCTCAACGGCAATGGCGTGAATCCACGGCAGATAGATCGCGAAGGTGGTACCCTTGCCGACAGTACTCTCAACAGTAATCGCGCCGTTATGGCTGTTGACAATACCGTGCACCACGGCGAGCCCCATCCCTGAGCCCTGTCCGACATCTTTCGTGGTAAAGAACGGTTCGAAAATCCGCTCCAGAATCTCCGGAGCAATTCCTGGGCCTGTATCCTGGACGGTTAACCGCACGTATAATCCAGGGTGCATAGTAGGGTGCTGCGCTGCAAAGGCCTCATCGACTTCCGCACCGTCTAGACGCACCTGCAGGAGGCCGCCCGTCTGTCGCATGGCATACTCCGCGTTGGCACAAAGATTCATCAACACTTGATGCATTTGCGTCGGGTCAGCATGCACGGCCCCTATATCCTCGGCGATGTCCTGATAGATCGTAATTGTCGTGGGTAACGAGGCCCGTAGCAACTTGAGCGCCTCTTTGACGACCAGGTGGAGATGCAGAGGTTTGCGTTGCTGATCGCTATTGCGACTGAAGGTCAAGATTTGCCGCACCAGTTCCTTCGCACGTTTGCCGGCCGTCAGCACTTCTTGCAGGTTGCGCCAGGCTTTGGTGGGTGGGGAGAACTCACGGAGAGTCAGGTCCGTATACCCGATAATGGCGCTTAGAATGTTGTTGAAATCGTGGGCAATGCCACCCGCCAGAGTGCCAATGGCTTCCAACTTCTGCGCATGGCGCGTCTGTTCCTCTTGCTGGGCTTGTCGTAGCTGTGCCTGGGTGTATAGGCGTTCTGTGGTGTCAGTCCCAACACCCCGGTATCCCACTACCGCTCCTGTGGCATCGCGCACGGGTCGTCCTGCTACAGACATATATATGGCGCGTCCGTTATTGCCGAGGATTTGATATTCTATATTATCAAACGGTGCTTCACGGTCCATATAACTCTGGATGAGGGCCACCACCTTGTCTTCCGGATCGCCCACGATATGCGCCCGCCGATGGTGCCAGAGTATCCCCCCCGGTATCCACCGGCGATCTGTTGCAGACGGCGGAGAGATATAGGTGAAGACCTGTTGCAGGTCCGTTTCCCAGAACCAATCCGCCGCGATTTGGGCGAACTCCCGAAAGCGTTCCTCACTCTCACGCTGTGCTTGCCAGCTCCGGTTCACTTCATCTGCCATGGCGTTGAACTGCGCTGCCAGGTTGGCTGTTTCCCGGGTGTAAAATGCCTCGCGCTCGCTGACACGCGCATCGTAGGAGCCGTTGGCGAAGCGTTCGGCGACCAGGCCAATGCGACTCAGGGGCGCCGCTAAGAGACGCGACACGACAACGCTGAGCAGCGCCGCAGCCAGCAGCGCCAGACAAATGACTGACCACACCGCCCGTTTCACTTCATCAACACGCGCCTCCAACTCCGCCACAGGCTGCGGAATCAGCACGCCCCAGCCGATCTTCGGTATCATCGTGAAACCAGCCACCAGCTCCGTCTGGGTATCAGGGACAAAAAAACGCACCACACCAGTGTCCCCAGCCATGATGCGGCGCACGGGCTCTACCTGAGACATGTCCTGCATCATGGCGCGCCATTGCGGATCTGGGTGGGCGATAATGTGGCCGCGGCGATCGACAATCGCGGCATGGCCTTCCTTGCCAATGCGAATGGCGCTTTGCAGCTTGACGAAGTAGTCGGTTTTTAAGGCCCCGAGAGCATAACGCGCCGCGCCGAGAGGCTGCCACAGGAAGATAGTGGGATCACCGTGATGATCGGGGAGTACATTGCTGAATATGGCCGAGTGCCCTGCTGCGACGCCAGCACTCCGCACCTGTTCCAGAAGCGCAGCAGGGAAGTGCGCAATGTTGACATTGGCGCTGGGGGACAGCAGGTGTTCTACCTGTCCTGAGCTGTTGACAATGCTGACATGCTTAAAGTGCAACCGCTCAAGCACTGTCGTGAGTTCCAACACCGGTCGTTGTTGCGCCATGTTCGATGCCGCTAACTGAAACGTGGCTTCTACATCTTCGGCGTAGCGGGTGAGCGTCTCGGCCAGACGACGCGCCAGTTGGAAGTGCTGCTCGTGCACCGTCTGGAGTTCCCGATCCCAGGCTTTATTGGTCAACAGTACCCCGATGATTTCTACCGGGATGGCCGTGAGAAGAAAGAAGAGCAATGCCAGCAAGTTGCGCACCGACGGACGAGAAAACGTCACCGGCATACTTCATCCTCCCTCTCAACTGGCCCACACGACAAGAGCATACGGACAGCAGCGCGCAAACGCTTCCCGGCCTGTGCAACTCGACTCACGGTTGGAAATGTCTCGGGATGTCTTCACCCAGATGAGAGAGCACAGATCGTGCCAGGATCAGAGGATGCCAACGGCCACTGGGGCGATGCCGTAACTGCACGCCTGTGCGAGGAGAAACAGCTCTTGTCGGTTAGCGCGGGGGAGAACAGCGATGAGGTCCTGTCACACCAATGGGACACCCAGACGACGATGCCCGGCTCCCAACACACGCAGCGCCGGGCAAGAGAGTATCGTGGGCAGACATACAGGCGCTGCGCAGGTCTGTTACACGGATGTGAATGCGAGTGCCCCCTTTCACACGGATGTGACACAGGGACTCGGGCTCAGCAAGTTGCCCAGGTACCACACCGCTCACTTATCCAGCCAGAATGTGTCACAGCGGACCACATCATAAATCCCGAAGTAGTTATACGGATTGTGGCCCTTGACATAGTTGTACCAACCGTCGTTGATCTTCTCCCAGGATACGGGCAGGAGCGGTGGGTCTTGTTCCATGATGTCTTCGGCCTGGCGGATGAACGCCTGGCGCTTGGCCTCGTCAAGCTCGCGATCGATCTGCGCGATAAGCGCCTCGAAGGCCGGATTGTGCCATTTGGAATAGTTCTGCGGCCCGTCTTTGCCATACCAGGCGCGAAAATAATCCGACGGGTCGATCAGCGTTGACACAATGGCGCCAATGGTCAGGCCAAATTTCCCCTCGCGAGCCTCGTCGAACCACACCGACACCTGCACCGTGCGCAAGGTCGTGTCGATGTTGAGCGTCTCCTTGAGCATCGCCTGAATAGCAGGGGCCCACAGCTTGAACGACGGCGCGTCGCGGACCACGAAGTCGACATCCTTAATGCCCTTGGCATAACCGGCAGCAGCGAGTAACTGCCGCGCTTCCTGGATGGCGGACTTGGGGTCAGCGCGATAGCCGAGCCGCTCGGCCAGCTGCGCCTTCGGAGTGGCAAAATCGGAAAAGGGATAGATAAAGCCCGCCGACCATCATGGGGGCGACCTCTTTGATCACCTCGACCAGGACCGGCTTATCGAACACCAGATGCATGGCGCGGCGCACCCTGGGTCGTCAAAGGGCTTTTTGGTGTTGTTTACCCACACCGCCTGAATGACGCTCTGGTAAAAGTCCGTGCCAGACATGCCAGCGGTGGCCTGGACTTTCTTGAGACTCACCGGGTCGAGCAGGCGAGCATAATCGACGCGCCCTGTTAAGAGGGCGCCGCCGAGTTCGGCGGAAAAGGCCGTCAGGTGGTAGAACTCGATGCCGTCCAGGTAGGGCAACCCCTCGTTCCAGTAATCCGGATGCCGTTCCAGGACCCAGACTTCTTTATCCACCCGCTTGACGTGCCGGAAGGGGCCGGTACCCGGGTAGTTCATCACCTGGCGCAGGTTGTAATTATTGTCCTCGAGCGTCTTCTTACGCACAATGACGTTCCAGCCACTGGCAAAGGCGCCGAGCATGAAGCTCTGCGGCCGGGCTTCGTGCAGTTTGAACTCAATCGTCTGGGCATCGCGCACATTGATCTCGCTCACCGTGGCAAACAGCGGCGTGCGTGGGCTACTAAAGCCTTGCGGTGGCCAGATAATGCGCGCGAAGGTGGCCTTCACGTCGTCGGCAGTCAACTCTGCGCCGTCGTGAAATGTGACACCCTTGCGCAAGAAGAAGGTGTAGGTCTTACCATCGGGCGCAATCTCCCAG
Organism: uncultured Gammaproteobacteria bacterium; assembly: GCA_963773125.1. GTDB lineage: Bacteria > Tectomicrobia > Entotheonellia > Entotheonellales > Entotheonellaceae > CAVZBC01. The sequence goes on along the minus strand of CAVZBC010000095.1, from coordinate 29,496 downwards.
CTGTGCGCCAGGTCCGGAATAATGGTCTGGCCGCTGTCCAGCGGGTTGCGCCGGATCAGATTGTCGTACATACAGCCTTGCACGCCAAGATTCGACACCGTGCCGGACTGATGAATGTCGAAGTGCGACGGCGCATTGTGGACGCCATAGCGTAACACTCCACCACGTCTGGCATTAGGTTCGGGCGCCCGGAGCTTGAAGGTAGAGCCATCGAACCCCTGTGGCCCGGCCGCTTCTCCCAGCCCCATACCCAGGGTATAGGCCCCCACCGCCGTGCCCCCAATGGTGCGCAAGACCTCACGACGCGTCAAGCCCTGTGATCTGAGACGTTGATTCCCCATCGCCTGCCCTCCACCACTGTGCTATTGCGGTTGTTCGATGCCTCTAGGATGCCCAGGGACAAGACAGAGATATAACACGGGCGCCGCAGGAGCCCCCATACGCCCCCGGAATGAGACGCCAGGGCGACCCCGCCCAACGGGCGGGGCCATTAGCCGTGCGCAGCACCTAGTTGAAATGATACGTGGACTGTCAGCACGGACCAACGGGACGTGCCCGTTAGCCGTGCGCAGCACCTAGTTGAAATGATACAAGCGGGCCACATTGCTCCCGGCGATCTTTATCTTTTCGTCTTCAGGCACCTCTGCCAGGACTTTTTCCAGGATTTCCCGACTCTTTGGAAAGGTTGACTCTTGATGGGGGTAATCTGAACCCCACATGAGATTCTCTACCCCAATGACATAGCGGTCGCGGATGCCCTGCACGTCTTCCTGGAAACTACAGAAGACGTTCTGGCGGAAGTAATCGCTGGGGAGTTCGCTGCCCTCGAAACGGTGCCAGTAGGTTCTGCGGGCCCGCTGGGTGTAGGTGTAGTCAATACGATCCAGGAAGTGCGGGATCCAGGACAGCTCTTGCTCGACCGTGCCGACTTTGAGCTGTGGATAGCGCTCGAACACGCCCGAGAAAATGATGTCGCCGAGCGACATGCGCACCCAGTGGTCGGTATTGGCCAGGAAGGATGGTGAGAGTTTATCAATGTCCTGGAAGCCATGCAGCTGGTCCGGACCCGGACGGCAGGTGGCAATGTGCATACCCAACGGCATGGCCAGATCCTGGGCAGCCGCCCAGAGGGGCTCATATTCGGCGCCGCTGTATGGCCGATTGATGTGTGGATAGGCGGCGATTAAGGCGCCGACCAGCCCGATCTGCCGGGCGCGTTGCAGCTCTTGTATGCCCTCCTGGACGTCATCCAGGTTGATCAGCGCCACCCCTTTAAGCCGGTCGGGACAGGCGCCACAGAATTCTGCCAACCAGTCATTGTAGGCTTTGAAGCATGCCGACAGGAGCTGACCGTCGTCCACCATGTTATACAACAGGAAGCCCACAGTCGGATACACGACCTCCGCGGCCACGCCGTCCAAGTCCATATCTTTAATGCGCGCCTCGGGCAGGTAGCCACCTGGCCGTACGTGCTCGAAGCGATCGGTGCGGCTGAGGGCATTGGGCTCCTCAAACCGCCTGCCCGTCTGTGATCCGGCACCGGTACCCGCCACTTTGTGGCCATCGCAGTACCACCAATCGCCATCATCCTGGGAGACAATATGCGGCGCGCGGTCTCGAAACTTGGGTTCGATCCGGCTTACCCACAGATCCTGAGGCTCATACACGTGACTATCAGACGAGATTAACGTGTAAGCTGCCATGGTTCATCCTCCTCCACTTGCATTTCAGGACACTCGTTCTGCCAGGCCACTCCCCTGGAAGCGCCCTGGCTCTCACCGACTGCACCGAACATGGGCATTGAAGCACAGAGCCGTGGCTCAGGTCAAACGAAATCATCAACGATGCCTCTGCAGATGTGATGTTAGCCTTATACGCCCAGGGTGGCAACGCGCTCTCCGGCTGCCACGCTCGGGAACGTGGTCATACGCACGAACACGCCGTCCACCGGCGCGCGTACCACTTCACGCTCATCGCCATACACGCTGTAGATGCGTGCCAGCACGTCGCCGGCGCTGACGCGCGCTCCCAGAGCAATTTCTGTATGTAAGAGCCCGCCCCTGGTCGCCCGCAACCCCACGAACCGGCTCATGACCACTGTCTGCGGCGGCACCTCAGGCTCTCCAGGCAGCATGCGTAAGAACCGCAGCGCGTTCAGGACGCACCGTACCCCGATCGGCATCACCTCGGCCTCGAGGCGACCGCCTTCGCCGATTTCAAAGGTAAAGGACGGCACACTGGCTCTGGTGGCTTCCACGCAGAGGATGCCATCTTGCACATAAAAGCCCTGTTCCGTCTTCATGATGAAGCCAGAGCCAAACGCCACAGCCAGCGCTTCAGCGCGTCGAAACGACTCGCCCAGGGCGGGATGCGGCAAAATCGTGATGGGCACATACCGGCCGCCACGGGTGGGCGTATGCACATCAATGGCGTAGTCACACGCCGTGATCAAGGTGAACAACGTGTTGGCGAGCTGCTCGGTGAAGTTCCCGTGCCGATTGCCCGGGAAGCTCGACCAGGGATCAATGGGCATCTGGTCGAGTGGTGACTTGAGATACATCCCAACCGGCAGGCGATGCTCAGCCTGGAAGGCGAGTGGATTCTGCACCGGCACACAGACTATACTCCCTGCCAGATGCTCCGGTTGCACCGCGGCACAGGCCCGAAAGAGCATCTCGATGCCACTGACTTCATCCCCGTGAATGGCGGCCCCAAGGTAGAGCCGAGGCCCGTCGGCGGCGCCATTGATCAACAGGAGGGGCAAACACACCTGTGACCCATCCGCCAGTTCGGCGAGTTCGATCGTATGTCGCATGACCGTGCCGGCCGGCACCGACACACCGGCAATATGCATCGCTGTCGTCTTCACGCTATACCTCCTCTGCCGCCGTTTGCGCCTCTCACAGCAAGAAGTAGCGGCGATTCAGCGGCACATCCTCCAGCGGCACCGGTGGCAACGGCTGCCCGTCGATGGCGATGTCGGCGGTGCGAGGATCGATGTGAATGCGCGGATTGGCCTGATTGTAGAGCATATGCCGCTTGCTGACGCGACGCGTGCCCGTCACCGCCATGGCGCGACGGCGCGTCTTGAGACGACGCCTGAAGTCCCCTGTGGCCGCCGCCGCGGAAACAAAGTTGACGCTCAGACTGGCCGCTGCCAGACCGCTGCCACCCCAGTGCGCTGCGTAGATCAGGGGCTCACTCTGCGGGATGGAAGCATTGCCATCGCCCAGGGCCCCCCAGGCGACATATCCGCCTTTGATCACCAGCTCGGGCTTGACGCCAAAGAACTCCGGCTTCCACAGCACGATATCGGCGAGCTTGCCGGGTTCGAGTGAACCGACCCAGCGGTCGATGCCGTGGGCCCGTGCCGGGTTGATGGTGTACTTCGCCAGGTACTGCAGGATGCGCGCGTTGTCGTGTGGCACAGGCTCGTCGCGCAGCAGCTTCATCTGATGGGCGAGCTGCCAGGTGCGGCGGATCACCTCGCCAATGCGCCCCATGCCCTGCGAGTCGGAGTTAATGATGCTGATCGCCCCGAGGTCGTGCAGAACACTCTCGGCCCGCATGGTCGAGTCACGGATGCGGTCGGCGATCATCAAGCGATCACTCGCGCACCTGTGGATTCATGCCATGCACCGACCACATCATGGCGTGATGCTCGGCCACCACATTGCGGCCGTAGGGGATCGTCGGTGTGGTCGACGAGCCAATGACATTGGGCACCCCGGCGATAGCTAAAATATCTGGCGCATGCCCGCCGCCAATGCCTTCCACATGGTAGGCATGGATCGTGCGTCCGCCGATCGCCGCCACCGTTTCGTGCAGTTCACAGGACTCATTGATGCCATCGGTATGCATGGCGATCTGGATGTCGTAGGCCTCCGCCACGGTCAGCGCCTGGTCGATAATACTCGGATAGCCGGCATAGTCCTCGTGCACCTTGAGGCCACAGGCGCCGGACTCGATCTGGCGGATGCAGCGGCTCGGGCGTGGTGCTGGCGGCTCGGCCCAGGATGCCCAGATTCACCGGCTGGTGCTCGAAGGCGAGAAACATGTGCTCGAGGTTAAAGGCCGGGTTGTCATTCAGCCCACCGGTAATCAGCGTGGTCATGCCGGCTGCCAGCGCCACCGGAATCAAGCGCGGCTGCACCAGGTGCACATGCGTATCAATACCGCCAGGCGTGGCGATGAAGCCCTGGCCATAGATCGGCGCCGTGGCGGAGCCAATGAGCAAATCGGGGTTGTCAACGATATCCGGATTCCCGGCCCGCCCCACACCCACGATCAGGCCGTCCTTCACGCCGATGTTGGCCTTCACGATGCCCAGCACCGGGTCGATCACGATGACATTCGCGATCAGCAGGTCGAGCTCGCTCGCCGCTGGCAATCGGTCATTCATCATCATGCCGGTGCGCATCGTCTTGCCCCAGCCGCGCAGCACCTCGTCGCCATAGCTCGTCTCGTCGCGCTCGATCAACGCCAGCAGGTTCGTGTCCCCCAGGCGCACCCGGTCGCCCGTGGTCGGGCCGTAGCGCGCGGCGTACTCGGGGCGACTCAGCTCACTGGCCATCGCCGTCTCCTGTGCCGTGCAGGACGGTGTCCATAGCCGCCCAGGCGCACCCGTTCGAGGCCCTCCGGCGAGCCGTTCAGGACTCGCAGCCCCTCGGTCAAATGGCTGAAACCGCGCACAATGCCCCGCCCCCCGTAGGCCACCAGGCGGACCCGCTGCACCTCGCCAGGCCGCCAACGCACGGCGTCGCCAGCCGGGATGTCGAGATGCATGCCCCACGCCTGAGCACGATCAAAGACGAGTCGGCGGTTCACCTCAAAGAAGGGATAGTGCGAGCTGACGAAGATGGTGTGATCCGAGGTGTTTTCGACCTCAAGTTCCACGGTGCGGCGTCCGGCATTCAGGACAATCGGCCCGTCCCCGAACAGCCACTCGCCAGGTTTCATGGCGCACCTCCTTGTCCCGGGCCAATCGGGTGCTCGACGTGCAGCACGCGCATGCCATCGCCAAACAGGCATTCGATCTTGATCGTCCCGATCAGCTCCGCGACGCCCTCCAGCACCTCGGCCTGCGGTGAGCGTGCTCTGGCCCACCTGCACGACGTCCTCGTACGAGGCGCCACCACGGGCGGCTTCGTGCATCTCGTCGCAGATGAGCGCCAGCGCCTCGGGATACGTCAGTTTCCAGCCTTTCGCGCGCCGCCGCCGCGCCAGTTCGGCAGCCGTGAAGATCGTCAGGCGATCCAACTCGGTGGGGGTCAAGCGCATCGCTACCCTCCTCTGCACACATCGATCCTGGCTAGCGGAGATTCCGCGCCGGCATGATACACCACGATGGTGCTGCAAGCAACCAGGCCGCCGTGGCTCACACTAATGTGTGCAGATAATGGTTCAACCATGGCATCGTCCTTCCACCGTGAACATCCCACGGCAAGGCTTCGCCTGGACTAACTGTCGCCCGCATGCACCGAGAGCCTACAGTCAGGATATGCACGGTGGGATCAAGGCGTTCTGGCGTATGCGTACTCTACTCTGCCTGGGCTTGACGCCATGGCAGGGTAGTTTATGATGAAAAGAAGTTTTTTGTACTTTGATGAGGGCGATTATCTTGAAGCCGACCTGGTCGACGCATTTTGACGCCAGGCGGCGTGGCAGCGATCGTTCCACGTCCTGAACCCGCAAAGGGAGAGCTATGATTGCGCAGGTTATGGTGCAACCTTCTATCTGGGTCGAGTCTGGCATCACCATCAAGAAAGTCAGAGATGTGTACTTGTTCAAATTCACAGATGCCTTGCAGGCGCGGCTGGATCTCCTGGCGGAGCGTAAGAAGTCTGACATCCTCAGCGCCGAAGAAGAAGCGGAACTGACACGTCTACTAGAACTCGATCGTATTTTTACTTTGTTAAATGCCAAAATTATTGCCGAATCATGAGCATCAATGAGGCTATACGGCAGGCGGTACGCGAGAGAGCACAATACCTGTGTGAGTACTGCCACTCGTCAGAAGAAGTGAGTGCCGCGCAATTTGCCGTTGACCATATCTTGCCTCGTTCGCTCGGTGGATCACACCGCATCGACAACCTCGCGCTGGCCTGCCGACGCTGTAATAGCTATCGCTACAACTTTACCACAGCGCTTGACTCCCCACACACAAACCATGGTGCCACTGTTCAATAAAGTCTGGGAGAAACAACCCCTGATATCCACAGCAACGCAGCACGATATATAGGAACCGATCATCGGTCACGGTCGCTTCCACATCCGCAGACTGCAAGGCCAGACGCACTACCGCCTTATCACCCTCCTGCAAGCCATAGAGGTCCAAGACTTCCTCAAATGGAGCAAACATCCATGTTCTCTTAGATGGGATTTGCAGCCAGGTACTTTTCAGGGAACTGGTATCAGAAGTCATTTGCGGTTTTGAAGCATTGCCCATGAGATTACCCTGGCGGGTCATCAATCCAGTTGACAAGCTGGGCTAACGGAAGCACATCAGCAAAATCGGCCCTATTGCGGGTAACAAGGACATGCCGACCTGCTATAGCCATCGCAGCAATCATCAGGTCAGCATACCGTTTCCTCCTCCGATGTCTCTGTCGCAGGCGCTCTATCACGTTGGCACAGGTTTGATCGAACACCACGATATGAAACCGGGTCAGCATGTGTAGCGTATCCTGCAGCCGTTCGTGCGCTTGAGTGGCTTGCGCCGGAGAGGCTTTTAAGGCGAAATCACAACGGCCTCGCAACACTTCAGCAACCACAACCGATGGCAGGGCAATTTCGCTCCACGGAACACGCAGCAAATGTAACTGCAGAGTGGGATGTCCTTGACCGAAGTGGCGCAAGATATTGGCGTCCCAAAGGTACATGTGCCTTATTTCGCCCCTCTGGTCACCTCACGATTCCGCTCAATCTCATCAAAGAGTGGCTCCCAGGTCGCATCGTCTTTCGCAGCCCCAAACCACTCCCAGGGCATTTCGTCACGTGTCGGAGGAGCCTTCGGCGGTTGCGGGACATCAACCTGGACAACCTCACTCCGGCTCATAATCGCCGCAATCGCCTCACGGGCCAGGCGAATAGCGTTGTCCCGAGTGTCTGCCTCAACTATACAATCGGGCAGCGCCGGGACAGAAACGTGGATGCCCCCATCAGGTTTTTCCGTTAGCAGAATGGTATATTTCACTGTGCCCATCCTCACCTTGTAACGCCCTTTGATAGTCTACAAACTGACGCGTACGGTGAAAGACCTAAAATCTGCCCTTCACCTTAAATCATATAGTTTCGTTTGGAAGCCGCTTGACGCACTTGCACAATAATGGGATGCGGATACTGGGCAGAAACAATGATTGCCCGCCCACGCCCAAGGCTTGGGACCTCATCCCATATCGCTTCATTTACCGTTCCAGCCGCAGCCTTAAGGACACGCAGATTCTCAGGGCCAGTTGTTTGGTGAATGATCTTATTGTTTGCTAGCTCAAAAAGCTCCGACGGGAGATGCTGGGGTGACTGGGTGACAAAGTGCAGAGCAAGCCACCGCTTGCGACCACGTCGAGCAATGCGACGGAGCTGGTCAAGGGTTTGCTCCATCTGTTCTTTTTTTTCGCGGGATACAAAACCGTGCGCTTCCTCAATAGTGAGAAAGATTTTTCTTTGTACGTTTTGTTCCTCAGTTAATTCCATTTTGTAATGGTAGAGCCGGGCAAGAAGATCGGCAATGACGATGTTGACTACAGCTTGCTCGCGGGAGTCTGACATATCTATTACAGATAATTGACCAGGCTGAGCAAGCCTCTTGATTGTGAGAAGAGGCGCATCCTTTCTGTCAAAAATCCGCAGTCTATCCAACCCACGGAGCTTCTTGCGAAGCGCGCCGTATGATATAAGATCGTGCTGATCCTTAATCAGCGGTTCAAGCCTATATTCATGGCAATAAATCTTCATCTCCTCGGCCTCTTCTAGACCTTCATCCTCGCCACCTTCCGCAGCAGCATTGCGTTTTTTTGCAGTTTTAGAGGAACTACTTCCTTTATTTACGCGCTTCCATTCAAAATACCGGGTCTCTTCGTCAAGCATATCGAGGAGGAGTTGAAGGGTGATTCCTGGGTAGCCTCTTGATATATCCAAGTCTTCGCTTTCAAGAATCCCTTCTACGCCATTTTTTCTACGCAGTAATTGAGTTGCTTGCTCATATAGAGCAGGAAAGCGGAGTCTTTGAGCGGGAAGCATCTCTGTAATCTCTGGAATGATCTCCGGGCTAAGAGAGTCGAAAGGCACCGAGAACTCTATAGCGTCTGCTCGCTTTGAGTCTGATCCTGGTGGACAATATACAGTGATTTTATTGACTCCCTTTGGCTGGCGATTAAACTTTTGGAGATCCTCTGCAACGTTTTGTGCGTCAGATGGCAGATCCATGAAGATGTACTCCCCTTCCGGATCAACCACGATCTGGGCATAGCCAGCTTCAAGGGTTTCCTCGATAAAGACCTGGTTTGTATTCGTCTTACCACTGCCGACTGTGCCTACTGTCAGCCAGTTTCGCGGCACAACACCCTTGTCATCGCCGTTAATCTCCACAAACACATCATCATAGTTATCGAGCATGCCTAGCCGAATGTTGCCAGCTAAGCGCAGCATTTCACTCATCATCGAGGAATCATAAGGAAAGACTGGAGATGCCGGGTGCGGACGGCGCACAGCACCAAAAATTTGACCATTACGCTCCTCGCCCAATAGTTCAATTTTTATCCAGCCGTGATACTCAGGAACCGAGAGCACTTTTCCTTGGCCCTGATTGAGGATGATAAATTGCACGGGCGTTGAGTCGCGTTTCAGTGCATCTGGGCTATAAAATGGACCTTCTATAACTCGTCCACTATAGCGACGTCCATCTTTCGTGCTTATGACAAGGACATAAAGACCACGATGGATTTTTGTAAGATCGTCATGATGAACGAGTGCCTCAACAATATTGCTCTTCGTAGTGTTCGGATCAAAATGAATAAAAGCAATTGCCCCTACGCCCTGAGCGGCACGCACGATAAGTTCAGCATCAACTTCCAAGTGTTCAAGCTCAGCAATAGCGTCCGCTACATCTGGCGAATTGGGGCCATTTCCGTTTGGGCCTATATAATCATTTCTTTCCATAAAAACCTCTCCTTCTCGTCAATGAGTTAGTCGCGCGTTTGGCGCTCAGATTGATACATTCCGCTTCCGCCTGATGCCCTGGCAAACTCGGCATTTAACCGAGCCGTGTATTCGCTTGCGCGGAAACCACCGGAACAATATTGGTCTGCCAGATCAATAAGAAGCGGAAAGCCCCGCGCTCCAGTGTTTGCCGCATCAGCTAGGAGCATGTGAACAGCTTCATGCAACCGGTCCTTATTGCAGTAAAAAACAAAGGGTCGGCTCATAGCATGTGCGCGAAGCACTCCTTGAACTACTTTAGGTCCGTATGTTTTGTTGAATTCATCGAAGAGCTGAATCTGACTTTTCCCCCATACTGCGGGATGGCTGTTGTGACGTAATTTGCTTGTTGACGAAAACGGTCTAAAAGCTCTGTCCCTGTACTCACAACGATATATTCTCCGGCCTCAAGCGCCATCCCCAACACTAAAAGTTCTTTATGCGAGTCCTCTGAAACGAGAGTTGCGTAGTTGCCGTCGTCAATGAGATTGGCTAGGAGCTGCAGGCAAGTATGCATTGTAAATTGCTTGCCAGAACCAACGAGCATCTCATAGGGGAAGACTGTTCCCTGGATGAGCTTAAAAGTACCGGGGGGCAAGTCAAGAAGAACTTGACGCTCTTTGTAGAGGGCTACTGTATAGAGGAACACATTGGGGATTTTGTCTTTGAGTTCTCCACGCGAACGAATGGCTTCTACGATCTCCTTAGCTGTAGACTGCCGAGGAAGCGCTTTCCCCCAGTGCATGATGTTAGAGACGATCTGGCCAGTTGAGTGTTGATAGCTCACTTTTAATACAGCAATCTGGGCCCCAACCAAACTAAGCGTTCCGTACCTAGCCAGGGTTGCATCAGCAGCAACGACCTGTCCGGAGTAAAGGCGTTTACGCTGTAAGGTCTCAATATATTGCCGGTTTGCACGCTCCCAGCAGAGAATAGAGCCAGCCTTCACCAGTTCAGGGAAATAGATGTCGCGCAACTCCCGGCGCAGCCGCTCATCCTCTTCTACTACACGATTGACCAAAATGCGAGTTGTAAGGGGCATTGTTTGGTAATAGTCCCCAGGCGTTTGCCAGTTGGCTGGATCAATTATTTGGTCAAAGTCGAGGGTGCTAGCGAATGTCTCATCGGTCTCTGGCTGAGCCTTGGCATTCTTCTTGTAATTCGTATTCCCTAGCACGCATGCAGCCCTACTCCTTCCACAGCAGTTAGCCAATAAAGCCTCGGAGAAAATTTCCTGCACTCGTATGGTTATACAGGACGGCTCTCGGTTTTTCTCATGCCTCTTTTATTTTTTCGTAGAAATGGGCGGGGCCGAATGAAAAAAAGGAGAAAAAAGATGCTCAATTATATCTGGCGTGGGCGTAAGAAAGCGTTTTAAGTCGTCGTAATAATAAGCTGCAATTTTAAGTGGAAGCCCAAACTGCTCTCGTAGTAAAGCTATGAACTCGCGGGACTCATGGGGCCGGAAGAGAGATGTCACAGTATCCCAAGGGGCAAGGAGCTCGCGAGCAATAAGGTCAGCTTGAATTTCCCGCTCAGCAGTCTCAGGCGCTAAGGCATCGCCACGCCCAACGATTGCTTTGGGACGATGCGGCAGGCCTTTGATCAATCCATAGAATTCCAAGTGTGCGTCGTACTCTTGCCACGAGAAAACCCGTTCGATTGTCTCCTTTTGCTCTGGCAATGTTTTTAGCCATAATTGTTGAATCAGGAATACATCGGCAAGAAAATGCCCCAACTCATGAGCCAAAACATAATTCCGGATGTGATCAGGAAAATCTTCACGAACAAAGATTATATTACATGGTGGACCTACGTGAAGGAGACCATAGAGCTCTCGATTAGGTATATCGGCTCTCCATTTTGGGGACTCACCACGAAGAACACATAAATACTGTACAGCTTCATGAAGAGAAAGGTTTGGTTTTCTAACAACGGGGACTTCTAGACCATAGAGAATAAGCCGCTCTATATCACGAGGAAACTTTAAGTCAGACACATTGAACTTGCCGGATAGGAAGCTGTAGAGTGCTTCTGTAATGGCAAAGACGCGCTGCATGTGAACACTATAGCGCATCTTTTAATCCTCATCAGGAAGCTGATCGAGATCGTTCTCCGGATCAAAGGCTGCCTGATAAAATTCCTCTTCACCTCTTCTATTTTGGGTTTTCTCAAGTTTACTAGCTAAAACTATCGCCTGGACAAAAGCGAACGGGTTTGCAAGATGACAGGCCTCTGCAATTCGGTGCGCATCATGAGTAAACGACTTTAGCCTAGGCATCGGCATCGCCTCTAAACGACGAAATCCTTGATCATTTACACCAAAGGCTTTTTGCTGCTGTTCTGATGTGGTTCCTTCACGATCACGGAGCAACTTTAACATTTTCCCTACAAATCCAGGTTCCGTGGCTGCAAAGCTGTACCAGGATACCATGATTTTTTCATCGCTCATGTGGGTCTGCTGATCCATGTCTTTCCTCATTTTTAAAGAAGCTCTTCGCTTTCGTACCCGAGCTCTCGTGCGATAGCCTTTACCTTTCGCTTTAGGCGCTCTTTGAAGTTTTTGACTTCTCCTGCCGGATTCATCACAAAGCCATGACGTATAAGGATTTCGATATAAGCATCCTGGTTCGACTCTTCTTGTAGCATAAGCTTTAAGCCTTCTTTCTCTACGCCGTCTAGTCGTTCTATGACTTTGCTAAAAAAGCGTTCTTGTACAATGCGGGCCTCGAGTTCTAGTGTGCTCAATTGGTTATACGTCTCTTGAGAGACGTTTTCCTGCTCCTCTGCAATTTTAGTAATTTTTTTCATCGCTTGATTCAAGATTGACATCCGCCAGTTAATCAATTTAATGATATAGGTAGTTAACTTTGCCTGTTGAGGGTTGTAGCGTGTGTGCTTTCGGCAGGTTTCAGCAAAAACCTCGTTAACAATGCTTTGAACTTCATCTCTTGGAAAATTGGGATACTGACGAATCGCCCAGCGGTATAGTTGAGGAAGAAGTAGATGGGCAATCTCATCGATTGCTACTGGATCTCCCTGTATAAAGGCAGCCGTTTGCTCAGAAGTGGGTTGTTGGAACGAACTTTCATGCATAAGAGTGCCCCTCCCTGCGAACTGTTTTGGCGGGGCGTCTATAGATAAGAATATTCTCCTCAGGATACACCTGCGCGTCACTTTTGTCTGTAGAGGAAAAACGACCAGTAGCTTTATTTCTAGTGCTCACTAGTATACGCACAGGGACTTTACGAACTATTCGCTCTTCTAACTGGAATTCTGCTGCAGCTGCCATTTCACAGAGCGCCTCAGAAGTTGGAATGGTCACTCCGCGTTTGTAAGAGTCTCCAATAATAAGCACTAAGTATTTCCCTGGGGTGATAACACGGGCAAACTCTTTTATAACAATATTCATATCCTGAAAGTAATTGCGAAGCGCACGAGTCTCCCGTTTAATATAACCTTTATTGTCCTCTAAACCTATTTTCTCAAGTTTCGATAATGTTATATCAGCTATTTTTGAATCAGTAGAAGTTGCAGAGATGTATCGATTGTTTGCTGGAATTCTGAGCTCCCCTATACAATTGTGATGCAAGTTGACCTTAGGAAGGATGTTATATCTTTCAAACCATAGCTGCGTGAGTTGATGGATATCTAAGTATTGGTAGCACGTTGCATAAGGAGGGCTAGTAACGATCAAATCAACGACACCGGCATCCAACGGGAGATACCGGGCATCGTGCAAGTCGATTATGCATTGGGTAGAGAGATTATCCGGGATTAGGTTAGATCGTGATAAGTCCTCCCAATAAAGCGCATTGCGCCGAATCATGTCGCGAGATTGACGAAGGAAGGAATCAACTGGATCGGCTAGATGCTTAGTCAGGTCTTTTTGAGGTTTGGTGCTCCCACTCAACCAAATAGAGCTTCCTCGCAAGATATTAGAAAAGCCACAAAGGAAAAAAGTATTAATGACTCGATCTTGAACTTCATTTATGAGCTTAAGCAATTGCTCCAAAATCTGTATGTGTTCAATAGGAAACCAGTATGCAAAGCGCTCTTCCGAGTTAGCTCGCGCAATATCTACCCCTAGTATTTGTGCCTTCTCTGATTCTTTTAGAGTCCGTCTACCGATGCGTTTTAGTCCAATGATGCGATTTTCCAATTGCTCCCAATAGATACTCAGTAGTTTAGGAGGAATAGGAGTACATTTAGCTTGACTGATAAGTAAGGCTACAGGGTTAATATCAGCCCCCCAAAAACGCCTACCACTGCGAAGAGCCTCAATTCCTGTGGTAGCTGATCCAAGGAATGGATCCGCCACAAGTGATCCTGGAACAGAATAGCTATCAATTATGCGACGAACTAATTGCGGAATGAATTTTGCTGGATAGCGATGATACCCGTGAGGACCCCAAAGCGTCTCGATCCGTTTCAACTCAGCAAATGACCAGTTATATTCTGTGATCGACCTTAAAGCAATGGATTTAGCCTTTGAGGCTGCTGCAGCCATGCTTTTCTCCCATAAACGCAATTTACAGCTCTCTCTACAATTCAGCAATGTACTGAAATAATCATTTTGTACAAATCCAAAGCGCAATGGAAGGAGAGGATAGAAATTACAAGCACATTTTACAAGCTCAGGCTTCACACTCAGTCCGCATCAGCGAGGATGAGCATCAACAATGCTGAAATATGCAGGCGTTCGTCGACCACTTCATCGCCAGTTCTCCCGAGCCCCCCGCCACCATTGTACTTGACCTCGATCACTCCGATGACCCGACCTATGGCCAGCAGGAACGCGCGTTCTAGAACCATCACTACAGGAGCTATTGCTATGTGCCCCTGTTCATTTTCGAAGGGACTTCTCGCGCCTTGGTGACTGCCTGCCTCCGGCCGGGCAGACGGCCGCTCGGCGCCGAGAACGCCATGATCTTGGTCCGGCTCCTGTCTTGTCTGCGGCGCCCCTGGCCCCGGCCCCATATCCTGGTCCGCGGGGACAGTCATTTCGCCACCCCGGAAGTCATCGAAGTGGTCGCCCATCGGGGCCTGACCGATTTCGTCTTCGGCTTGGCTGGTAATGCGGTCGTGCTCCGCCAGGCGGCTCCCGTCATGCAGGAGGCGCGCGGACTCCACCAGCAGCGGACCGCCCAGGCGCATAGCGAGCACCCTCCCGCCAGCCGCCGCGTGTATGAGGAGTTCGCCTATGCCGCGGCCTCATGGTCCCAGCCGTGGCGGGTCATCATCAAAGCCGAAGTCATGGCCGCGGGGGACAATCCGCGGTTTGTCGTGACCTCCTTGGAGGCGCCGATACCCCAGCAGGTCTATGTAGACCTCTCCTGCGCCCGGGGGAACTGTGAAAACGATAGCAAAGCGGTGAAGTGTGATCTCCACAGTGACCGCACCTCCGCCACGACCTTTCTGGCGAATGCCATGCGGCTCCTCCTGGCATGTGCCGCCTCTGTCCTGCATCATGCCCTCCGCACCCACACGCTGTCCCCCACCGCCCTGGCCACTGCCCAACCCGCCACGCTGATGCTCACGCTCTTCACAGTGGCGACCCCAGTCAGACAGTATAAGGACCGCATCCTCTTGCATTTGTCGACATCATGCCCCGTCAAAGCGCTGTTGCACCGGGTCACGACATTGCTCATCTCCCTCCCTGTCCCCGCGTTGAACACCTCCTCATCCCACCCCCCACTCCGGTCGACTGCGGTTGCTCTTCAGAGCGTACGCTGCTCTTGGGCTCCCGCCCGCCACACCGGGGACAGGGTCTGGCATCGGCCCAGCCCCCCTGCTGGGCCGTAGTGCGCCTGGTTGCAGGCATGTCGTCGCTTGGTCAGGCCCCAAAGAGACACTCCAGCGGGCCTCATCACACAAACATCCCTGTCCGGCGGCTCGTCTAAAAGTGAGACGCCCCCCAGAACGTTCAGAGCGACAGTTTATGAAATATCCAGGCTAGATGCTGACTGGGACAGCACGGCCGAGGTGCTGAACCAAATTGATGCCCTTCGGGAGCTGCTTTGCGGCTGGTGATGTCACTCAATGTTGTGGTGTCAAGCATGTAGGTGCCCATCACGACTTCTTCTTGGCAGAGGGCTTCCGCGGCGGCACAGCGTTCTCCTATCCTTTCCCTATTGACCTTGGACGATGAAAAGTGTATAGAGCATCAGCACATGAGCTTGTCGTGGTAGACACTTGTGAAGAGGAAAGCACTATGCGCTGTCGTGTGTTTGTCGCGGGCTGGACTGTCATGTTCGTACTGCTGGGACTGGTATTCTCGGTGTTCGCTCAGGAGCAGAAGGGAACGCTGATCATTGCTCTGGATACGCTGGGGGCCCAAACCATGGACCCTATTCAGGAAGGACGAGCCCCGCATGCCCATTACCAGGCGCCGGTGTTTGATACGCTGCTAGGGTTCGACTACGACAAGGGCGGCGTCGGGCCGGGTGTTGCGGAACGCTGGGAACGCGCTGCCGATGGCCAGAGCTGGACGTTTTACCTGCGCCCAGGGCTGCGCTGGCACAACGGTGATCCGCTCACAGCTGAGGATGTCAAATTCAGCCTCGAACGCACCATGTCTCAGGACTCGCTGGCCTCCCGGGCGGCGGCTTTACGTCGCAACGTGGACCGTATTGAGGTCATCGACGCGCAGACGGTGCGTATCTTTACCACGGGCGTACAGCCATACTTCCCCGAAGGTCTCAGCCGCGCCGTTTTCCAGGAAGGGCAGCTTATGCCCAAAAAGTACATTGAGACCGTGGGCGTGGAGGAATTCCGCAAAAAACCCATCGGCAGTGGCCCCTGGAAGTTTGTCCGCAGCGTGCCAGGAGACCGCGTCGAGTATGAAGCCGTCGACTACCCCCACTGGCGCGGGAGGCCGCACTTTAAGCGTCTGGTGATCCTGCTCGTCCCTGAGGAAAGCACGCGTATCGCCATGGTCAGGACGGGTGAGGCGGCCATTGCCAGTATCAGTCCAGAGTCAGTGCGCGAAGCGGAGGCGGCCAAGCTGCGGGTGGTGTCAGTGCCGGGCACCATGCAAGCGGTCTACCACTTCTACGGGGCGTACCGCCCGGAATTTAAAAATTCGCCCATCGCCGATGTGCGGGTGCGCGAGGCCCTGTCGCTGGCGATCAACCGCCAGCAGATCATCGACCATGTGATGTACGGCAAGGCCCTGTGGCCCATGCCGTTTGCCACCTTCCGCTATAGTGTGGATATGGACACGGCGCGCTGGGAGACGTGGTCGCGGGAAGCCTTGCGTTATGACCCGGTACGCGCCAAAAAGCTCCTGGCGGAGGCGGGCTATGCCAATGGCTTCCCCCTGACGTTCGTCAATACGGCCTTGCCAGGAACTCCGTTCATGACCCAGATCGGCGAAGCCGTGGCCGACTTCTGGACCAAGATTGGCGTGCAAGTGACGCTCCAGAACATCGAATGGGGCGCCTTTCAGCCCATGGAACGAGGTGAGCAAAAAGGGCTGGCAGGAAATGCTTCGATGTACCGCACTGCCGGCCGACCGGTGGCCGAGAGCCGCTATGAGAGCGGTTTTCACAGCAAGAGCCAGCAGCATTTGCTGGGCGATGCCGAGCACTGCCCGGCCACCTGCCAGGAATTCGATAAAATACATACCGGCGTCGTCGCCGAAGGCGATGATACGAAACGGGCCGAGAACAACAACCGCATGATCGAGCTCGTGGCGAATACCTGGATCGCCGTCCCCATCCTCGAAGGCATGGGATACTGGGCAGTCAATACCAAGCAGGTCGGGGAGTTCAAAGCCATCCCTGGTCGCCATGAATTTGGCGACGTCTTTGAGCGCATACCGCGTCCTGAGCAGAAGCCCTGGCGCTAATCAACCCAGAGGGCAGCAGGCAGAAGGACACAGCATGCAACGCTATATTGTGCAGCGGCTTTTACAGGGGATCGTCCTGCTCGTCATGGTGGCGGCCATCGTGTTTTTCCTGGGCCGTCTCACCGGCAATCCGGCCGATTTGATGCTGCCAGAAGACGCCACCCCAGAGGATCGGGAAGCCTTAATCAAGACGCTCGGGCTCGACCGACCCTATCACGAGCAGTTCGTCATCTTCTTTGCCAACGCGCTGCGCGGTGATCTCGGCACGTCTATCCGCTACCGTGAACCGGCGGCGCTGATCTTTTTCAGTCGCCTGCCGAATACCCTCATGCTGCTCCCCCCACCCTGGTCCTGGCCCTGGTCCTGGCCATTCCGCTGGGGATCCTGGCGGCCATATACCGTGGCACAGTAATTGACAAACTTGCTGGCGGCATAGCAGTGTTTGGCATCGCCACGCCGAGCTTCTGGCTCGGCATCGTGCTCATCTACGTTTTTAGCGTCCAGCTCGGCTGGCTCCCATCGGCCAGAATGGGAGGAGTTTCCCACTATATTCTGCCGACCATTACCCTCGGCATGTTTCTGGTAGCAGGATTTATGCGACTGATCCGTTCGAGCATGCTGGAGGTGCTAGATAGTGAATTCGTCAAACTGGCGCGCCTCAAGGGACTGTCAGAGTTCATTGTGATCCTGAAACACTGTCTGCGGAATGCCTTGATCCCCGTGTTGACGCTGTTTGGCGTGTTCCTGGCGACGCTGATCACTGGTGCCATTGTCACGGAAACGGTTTTCGCCTGGCCCGGGGTGGGACGATTGACCTTTGAAGCCGTGCTCTTTCGAGACTATCCACTGCTGCAGGCCGTGGTCATCCTGGATGCCGTGTTCGTATTGCTCATCACCCTCGTCGTGGATATTCTCTATGCCTATGTCGATCCGCGCATTCGTTACTCATAAGGTGCAGGTGTTTCCATGATCAGTACTCAGGACGTGACGCATCTCCCTACTGAGGTCCCATCAAAGTGGACCGTGCATCTCCGGCAGCTTCCCTGGATCTCGGTGCTGATTATCGTGGCGCTGGTCCTGGTGGCGCTGTTTGCTCCTGTGCTGACGCCATACTCGCCTATCGAGCAGGATCTGCCCCAAAAATTCCAGCCACCGTTCTGGCAGACCGGCGGCTCTCTGGACCATCCGCTCGGCACCGATATGTTTGGCCGCGATATGCTGGCCCGCCTGTTCTATGGCGCCCAGGTAAGCCTGGTGGTCATCGCCTCCTCCTTACCGGTTGGCGGTGGTGTGGGGCTGTGTATTGGCCTGCTGTCGGGGTATGTCGGCGGCCGGCTGGATACGCTTCTGATGCGCATTGTCGATGCGGCGCTGGCCTTTCCGACGATTCTCTTTGCCTTGCTCCTGGCCATGACCATGGGGCAAGGGTTGCGCACCCTGATGATTGCCATTGGCCTGTTGCTCTGGGCGCGTTTCGCGCGGGTGATGCGCGGCGAGGTGTTGGCGCTCAAGACGCGGGATTTTATTGCCCTGGCGCAGGTGCGCGGTTGCTCGCACTGGCGCATCCTGACGGCCTACATTCTGCCCAATGTGATGAACACCTTCATGGTGCTCCTGACGCTGCATGTGGGCGTGGTGATTCTGGCCGAGGCCTCACTCAGTTTCCTGGGGGCAGGTATCCCACCGCCCACCCCGTCCTGGGGACAGATGATCGCCGAAGGACGCGGCAAAATCACCAGTGCCTGGTGGGTGTCGCTCATTCCAGGACTGGCCATTACCCTGGTGGTGCTGGCGTTTAATCTGTTTGGGGATTGGCTCAGAGATCGCCTAGATCCCAAGCTCAGGCAACTGTGATTACCGCGCCGGGCCAGGAGGAACACATCGCATCGTGATAGGGGAAACCGTTCTCGAAGTGCGCGATTTACACACCTACCTGTTCCCACGCCGTGGGGCGGTGAAGGCCGTCGACGGGGTGAGCTTT
Source organism: uncultured Gammaproteobacteria bacterium (assembly GCA_963773125.1). Taxonomy (GTDB): domain Bacteria; phylum Tectomicrobia; class Entotheonellia; order Entotheonellales; family Entotheonellaceae; genus CAVZBC01. Next base: position 10,468 of record CAVZBC010000095.1, on the reverse strand, counting down.
ACCCTGCGGCGCGGCGAAACCCTCGGGCTGGTAGGCGAGTCCGGCTGTGGTAAGACCATGACGGCGCTCTCCGTATTGCGCCTGGTGCCACAGCCGGCGGCTCGTATTGTGCAGGGCGAGGTACTACTTGAAGGTGAGGACTTGCTGCGCAAGAGCAATCGTGAGATGCGACGTATCCGCGGCCGCAAAATCGCCATGATTCTGCAGGATCCGCAGACCTCCCTCAATCCCGTCTTGACGGTGGGGAATCAACTCATCGAGGCCATTGCCCGACATCGTCCAGGCCCACGCCGTACCCTGCTGCAACGTGCTATCGAGGCCTTGCGGCGGGTGCAAGTGGCAGAACCGGTGCAGCGCATCCGCGATTACCCACACCAGATGAGTGGTGGCATGAAACAGCGAGTGGTGGGGGCTATTGCCATCTCCTGTGAACCCCTGGTGCTCGTCGCTGATGAGCCTACCACGGCGCTGGATGCCACCATTCAACTGCAATATCTCAAGCTGCTTGAGACCATTCGGGCACAAACGCAGATGGCCATTCTGTTCATTACCCACGACTTTGGGGTGGTGGCCGGGCTGTGCGACCGGGTGGCGGTCATGTATGCTGGACGCATCGTCGAGACCGGCCCGGTGCGTCAGGTGTTCAGCCATCCTGCCCATCCCTATACGCAGGCCTTGCTGGCCTCGGTGCCGCGTATGACTCAGCGCCCGGAACGGCTACCGGCGATTGCCGGGCAGCCACCCACGTCGTATGACGTCCTTCCCCCTGGCTGCCGCTTTGCGCCGCGCTGCCCGTTCGTGGACGACCGCTGCCTGCACGTCTATCCGCCAGCCTTTACACGCACGGCTGAACACACGGCGCACTGTTGGAGGCTTGAATCGGCATGACGGAACCACTGCTACGTGTGGAGCAGGTGCGTAAGTACTTTGCCCTGACCAGAGGGCTGCTGTTCATGAAAACCATCGGCCACGTCAAAGCCGTGGATGGGGTGAGTTTTACTCTGGCAGCCGGCGAAACGATTGGCCTGGTGGGCGAATCAGGCTGTGGCAAGACCACCACGGCACGCCTCATCCTCCGCCTGGAGCAACCCACCAGTGGCGGCGTGTGGCTCGACGGACAAGACATCCACACCTTGCAGGGAACGGCATTGCGGGCCTACCGTGCGACCGTACAGGCGGTATTCCAGGATCCCTGGGCGTCGCTCAATCCGCGCATGCAGGTGGGCCCGATCATTAGCGAGTCCTTGCGGGTGCAGCAATGGGGGAGCCCTGCCAGTCGTGCCAAACGTGCGGCTGAACTGCTCATCCAGGTGGGACTGCATCCAGAGCATGCACGTCTGTATCCGCATGAGTTCAGCGGTGGCCAGCGGCAGCGCATCGCCCTGGCTGGCGCTCTGGCGTCGCATCCCAAGCTGATCGTGTTGGATGAACCGGTGTCGGCACTCGACGTGTCGATCCGCGCCCAGATCATGAATCTCCTCAGAGACATCCAGGAGCAAACGCACGTGGCCTATGTACTGGTCGCCCATCATCTGGCTACCGTGCGCTATATGGCGCACCAGACGGCGGTCATGTACCTGGGACAGATCGTCGAGTATGCGCCTACCGAAGAACTCTATACGCATCTGTTGCATCCCTACACCCAGGCGCTGTTTGCCGCCGCACTGTCGGCGCATCCCGACGAGCAACAAAAACAGATCGTGCTGTCGGGAGAAGTACCCTCGCCGATCAATCCACCCCGCGGCTGTCGTTTCCACCCCCGTTGCCCACAGGCCATGGCTCAGTGTGCCGAAGTCGAGCCACCCCTGCGCGAAGTGGCTCCCGGCCATCTCGTGGCGTGTCATTTGTATTGAACGAAAAGGCTCAGCAACAGCCGACGCGGGAGGCCATCCAGCTGAGCCGCCTGCCAGCAGGAGCCGGCGCTGGGCTACGGAGGAGAAAGTTCGCGTTGTTCGCCAGCGCATATCGGACCCATAGTGGGCTTACCTCCGCCAAAGTCTTTTAGGTAGCAACAGTAGGCAGTCAATTGCCAGGGGATCTGTCGCAGGCATGATACACCACCCGTTGATGAACCGAACTTGTTGCATTTGACCCACCGTTGAGTTGCGGTACAATGGTCCCCCCAAGAGAGGAGGCACGCATGCAGCATAGTACCCTTGATCTCGTCTCAGCCACCATTACCACCATCAGCCAGGCCCTGCGCCAGCGCGACATCTCTCCGGTGGAGCTGATCACCGCCACGCTGGAGCGCATTGACGCCCTGCAACCACGCTTGCAGTGCTTCACCACGGTGACGCCGGAGTATGCCCTGCACAGGGCGCGTCGAGGCGGAGCAGGAGATCGGCCAGGGCAGGTATCGCGGTCCGTTGCACGGCATACCCTATACGCTCAAGGATGTGGTGGCGACGCACGGCATCCGCACTACGTTCGGCGATCCGAAGGGTGTCGACTATCGACCGCCGGCAAGCGCCACGGTGCACACGCTGCTGGAAGAGGCCGGTGGCATTCTGGTGGGGAAAGTGGTATCGGAAATCGGCCGCGGCTCTACCGGGCCGGTGGGCTGTCGCAATGCCTGGGATCTCAGGTGCAGCCCGGGCACGTCGAGCAGTGGCTCCGGGTCGGCGGTGGCCGCGGCGCTGGGTCTGGCGTCGATCGGCACCGACACCGGCGGCTCGGTGCGCCATCCGGCCAGCAACAGTGGCCTGGTGGGCATGAAGGCGACCTTTGGGCGCATCAGTCGCTTTGGCGTGTGGGCGTCGTCGTGGAGCACCGATCAGGCCGGGCCGCTGACCAGGTGCGTGGAAGACAACGCCCTGTTGCTGGAAATTTTAGGGACGTATGATCCCAGGGACCCCGTCAGCCTCAACCAGCCTCGCGTGGCCTACCGCGCTGGCTTGCAGGATGGTATCAAGGGGGTGCGCATAGGGGTGCCGGTGGATGCGTGGATCTGGCAGGAGTGGCTGAGTGAGGAAGAAGAGGCGGTCGTACGGCGTGCCCTTGGGGTGTTAGAGACCCTGGGTGCCTCGCTCACGGACATCCATCTGCCACGCTGCGCTGCCGGTCGCGCCACCCTATCCACCCTGATCGCGGCGGAAACGCCGGTCTACTTTGACGACCATTTTACTGCGGAGCAATGCGCTGCCTGGCCGGAGTGGCACGCCACCCTGGAGCAGGGGCGAGGGCAGTCGTTTGCCGACTATCTGCACGCCCAACAGACACGCGCCCTGATCTGTCAGGAACTCACCGAGGTGCTGCGCCAGGTGGACGTTATTGCCATGCCCACCGGTAGCACCTTTGGCGATGCCTGGGACGCTGAAACCGTCGTCATTCGTGGTCGCCAGGCGCCAGCGCGGTCACGGGCGGTGTATCGCAATGCCATGGCCTCGCTGTCCGGGCATCCGGAGGTGTCGGTGCCCTGTGGCTTTGGCCTCGGCGATACTTTTCCCATTGGCCTGATGCTGCATGGGCGCCCGCTGGAGGAGGCGCTGCTGTATCGGGTGGCGTATGCCTATGAGCAGGCGACACCGTGGCATACGCGGCATCCGCTGCTATAACTCTGGACTCTGGAGGTGTATCATGCTCGATATGCTGATTCAGGGAGGTCGCGTTGTCACCCCGGCTGGGGTGGGCAACTGGGATGTGGGGATCATGGGCGAGCAGATTGTCGCCGTGGCGTTTCCGGGCATTCTCCCCGGGGAGGCGAAACACGTCATTGACGCCCGTGGCAAGATTGTGGTGCCGGGCGGCATCGAAACGCATGCGCACGCCGTTGCCAATGTGCAGCCCGGCGCCCGCACCCTGGTAGCTGGCGTCCCCAACGCCGGGCCGCTGGAGCACTCTCTGGGAGCCATCTGGGGCGGCACCACCACGGTGGTCGATTTTGCCCCCGTGCCCACTGCCGGTGACCTGGCCCAGGGCATCCACAACTACCTGGCACCCTGGCAAGGGAACGCCTACACGGACTATTCCACGCATTGTATCTACACCAGCAACAATCCTCCCGACACCATTGCCCGCTATCAGGAGCTCGTGGCCGCAGGCTTTCCAAGCGTCAAAATCTTTACCACTGACATCCGACCACCTGAAGGACGCCAGACGAGCCTGACGCCGATCGGCAAGATCGACACCGGACGCCTGGAAGACCTCATGCGGCAGATTGCCCGACACGGGGGTGTGCTGGCAGTGCACGGGGAGGACGATGAGCTGGTCATGTACAACTATCTCCTGGCACAGCAGCGCGGCCAGTGGGACTGGTATAACGTGCATCTCATCCACTCCAAGCTGGTCGAAGAACTGGCCTTTCAGCACGTGGTACGGCTGGCGGCGCGCACCGGGGCAGGGACCTACTTCGTGCACGTCACCGCCAAAGAGGGTCTCGACGCCGTCGCCGAGGCCCGCAGTCGGGGCTTGCCCGTCTATGGCGAAGTCCTGACGCTGGCCCTGTCCTTCACTGCAGACCGCTACCGCGAGCCTGATGGCATGAAGTATCACACGTATCCCTCTTTGAAGGGAGAGGAGGATCACCGCTTTCTCTGGGACGGCCTGTTGCGGGGGGATCTGTCGTTCACGGCCACCGACAGTAGCTTCACCACCTTTCTGGACAAAATTGCCGGGCGCAATGTGGTGGACGTGCGCGGTGGCAACATTGGCATTGAGATTCGCATGGGAGTGAATTACACCGAAGCAGTGGTGCGCCGCGGCATGGCCCTGGAGGACTATGCGGCCGTCACCTCGACCAATGCCGCCAAGCTGCTGGGCCTGTATCCGCGCAAGGGCGCCATCGCCATTGGCAGCGACGCCGATATCGCCATCATCGACCCGGCGGTGAAGAAAACCCTCAGCATGGCCGACCTGCACCTGCGGGACTATAGCCCCTGGGAGGGCTGGCAAGTCGAGGGCTGGCCGACCACGGTCATTCTGCGCGGCAAAGTTATGGTGGAGAACGGCCGCTTGCTCGGCGCCCCCACGGATGGGCAGCTCATCCCCCGCAAGATTGACCCTGGGGTGCTACGCCGCCCGGCATTTTAAGTACAGGTCCACAGAGCAGCGGGAGCACCATGCAGCGCTGGATGCGTCCTCCCTCGCTGTGGCCCCCTCACCCTGGCCCTCTCCCCCGACCACGGGGGCGAGGGGAGGCACAACGCGATATGACCGTGGAGGTCTCGTGATATACAGACGATTACAGGAGAAGGAGAAGACTCCATGAGCGATCCACAGGAACTGACGCTGGAGGAACTACGCGCCCGCATCCGTGCGGCGGGGGTGACAATCGCCGAGCCCCGGCTGGCCATGGTGCAAAAGTTGCTGGGCGACGCGCTTGCCCCGTTGCGCCGGCTGGATACGCGCACCATCAAAACGCTAGAGCCGGCGGTGACGTTTGCCCCGGCACGTGAGGTGCCCCATGAGTGACGACATCGCCTATGCCACCATCCGCACGCTTGGCATGCGCTACCGCAAGCGCGAGCTGTCACCTGTTGAGGTGACACGCACTCTCCTGGACCGCATTGCGCAGCTCGATCCGGGGCTGCATGCCTTTGTGACCCTGACCGCCGATCGGGCCCTGGCAGAGGCGCGGGCCGCCGAGGCAGCCCTGCACCGCGGCGATGCGCGTCCGCTGCTCGGCATCCCGGTGGCGCACAAAGATATCTACTGCACGCAGGGAATCCGCACGACGGGCGGTTCTGCCCTGCTGGCGGACTGGATCCCGGCGGACGACGCGACGTGTGTGCGGCGCTGGCAGGAGGCGGGCACCGTCCTCCTGGGCAAGCTCATCACCCACGAGTTTGCCTTCGGCCTCCAGATGCCTGGCCATCGCTTTCAGCCCGCCCGCAACCCCTGGAACCTGGATCACATCCCGGGCGGTTCGAGCAGCGGTTCTGGGGCCGCCCTCGCCGCCGGGCTCGTCATGGGCGCCACAGGCTCGGACACCGGTGGCTCGATCCGTGGGCCAGCGGCTTTCTGCGGCATTGTCGGGCTCAAGCCTACCTACGGACGCGTAAGTCGCGCTGGCGTCCTGACGCTGTCGTGGACGCTCGATCACGCCGGCCCCATGGCCCGTACGGTGGAGGATTGTGCGTATCTGCTGCAGGCCATGGCCGGCCACGACCCCGCCGATCCGGCCTCGAGTCGCGCCCCGGTCGACGACTACCTGGCGCCGCTTGGTGGCGACATACGCGGCCTGCGCATCGGTGTGCCACGCACGTACTTCTTTGATGGCATCGACTCGGAAGTGGCGCAGGCCTTTGAAGCGGCGCTGACCACGCTGCGCGGCCTTGGCGCCGAGGTGCGCGATGTCACCATCCCGAGCCTCCACACCACGCCCGCGTTCCTGCTGATTCTGATGGCCGAGGCCTTTGCCTATCACGAGCGTGATGTGCGTGAGCACCCGGAACTCTATGGTGATGTCCTGCGCGAGCGCATCCTCGCCGGGGCCCTGGTGACGGCCGCCGAGTATACCCAGGCGCAGCGCCTCCGCGCCCAGCTGTGCAACGACGTGGCCGAGGTCTTGCACCATGTCGATGTGCTCGCCACGCCCACCGCCACGACGCCAGCAACATCGTTCACGCGGGCCCAGGATCCGGAATTAGGCTTCCCACGCAGCAATATGGCCCCGTTCAATCTCACCGGCCTCCCCACGCTGGCGCTGCCGTGCGGCTTTGCGTCATCGGGGCTGCCGCTGTCGCTGCAGCTCGCCGGACGGCCGTTTGAGGAGGCGACCGTCCTGCGCGTCGGGCACGCCTATGAGCAGGCAACGCTGTGGCATACCCGCCGACCACCGCTGTGAGAGACCTCTGGCGTGCAGCCCCGCACTCAGGCAGGCGCCCGTCACGGGCGCCTGCTGACCGCTACGGCTTCTGGCAATGGCTCACAGATCCCCGCCAGCAGACGCCCGTCTGTCCCACATTCATCGTGGCACAGAGCGGAAGTGGCTCCACTTGATCCCGAGTTTGCGCATGCGTCCGCGCAGCGTATGTGGATTGATCTGCAGCAAGCGTGCTGCACCGTATGGCCCTTCGACGCGACCATGGGTAGCAGCCAGCGCCGCTTCGATGTGCTGTTTCATCACTGCCTGTAGCGGCACGGGTGTTGAGGCGGTGGGCGGTGAACAATCGGCGTGGCACTGTGCGCTCCCCGAGACGGTGTGCCAATATCTGGAGTCACACCGAGCGCTTTGACAATTTCCACACCCTTGCCTTCGCCCAGGATGACGGCGCGGTCGATGACGGCGGCGAGTTCCCGGACGTTCCCCGGCCAGGCATAAGCCACGAGCAGCGCCATGTCGTCAGACGAGGGCGTCTGTGGGGGGAAGCCAAAGCGGGTGGCAGCGCGGCGGGCGAAGTGTTCTGCCAGGGCGGGAATGTCTTCAGGGTGCTCGCGCAACGGCGGTAATGTTATCGGAAATACGGCTATGCGATACCACAGATCCTCACGGAACCTGCCGCTCTGTACCATGGCGGCAAGATCGCGGTGCGTAGCGGCAACGATGCGGACATCCACCTTGAGCGAACGCTCGCCGCCAACGCGTTCAAAGGTGCCCTCCTGTATCACTCGCAGCAGCCTCACCTGGGCAGCGGGTGATAGTTCGCCGATCTCGTCCAGGAAAAGTGTCCCGCCATCACCACGTTCAAACCACCCCCTACGCGTGCCTATAGCACCAGTGAAGCTGCCTTTCTCGTGGCCAAAGAGTTCGGAGTCGATCAGTTCCGACGGGATAGCACCACAGTTGACGCGCAGGAATGGCCCCGCCGCCCGGGCAGAACGGGTGTGAATAGCCCGGGCGATGACTTCTTTGCCAGAGCCAGTTTCTCCGAGGATGAGTACTGGGACATCCGAGCGACTGACCAGTGCGACGCGCTCCAGCACCAGACGTAAGCCACCGTCGGCGCCGACGATCGTCTCCGCCAGTTCCTCCCGCCCAAGACGTCTGAGGAGTGACTGTTTATCGGCTTCAGCCGCCCGACGCAGGGCGGTAAGTTCGCGCAGCCGACGGTCATTTTCCAGCGCCGCGGCAAACGGTTCCAGAAGGGCCTGAAACACCTGCACATGGCTCGGCGTGAAGCATTGCTGCGGCCTGGCAAGCAAGAGGAGCAGTCCATACGTGCCGTGCTCACTCACCAGCGGGCCAATGAGCAGGTCTCCCGCTAAGGCGAACGGCACAGCCGCAGCCAGAGTTTTTTCGAGTTTATGGCTGTGTGTCTGCAGCGTGGCTTCCCCGCCGCGACACCAGGCCAGGAGACGGGCCATGTGTGTGGCCGAACAATCGGTCCGCTGCGGGCGTAACTGGTATGCACTGCGGTTGTGCCCCACGCCAACCGTCTCGCAGTACGAGTGCTCCTGCTCAATGCGTCGCACCAGCAGCAGTTCCATGGGCATCTGCGGTACCAGGAGCTGCGCGATGTTTGCCGTCGATTCGGCGATCTCAATGTGCCGACACGCTTCACGCCACACGTCTAGCAGAAGTTCTGTGAACTGCTCCATGACCATTTCCTATCAAATACCCTGGTATCCCGTCATATTTAACAGAGAAAACTAGCATATGCAACGGGTGCCAGGTAATCATGACGTTTACAGAGGCTTTTTTACGTATCGGCAAAAGCCGCATCACCGCCAAGTGGATTTTTTCCCTTTGATTCTACTTGTCTTACAGCACACCTCCGGCGAGCTTGTAGCCACTTTGCAACACCGGGCATGAGGGTTGCACTCTAGGGCTCAGCACATGATGTCCCATAAAAACTTTGGCATTCTTGCTTTACAACTAAGGAACACGGACCATGAAAAGCTTGAGGCAATTGTTCATCATCACCATCCTGGCGGCGGCATGGTTTGCGTCGCCAGCGTCTGCCCAGCGGTCGGTGGAACTGCTCAACGTCAGCTACGACCCGACGCGGGAACTGTGGCGAGACATCAACCGCAAGTTTGTCGCCCACTACGAGAAGGAGACGGGGAACAAGATCTCCATCAAGCAATCGCACGGCGGTTCCAGTACGCAGGCTCGGGCCGTCATTGACGGGCTGGACGCGGACGTCGTGACCATCGCCTCCATCATCGACACGGACGCCATCAGCAGGGCGGGCCTGATCGACCAGGGCTGGATCGATCGGTTGCCGCACCGGTCGCTTCCCTACTACTCCACGATCGTCTTCGTCGTCCGCAAGGGCAACCCGAAGGGGATCCAGGACTGGCCTGACCTGGTCAAGCCAGGCGTCCAGATCATCACCCCGAATCCCAAAACGTCGGGGAATGGGTACTTGAGCTTCTTCTGCGCCTGGGGTTCCGTGGTCCTGCGGGGCGGCTCACGGCAGGATGCCATTGACTATATCACGAAGCTGTACAAACAAGTGCCAGTGCTCGATTCGGGCGCCCGCGGCGCCAGCACCACTTTCGTGCAAAAACGCCTCGGCGACGTACACCTGGCGTGGGAAAACGAAGCGCATCTGGAAGTACGTGAGGCCAAGGGAGAGTTGGAACTCATTTACCCGCCAATCAGCATCCGAGCGGAACCTCACGTCGCTGTAGTGGACAAGAATGTAGACCGCAAGAAAACCCGCCAAGCCGCGGAAGCGTATATGCACTACGTGTACACCGATGAGGCTCAGGAAATCATCGCCAAGCATTTTTATCGGCCCAGCAATAATGCCATGCTGCAAAAACACGCCGCCACCTTCCCAGACATCAGGCTGTTTGACATCACGGAAATCGCCAACAACTATCTGGAAGCCCACAAGCGGTTTATCTCTGAAGGTGGCGTGTTCGATACGATATACAAGCCCAGGGGATGAGAGGATCTGAGGCGCGGGACAACTGCTATTCATCTTTGCAAACGCTCCAGTGACAACGTTGTGTCGATACGGTCTGTGTGAAATGAAAAGGCATCAAACTCCACATCAACGTTCGATAAGAAAGCAATAAATATGGCAAGCGTTAATCAGCGCGTGTTGCCCGGATTTTCCCTGACCCTAGGGTACACGGTTTTTTACCTGAGTGTTCTGGTTCTCCTGCCGATCATGGCGTGTTTTCTCAAGGTGACTTCGCTTTCCTTCGATGAGTTTTGGGGTGCGGTGTGGACAGAACGTGCGCGCGCCGCTTACCTCCTGACGTTCGGAGCGGCCTTTGTCGCCGCCATCGCGAACGTGTGTCTGGGGCTACTGCTGGCCTGGGTGCTGATCCGCTACACCTTCCCTGGTAAGCAGCTCGTGGATGCGCTCGTCGATCTACCGCTTGCCCTGCCGACGGCGGTTGCTGGTCTGGTGTATTCTGCCCTTTACGTGCCGACAGGCTGGCTCGGCCAGTACCTGGTACCCCTCGGAATCCACGGCGCCTACTCGCGCTGTGCCATCGTCCTGGTCCTGATCTTTGTCGGCCTGCCGTTCGTGGTGCGCACGGTGCAACCGATACTCGCAGACTTCGACCCGGAGTACGAAGAAGCCGCCGCGGCGCTGGGGGGAACGCGCTGGCAAACCTTCCACAA
>CAVZBC010000094.1:0-39430 GCA_963773125.1 uncultured Gammaproteobacteria bacterium | reverse complement strand
CCGCACTAAAATTCCTGTGTCGCTCGTGAGTGGCGGTAGCGCTGTGGTGACTGCGCAACATGCCCGGCGGCGTCACGGCCGCGACCGAGGCGGGTGGCATGGACTGGTGACGTTGGTGGGCAGACATGCCGCCAACGCAGGTAGGTACATATGCCAAAGAGTGATGATCACCTGCCGCGATGGGACGTGGAACTGGCCGGACCAGAAGGGCAACCCGACGAACGTGGTGAAGATGGTCCGTGCCATTCGTCCCACTGACGACCTTGGTGTACCCCAGATCGTGTTCTATGACACCGGTGTCGGCACTGGTAATCTACTGGACCGGATCGCTGGCGGCCTATTCGGCGTAGGCCTGTCCGAGAACGTCAAGCAAACGTACGGCTTCGTCGTCGAAAATTATCAGCCTGTCGACGAGTTGTTCCTCTTCGGCTTCTCGCGCGGCGCGCACACAGTGCGCAGTCTCAGTGGCCTGATTGGGCTGATCGGGCTCATACCAAAGCAGCACATGGACGAATTTCCGCAGGCCTGGGAGTACTACCGCACCCCGCCGCAGGAGCGTACAGAGGCACAGCGGCGCGCGTTTCTGGCGCACTTCCCGGAGGATTCACAGCCACGGAAAACCGGATCGATTTCATCGGCGTCTGGGACACGGTCGGCACCATGGGTATTCCGACAGGGCCACTGCGCATGCTCGGCCAGCGCCGGTACAGCTTCCATAATACCAACCTCGGCGACAACGTCGCGCGGGCGTTTCAGGCGCTGGCGCTTGACGAGCGCCGACGGTTCTTCCCCCCGGCCATCTGGAAGCGCGAAGCGGGGCTCGAGGAGCGCCTGAAAGGCTACGGCATCGGGCAGCAGATCCTCGAAAGACGTGGTTTGTCGGCGCGCACTCCAACGTCGGTGGTGGCTATCCGGATACCGGACTGTCCGATCAGGCATTCGGCTGGATGGCACAACGGGCCATGCGCTACGGCCTGGCGCTCGATAAAAAGTACTTGAGCAGCATCTAGCGAACTCGTGGTACGCGCCGTCGAACTCGCGCACCGTGAAGCGGCGGGTCGAAGCCCGGCCGGAGCTCCGTCCCGAATGCCAGACCGACGCAATCCGAGCGGATCCACTATACGGCGATCGAGGTGATGGACTCGACGGGGTGCCGCATGCAGAACTTCCATCCTGATCCCTGATGACTGTCCGAAACCTGCCCGCCGATCTCATGATAGCGAAGGCGCAGAATTCCAGGCGCTGATCGACGTGATGAAGCAGCTGACGCCAGGATTGAGGCTCTAAATTGGTCCACACGACATCGGCACGCCGACTGGAGCGCGCCAGCGCGCGTCTCGGCATGTTCCTGGAGTCGGGTGTAGCAGTCTCATATGGGCTGATTTAGCACGGCGGACTCCAACCCCGGTTGATCCCAGGAAACCGGGAAGTCCATACCGGGATGTCGCATTTCTGGCTCGTCAAGCCACATTCCATAAGGAGAAAGCACCCATGCCGGACCTGCCGATCAGCTATTTTCCGATTGTCGAGCGCCAGCAGGGCTCGGAGGCTTTGCAAAAACTGTTCGTCGAGCTGGAGTCGACGCTGGGATTCGTGCCCAACGTCATTCGCGCCTTTGCCTGGCGCGAGTCGCGATTCTGGAAATGGTGGGCGCACCGCAACGACCTCATGGCGCCGAGTGAGGGCCTGTCGAAGGCTGATCGCGAGATGGTCGCCCTGGTCGTCTCAGCGGCCAACGATTGTCTGTACTGCATGACCTCCCACGGCTATGCCGTGCGCGTGCTGCTTGGGGACCCGGTCGCTGCTGAGCGCATCACGCTCGACTACCGCCGCGCCGGGCTTGACGGCCGCACCCTGGCCATGCTCGATTACGCCGTGAAGATCACCAAATGTCCTGCCGAGTGCGCGCTGGAGGACGTCGAGCACCTCCGGAAACACGGCTTTCGTGACGAAGACATCTGGGATATCGCCGAGATCGCTGCCATGTATAACTATACCAACCGCCTGGCTTCCGCCACCGGCATGATCCCCAACCCCGAGTATCACGGCCTGGCCCGCTGACGGCCTCTTCCGGCACAGAACATTTGCCTGCAGAGGCGAAGCGTGCGACATTACAGCCCTGTCTGGAACCCTGTACCCGAAAAGGAGACTGCAGCATGCAAATCGACCCGCAGACTGCGCCCCAGCAATCGATCTACAAACTGCTCATTGGCTGTGTGGTACCCCGTCCGATTGCCTGGGTGTCGAGCCTCAGCGACGATGATTGCCAATCTGGCGCCGTTCAGCTTCTTCATGGCCGTCTGTAATGATCCCCCGACCGTCGCCTTTTCCTCGGGCCGTCGGGCTGGGAATAAGAAAGATACGGTACAGAACATCGAGTACACGCAGGATTTCGTGGTGAACCTGGTCGATGACGCGCTGGCGGAGCAGATGAACCTCACCTCCGGTGAGTATCCACCGGACGTCGATGAATTCGCCGTCACCGGGCTGACGGCGGCTCCCAGCACCAAGGTCAAGGCGCCGCGTGTGGCGGAAGCGCCCATCAACATGGAGTGTCGAGTGGTGCAGATTCTCCCTGTCGGGCATGGCCCGCACACCCTGGTGTTGGGTGAGATCGTGCAATTCCATATCCGCGACGACCTGTACAACCCCAACACCGGTCGTATCGACATGTACAACCTGCATCCCGTTGGGCGGCTGGCTGGGAATCTCTACACCCATGTGCATGAAATCTTCGAGATGAAGCGCCCGGTGGAAAATTACCGCGGTTAACGAGAACCAGAGGTGGCCCCTCGTGCCGCTGTAACCCTGTCACCGCTCTTTGGGACCTTCGCCGCCCCAGGGATCTGCTGTAGGACTGGAGATAGTGCGTATGAGAGGAGGTCATATGGGGACACTGCACCATCGGGTAGCGCTCATCACAGGGGCCGGTCGGGGCATTGGACGGGCGATTGCCCTGGCCTACGCGCAGGAGGGCGCCACGCTAGCCCTGGCAGCCCGCAGCCTGGGCGAACTGGAGCACACGGCACAGGCGGCACGGCCCTGGGAGCGACCACCTGCATCGTGTGCGCTGACGTCTCCGACCCTGCGCAAGTGGACGACATGGTCCGCCACACCGTCGAACGGTTTGCCACCATCGATATCCTGGTCAACAACGCCGGCATTGCCGGGCCGGTGGGGCCCCTGCAGGAGAACGACGTGGCGGCATGGATGCGCACCATCCAGGTCAATCTGATCGGGACGTACCTGTGCTGCCGGGCCGTGCTGCCCGTCGTGCAACAGACAATCGTGGCAAGATCATCAACCTCTCTGGCGCTGGAGCCGCCACGGCGTGGCGCCATCTCTCCGCCTATGGCACCAGCAAGGTGGCAGTGGTGCGGCTCACGGAAACGCTGGCGCTCGAGCTGGAAGGCAGCAATATCCAGGTCGACGCCCTCGGGCCAGGGTCGATTCATACACAGATGTGGGAGGAACTCCGGGACGGTGCGCAAACGGCCGGTGATTCACAGCTCTATGCCTTAGGGCAGCGGGTCACCAGCGGCGGCGGTACCGCCATCGAGCAGGCTGCGGCACTGGCCGTCTTCCTGGCCAGCGAGGCCTCAGGCCCGTTGAGTGGGCGGCTGATCAGCGCGGTGACAGACGATGTCCCTAACCTGCCAGCGCAAATCCCCCGCATTATGTCCTCCGACGCCTTGACATTGCGGCGGGTCAACTTACACTGAGCGAGCCTGACAAGCGGCGGACGTCCCCCGCCAAACTGGCGGGGGCAATTGCGGTACGCAGCACTAGTCGGCCGACCGCTCGCCCGGCTCGATGGTCACGTCCTCGATCATGCCGGTGAACCGGAAGGCGCGGTGCTTCTCGTAAATCTGCCAGCTCACCGGGCAGCGGCGGTCAAGCCCGATGTCGAGCCCCTCGTGGAACCCGACCATGAGCGTCGGTGACAGGGCGCTCCAGCCGGTGGCATCTGCGCCGTCCAGGAGGAGGCGCCCGCGGCCCTGGCGCTTGCCGGTGGCCTCGTAGTCCAGCACCGCCTCATGGTCTCCGGCTGCCAGCGGTACTGCCGGCAGGGTGCTGTGCTCGCCAAAGCCATTGTAATAGAAGTGCAGCGCCCCATCCTCGAGGAAGAGCACCATGCCACCAATCTGCTCACCGATCGACCACAGAACACCCTGGTCGCTCGCCTGGCACGAAAAGCGCACACGCAGGCGAAAGTTCCGGTTGGAAATCAGCGGGATAATGAGATTGCTATGCACGGTCTGCCCGCCCGGCTTGAAGGTGCGCGGCCCGGTCGGCTGACCATGGGGGGCGCGATCGCTCAGCTTCTGGAGCATGGAGCGGTTGTCGAGCGGATACACCATGTTGAGCCGGGCTTCCTGGTCGAAGGCTTCGACCAACTCGTGGAGTTTCTCCGGGTGCTGGTCGCGCACATCGACCGACTCAGCAAAATCCTCGTGCAGGTTATGCAGGGTCCAGTTGTCCATATCGATAGGCATGCCCCGCTTCTGCAGCGAGCGCGCCAGCCACCCGTCCCGGTAGTAGGCACGATTGGACCAGCACTCGTAGTACTGCTCGGTGCGCGGTGATGGTGCCATAGCGTCGAACAGCACCGGCGCAAAGCTCTTGCCGTGCATTGGCAAGGCCGGCACCCCATTGATGGTAGCGAGGGTTTTGAGACCCGCCAGGTCGAGGAAGGTCGGCATAACGTCGGTGACATGGATGAACTGCGAGCGGATCTTGCCGGTGTCCTTGATCTGCGCTGGCCATGAGATGATGTAGGTGACGCGCCGCCCACCGCCGCCGGTGTAAGTCTTGTAGGTCGGAAACGGTGTGTTGCACATCTGACCCCAGCCCGTTGGATACAGCGCCTCACTTTGCGGCCCGCCGAGTAACTCGGTCAGCTCCCGCTCCCTGGCCAGTGGCCGGTCTGGCAGGCCATTCATGCGCCGGTTATTGTAGACCGCGCCGACTGGCCCGCCGGCCGAGGTGCCGCCGTTGTCGGACGCGAACATAATGATGGTGTTGTCGAGTGCCCCAAGCGACTCAAGGAACGCCACCAGGCGGCCGACATTCTGGTCCACGCAGTCGAGCATGGCCGCGTAGACCTCCATATGGCGGGCATACAGGCGCCGATCGGCAGGCGTGGCCTGGTCCCAGTCGGGGACCACGGGGTCAGAGGCGGCGAGTCGCGTGCCAGGAGGAATGATCCCCAGTGCGAGCTGGCGCTGGTAGCGCGCCTGGCGCAACGCGGTCCAGCCAGCGTCGTAGCGGCCACGGTACTTGAGGAGATCCGTGGGCTTTGCCTGCAGTGGCGCGTGCACCGCGTTGTGCGCGATGTACAGGAAGAAGGGCTGTTCGGGTGCAGCAGTACGCATGTCGCGCACAAAGCTAATGGCCTTGTCGGTCCAGTCGTCGGTGCTGTAGTGGTCGTCCGGGTAGGTGTCGATAGGCAGCAGCGTGTTGCCGAGCATCAGCCGGGCCGGAAAGAAGAAGTTCGTCTCGCCTCCCAGAAAGCCATAAAAGTAGTCGAAGCCGCGCTGGCTTGGCCACGAATCCTTGGGTGAGGAGGGCAAGCACAGATAGTTTGGCGTGTTATGCCACTTGCCGACCATGATCGTGGTGTAGCCCTGGGCGCGTAGCGTCTCCGCCAGCGTTGGCGCATCTAGCGGCATCTCACCGCTATAGCCGGGAAACCCGGCGTGGTTGTTGGCCACCCAGCCGGTCCCTACCGCATGCGCGTTGCGCCCGGTCAACAGCGCCGCCCGCGCTGGCGAGCAGATGGGATGGGTGGTGTAGTGGTTAAACCGCAGTCCCCGTGCCGCCAGCGCGTCAATGTGGGGCGTGTCGATCTCGCTACCGAAACAGCCGACATCCGCATAGCCCATGTCGTCCATGTAGACAATGACAATGTTGGGTGCGCCCTGGGGCGCGCGTCTGGCTTCTGGCCACCAGGGTGCGGATTCGGCACGTGTAGTGCCGATCTTGCCCTGGAAGCCGTGCGTGAGTGTTTCCCATAACTCTGCCATGTGTTCTCCTTCTCCCCGTCTCCGATGCGTTACTGCAAAGCAATAAATATAAGAGGGCTATGCTGAGAACACAATCTGCACCGATGCGTCGGCTGGAGAGGGCCGTGAGTTCATCCTCATGTCGGCGTTGCAGAGGAAAGAAAGCCCCACCATCAAGAGATGATCCGCAGCTGACGCTCAGTGCCGCATACCCTTGAAACGCTCGGCTAAACGAATCGCCAACGCCACAATCGTGAGGGTCGGATTGGCATGACCGGAGGTCGGAAAGACGGCGCTGCCGGCAATGAATAAATTGTCCACGCCGTGGACCTGGCACTGGGCGTCGACGACTCCCTGGCGTAGATCGGTGCTCATACGCGTTGTGCCAATGTGATGCGAGGCATCGGTGTAGAGCCGCTCGCTGAACGGCTCTGCAGGAGTCTCCAGGCAGCCGAGTTGCTGTTGGCGTAAGTATGTGTCCAGCAACGCCTGCAAGCGCAGCAGACTGTGCGTTTCTTCCGGGCGCAGCTGCCAATCCAACACCAGGCGAGGCATATTGAACCGGTCACGTTTGTCGCTGAGATAGACCCGGCTCTGCGGATTCGGCATCTGTTCGCAATAGTTCACCACAATCAGCTCGGTGACGCCTTTACTCAGCCGCTGCTTGAGCCTTCTGGCAGTGCTGTATAACACATGCGGCATGAGTTCTCGCGGGGCTAAGAGATAAATCAACTCCGGTACCTGAGCCAGATTGGCGCCCGAGAGGCTGAACCGTTTGCCGGCATAGCCTTTTCTGAGCAAGATCTTCATGGAATGCACGAACGACTGATAGGCCTGTGCCGTCTGCTCTGACCAGTGGCGCTCCAGGCTCAGGTAATGGTTGAGAAGCCGCTCTCGCCTTTGCACCGCTTCGGAGAATTGCATGCCGACTTGTGCCTACGCCATCCACCAGGGGCATCCCCAACAACAATGGCAGCTTTTGCGGGCTCGACAATCTGACTTTGCCAAACACCGCGCGCGGATGATCCATGTAGTACCGCCCCACCATGTCGCCCTGATTCCCAATGCCCTGAGGGTGTACTGCACGCGACACCAACAGCAGTCGAGCGGTCTCTAAGCCACCGCACGCCAGGACAAAATGCCTGGCCTTGAGGTGGAGTGTTGTGCCGCTGAGCGTCATGGCCGTGCACTCTTCAACGCGGTTCCCAGCGCCATTCAACTGAATTTCCGTCACATTGGCGTGCAGGTAGAGGGAGATATTGCGCGACTTGTGCAATTGCCGGCGATACGCCGCACCAAAGCGCAGGGGTTTTTTGGCCCACAGAGAGATGTTCGGCCGCAGGTCAGTGTTGTCAAAAAGGTGGCGTTCGGCTGGACTCATGCGCTGCCGCATCACGACCTGTTCAAAGGTGTCAAACGAGGGTAATTTGAGTATCTGGGATGCCCGGGGATAGTATTGCGCCAACTCTTCGTACGGTATGGGCCAGCCGCTCTCAGGAACCCACTCGCGGGGCGTGACATCGAGCCGCGACAGCCGCATGCTCCGTCCTGCCCACACATTACAGGTGCCCCCAAAGTATCTGGCCCGCGACATAAAGTTCTCGCGCACCGGCTGACCGACTATCTCCAGGTCGTAGAGCGCCTGCGTCTCTTCGTCAGGCCCATATCCGCCGCCTTCAATGAGGCACACCGTGTGCGAGGTCCCATCGAGCTCACTCGCCAGGGTGATGCCGGCGGCGCCTGCCCCGACAATACAGATGTCGGCATTGAGGGTGGTAGTGTCTTGCAGTTCATTGGCGTCAATGATCTTCATCTCACGCTCCCAGAGATGACTGCACTCGATCGCATGACATGGTCTTCCTCTTGAAGCAACACGATGGCGTCAGGAGATCCTACCCGAACCGGCGCACGAAATGTATGAAGATTTTCGCTCTTGATCGTATGCGTACTTCAGCAATATGCTGTGCAGGTGCGCCATGTATCACAGCATCCACACCCGCACTCCGCAGGACACCGGAGCCTATGGGGGCACGAGGAAATTGAGGAGCCATTATGCCACACCACATTGTCTGCCTCACCTTCGATTTCGATGCGATGACGGGTTTTATCTCGCGTGGGTTGACCACTCCAACCCCGATTTCACGCGGGGAGTTCGGACTGGTGGGGGTGCGTCGGATTCTCGACCTCCTGCGCAAGTATCACATCCGCTCCAGCTTCTTTATCCCCGGCGTGGTCATTGAGATGTATCCAGCCGCCTGCGAGGCCATTGTGGCTGCCGGGCATGAAATCGGCCATCACGGCTACACCCATGTGCCACCAGCGAACCTGTCGCGCGAGCAGGAAGAAGAGGGCCTGGTGCTGGGCAACGCCGCGATTCAGCGCCTCAGTGGGCAGGCCGCACGCGGCTACCGCTCGCCCTCCTGGGACCTCAGCCCCCACACCGTCGAACTCTTGCTCAAGCACCACTTTGTCTACGACAGTAGCATGATGGGCGATGACTACACGCCCTACTATGCGCGGCAAGGCGATCAGATCTTCCTGGAGAAACCCTGCATCTGGGGTCCATCCACAGCGCTGCTGGAACTGCCGATTAGCTGGACCCTCGATGATTATCCGCACTTCGAATTTCTGCGCACGCCCACCACTGTCCTGCCCGGCCTGATGAATGCGCAGGACGTGCTGCAGAATTGGATCGACGATTTTGTCTACATGCAACGCGTCACGGAGTGGGGCATTCTCACCTACACCATGCACCCCTACGTGATTGGTCGTGGCCACCGCATGCTGATGTTGGAACGGCTCATATTGCGCCTGATCGAAGGTGGTGCAGTCTTCGCCACGATGGAAGAGGCGGCACGCGAGTTCACGGCCAGGCCCAAAGGGTAGGCATGTCACATGCGTTGGGCCAGGCAGCACACTCACAGGGTCGCACGCGGAACAGTGGGCCGAGGCGGTGGCAGCGCCGAGGTGGAGCAACCCGCCGGTGCAACACGCTGGCGCGTGCGGCGCGAGCGCTCGTCTCCGTACGGCTCACGGACGCCCCATGCTGGCCTCCTACAATTCCGGCTGTCGTCCGAACACTTCGTGCGCGATGCGCGTTTCCGCCTGGTGTACTACTTCCCAGCCGACCCTGCTACCATGCACCAGTGCACCACGTGGGCCGCTAGCCCTGCCGTTGACACAACCCGATAAGGCTCTGTCGCTACATCGATCAGGGTCACATCAACGGGAACACCGCGGCAGCGTCGGGCAGCGGAGAGCCCGCCAAAGCCGCCTCCCAGAGCGCAGACGCTGTTTCGAGAGACTTCAGCATCACATCGGCGGAAAAGTCGCCCAGAAAATTCGAGCCAGAGCTGGCATTGGTGCTCATCCCCGTCATCAGATCGCCGGGTAGAATTCCGGGCGGAGGTAGACGACGCCGTTGCCCCAGTCGTAGGTCTTGGCGCCGGATGGTGGCTCAGCATGGGGACCACAGAGGAGGTTGAGCTCGGTCGTCGTGAGCAGCGGCCAGCGCGCCAGGGCCTGATTGGGGGTTGGGTCTGGGCACGGGGCGACGGTCGAGCCCGGCACAGCCTTTTCCATGGCCTCGACATAGGCGGTAAATGGGCACCAACCGGGAACCGTGTGCTCCCCGCCAGGCCCCCGGAAAAGCAGCGTGGGAAAGGCATAGCGCGCGCGCCCATCCGTCTGTTTCAGGTTGCCGATCCCTGGCCAGTCGCCCTGCAGGTGGCGTACGTAGGCGTTCGGCTGGCGGGCCTCTTCCCAATCGGCGCGGTAGGCCGCTTGTGCCTCTGGCCCATGCAGGTCGCGGGCGAAACGCTGCACGTCCAGCCCCGGCGTTCCCTGCACGGCGTCGAGTACGCGGTCCAGCGTGTCAGGCGGGCAACCAAAGACGAAGATGGCCTCCCGCAGGCGGCGTAGCACGGCCAGCGCCATGTCGTCACCCTGCAGGCGCGCCGCGCACAGGCCAATGCCGGAGGCGTCGCTGCAGCGCGCTACCCACTGGAGGTGCACCGGATAGGGCGCGCTGGTGTGCGCAGCCACCTGGGCCCAGAAAGCAATCGTTTTGGGCACTGGCCCCACCGCATCCCAGGCAGGATTTTTCGTCCGGTCGCCGACCAGTCCGCCCATCACCAGCCGCCAGCCGCACCGGTCCTCGTAGCGCCAGCGCAGCAGCCGCAGCTTCGGTTCAGACCCCCAGGCCCATGAGCACATGACGTCGGTATACTCGACCACTTCGACTCGCGCAACCTGCCCCATGGTGACTCTCCTCGCCGTCCATCGGTTTTTTTCCTGCCCGCCTGGCTATTCAACCCCATGCCCTCAGCGTGTCTACAGGATGGGAGCGCAGAGGGTGCACAACGCCATTGCCTGTAGGCCGGGCACACGCGTGTGGAGTGCGCCAGCCCTGCTGGCGCCGTGAAGGCGGGAGCACGGCTCCCGCACTCCACAGTCACGCACCGTACCCCCAATAGCCAGCCGCTATAGTGCCTCCAGCAACGCCTTGGCGTCCTGCAGGTCAGCGGTGTCAAAACCCTCGGTGAACCAGCAGTAGACCTCGGCCAGCAGGTCGTGTGCCGCCTGCCGTTTCCCCTGCTGCTGCCAGAGCCGACTCAGACTCATGGCGGCCCGCAGCTCCAGCGATTTCGCCTCCTGGCGGCGAGCGACGTCCAGGGCCCGCTGGAACCAGGCTTCCGCCTCCGCCTGCGGCGTCCCCGGCTGCCGCAGGAGCAAGACGCCCCGAAGGCGACAGACTTCCGCTTCCCACCAGCGTTCCTCGTGCTGCTCCACCAGGGTGTGGGCCTCGGCCAGCGCCTGGAGGCCGTCTTCCGAGTGGCCCAGGTGGGCAGCGACTTCCGCCAGCACGGTGCACCAGTATGGGACGGAGCAGCGCTACCCCGGTGGCCCGCCAGGCGGCGATCCCCTGGCGGACCTGGGCCAGCCCCTCCTCGCCCTGGCCCTGCATGGCCAGCGCCCACCCACGCATGATCGTTCCCGAGGTCGCCCAATATGGAAAGCCCTGCTCGGTCGAGAGGGCGACGGCGGCCTCTGCCTGCTCGTACACGGCCGGCACGTCCCGGCGAACCTGCGAGACCCAGGCCGCCCAACACCGTGCAAACGCCAGACTATAGGGATGCGACAGCTCGTGCGCCAGCGCCAGGGCCTCGTGGAGGCGGGCCAGGGCTTGCGCCGGGTACCCCAGCACCCAGAGGGTCAGCGCGGCATGGCCGCGGCAGGCAACACCCCGATCCTGGCCCATGCGGAACACCGGCACACGGCGCTGGTCTGGCGTGTAGTGTGCGATGCCTTCCTCCAGGTGCTGGCGGGCAGCAGATAACGCGCCAAGCCACAACCACGTCGACCCGAGGGCATAGTGGGCGATGACAGCGAGCGCGGGGTCGTGGGCATGTTGCGCCAGGCGCAGCAACGTGTCCCCGAGCTCTCGTGCCGTGTGCAACTGTGGCTGCGTAAGTATAATACCGCCACAGACCAAGACAGGACCTGGCACCAGCTGTGGCGTCTCGCCCACCTGCTGACACAACGCACGTGCCTGCGTGTAGGCGCTGCTCCACCTCAGGCGCGGCGTGCCCTTTCGTCACCTGCAGTGCCGCGCCGAGGGCGATAGTATAAGGCCAAGGCCTGCTGGATACGCTCGGGCGTCTCTGGCAGGGCCTTGAGCAGCTCGATCCCGGTGGTGCAGTGGCTGATGGCTTCCAGATGGGCCGAGCGGTCGCTGGCTTGCTGGCCCGCCCGCTGCCAGTAGGGCACCGCCTGCTCGGCACAGCCCGCCTCGGTGTAGTGCTGGGCCACCAGCTCGGGCTGCGTCTCGACGACCTCGGGGAAGCGTGCCTCCAGGAGCTGCGCCACCTGCTGGTGCACCTGCTGCCGCGTGCTGCGCAGCAACGAAGCATAGGCCGCATCCTGGATCAAGGCGTGCTTGAAGATATACCGGGCACGCGGCGGCCGCCCCCGCTGGTAGAGCAGTTCAGCCGCCACCAACCGGGCCAGCCCGTCCTGCACCGTGGCCTCGTCCTGAGACGAGACGGCCCTGAGCATGTCGTAGGCAAACTCCCGACCGAGGACCGCGCCGAGCTGCGCCACCTCTTTGGCCGTGGTGAGCTGATCCAGGCGCGCCATCAGGGAATCCTGCAAGGTCTCGGGAATCGCCAGTGGCGGACAGCGGGCCGGTCAGCACATAGTGCTCGGCTTCGGCACGCAGCAGGTCGGAGGCCAGCAGCATTTTGGTCAGCTCTTCGACATACAACGGCACGCCATCCGTCTTGGCCACAATATGCGCCACCACCTCGGCCGGCAGCACCTTGCCACCCGCCAGGTGCGCAATCAGCGCCTCCACCTGTGGGACGTTCCAGGCGGTTGAGCGTGATAGGCGTCAGATGCGAGCGCGTCGACCAGGGCGGGCAAACTCCGGGCGAAACGTGAGCACGTGCAGCATGGCGGCGGTTGGTGTCTGCTCCAGAACGAGCCCCAGCATCTCAAGCGTGGTGGGATCCGCCCAGTGCAGGTCTTCCCACACCACCAGCACCGGTTGCCGCTCGGCTGCCTCCAGCAGCCACGCCATCAGCGCATCTGGGTCTGTTGCCGCTGCTGTTGCGGGGACAGGCTGCGAGCCGGGTAGCGGGCTGCGGGGAGAGGCACGGCCAGCAGGGCGCCAAACAGGGGCACGACTTCTTCACGAGGCAGACGATAGGTCTGGAGCCCCTGCTCCAGCTTGGCCAGTTTCGTTTCGGGGGGATTGGTGCGCTCAAACTGCAGCACCTGCTGGAGGTGCTCAATGACAGGATAGAGAGCACTGTTGGTATAATAGGGAGAGCATCGTAACGTCAGGCAGGGCATAGCCCTCGCGCCCGACCTGGGCCCGGAGCACCGCCACCAGGGAGGATTTGCCAAGGCCAGCGGCGCCACTGAGAAGCACCACCTGCCCGAGACCCTTCCTTGCTCTGCTTCCAGCGGCGGCGCAGCAGGCCGAGTTCTTCGTCGCGCCCGACCAGGAACGGTATCCTGTCGGGAGTCGCCTCGTCGTCGTACCGGGAGGGGGTACGCCGGCCGACTACCCGCCAGACGGGCATGGGCTCGGCCACGCCCTTCAGTGCAGCGGCGCCCAGGTCTTCGAGCACAAAGGTCTGACGCACCAGCCGCGCCGTCACCGGGCTGATCACCACGGTGTTGGGCGCGGCCAACGCTTGCAGGCGAGCCGCAATGTTCGGCGTTTCGCCCAGGGCCAGTTGCTCGTGCCGGTCCCCACCACCGATGTCGCCGACGACCACTGGTCCCGTGTGGATGCCAAGCCGCACGGCGAGTTGCACACCGTAGCTGGCCTGCAGACGCGTATTCAGCGCCCCGATGGCCTCGACGAGTCTCCACAGCCCGTATGCACCGCCCGCGGCGCATCGTCTTCATGCGCCTGCGGCTAGCCAAAGTAGACCAGCAACCCATCCCCGAGGTACTGCGCAATATGCCCCTCGTAGCGCTGAATCACCACGGCCGCCGTCTCTTGATAGGCCCGCACGACGGCCCGGAGGTCTTCCGGGTCGAGCTGCCCAGAGAGCGTTGTCGAGCCTACCAGGTCGCAGAACAGCACGGTCAGTTGCCGCCGTTCGGCCTCGCGGGCCCGGCGCACCGCCTCAAGAGGCCGTCCCGGAGACGTCCGGTGACGTGGGTGGATGGCTGTTGTCCGCGCTCGCAGCCCCTGGCGGCGGCGCAGCGGCGGGAGTGCTGTCCGCGGCGGTGATTGGGTCATGGGCTGGTACTATCGCTGGGAGCCCAACGGGTGGCGTTTCTAGCCGGTCAGCAGCGCCCGTGGTGGCCAGGGGCGATGCACGCCCGGCCGACACCTCATGCCTCCAGACCAGGCCCTGCCCGTGCTCATCGCGCGCCACCCGTTTGAAGAGCAGCTCGTCCCGTACGGCCTCCATAAGCGCCTGGTCGAGGCCACAGAGCTGCATGAGGGTGCGATAGGTGAGCCTGCCCTCGTGTTGCAGGAGCACAAGCGCCAGATGCAGCGCCCCATACAGGCGTATCCCACTGCTATCTCCGCGTCCTGCCTCTGGGCTGAGAAGGGTATCCGCTGGGGTAGCTGAGACCGCCTGGAGCGGCATGGTCGACGTGGCACCCCCCGTCCATACCAGGACCTGTCCGTGCTCGTCCACTGCCAGGCGTTGGGCGACAATGAGTTCTGCCTTGAGGTCTTCGAGGTCGGCGTCATCGAGACCGAATTGGCGTTGCAGAGCACGATAGGAGACACGGCCACGGTGGCGGAGCAGCGCAACAACCTGATCGACGACCTGGTAAAAGTCCACGCTTCCCCCTTCCTATGCATCTCCCCGCAGGGCATGTCGCAGTGCTGTGGCGCAGCATACCAAAACCGGGACCTGATAGCTATTGCCATCGGTATGCGCTATCCTACCGTATACCATGCCCCTTGCGTTCACCTGCCTCGCTTGCCATACTACCTAGGAGCTACGAAACGTGGAGGTGAATCGTCATGGCCACAACGCTGGAAGAGCTGGAACGGCGCATAACACGACTGGAACAGGAACTCGCTCGTTTGCAGCAACTGGTAGAGAAACCACCCCAGATGGAGATTCCTGCAGAACGTGGGGCGCAACTGTTGCGCGAGGCACAGCAGAACCAGGCAACCATTAGCACTGCCATAGCAAAGGCGTTTGCAGAGATGGGCATTACGGGTGAACCCATCGGCGCGGAGAAAGTGCAAGAGATGATGCGCGCCTGCGGCATGCAGCCGGACGCGAACGAGTTCAGTCAGGGCATCATTGCCATGCGAGAGGAGTAAGTATGTGGCGAAACGTTTCTATCTGGACGCCAGCGCGCTGGCAAAGCGTTACGTCGTGGAGCAAGGAACGTTCGTCGTGAATCACCTCTTCAGGCGAGTTGCACGTGACAATATGATGTGCCTCACCCTCGGTACGATCGAAGTCATTTCCGTCTTTGTCCGTAAGAAGAACGCCAGCGCAGTTCCTGACACCGTGTTTCATCAAGCCATGACGGATTTTAGAAGTGAGGTCATTGACGCTGCCCATTTCACGAAAATCTCAGCGACTGACCCGTTAGTCAACGCCGCGGCTCCTCTGGTCGCCAAACATGCTCTTAATGCCACGGATGCTGTAATACTGCGCTCCGTTTTAGACCTTGTTGCTACCCTGCACACTACCGGTGATGCCCTTGTGCTGGTGACCTCCGATGAACGCTTGCTACGAGCGGCACAGAGAAGGCGTATTGACCTTCGACCCCACCACTCAAACAGAAGGCGACTTGGACGCTTTACTCACGACCTGATATTTGTGAGGTGGGACCATAGGGGTTTTGGGGACCTTCCTGGCCCCTCTAGGATAGCCAGGTATCGGCTGCGCACCTGCCTTAAGCTCCTAATGCCTCCAGCAATGTCTTGGCGTCTTGTAGATCAGCAGTGTCAAACCCCTCGGTAAACCAGGCGTAGACCTCGGCCAGCAGGTCGTGTGCCTCCTGCCGTTTCCCCTGCTGCTGCCAGAGTCGACTCAGACTCATGGCTGCCCGCAGCTCCAGGGATTTCGCCTCCTGGCGGCGGGCGACGTCCAGAGCCCGCTGAAACCATTCTTCCGCAGTCAATGCCGCGCGGCGTCACCCGGCCTTCCGCATGCAGCAGCAAGACTCCCTGGAGACGACAGACTTCTGCTTCCCAGTAGCGTTCCTCATGCTGCTCTACCAGGGTGTGGGCCGCGGCCAGCGCCTGGAGGCCGTCTTCCGTGTGACCCAGGTGGGCACAGACGTCCGCTAGCAAGGTGCAAAAATATGGGACGTACAGCCCTGCCCCGGTGGCCTGCCAGGCGGTGATCCCCTGGCGCACCTGGGCCATCCCCGCCTCGCCCTGGCCCTGCATGGCCAGCGCCCATCCACGCAAGCTCGTTCCCAAGGCCATACAGAGTGAAAATCCCTGCTCGATCGAGAGCGCGACGGCGGCCACTGCGAGCTCGTGCACGACCGACACGTCCCGGCGAAACTGCGACACGATGGCTGCCCAACATCGCGCATATGCCAGACTATAAGGATGCGATAGCTCGTGTGCCAACGCCAGGGCCTCGTGGAGGCGTACCAGGGCTTGCTCCGGGTACCCCAGCAACCAGAGGGTCTGCGCGGCATTGACTCGGCAGGCAACACCCGGATCGTGGCCAATGCGGAACACCGGCGCACGGCGCTGATCTGGCGTATACAGGGCGATGCCTTCCTCCAGGTGCTGACGGGCAGCAGGCAACACGCCAAGATAGAACCACGTATTCCCGAGAGCATAGTCGGCGATGACCGTGAGCGCCGGGTCATGGGCACGTTGCGCCTGGCGCAGCAAGGTTTCTCCGATCTCTCGCGCCGTGTACAACTGTGGCCGGGCAATATAAAACCGCCACAGACCAAGCAGGACCGGGGCAAGCTCTGGCGTCTCGCCCACCTGCTGACACAACACGCGTGCCTGGATGTAGGTGTGCTCCACCTCGGGCGCTGCCTGCCCTTTGGTCATCAGCAGTGCCGCGCCGAGGGTGATGTGCAGGGCCAAGGCTTGCTGGGTATGCTCCGGCGTCTCTGGCAGGGTCTTGAGTAATTCGATCCCGATGGTAAAGTGATTGATGGCTTCCAGATGGGCCGAGCGCTCGCTAGCCTGTTGGCCCGCCCGCTGCCAGTAGCCCACCGCCTGCTCCGTGAGACCTGCCTCGGTGTAGTGATGAGCCACCAACTCGGGTTGGGTCTCGACGATCTCGAGGAAGCGTGCTTCCAGTAGCTGCGCTACCTGCTGGTGTACCTGTTGCCGCGTGCTCCGCAGCAGCGAGGCATAGGCGGCATCCTGGATCAAGGCATGCTTGAAGAGATACCGAGCGCGCGGCGGCCGTCCCCGCTGATACAGCAACTCGGCCGCCACGAGTTGCGCCAGTCCGGCCTGCAATGTGGCCTCGTCTTGGGATGCCACGGCCTGGAGGAGCTCATAGGCAAACTCGCGCCCCAGGACCGCCCCAAGCTGGGCAATCTCCCGTGCCTGGGGGAGTCGGTCCAGCCGCGCCATCAAGGAATCCTGCAAGGTCGCAGGAATGGTCACGGTGGACAGGGAGCCGGTCAACCTGTAGTGCTCCGCCTCTTCCTGGAGCAAGCCGGACTCCAGCACCATCTTGGTCAGCTCTTCGACAAACAGCGGCACGCCATCTGTCTTGGCCACAATGTGCTCGACGACCTCTTCTGGCAGGGCTTTGCCACCCGCCAGGTGGGCGATCAAGGCCTCCACCTGCGGCCGTTCGAGGCGGTTGAGCGTGATGGGCGTCAGATGCGAACGAGCCGGCCAGGGGGGTGTAAACTCTGGGCGAAAGGCCAGCACGTGCAACATTGGCACCGTGGGCACCTGGTCAATCAGGAGCCCGAGCAGCTCCAGGGTGGACGGGTCAGCCCAGTGCAGATCCTCCCACACTGCCAGGAGCGGGTGATGCTCGGCCTCTGCCATCAGCCACCCGACCAGGGCGTCCTGGGTCTGTTGGCGCTGCCGCTGGGGGGTCAGGGTGAGGGTGGGGTAGCGCCCATCGGGTAGCGGGAGGCTCAACAGGGCCGTAAACAACGGCACCACCTCTGCCAGCGGCAGGCGATATCTTTGCAGTCCCTGCTCCAGTTTGGCCAGTCTGGTCTCGGCCGGATCCTCATGGGCAAAGCGGAGGACCTGCTGCACCAGGTTAATCACCGGATAGAGCGTGCTGTTGGTATGGTACGGTGAGCAGCGAAGGGCAAAACGCGTTACCTCTGCCTGGCTGACATGGGTATGCAGGGCCTGCACCAGCGACGATTTACCAATGCCCGCCTCGCCACTGAGCAGGACGACCTGTCCCAAGCCTGCTCTGCTCTGCTCCCAGCGCCGCACCAGGAGGCCAATCTCCTCGTCCCGGCCCACCAGAAAGGGCCCAGCAGGAGAGGTGAGCTCGTCCGCCTCGCTGGGCGCTGCCGTTGTACCGAGGAGGCGCGCCACACCCAGAGGCTCTGTGACCCCCTTAAGATGATGTAGCCCCAGGTCTTCCAGAGCACAGATGCCCTGCACCAGACGTGCCGTTGCAGCGCTGAGCACCACCGTATTGGGCTGGGCGAGGCCCTGGAGACGCGCGGCAATATTCGGCGTATCCCCCATGGCGAGCTGTTCGTGGCGGTCGCCGCCGCCCATCTCGCCAATGACCGCCATGCCGGTGTGCAGGCCGATACGTACCTGCACTCGCACGGCGTACTGTGGTGCAAGCCGGGTATCATTCAAGGGCTGCAGGGCCTCGATAATGGCCAGGCTGGCATACACCGCCCGCGCTGCCGCATCTTCATGCGCCGTGGGCCAACCAAAATAGACCAGCACGCCGTCGCCCAGAAACTGTGCCACATAGCCATCGTAGGGGCTGCAGCGCTGCCACGGTGGCCTCCTGGTAGGCGCGCACCACGGCCCGGTAGTCTTCGGCATCGAGCTG
Source organism: uncultured Gammaproteobacteria bacterium (assembly GCA_963773125.1). Lineage (GTDB taxonomy): Bacteria > Tectomicrobia > Entotheonellia > Entotheonellales > Entotheonellaceae > CAVZBC01. Next base: position 20,943 of record CAVZBC010000094.1, on the reverse strand, counting down.
TTGGGCCAGCCTGGTCGAGTCGACCAGGTCGCAGAATAGCACCGTCACCTGCCGACGTTCGGCCTCAGGAACGCCGCGTGCCAGCCTGGACACCTCCACTGGTCCCGATGGCAGGGTAGCGGCACGGGAATGTAGGGATGGAGACAGGGAGGCGACTGCTGTGTCGTCTGGGGGAGGGTGTGTGTCGGGAGGGTGGCGCAAAGCGGCACCGGTCCAGACCAGACCCTTGCCATCTTCGTCCACGGCCAGCCGTTGAAACAGGAGTTCGTCGCGCAGGGCGTGCAGCAGCGTCTCATCGAGGCCAAAGATCTGCATCAGGGAACGATACGTGACCCGTCCCCGGCGCTGCAGCAGCCCAACCAGCTCCGGCAGTACCGCGTCCAGCCGTGACGCGCTGCCTTCCCCGCGTGGCGCCGCCTCCGTCCAGACCAGGCCCCGGCCGTCCACCTCGACCACCTGCGGGTAGGCATAGAGGATGGCGTCTGTGAGGTCGGCAACAGACGTCTCGTCGAGGCTGAACTGGTGCCTGAGGGCACGGTATGTCACGCGCTTGTGCCGACGCAGCATGGCCAGGGTCTGCTCAAGCATCTCCTCAAAGGTCATGCGTATCCCTCCGGTAACGCGGCATCTGCCAGCCGCCTTTTCCCTACACTATGATACACCGGCAGGGATTAGACAAGCCCTGGTAAGCTGCCATGGCGCGGTGGCAGGGTCAAGACGGCCGGTGCACCGGGCGGTTCGCACCCCCTGGAGTGCGCCGGGGTGTCAGATTACACTGTGTGCAGGCTGTCAACGGCGGACGTCTCGCGGCTGAGGAGATCACGCCAATCAGCCGCCCGCGGCAGCACGCCTTCGGCGGCCCGCATGGTGTAATACGTCGGCTCAATGCCACGGGGCGTGCCACCCTCCTGCACTGTCTCGACGGCCTGCAGGAGCAGGCGACGCGCCTGGATGATGGCTTTATCAGCCGGTCCGAGATGCTCTCTGGAGCGGTCGACAATACGTCCCATGCTTTCCTGCACGGCCCGATCCTGCGTGTTAATGCCCTCAATGCCAGTAAAACTCTGCGTTTTCTGCGCCTGGCGATCCAGCAGGTAGTTGTTATGCCGATTTCTCTGCGAGCGGAAAGTCGTCTGGTCCACGTCGAGCGGGCCATTCCCCAGACGCAGTTCGAGCCGGTCGGCCTCGTGCAGCGGCTCGTCCGTGATGCTGTACTCCCAGTTGTACACCATGGTGTTGTCGTCATCCATCGGCACCCAGATGTGGCCGGCCACCGAGGGATTGCCCCGGTCTGTCGTTGAGGGACGCAGCTGATGGAACGGCATGACGAAGTGATAGGCGCGCACGAAAGAGACCTCGCCAGGCCGGGGATAAATGCCGGCGTAGCGGTAGCCATAGCTTGTCACGTCCACTTCCACCGTCGGTGCCCCACCTCTCGCCCCGCGGCTGCTGGGGCCAATGGTGGCAGTGAAGGAGCGGTGCAGGATCTGGGCATGGGAGGTATCAATGCCGCCTTCCAGGCCCTGGAGCCAGTTACACTCTTGTATCACCTTGGTGACGTGGCGATGCGTCGCAGGCACCTGGGTCCAGGCGAACCTGGGCAGCGGCGGTTGCAGCTCCGGCGGTCCCATGTAGGCCCAGATAATGCCGCCGACTTCCACGGTAGGATAGGACGTGGTACGAATCTTCGGCGTGAACTGCAGTTCTTCTGGCTCGTTCATCATATCGACACAGCGCCCGTCCACGTCGAACTTCCACCCGTGATAGACGCAGCGCAGGCCACACGCCTCGTTGCGGCCAAAAAACAGCGACACCCGCCGATGCGGGCAGTATTCATCGAGGAGTCCGAGACGGCCCTGCGTGTCTCGAAAAGCCACCAGGTCTTCACCGAGCAGCCGGACGCGCACTGGCGGGCAATCGGGTGCCGGCAGCTCCCAGGCGAGCAAGGCGGGCAACCAATACCGGCGCATAGTCTGGCCCATCGGTGTCCCAGCACCAACACGAGTGATCCGTTCGTTTTCTGCACGTGCTAGCATACTCCAGCCCTCCAGAAAGTGGTACAGTGGTTGCCGTAACAAGAGCATCAGAAACGCGCCGGGCCAGGCATTGTAGAGCCTCTACCCACGGCGGCGTGTCGCAGTGGTGCCTGGGGTGTCGAGGTGCTGCTCTCGGCTCCTATGCTACGTGATTGCTGTGTAGATGACAATATGCGAGAGATTGGGCATGGCCACAATATGCTGCGCCAGGCACGCCAGTGCGGCGCTGACGCATCCACGTGTACTTGGCATACACCGTCTGCGGCTTGTACAATTTTTGCAGCGCTACGATCGTGCCGCTTTGGTACGACGCAAACGTGTAGCGCGTGACGAGCAACTCGTCGTCTGATATGAACGGAGAGGAGGTTTTACGCATGGAAGCCACCAAAGCTACCCCGACTTCACCCACATTTGAGCAGCGCCCATGGGGGAGCTATACCGTCCTTGATGAGGGGCATCACTACAAAGTAAAACGTCTCGAAGTGCTCCCTGGGAAACGGCTGAGCTACCAAAAGCATACGCAGCGCAGCGAGCACTGGATGGTCGTGCAAGGCAGCGCCAGTGTGACACTTGACGGACAAGAGATCACGGTCGAGACCGGCGGGACCATGGATGTGCCGCTTGGTACAGCCCATCGCATTACCAATCCGGGCAGTGAGCTCCTGGTCCTGATCGAGATCCAGCGTGGCAGTTATCTGGGGGAAGACGACATTATCCGGCTCCAGGATGATTATGGCCGCGCCCCGACTACGGTGCAGGCCTGACCTGGTACTCCCCCTGCCAGTTATATGTGGGAACCTACTGCCTGCTGCTGGCGCTTGAGGAGAGCTATCGGGCGGCCTGTGCGGCCCTCCGGAGCCGCGTGTGAGCGGCCAACGCGTAGGGGCTGCGCTCAGGGGCCAGATTTCAGATCACACCCTCTGCGGCCAGCGCGGTGATCTCTTGGTCCGACATCCCGAGTAACTCACCGTACACGTAGTGGTTGTCCTCGCCATAGCAGGGCGCACCCCGGTCGAGGCGGCCACCGATGTAGGCTGGACTCTGGCTCATCTTCACGGCTACCTCTGCCACGGGCCAGCGGCCGATCTTCGTGCCCGTCACTTCCGTCAGCCATTTGAGCGCCGCCAGTTGGGGGTCGTGGTCGCAGCGGTCCTCGGCCGTCTGACATACCCCTGCCGGCACGCCGGCCTGCTGCAGGCTATACATCGCCTCATAGGCCTCCAGGGACTGCGTCCACTCCCCGACCAGGGCATCGAGGGCCTCCTGATGCGCTAGCCGCCCGGCAAGATCGCTGAACCGGTGATCTGCCGCCCACTCGGCGTGCCCTGCCACCTGGGTGAGGGCACGCCATTCGGCCTCGGTGAAGCAGGCGATGGCCAGCCAGCGATCCGTCCCACGGCAGGGATAGACGCCATGGGGCGCCGCTGGCTTGTACGGCGAGCCGATTGCCGTAGCGCGACCAGACCCGTCCGTTGGCCGACCAGTCGAGCAGGGTAGTGCCGCTGATGAACAGGCCGACTTCGGATTGTGAGGCATCAATCCACTGCCCCTGGCCCGTGCGGGCGCGATGGAACAGGGCGCTGAGCATGGCCAGGGCAAAGCTGTAGGCCCCCATCCAATCGAGATAGGAGTAGCCCCAGCCGGCCGGCATAGCCGGCTCGGGCAGCCCTGACATCTCCGACAGGCCAGAAAAGGAGTTGGCGATCGGGCCCACGGTGCGAAAACGGCCGTAGGTGCCCTGCGCCCCCATGCCCGACTGCTGCACGTAGATGATGTCGGGCTTGATGGCCCGCAGCGCCTCGTAGCCCAGGCCCCAGCTGTCCAGGACACCGGGCGAAAAGCCTTCGGCGACGATGTCCGACATGGCCACCAGCCGCCTGGCGATCTCTAGACCCTTCGGGTGCCGGACATTCAGCGAGATGCCCCGCTTGCCCGGATTCTTATTGTTGAACTGCCCCCCCATGTCGGGGTCGGTCACCGCGGGCAGTGGCGCCGTGGCCCGCTCGCGGGCGGCCCGACCACCAACCGGGGCCATGGCGGCCATGCGGGTGTCCGGGTGGCTCTTCAGCTCGACTTTAATGCTCTCGGCGCCAAAGGCACTGAGAAACCGCGTGCCGCCGGCTGAGGCCAGGAACCAGGTGAAGTCCAGGATGCGGATACCATGCAGGGGGAACGGTTTACCGTGCGGCGACAGGGCCTCGGCAACCGGCTGGCGTGCGCAGTGCCATCGATCGCCGGCAGGTGGCGCGGCGGCGGCATGGCCACAGCCTGGGCATCCTCGTTGAACAGCGGCGCCCGCCGGCCCACCGACCAGGCCGTGGCGGTGGCGAGCCATTTGCTCGTGGCATAGCGGAAAGAGCGCCCCAATTCGGGGTGTGGCACATCCACACAGCTGCTGGCGGGCCAGCCAATGCGGATCCAGGGCGTTTTCGTGCGGCTTACGCAGCGGCGCCCACAGCATGCCTGCCTCCTGGGCTTCACGCCAGGGGATGTTGGCGTAGGTGAAGGCGCGCACGAAGCGCTGCACGGCTTCCATGGGGTGGGGGCCCTGGGCCGTCTCCGGCGCTGTGCCTGGAATGAACCGTCCCCCCTGGGGCGCGGCGCTCTGCTCGGCGCTGAGGCCGGCCGCCATACCGTAACGCTCGAGCAAGGCGGTGAGCCGGGCCACATCGCCGGGGCGCGTGCCCAGATTGGCCATGACCCAGCGTCCATCCTTGGTGTGCGCGATGGACGGGAACGGCGACACGGTTTCGCGCGCATGCCGGCAGGTCTGGCGCAACACCGGGGCGCGGCGCATGACCCACGACATGAGGTCGACCTCAGTGCATTTGGCCACTGCCTCGTGGATGGCGCACGACAGCTTCTGTCCCTGCCCCGTGCGCCAGCGAAAGAGCAGCGCCGCGATGATCGCCATGGCAAGCTGCTCCCCAGCGATATGGTAGGCATGCCACATCTGCGGCGCGATCGGCGGCAGATCGTACGTGCCGCCGGGGGCCGGATCGTAGCCGCAATTCATCATGACGCCCCCCAGCGCCAGGTGCACCAGGTCTGAGCCTTTAAAGTCGGCCCACGGGCCGTGATCCCCGAAGGCAGACATACGCGCCACAATCAGGGTGGGACACTGCTGTAACAGGGTGTCGGTACCCAAGCCCAGGCCGTCCAGTTCTCCTCTGGGCGTGGACTCCAGCAACACGTCAGCCGTGGCGACGAGGGCGCGGAACTGCTCCTGGTCTGCCTGCTGGTGCAGATCGAGCATGATCGAGCGCTTGCCACGGTTATACTGCCAGAAGAACAACGAGCGCTCCGGGTCTTGCCGGTCTTCGTAGAACGGACCGATGCGGCGCGTGGGGCTGCCGCCAGGAGGCTCCACTTTGATGACCTCGGCGCCCAAACCCGCCAACGCCAGCCCACAATACTCCGCCTGCTCGTCGGCCAGTTCGATGACGCGCAAACCGCTGAGCGCCCCCTGGCTGGAGGTGCTATTGCTGTGTGCCGAACGCTCGTCCTGTGCTGTCCATGCTTCCCCTCCCATCATTGCCAGGCACCACTGCAGCGCTGCGATACGGCGGAGAGACAGTCTCCATGCCGGCGTTGCCTGCACCCCGCCACATGCACGGACCGTATCCAGTTGCGTGGGCATTTTAGCGGGTTTTTTTTCGATGTCCACCCGCCAGGGGTGTTCCTCTCAAGCAATGGACGCGGCGTCCTCGGAGTCGCAGCCACGCTGGTCACTCGCTTACCCGCGCATTCTGGGCCTTGCATGCGGCAGGGAAAAAGCGGCACAATGCGCGGCAGACACCAATCCTATCCCAAACACCCTGTACCGTGGAGGTGCCATATGCTCGACCTCGTGATCCAAGGCGGTGTGGTCGTGACTCCAGAAGACGTGGGCGAGCGTGACGTCGGCGTGCAGGACGGCAAGATTGTCGCGGTCACCTCACCAGGTGCCCTGCCCATCGACACCGGGCGTGTCATCAAGGCGCAGGGGAAAATTGTCCTGCCTGGCGGTATTGAGCCCCATGCGCATATCGCCATCCCCGTGCCCGAACACTGGGCTGGACGTCCAGAGGTGATGACGCAGCCCCCCGAAGCGGCCAGCCGGGCCGCGGCGTTTGGCGGCGTGACCACGGTCATTGACTTTGCCGGTGCCCTTGACCCCGCGCCTGGCAGCGACCCCGCGGCACGCTCCATCCTGGCAGGAGGTCGAGACGCGCCGCAATGTCTTTCGCGGCCATGCCTATACGGACTTTGCCTTTCACTACATTCTGTCCGGCCGGGTGCCGCCGGCCATCATCGGCCAGATCGGTGAGGCGGTGCAGGAGGGATGTGCCAGCTTCAAGATCTTCACCACCTTTCCGGGCCTGCGCGTGCCCTACGGCCATTTGTGGGCGATTTTTGCCGAGGTGGCGAAGCATGGCGGCATCATGGCCGTGCATGCCGAAGAGGACGACATCGTCACCTACATGACCGACAAGCTGGTGCAGGAAGGCAACGAGCAAGGCTACAACCTGCATCTGGTGCACAACAACCTCTCCGAAGACCTGGCCTTCCGCAAGATCATCCGCCTGGCCAGGCACACGGAGACCGGGGTGTACTTCGTCCACACCACGGCCAAGGAGGGCGTGGCGGCCATGGCGGAAGCGCGCAGTCAGGGCCAGCCGGTATACGGCGAGGCCCTGCATAACTATCTGGAGTTCACCTGTGAGGACTACAAGAAGCCTGGCGGCACGGCCATCCACACCTATCCGGCGATCAAATTCGCCGACGACCGCGACGCCTTGGTGGCCGGCCTGCTCGACGGCCGTATCTGTACCACCGCCACCGACGAGTATACGACGTACAAGAATATCAAACTCGCCGGCGACACGATCCGCACCGTCTGCGGCGGCCATAACGGCATCGAGACGCGCCTGCCCGTCGCCTTCACCAAGTTTGTCGTGCAGCGGCACATGTCCCTGCAACGCTTTGCCGCCATTACCTCGACGAATGCCGCCAAGATTCTCGGCCTCTATCCCCAGAAAGGCGTCATTGCCCCAGGCAGTGATGCCGACCTGGTACTCATCGATCCCGACGCTGACGAAAACCCTCACCCTCGACGACCTGCACGCCGATTCCGACTATAGCATCTGGGAAGGGTTTACCTGTCACGGCTATCCGGTCATGACCATCCTGCGGGGCAAGGTGATCGTCGACCATGGGCGGCTCCTGGGGAGTGCCTCGGATGGCCAGTGGCTGCGGCGCAAAGTGGCCCCCGACGTGCTGGCGCGTCCGGTGGTCTGAGGACGCACACTGCCGCGCCACGGTCGGTGCCAAAGTTGTGTGGCCCGCTAGCGCTATGCGGGCAGCTTGTCGCCGTCTGGCGGCGCTGGCACCTCGAAGGCGTTCACGATACCGCAGAGGATGCTGTAATAGTTCGTGGCCGCTGTCAGTTCGACCAGCCACTGCACACCGTGCCGGTTTTTGAGGGCATCGAAGACCGCCTGGTCGACGCGGTTATGGCGGATAAGCTGCTCGGCGTAGGTCACGATCTCCCGCTCTTCGATGGGCAGCCCGGCGGGATCTTTTTTGGCACGGATCACGTCGATAGCCTCCTCGCGCACCCCACCGCGGCGTGCGGCATTTACCTGGGCGGCCCACACGTACGCCCCCTGGCGCTCCCGCGCCGCGACCAGGATGGCCAGTGAGCGGTCTTTGGGGGCGACGATACTGTTATCGCGGTAGAAGTTGCCGAGGTTCAGCATCTGCTCGGCCAGCTCTGGGGCTATGCAGCAGCATGCTGAACGGCCCGCGCACCTGACCGAACACTTTCAGCACACCGTCGACAACGCCGTGGTGCTCGGCAGCTACGTCGGACTTGCCGGTGATGGGGGCGACTCTTGGCATGATGACTGACTCCTTTCGTGTGGGATGTTCTGCTTTCGGTAAGCCCATAATGGCTGCGAGGAAGAGGAAAATCACCCGCTATTGTGCCACAATGGGGTCGGGAATGCACTGTGGTCGGCAAAAATACGGCAGGGTTAGAGGCTCTGGGGGGCATTTCCCCCAGCTCAGGGCATTTCCCCCACCAGTGCGGAGGTGTTGCAGACTGTATGCCGGGAAAGGCTATTCTAGCACGTCGGTGGCGTCTACATACGGTAGGGTATTCCGCCGGGGCACTCAGCCTTTCTCGGTGTCTCACTTCATATGGCACCGATTTTGCTCCAAACTATATAGCACGCAGGAGCGCCAGGCAGGCGCAAAACGTCGCTATACCACGTGTGCCAGACCAGTCTCAGGAAGGGGAGACAGGGGTTGTTGGAGGTGAAATCTGTGCCGACAAAGCATATTCTCCTCATCGAAGATGAAGCCCGACTGCGGAAAAACCTCGACATTCTGCTCAGCCGGGCCGGTTATACCGTTACCACTGCGGCGACAGGACATGAAGGGGTGCAATACCTCCGTGCCACGACTTTTGACGCAATCGTCACCGACCTGGTCATGGACGGCTTCGATAGCTTTGAGCTTCTGGAATGTATAGCGACACATGCGTCTGGGGTGCCGATAATCGTTATCACGGGATATGCGTCGACCCATTCGGCCACCGAGGCGTTACGTCGGGGCGCGCACGACTATATCGCCAAACCGTTCGATATTGGGGTGTTGAGAGCGGCTATCGAGAACGTCTTGAAGCCCTCTACAGCCCTGTAGCACTCTGTAGAATCCTCCCACAGTCGGTGGCCGGTGCGCCAGACCAGGAGGCTTCGATACTACGCCGCTGGCATGCTCCTGTACGTCTACTTTTGTGCCGGCGGTACCGTGGGGTCCCACAGCCAGTAGCGCGCCAGCGCCCCGGCATCCACCCGCAAATCCGTGCCGGTGATCATGGCCGCGTCGTCTGAGGCCAGAAATACCGCCGCCTGGGCGTAGTCCGCTGGACTGGGGCGCTTGCCAAGCGGCACGCCGGGAATGGACGCTGCCAGGAAGCCCCGGCGCCGCGGGCTGGGGTTGCTGGGTCGACGCAAAGGCACGCCCCACTCTGCCGCACGTGCCACGCCTTCCGCCGTGTCCGTGGCGGTCGGGGTCAGGCTGTTGACACGAATGCCATACTCCGCCAGTTCCATGGCTGCCGACCGCGTGAAATTGAGCAGACCGCTCTTGCCAGTGCAGTAGCCAATGTTCCACGGCTCTCCCTGATGCCCGGCCGTAGAAATAATGTTGATAATGCTGCCTTGACGGCCCTGGTCGATCATCAACTGGGCCACGTACTTGGTGCACAGAAAGGTTCCCGTCAGGATAACGGCGAGCTGCTGCGTCCATTCGGCCAGCGGCATGTCGAGCACGCCTTTCTGGTTGAAGATCACCGCCCCGTTCACCAAAATATCGACCCCACCGTAGGCCTCGCGAGCCCGGGCCACGGCGGCCTGCACCTGCGCTTCGTTGGTCACGTCACACGCCACCCCAAGCGCCGCACCGCCGCGCTGTGTGATAGCCTCGGCACAGCGCTCGGCGTTGTCTGGCCGCACATCGACACACACCACCTGCGCCCCGGCCTCTGCCATGCCAAGGGCAATTCCCCCACCGATGTTTGGGCTGACACCAGTGATGAGCGCCACTTTATTGTGCAGTTTCATCTAGGGTTCTCCCTTACAGAATGATACTCACCTTGCCATGGAGAAGGGAACTCCGACCAACGGGAGGAGCCGTTAAAAGGTTCTCCCTTACAGAATGATACTCACCTTCCCGTGTGGGCGTAACGCTTCGAGGTCGAGGATGGCCCGGCGATGCCGGATTTTCAACGCGCCATCGCGCCACACCAGCGTGTGCTCATAGCGTCCGATGTACGTGTCAACCTGCTCGAAGCGCAGGCGATAGACGGCGAAATTGGCCGTGACGTGTATCGTCTCCCCAGCCACCTCGCGAATGCGCACATTGCTGATGAGCCGGCGGGTGCGCGAGGGCGGGTGCTCGGCCCAGGCCGATTTGCCCAACAACTGCTTGACCCGTGAGCGAATCCGCTCCATATTGTCGGCAATGAGAAAGAGCGTGGTGTGCGCCTCGCCGTCTGGCATGTCCGTCGACGGCACCTCGTACGTGGCATCGTCGGTCAGCAGCTCCAACCACTCCTGCAAACGCCAGGTATCGAGGAGGGCCGCTTCTTCATAGAGAAAATCTTCGATCTGCGCCCGTGTAATGTGCTGTACCACTGCCGGTGCTCCCATGTCCACATCCTCCCCATGTTCTCAGCGCTAGTATTGCGTCCGGGTGCTGCGCACTGCTAATGGTCCCCCGCCAGTATGGCGGGGGTAACTAGCCCTACGCAGTACCCAGGCGCGTATGCTGCGTTTGTAGCTAGTGAGAAATTGCCGCCTTGATATACTAGACGGCAATAGCCTGGTGTAGCGGCAGCTCGGCGTGCTGCGAACCCTGTATCAGCGCGTGCCACTGGCGCCAGAAGGCGCGCATCTGTAACTCGTCGGTGGCAATGGGTTGCGCACGCTGCATGCCCCTGGAGATGTCAGACCAGGTCACCTCGCGGTTGACAAAGCCCTGCTGGCAGGACTCGAGCGCCTCGACGTCATCTGGCGTGGCGTAGCCACCCGGCCCCAAAAACGTCAGGAAGTTATCGAGCCGTAGGGCGCGGTTTTCCGGGCGCTCATCCTGTGGCGCCAGGGCCCAGGCGGTAATTTCCAGGTAGTCTGGCGCCACCGGGAAAAAGGTACGCACGGTAATCGCCATAATGTCGTTGATGATCAGGTTGGGAAAAATCAGCAGGTTGCGACTGGTCTGGGTGATGCGGTGTGCCCGCTCCGGGCCGAAGCGGTCGACAAACTGCTGCTGCAGCGCCGCGAACTCCGCCTGTCTGGCGTCGCCAAACCAGGGAGCCCAGCGCGCGATCGGCCGTCCCCCCAACGGGTCGGTGACAATGACCGCGTGGCCGTTGCCGAGCGCCTTGCCCACGCCAGGACCACGGCTGCGTAGCGCTTCCGGGCTCGAGGCCGGCCTGGCTCAGAAACTCAAAGTAGCGGTGATGGGTGGTGGCGGCATGGTAGCCGTCGATACTGTTCTCCACCAGCAGTTTCCAGTTGGCGCGCATGCTATAGAGCTGCGTGCCACCGACAATCTCCATGCCCACGTCGGACTGGTCGCATACCAGATCCAGGTAGTCCCGCGCCCCGGCCAGGTAGTCGACCAGATCGACAATAGTTGGATCGAAGCTGAGAAAGACAAAGCCGCGGTAATTTTCCACCCGTGGCGGTGCGGCCAGTCCCAGGGCCTGGCGGTCAAACGCCGCGCTGTAGGCATCCTCTCCCGGCACGCCAATAAGCTCGCCGTGATTGTTAAACGTCCAGGCATGATAAAAACACTGAAAGGTCTTACAGTTGCCCCGTGGCTCCAGACAGACACGGGCGCCGCGGTGGGGGCAGGTGTTGAGCAAGACCCGCACCACGCCATCCGTGCCGCGCACCAGGATGATGGGCCTACCAGCCACTCGCCGGGCCAGGAAGTCACCCGGCTGCGGCACCTCGGAGGCGTGCCCGGCGTATATCCAGGAGCGCTCAAAGACGCGTTGTTTTTCCAGCTCCAGGATGGCCGGGTCGGTAAAGACGCGACGGTTGACACGAAACAGACCCTCTGCACGGTTGTCGAGTACCAGTTCCTCGAGTGCCAGGTTCTCCATGGCTGTCCCCTCCTCTTCTATCACTACATCTCGCGGATCTCCACGATGTCTTGCGCGAAGATCATCTCTTCCGTCCCGACCACGGACGGCGTCGTGTCGGTGAGGACAGGTAACGCGCAAACACCCAGACGCCATCCAATGGGTTGGACACCACCTCAGCCGTCGACCCATCGGACAGGCCGATTGTTGTCCCTGGCTCCAGCAGCCTGAGATTGATGATACCGCTCATGGTACGCCTCCCTTCCCTGCCTCAGCTACGCTGTGGCCCTGGCCGTTCGTCCGTTCGGCAGGCGCAGGGCGACGCCAGGTGGCCAGTTCCTCCCAGCTCTCGGCCTCCATGAACGCGGCCCAGCGCCTGTACAGATTCCGCAGGTTATGCTCACTGGACTTCGCCTCGGTAATATCCATCACCACTCCCGGGGAGCTGCAGGCCTTCCCAGGCAAAATCCTGCACTTCATACCCCATCCCCTGCTCGTAGCTGTATGGATAGCGCCGCGCGATGGTGCCCCGGCTGGCGGCATGGGCATAGTTCCAGTTCTCCATATCATCCTGTTCCGTCAGCCCCCCCGGCCCGGAATAGCGGATGTAGTACTGGCGCAGGAAGTCCTCGCACCTCTGGCGGAGCCTCGCTGGTCGACCAGATACCAGCGCCACACTTCGGTCTGATGCGGCCCGCGCGGATGCCAGACGGCGATGGTGCGCGGCTGGCGCGGATGCAGGGCGGTGTTCGGGAAAATCTCCCCCGGGCTCCCAGTTAACCGCCCCCACTCCCCCCGGCGCCGTCGCCGCTCCTCTTCGCACTGCTGGAAGTACTCCGACACCACGGGCGAGTGCTGGTACGCTGGAGGCGTCGGTTGATCGTTCGGTAACACGTAGACGCCCGTCTGGTGGCCGCGCTCTGGGAAACAGACTTGCAGCCGGCGGGCCATGCAGCCGCTCCTGCATATCCCGGCGTCCACTGCCGCTGGGGCCGATGCCCACCATGTCCACCGAGCGGTGGCTGATGTTATGGTAGCTGTCGCCGCTAAAATTCTCCGCCGGGAACTTCCAGTTGCAGGGAATGAGCCACTTCTGGATACCACCCAGCACCTCGATACCGCCTTCGCGTCCATCCCAGGCGTCGAGCGACAGGTCCAGGTAGAGCCTGAAATCCCCCAGGTATTCCAGAAACGGCGGCGCCGACGCATCCCAGGTGGCCCAGATGGTGCCTTTGTAGTTGCACAACTGGGCCACCTCCACCAGTCCCCACTGCGACTTGTCCAACTTGCCGTGATAGGCCTCTTTGAAATAGGGCACCCCGACCAGCTTGCCCATCGGTGGCGTAGCTCCAGCCATGGTAGGGGCAGGTGAAGACGGGCGTATTGCCCTCGTCGTAGCGGCACACTTTCATGCCCCGATGCCGGCAGGAGTTCAGAAACACGTGGATCCTCTCCTCCCGGTCCCGGCACAAGATGCACCGATTCCTCCCCCATACACGACACAAAGTAATCCCCGGGCTTGGGAATCTGGCTTTCATGGCCCACGAACAGCCAGGCGCGCGTGAAGACCTGCTCCAACTCCTGCTGGTAGATGGCCTCATTGACGAAGATCTCACGGCTGACTTGCCCGGTGGCCATGTCCACCAGACCGCGCTGATAACCACCATTTCCTGATGGTGCCATGGCTCCGTCCTCCCTAGAAGAAAAACGTCAGGTTCTTGGCCAGTAAGACGTTCTGGTCCAGGATGACCTTGCGCTGGGTGATGTTCCATTGCCCGTTCACCCGCCGCAGGACGTCCTCCCGTTTCCCCACCAGGATGTCGGTCTCCGTCTCCACCCGATTGCGGTAAATCAGGAAGCGGCATTTGACCGCGACCTCAGCAGGCTCCAACGCTGAGGGGCTGACGTGCAAGAGTTGAATGTTGGAGATCATGTGGCAGATGCGCGACAGCGGCTCCTCGGCCCAGTGCACGCCGGTCAGGATCTGCTGCACCCGCCGCGTCAGGGTATCTTTGCCCTCATCGAACCAGTTGATGTCCAGGCCCTCACGGGTGAATTCCCGTTCCAGCTCCCCAAACCTGACGTTCCGCCGCATCGGCATCCAATAGCGCACGTCGTCGGCCAGCAGCTCCAGCCATTCCTCGTAGCGCCTCTCGTCCAGAAGCTCCACCTCGTGGTAGAGGAACTCCTCGATCTCCTGCTTCAGGAGCATATACGCGATGGCCTCATGGTGGTCCGTCATCGCCTCCGACCTCCTGCGGCACTGGTGTTGTCATCAGACCTCTTCCCTTGGCGAGAGGGACAGGTCGAGCATGGGGGGAGAAGACTATCCCCGCCTGGGGTCCTCCTCTTGATAGCCTCTGTCATACCTGGCCTCGGGCGCGCGGAGCTCCACACCCGCCATCGCCTCCAGGATGCGCGCCACGATGGGAAAGCCCTGCTGCCCCCAGCCCTGGGCCTGGGCGCGCTTCAGCACATCATCCGTGAGCAGGCCGAGATGCGCCGGTGCTCCCACCTCGCGGGCCAACTCGCAGGCCAGATGGAGATCCTTGGCCACGATGTCCAGCGTCCCGCCGGAGGTAAACTCCCCGCTGAACACCGCGCGCGGGATATTGTCGAAGGTACGGCTGGCCCCGGCGCTGACCGGGACGATCTGCGCCAGAACGCCGAGGTCAATGCCGGCCTTGGCGCCGATGAGCAGCCCTTCGAGCGCGGTGACGAAGTTCGTATAGCCCAGATATTGCGTCACCAGCTTGGCAATACAGCCGGCTGCCCGTCTCTCCCACATAAAAGACGTGCCGCCCCATGCACTCCAGCAGCGGCCGGTAGGTGGTGAAGGTTGTCGCGTCGCCGCCAACCATGATGGTCATGCCTGGAGGGCGGCCGCTCACCGGCGCATCCAGCATCTCGACGCCCCGCGCCCGGCAGACCTCGGCGATGCTGGCGGACGACACTCGGCGCGTTGGTGGTCATGTCGATATAGGCGCCGCCTGGCCTTCAACCCGGCCAGGATGCCAGTGTCGGGGTCCAGTACCCCTGTCTCCACCTCCGCAGGGCCGGGCAGCGACGTGAACACCACCTCACTGGCCTCCGCCACGGCGCAGGGGTTGTCCGCCCAGCGGGCTCCCAGTTCGCACAGATTCGTCGTGGCCTCGCGCCGCAGCATCATAGCACCGTCAGCTGCATGGCCCGCCTCGAGGAGGCAGCGGGCCATCGGATTCCCCATGGTACCAGTTCCAACAAAGCCAAGTTGCATCGGGTCCCTCCTCTTGACTCACCCTCCGACATCAGCCTCCACCAGGCGGACAGGTGGAGGGACTAATCTGTAGTGGACTGATGGCGCGCATTGCGGTACAACTGCATCATACATCGGGTCGTACAACTTTAGCACGCGGGCTTCAGGGCGCCAGCGCGCCACCCGGCATGCTGCGACGGTCGAGTATACACATCTCGGGTGGTTTGCTGTAGTCGCGCGGTGCAATTTCATGTCGGTCAAGCATGCAGTAACACAGGAGGGACAGATGGCAACGGCGTATGAGGTCATAGACGCTGATGGACATATTACCGAAGAAGACAGGCAGTTGCGGGACTACATGGAGGCACCGTACCGCAACCGTCAGGCAACGATCTATCCGCAGGACAACTGGGATCGCTCACTCGGTGGGCACCTTAGGCGAGACAGCGAAAGATGCCAGAAGCTGGCTCGACGCCATGGATAAAGGCGGCGTGTCAACGGCCGTCCTCTACCCCACTGGCGGCCTGGGTATTGGCTGGGTGCGCGAACCGGACTTTGCGGTGGCGGTATGCAAGGCCTGGAACAATTTCGTGGCCGAAGAGTTTCAGAAGGTCAGCCCCAGACTCAAAGGCGTGGCGCTGGTGCCGTTGCAGGATGTCTCAGAGGCCGTCCCGGAGCTGCGCCGCGCCGTGCAGGAACTCGGTTTAGTGGGGGTGATGTTGCCGGCAGTAGGATTGCGCCTCCCCCTGGGACATCAGGAGTACTGGCCCATCTACGCTGAGGCGGAAAAACTCGACTGCATGGTTGGGGTGCACGCCACGGTGCGGGGACCGGAGTATTTTGGGGCCGGGACATTTGACCAGTTCATCGATGTGCATACGCTGTCGCACGCCTTTGCCCAGATGATCCAGATGACCAGCATCGTGTTACGGGGCGTGCTGGAGAAATTCCCCACCCTCCGCGTGGCGTTCATGGAGGCCGGCTGTTCGTGGGCGCCCTACTGGGCCGGGCGCATGGACGAAGAATGGGAGAAACGCGGCAAAGTCGAAGCCCCTCTGTGTACGAAGAAACCCAGTGAGTATGTCCGCAGTGGTCAGGTCTACTTCCACGCCGAAGACTATGAACCACTCCTTGGTGCCACCTCGTCATACCTGAGTCCGGAGGTGCTCTATTTTGCCTCTGACTGGCCGCACTGGGACACCGAGTTCCCAGAAAACATTGCCCATCTCAGCAAGCGCCAGGACCTGTCGTCAGCGGACAAGCAATGGTTGCTGTCCGAAACTGCCAAAAAGCTCTACAAGCTCAACTAAGTGCTGCGCACGGCTAACGGCCCCCGCCAGTTTGGCGGGGGGGCTCCCTGGCTTGCAGGTTCGTATGCCGCGTGTAGAACCCGCTATGTATTTGCTGCGCGCTGTACGCAGTGCCGCGCACAGAGTAGGAGAGACATGCGTACCCAGGGTATTGATTTTTGCTCCGGCAGATCCAACCGAAGAAACGCACAAGATGCTGCAGAACCAGGGCTGCGAGCTGCTCCTCGGCAACCCGGCCTGGGAGATGCCCCATGCCTGACAACGAAGCGGAGATGGCCCGTATGGCAGCGGGGTGTGACGCGCTGATTGGCACCTCCATCCGCCGCTCCCCGATTACCAAACCTATCCTGGAAAGCTCTGACACCCTGCGTATTGTGGCGAAATACACCATTGGAGTCGACGACATTGATGTCGAGGCAGCCACGGCGCTGGGTATCCTGGTCACCCATGGCGCCGACCGAATCGAACTGGGGTGGTGTGGCGGAAGGGACCATTACCTCCATGCTCACCATGCTCAAGAAAGTCCGCGAGCGCGATCGCTACCTGAAAGACGGCAACCCATGGAAGGAGGACCGGCTGCTGGGAACGTATGTCGGTTCTCGCGCCGACGGCTATGCCGGCATCACCCTCGGGTTGATCGGCCTGGGCCGCGTCGGTGGCCGTGTGGCCACCCTCATGCGCCCGTGGCAGGCCAGAATCTTAGCCTGCGATCCGTACGTGCCGGACGCCAGGTTCACCGAGCTTGGCGTAGAGCGCGTCGACCTGCCCACCCTGCTACGCGAGTCTGACGTGGTGAGTCTACACGTCGTCCTGACCCGCGAGACCCGACACATGATCGGCGCTGAGCAGCTCGGTCTCATGAAGCCCACGGCGATTCTGGTGAACACCGCTCGCGGCTTCTGCGTCGACGAGCGTGCCTTAATTGAAGCGCTACAAAAAGACCGCATTGCCGGCGCGGCCCTGGACGCCTTCGAGGAGGAGCCCTTAGCCCTGGACAGTCCCCTGCGCCAGCTGGGCGATAAAGTCCTGCTGTCGCCGCATATGATCTCGGCCAATGTCGGCAGCGGCCTCGGGCCAGGCATACAGTGGGCCACCGAGTCCGTGCTGCACGCCCTGCGCGGTGAGGTCCCCGACAATGTCTACAATCAAGAGGTCATCCCGCAGTGGCAGCACCGCTTTGCCGGCAAGAGTGTCTGGGATGTTACCATCTGAGCCAGTGACATGCCACTACTGCGGATTCCTCTGCAACCACTCGATATAGGCCGCGATACCCGTCTCGAGGGTATATT
Organism: uncultured Gammaproteobacteria bacterium; assembly: GCA_963773125.1. Taxonomy (GTDB): domain Bacteria; phylum Tectomicrobia; class Entotheonellia; order Entotheonellales; family Entotheonellaceae; genus CAVZBC01. The sequence goes on along the minus strand of CAVZBC010000094.1, from coordinate 3,436 downwards.
CCGGCGCGTAGCCAACGTCTGCCTTGATGCGTGAGAGGTCTTCTGCTGGATTGATCGGGGCATTGGCTGGCCCGCCCTGGCTTGAGGGCAGCGCATCTGGCGTCAGGAACAACCTTCTGCACCGCCGCGACAATCTCCTGATGCGAGGTGGCCCGGCCAGAGCCAATGTTGTAGATGCGATAGGGCAGTGTTCCGGCAGTATGGACCATCTGAATACCCCGCGCCGCATCCTTGACATACGTCCAGTCGGCCTGATCGTCTGCAAAAATATGTCCATCGGGGCGGTCGCTGAAGTCAGGCTCAGTGTGCTTGATCGCCGCATGGCATATACGGCTGATCGGATTGTGCATGCTGTAGTACAACGGTCCGTAGATGCTGGCGATGCGCAGCGACACCACCTCGAGGTTGAGGCGGGAGGCGTAGTACAAGGCATGGATTTCCATGGCCTTTTTAAAGGCAGAGACCTGCGTCGGCGACGCGACCGGCAATGGCATGTCCTCACGATACGGCCCCGCTGGCAGGCCACCGTAGACCGACACCGAACTGCCAAGCGACACGCGCTTGAGCCCGCAGGTGTGCGCCGCCTGCAGCACGTTCTGCAGGCCAACCGTGTACAGATGATAGTCCGCTTGCGTCGACAGACTGCGCGCCGGCGGCGCCATCAAGTTGATGATGCTATCCACCTGGTGGCGGCGCACCACGTCGAACACCTCATAGGGGTTGGTGACATCCAGGCGCGCCGTGAACACGCCTGTGCCAATGGCGTCTTTGAGGGGCTCCGGGAGGCGGTGCGAGGTGTGTTGTGTGATGACCACCCGCTCGCCGACCTCCAGGAGACGCATTGCCGTATTCAGCCCAATAAACCCCATACCACCGATGAGCAGAATCATCTTGCTGCCCTCCGTACTATGCCGTTCTGCATCCCCCTCCCTCGTCCTGGCGTGCTGGCCTGCTGCAAGACGTGCGCTATATCTGCCAGAGGCAGCGCTCGGGGGTAGCGTACGCCAACGATACGTGCTATGGTAGCACACAGTACGTCGACCCTGTAGAGACACGCTGCGAGAGGACACACCATGCTCGTTAAACCTGAAGAAGTCGGCCTCTCTGCCCCACGTCTGGCGCGCCTTCGCACCCATCTCCAGCGCTACATCGAGGCCGGCAAAGTTGCCGGCACGCTGACCCTCGTGGCGCGTCATGGGCAGATTGCCTACTTTGAACCCCAGGGGCATCTGGAGATCGAACAGCGGCGCCCCATGCAACGTGACGCCATTTTTCGTATCTACTCGATGAGCAAGCCCATCACCAGCGTCGCCGTGATGATGCTGTACGAGCAGGGGCTGTTCCAGCTCGACGACCCGGTGCACAAATTTATTCCGGCCTGGAAAAACCTGCGAGTGTTTGTCAGCGGCAACCATCCAACGTTTATCACGGCGCCGGTGGAGCGTGCCATGACCATGCGCGACTTGCTGAGTCACACCTCGGGCCTGACCTATGGCTTCATGGAGCGCACCAACGTCGATGCCGCCTATCGCAAACTCGGCGTCGCCGACCGCACCAGACCTGGCTCCACGCTGCAAGACATGATCAACACCCTGGCAGAGCTGCCGCTGGAATTTTCTCCTGGGCACGCGCTGGAACTATTCTGTCGCCACGGACGTGCTGGGGTATCTGGTGGAGGTCATATCGGGCCAACGCTTCGATGTGTACCTGCGCGATCAGGTGCTGGGGCCCCTGGGCATGGTCGATACGAGCTTTACCATTGCCCCAGAGCAACTGCCGCGCTTTGCCTGTAACTACCAGCGGCAGGGCGATGGCCGCTTGCAGCTCGTCGACGCCCCGGAAAGCAGTCAGTACCGCCAGGGCAGCTTTTTCTCTGGTGGTGGCGGCTTAATCTCGACGGTGGGGGATTATTTCCGCTTCACCTCCATGCTGCGCAACCGCGGCGAGTTGGATGGCATTCGCCTGCTGGGTCGCAAAACCGTCGAACTCATGACCATGAACCATTTGCCAGGCGGCCAGGATTTGACGCAACTGGCCCAGGCCGGCGCGTTCACCGAAACGGCCTATGCCGGGGTCGGGTTTGGCCTGGGGTTCTCCGTCATGCGCGATCCGGCCAAAGCGCATATCCTCGGTACCCCCGGCGAATACGCCTGGGGCGGGGCGGCCAGCACGGCGTTCTGGGTCGACCCCGCTGAAGACCTCATCGTCATCTTTATGACGCAACTCATGCCGTCGTCGTCGTACCCACTACGCCGTGAGTTGCGTACCTTAGCGTATGCCGCCCTGGTCGACTGAGGGAGCGCCTGATGATGTTCGATCGCATTACCTTTGATCCTCACATGATGGGCGGTCGTGCCTGCATCCGTGGTATGCGCATTCCTGTCTCTGTCATTGTCGGCTACATTGCCCATGGCGCCACGATCGACGAAGTCCTGACGGACTATCCTGATCTCGAACCGGCTGACATCGAGCAGGCGTTGATGTACAGCGCCTGGTTAACGCACGAAGAAGTGCATCCAGCATAGTAGACGATGCGATTTATAGCAGATATGGGAGTTTCACAGCGTGTGGTGGCGTGGTTGCGCCAACAGGGACACGATGCTATCCATTTGCGTGACCAGGGTCTGCAGCGCCTGCCGAATGGTGACATTTTTACCAAAGCAGCGGATGAACAACGCGTTATTCTAACGTGGGATTTGGACTTTACTGAAATCCTCGCTCTGTCAGGCACAAACACTGTGAGTGCAGTAGTCTTTCGCTTGCTTAACACCCGGAGTGCCAACGTGATTCGTCGCTTGGAAAGCGTGCTCGCCACATCGACGCAAGATCTCATAGAGGGTGCGATTATATCTGTGGAAGAGAGCCGCCACCGTGTGCGGCTCCTGCCGCTCGGGCGAGAGCGGGGGTAGGAGAATGTATGTCTGAACCGACGGCAGCACCCACCCATGCCCTCAGCGTCGATATCGGCGGGACGTTTACGGACTTCTCGCTTCTCGATATGCACACGCATGCAGTACGGGTACACAAGGTCCTCACCGATCCCCAGGCCCCGGCGCAGGCGCTGATGCGCGGCGCCACCGAGCTGCTGCAGGCGGCAGGCATCGGCTTCGACCGCCTGCAGGTGGTGGTGCACAGCACTACCCTGGCGACCAACGCCATTATCGAGCGCCAGGGGGCAACCATTGGTCTGCTCACCACGCAAGGGTTCCGCGATATCCTGGAAATGGGTCGGGAACAGATCTACGACATGCACGACCTGCACGCCAGGTTTCCAGAACCAATTGTGCCCCGCTACTTGCGCGCTGAAATCGCCGAACGCACCAGCCGGGACGGTGAGGTGTTGCGCCAGCCCGACCCCGAGGAGATTGCCAGCGTAGTGCAGGCGCTGCTGGCGCAGGGTGTCGAAGCCCTGGCCATCTGCTTGCTGCACGCCTAC
>CAVZBC010000093.1:0-15053 GCA_963773125.1 uncultured Gammaproteobacteria bacterium | reverse complement strand
AAAGTGCTGCCCGACCTGGTGGAACGCTGGGAGGTGAGCAACGACGGGAAAACCTATACCTTCACGCTGCGCAGCGGGGTGAAGTTTCACTGCGGTGCCCTGGTACAAGGCCGTCCTGGCGCCTGTACCGACCTGGACGCGAGCGATGTGCAGTGGAGCATTGACAAAATTCGTCACAAAGAGTTCAGCCGTCGCGCTGGCTATTTCAGTGCCATTGAGCGCATTGAAGCGGTTGATCCCCTGACCGTGCGCATGCACCTGCACCAGCCTGATGCCGGGCTGCTCTCCAAGCTCGCCGTGGGCTGGGCCATTATCTTCCCGAGTGAACTGCCCTGGGACAAGCTCAAAGAGACCGTCATTGGCACTGGCCCGTTCATCTGGCAGGAATACGTCACTGGCGCCGGTTCCACCACAGTGCGCAACCCCGACTACTTCCGCAAGGGCTACCCCTGCATGGACGGGGTGCGGAATTTTGTCTTCAAGGATCCCACTGTTGCCCTGGCCAACTTGCGGGCCCGCAAGCTCGATATCAACTCATACATGCAGTATATCTACCCTGCGGATGCCAAAGTGCTGAAAGAAAAGCATCCCGAGGTCATTGTCTCCTTACCGGCCCGCCTGTGGTGGCACTCCATTGCCGGGAAGGTTGACCAGGCCCCCTGGAGTGACCTGCGCGTGCGCCAGGCCTTTAGCCTGGCGATTGATCGCTATAAGGCCGTCGAGGTGCTGGGGGAAGGCGTTGGCTCTGTGGGTGGCCATATGCCGCCATGGACAAAATGGAGCCTGGCACCGAACGAACTGGCGGAGTTCCTGGGCAAGCCGGAGGCGGAAGCCGTGCAAGCGCGCCGGGACAAGGCCAGGCAACTCCTGACCGCCGCAGGCTATAAACCAGGAGAACTCAAGCTCAAATGGCTCATTCTGGACACACCAGAGTCCATCCTGACCCCACAGTTCGTGCAGGAGCAGCTGCGTCAGGTGGGTGTGGAGATTATCCTGGAAGTCTCTGACCGGGGCACATTTACCCAGCGGCGGGATGCTGGAGACTATCAACTCATCACCATGGACAATGTGGCTGGAACGCTGGATCCGAGCCTGTTCTACGCCGATTACTTCCGCTGCGGTGCCAGCGCCAATGAGGCACGGTATTGCAACGAGAAGTTCGATGCCCTCTTCCAGCAACAGCTCTCTGAACTGAACGAGGACAAACGCGTGCAAATTGTCCACGACATGGAACGCCTCCTGCTCACTGACCTGCCGGCTGTGCAGGTGCGCTGGGTCGCCGAGGGCATGGCCTGGTTGCCCTGGGTCAAGAACTGGGAAGACGTTGATCCGGCTTACTATAATAACGTCACCCTGGAAGAAGTCTGGTTGGACGACCAGAGCAAGTACTAGGTGGCAGGCTAAGTAGCGCTGGCATGACAGTGATGCTGTGGAGCTGTACTAAGCAGTAAGCAAAAGATAAGGGGGCGGGGAGCCTATGCGGAACTATGTGATCAAGCGCGTGCTCCTCGGCATTCTGACTGTATACGGTGTGGCGACCCTGGTCTTTTTTCTGATGCGTGTTGTGCCTGGCGACCCGGCGCGTATTGCCCTGTCTGAGCCTGGTCGCGAGGGGAAAGTGCCAGAGGAGATGGTGCGTGCCATGCGGGTGAAGCTCGGGCTGGCCAGGGCTGCTGTCATACCACAGCGACACCTTCTGGAACCAAAGTACAGAGAGAAGTACCCGCAGGTGGTGGCAGCGCTCCACCGTCTGGACCCGCAACTGGTGCTGGGCAGTGTCAAAGCTGGTGCACCAATCAACGCCGGAGGATACATCCTGCGGCCCGAGGAAGTGCAGGTCGAGATCACCGACATCCCCCTCTACCAACAGTATGGGCAGTGGATGTGGAACTCCTTCCGCCTGGAGTTTGGCAATTCCCTGAAGGTGAACCGGCCCGTGACCGCGGAATGGCTGCGCTTTTTCCCGGTGACCTTGAGTATTGCCGTGTTGGCCGGCCTCATGACCGTGCTGACGGCTGTGCCGCTGGGTATTGTCTCAGCCGTGCGGCAGGATCGCTGGGTGGATTATCTCGGCCGCACCATCTCCATTGCCGGTCTGTCCCTGCCTTCCTTCTGGGTGGCATTGTTGATTATTCTGGGGCTGGTGATCTGGTTTCAATGGCTGCCCCCGCTGGAATACGTGCCGTTCTGGCAGGCCCCCCTGGCGAGCCTGCAGCAGATTGCTTTTCCGGCCTTTGCGGTGGCTTTTGCGCAGATCGGGGTGATCGCCCGCATGACGCGCTCTGCCATGCTGGAAGTGCTGCGCGAAGACTATATCCGTACCGCCTGGGCCAAGGGCTTGCGGGCTCGGGCGGTGGTCTTGCGTCACGCCCTGAAGAATGCCTTTCTGCCGGTGTTGACGGTGTTCGGTCTGCAGTTGGGCTTTTCCATCGGTGGTCTCGTGGTTGTAGAGCGCGCCTTTAACCTGCCCGGCCTGGGGAATTTCCTGGCTGATTCGGTGGTGTTTCGCGACTATAACGCCATTCAGGCTACCCTGTTTGCCACGGCAATTTTTGTCACGCTGACCAATCTCCTGGTGGATCTGGCCTATGGCTGGTTTAACCCCAAGATCCGCTACCAGTAACAGCGCCGGAGTGCGCGCCAGCGCGCAGAGCGAGACACGCCTGCACACTTCCCCTGCATGGGGGGCACGGCTGGTGCGCTTTGTGCGCCGCAAGCCTCTGGGAGCGCTGGGGGGCTGTATTGTGCTGGGCATGCTGGTGCTGGCGCTGTTTGCCCCGTGGCTGGCACCCTATAGCCCTGAGACGTTCATCGAGGGCGGCTCGGCGCGACTGCAGCCGCCGTCCTGGCGCTTTCCCATGGGGACAGACAACCTGGGACGTGACATCCTCAGTCGTGTCATCCATGGCGCGCGCCTGTCCATGCTGGTGGGGTTTGTCTCCACCTTTTTTGGCACGGGAATTGGTGCCGTGCTGGCGCTGGTGACGGCCTACCTGGGTGGCAGGTGGGATCTGCTGGCGCAACGGCTGATGGACGTGCTGTGGGCCTTTCCCTCCCTGGTGATTGCCATCGTGATTATCGCCGTCTTAGGGCGCAGTACGACCAATCTGATTATTGCCATTGCCATTGTGGTCATTCCCAGCGCGGCGCGGGTCGTGCGCTCGGCGGTACTCGTGGTGAAAGAAACCGACTATGTGCAGGCCGCCAGAGCGGTTGGGGCGAGCCAGTGGCGCATTATCTGGCGTTGTATTGCCCCCAATTGTCTGGCGCCCTACCTGATTATTGCCACGGCCAGTCTGGGAGGCGCCATCATTACCGAGGCGTCCTTGAGCTTCCTGGGACTTGGCGTGCCGCCGCCCGCTCCTTCCTGGGGGCGTGATCTCTTTGGCTCAGCGCAAAAATTTGCCGAACTCGCCCCGTGGATGCCCATTATGCCAGGCCTGGCCATCAGCCTGACCGTCTACGGTTTCAATCTGTTCGGAGATGCTATGCGGGATATTTTCGACCCGCGCTTGCGCGGGGGATAATATCCAATGCGGAGTGCGGAATGCGGAGTGCAGAATAATAATCTCAGGCATTTGCGTAGGTTCACGACGTACGGTTGCACAGCGACAGTTAGAAATAGCAGTAACCCCGGTTGTGGGTGGTACTTTTTCGCGAGTTTTATCGTGCCAGCTCGGCTCATTAACTTGCGGGAATTTTGGATTTGCCATTCCGCACTCCGCACTCCGCACTCCGCATTCTGCATCACGCTCGTTCAAAATACCGCGCGCGTTCCCAGTTGGTCACCACGGCGTCAAACTTACGCTGCTCGGTGCGGAAAAAGTGCGCATAGTGCTCGATCACCGCCGTGCCGAACGTCTCGTGCGCCCAGGGGCTTTGGGTCAAGGCCGCTAGCGCCTCGGGGAGGGTCCTGGGCACCTGCGGCAGGTCCTGCGCCGTGTAGACATCCCCGGCGAAGAGGGGTGGCGGCTCGATCTGTCTGGCAATGCCATCGAGTCCAGCGGCGAGTGTCGCGGCAAAGGCCAGGTAGGGGTTGGCATCAGCACCGGGGGCCCGGCACTCGATGCGGAGCGACGGGCCGTGCCCTACAATGCGGAAGGCGGCGGTGCGGTTGTCATAACTCCAGGCAATGCCCGTCGGGGCAAAGGAACCGGCCACAAAGCGCTTATACGACGCCGGGTAGGGGGCGTAAAAGGCAAAGATGTCCCGCACATGCGCCATCCAGCCGCCCAGAAACCAGCGAAACAGGGGCGACACGTGCACCGGTCCGATGCGTTCGGCACCGGCGAATAGCGGCGTGGCGCCGTTGTCGCCCCACAAACTGGCATGCACATGCATGCTGGAGCCGGCATGGCGCTCGTCCCACTTGGCCATAAAGGTCAGCGCATAGCCATGCTGCCAGGCTATTTCCTTGGCAGCATGCTTGTAGAGGCTGTGGCGGTCGGCCATTTCGAGAAAATCCGCGTAGCGCAAATTGATCTCCTGCTGGCCAGGCCCCCATTCGCCCTTGGAAAATTCCACTGGTACTCCTGAGTGATCGAGATGGCGCCGTATGGCGCCGATCACTGCCTCGGCCTTGGTACCCTGGAAGATATGATAGTCTTCGATATACGTGCCAGAAGTCTGTAAATTGCTATACTGCTTGTTGGCCGCGGCTTCGTAGGAATCCTTGAACAGATAGAATTCAACCTCCGAGCCACCCATGGCCACATAGCCTTGCGCTGCAGCACGCTCGATTTGCCGGCGTAGGATAGTCCGCGGTGCCACATCGACGAGGGTGTCGCGTTCTTCGTCATACGCATCACACAGCACGATGGCTGTCTTCTCCAGCCAGGTGGCCCGGCGCAGCGTCTGCAGATCCGGACGCAGCCGCATGTCACCATATCCCGAGGCCCAATTGGTGAACGCATAGCCTGGCACCGGCTCCATTTCCATATCGCAGGCGAGCAGATAATCACAGACATGCAACGTCTCAGGCAAGACGGTGTCGACAAAAAAGCGGCCGGTGATGCGTTTCCCCATCAAACGGCCGTAGAGATCGGGCATCACCGCCAGCACCGTTTCAATCTGCTCCTCTGCGACCAGCTGTTGGAGGAGGTCGACGCTGAGTTTGCCGCGTGGCTGGGGAGTCGACATAGGGGGTCTCCATTACTCCTCTGCTAACGGCACGATCGCAGAAAAGCGCGGCTGCGATCCCACACCCCGGGTAATATGGCCCTGACCCGTGAGGTCTTCGGCCAGCACCACATCCCCTGGTCCGATGCGGGCGACAGTGCCATCTCCCACCTCAATCTCCGCCTCCCCTGATAAGACGACCGAGTATTGCCGTCGGGGAGCACAGTGCCAGCTCAGAACATAGCCGGGCGGAGAGAGGCGAAAGGTGATGCCCGTCGCCGCCTGCAAGGGCGTGCCTTCACCATGCGCGCCTTCCGTGTCCACAAAGGGTTGCAGCGCGAAGGGGACCTCGGCGATATGCGATTTTCCATCCTCACCAGTATAAACTCGTATCATTCTGGGCATGGGTTCTCCTTTCGCACAGCCAGGTATACTATGCGGCAGCTTTTGTCAAGAGGCTTCCTGCCGCACCGCCAGAGAGAAACACTTGCAACAAAACCGACATTGCGCGACAATGGCCTCGTCGGCACGCTACATCAGCGTGCCGCGGCTTTGGGTCGCATGGCACAACGGACAGAAGGTGCAGAAGGAACAGGCTATGCTGATTGTCGATGCACAGGTCCATATCTGGGGCAAAGGCCTCCCCACCAATCCGGCCCACCGCCAGATCTCCAGCTTCTCACAAGACGATCTGCTGCAGGAGATGGATGCTGCGGGTGTCGACGCCGCCGTCATTCATCCGCCCGGCTGGGATCCTGATTCTAACGCATTGGCGGTTGAGGCTGCACGTCAGCACCCCAACCGGCTCTCGGTGCTGGGGAACTTTCCCCTCGATCGCCCGGAGAGCCGCGCTCTACTCGACGGCTGGAAGCAGCGACCAGGGATGCTCGGCCTGCGTTTCACGTTCCTGCAGCCGCATCAGCGGACCTGGCCGACGGATGGCACCATCGACTGGTTGTGGCCCGCGGCTGAGCGCGCCGGGCTCCCCGTGGCGCTGGCCGCCGCCAATTTCCTGCCGGTGGTCGGGCAGGTTGCAGAGCGTCATGCGGGGCTGCGGCTGATCATCGATCACTTCGGGCGGCCGTCAGGCACGAAGGACGAGGCGGCCTGGGCGAACCTGCCAGAGCTCCTGGCGCTGGCGAAGTATCCGAACGTGGCGGTCAAGGCCACCGGAGCGCCGAGCTACTCCAGTGCGCCCTATCCCTATCGCAACATCCATACGTACATACGCCAGCTCTACGACGCCTTTGGCCCCGAGCGCCTGTTCTGGGGCACCGACATCACACGCATGCCATGCTCCTGGCGGCAGTGCGTGACCATGTTCACAGAAGAACTGCCGTGGCTGTCGGCGAGCGACAAGGATCTCATCATGGGACGTGCCCTCTGCACATGGCTCGACTGGCAGCTGCCGGGATGAACGAGTGGCATGTCTCGCCTGTGCGAACAACAGCGCCGGCAGCAGGTGGCGCAGCACTGATCAGAACACGGGCAACCAGGAGGCCCTCGCAGCAATAGGAGTTGTCGTATGGCGTTACAATTTGGGGTGTTTGACCACATCGAACCCGTTCCGGGCCTCACCCTTGACCGCATCTATCGCGACCGCTTGCTGCAGATCAAGCGCCTCGATACCGCCGGATTTTCTGCCTATCATCTGGCAGAACACCACACGCCGGCCATCCATAGCCTCGCCCCGTCACAGAACGTCTTCCTGGGCAGTGTGGCCCAGTGTACGACGCGTTTACGCTTTGGCCCGTGTGTCTATGTGTTGCCGTTGCATCATCCGCTCCGCCTGATTGAAGAAATCAGCATGCTGGACAATCTGAGCGGCGGACGCCTGGAGATCGGCGTCGGCCGTGGGGGCGTCATGGAAGCCTATTTTTGGGGCCAGGAGGCTGACTCAGAGACCAATTATGCGCGCTATCGTGAGACCCTGGAGATAGTGTTGTACGGTCTGAGCCATGACGAGTTGACGTATACGGGTCGCTTCCACAGCTTCCAGGACCTCCCTATGCGTCTGCACCCCCTGCAACAGCCGTATCCACCGCTGTGGTATATGCGCAACGTCGAGACGGCCGCCATGGAGGGCATGCACACCATTATTGTCGGCTCACTCGACAGTCTGGGGGCGGAGGTGAGGCGCTACCGAAGCACCTGGGAACAATACCAGGGCGCGGGGGCCTTGACCATCCAGGGAGACGAACCCAAGATCGGCCTCGTGGTCCACCTGGTGGTGGCGGAAACGGACGACGAAGCGATCGCTATTGCCACGCCGGCCTGGGAAAAATACCGCTGGAACCTGGCGGCCCCGCGTCGTCTCGAAGCGGAGAAGCGCGGCCTCACCCAGTTCATGCACAGCAAAGATGGTTCGTTCGGCTTTGTGGGGGAGCGACCGGCTGGCCTGCCGGCCCGGGAAACCCGGCGCGATATCAGTGCCGAACTCGAACGCTTTGATGAGCAGAAACACCGCGCCAATCCCAACCGTCTGGGTGGAGTGGCCCTGGCCGGCTCCCCAGCCGCGGTGCGGGAGTATATGGACGAGTATGTGGCGACGGGTGCCAATTACTTTGTCTGCTCCTTCCAGTGGGGCGATCTCACGCACGATCAGGCCATGCAGTCTATCGAGCTCTTTGCCACGGAAGTGATGCCCCATTACGTGTCGGCATCCCCGGCGGTGCAGGCGTAGCCACTGGCGTGGGGCCTTGTCCATACGACATAGGCTTGCCATCAGCGGGTGGCGGTGGGAGCCTCTTGTGGGGAGGCTCTCGATGGCGCCAGTGCAAAAACCTGCTACTGTTGGCGAATTCCTGAGGCCCACATTTTAACTCCTACCATACAGAGGCTCTCACATCGTGGCCAACATCCTCTGCATCCTTCTTGCCACCCTGACGCTGGGCTTGGTCTCACCTGCCTGCGGCTCCACTCTACTCGTCAAAGGAGACACGCCGCGCCACCAGATGATCCTGGCAGACTTCGACGGTGACAGGCACGCTGGCATGGCATGGCATGCTCCGCCAGGGTTGGTAGGAAGCCTAGCACAATTTGCCCTGGTCAGCGCCCCGGAGCAGGTGGTGCACGGCAAGGCGCTGCATCTCCAGTATTGGTTTCCTGAGGCCGCCCGTGCCCTCGCGCATGCCGGGCTGCATTCCCAAGCAGCAGAAGTGCGTGTGCGTCTCTCCCTGCCCGATGTGGACGCGAGCGCGTATGACGCGCTTGTCTTCTGGATCAAGGGAGACGCCGCGCACGGCTTTGCCGCCATGCTCGAGGTGGGCTTTCTGCGTCCGCATCCGGCACTCCCCGAGGCGTTCCAAGCGGGTAGCTTTCGGGTCACGGGCATCACCGACCGCTGGCAGCAGATGGTGATCCCGTTGCACCTGATGACTGGTATTCACGAGTGGAAACACCTGAGCGCGTTTTTCCTGAGTATTCATCCCCGCACCTCGCCTACTCCCAGCGGGGCGTATTTCATCGATGAAATCAGGTTGGTGACCACTGGTGCGCCAGGACCACGCGTCACCGATGCGGTGTCCACCCCAGCGAAGGAAGCCTGGGAAGCCGCGCTCGGCGGCCCGGACACCGTGCCGGCGCGGCTGCAGGAGCGGCTGACTGGCTGGCCACAGGTAGCTATTGTCGAGCCGCGCACGCTGCCGACTGACGGCAATACCTTCCTCTGGCGACTTGCACGAGATACCTGGCGCGGATTAGTGGCCATGACCGATCGCCGGTCCGGTCTCCCGATCGATAACCTGCGCTTTCGCCGCCCTTCGGTAGCTCTCCACGATGCCATCATCGGGGACTATACAAACATCACCAACATTGGCTTGCAGCTCATCGCCGTGGCCGCGGCCCATGCGGCAGGACTGGTGGCGGAAGCGGAGGCGGTGACCCTGCTCGGACAGACGCTCACCACTCTGGAGCGTCTGGAGACCTTTGCGGGGTTCTTCTACAACTACTATGACACAACCTCTTTGGAGCGTTCCAGTCACTACCTCTCGTTCGTCGATTCCACCTGGCTCACGGCCGGCCTGATCGTCGTGCGGAATGCCTTCCCTGTCCTCGCCGAGCGCTGTACCCGGCTTATCAACCAGAGCAATTACCGGTGGTTTCTCGATCCCCTCTATGAGGTCATGTTCCAGGGGTACCACGTCCACCTGGCCAGGCCTGCCGCCTATCACTATGGCCTGCTCTATACAGAAGCCCGTCTGGGGAGCCTGATTGCTATTGGCAAGGGGGACGTGCCCGCGGCGCACTGGTTCAAACTCCATCGCACCCTGCCCAACACTCCGGAGTACGCCTGGCAGTCGCAGCCACCGCTCCACCGCGTGGCGAAGCGCATATGGGACCACCCCTATTTCGGCGGGTACTATGAATGGCAGGGCGTGCGTTTCGTCCCCTCGTGGGGCGGGAGCATGTTTGAAGCTCTGATGCCCAGCCTGGTGCTGGATGAACTGCTGTACGCCCCCACTAGTCTGGGCCACAACAATCGCCTGCATGCCGTCATCCAACGCCGCTATGCCTTGGAAGAGCTGGGCTATCCGGTGTGGGGACTGTCGCCTAGTGCCTCCCCGGCCACCGGAGCCTATGAGGAATACGGCGTCAAGCCGCTCGGGACCCGGGGCTATGCCGCCGGAGCGGTCACGCCCCATGCTGCTGCCCTGGCCCTGGTCGTCATGCCTGAGGCAGCGCTCATCAATCTGCACCAGCTAGCACAGCGCTATCCGCTCTACGGCGATTTTGGCTTCTATGATAGCGTTGACCCGATCAGCGGCCAGGTCGCCTATCACTATCTCTATCTCGGGCAAGCGATGCTGTTTATTGCCGTGGTCAACCACCTGACCGATTACGCCGCGCACCGGCTCTTTGTCGCCGATCCGATCATCCAGCGGGTGCTTCCGCTGCTGCGGGCAGAGCATTTCTTCGACGGCAATTAGAATGGGCACATGGCGCAACGGGAGCAACAGTGCTTGGTGACCGGCGACTTCGATTTTGCCGATATTCGGGACTACCCTCCCCAGCACTACGCGGGCATCGTAGTCCTTGGCATCCCCCCAACGGCTACTGCTATCTACATCACACAGTTGCTCGACTGGCGCGGGGCCCTGTTGACACGACAGAGGTTTACCATTCTTTCTGCCTGGGCATTTTTCTATCTGCTCCCTGTGGCCTATGGTATGATAGTCGCACTGTGAGCCATGCAGAATGTCACGGGCCCCACAGAGGAGGGACGCTGATGACCTTTGAGGAAGTGCTCGATCAAGCGCTCGCCATGCTACAACGCCGCGGTCGGATGACTTACAGGACCCTCAAACGGCAGTTTCAGCTCGACGACGCGGCGCTGGAGGACCTCAAGGACGAACTGCTCTTCACGCACCCCGAGGTGGTGGATGAGGGCGGCCAGGGGCTCGTCTGGGTCGGTGCCGTCCCAACGCCGCCGCGTCAGCCTCCCTACCGTCTCAGCCAGCACAGCAGCCAGCCATCCAGGACACTCAACGCCCCCAGCCTGAAACCCCACCAGCCGCACTGCACATGCCTGATGCCGAGCGCCGGCAGCTCACCGTGGTGTTCTGCGATCTGGTCGACTCCACCAGGTTGTCGAACCAGCTTGATCCCGAAGATTACCGGGATGTCGTGCACGCCTATCAGCAAACCTGCGCCGAAGTGGTGCAGCGTTTTGACGGTCATATCGCCCAGTTGCTTGGCGATGGGCTGCTGGTCTACTTCGGCTGGCCGCAGGCGCACGAAGACGATGCCTTGCGGGCCGTACGCACGGGCCTCGGCATGCTTGACGCCATGGGCCGGCTGAACGCCCGCCTGGAGCGGGACAGGGGCATCTGGCTCACTATCCGAGTGGGCATCCACACGGGCCTGGTCGTCGTCGGGGCGATGGGTGGTGCCGGCCGCCAGGAGCAGCTCGCCCTGGGCGAGGTGCCCAACGTGGCGTCGCGGCTTCAGGGGTTGGCGGCGCCGGACACACTGCTGCTCAGTGAGGCCACCTACCGCCTGGTCGAGGGGTATGTCGCCGTGGAGGCCCTGGGGCTCACAGGCGCTCAAGGGTGTCGCTGCCCCGATGCCCGTGTATCGCGTCCTGGAAGAGAGCGGGGCGCAGAGTCGCCTGGAGGTCTCGGCTGCCAGAGGGCTCACGCCGCTGGTGGGCCGGGATCAGGAGATCGGGCTGCTGCTGGAGCGCTGGGCGCAGGCCAGGGAGGGGCTGGGCCAGGTCGTGGTGCTCAGCGGCGAGGCGGGCATTGGGAAGTCCCGTGCGGTGCAGGTGTTGACCGAGCAGACGGCCAGCGACGGTACGACTCGCATCGTGTTTCGCGGTTCCCCGTATCATACGCACAGCGCGCTGTACCCGGTCATCGAACACCTAGAGCGGCTCCTCCAGGGCGACCGGCATGAGGCCTCCGAGGTGAAGCTGGCCAGGCTGGAGCAGGTACTAGAGGCCGCCAACCTGCCCCTGACAGAGACGGTGCCGCTCCTGGCCACGCTGCTGGTATTGCCGCATCCGGCGCCTTACCCGCCGCTTACCCTCAGCCCGCAGCAGCAGCGGCAGAAAACGCTGGACGCCCTGGTGATGTGGCTGCTCGCCGAGACCGAGCGGCAGCCCGTGCTCACGGTCTGGGAGGATCTGCACTGGGCCGATCCCTCGACGCTGGAGTTGCTTGGCCTCATCATCAACCAGGCCTCCACCGCCCGCCTGCTAACCGTACTGACGTGTCGCCCGGAGTTTCATCCGCCGTGGGGACCCCGCTCCTACTTCTCCCACCTTACCCTGAACCGCTTAACGCGCTCCCAGGTTGCGGAGATGGCGCAGCGAGTGGCCGGTGGCAGACGCCTCCCGGCTGAGGTGGTCGAACAGATTGTCACCAAAACCGATGGCGTGCCACTGTTTGTCGAAGAACTGACCAAAGCGGTGCTGGAATCAGGGTTACTCAGAGAAACCGGTGCTCATTACGAGTTGACCGGCCCCCTACCATCGCTGGCGATTCCCGCCACGTTGCAGGATTCTTTGATGGCCCGGCTCGATCGTCTGGTGACGGCCAAAGGCCTTGCCCAACTGGGCGCAGTGATTGGGCGACAGTTTTCCTACGAGCTGCTGCACGCGGTCGCACACCTGGACGAGGCAACGCTGCAGCGCGAACTGGCACGGCTCGTCGAGGCCGAACTGCTGTACCAGCGTGGGGTGCCACCCCAGGCGACCTACACGTTCAAGCACGCGCTCATTCAGGATGCCGCCTATCAATCCCTGCTCAAAAGCACACGGCAGCAGTATCATCAGCGCATTGCCCAGGTGTTGGAGGAGCGGTTTCCCGAGACGACGGCAGCACAGCCCGAAGTGCTGGCGCATCACTATACCGAGGCAGGCCTCAGCCCCCAGGCCGTGCTCTACTGGCAGCGAGCGGGTCAGCGGGCCATGGCCTTGCTGGCCTATGAGGAGTCCGTGCAGTACTACGAGACGGCCCTTGCAGCCCTGGCGCTGTCAGGAGACGGTAGACGCAGCGCAGCGCTGCGAGCTCCTGCTGGCCCTGGGCGAGGCCCGCATGAAAGCAGGTGACTTCTCCCAGGCCATGGAAACTTTTCTCGCGACATTTTGGGCTTAACTCGATATGACCTGACTCCGATAAGACAGGTAGCACGTCAACCGTCTTCTGGATGTCATGGAGCCATGAGCAACTCATCTGCTGCACCCAACCGTCCTCCCGAGTGGCCGTTTCCGTTTTCCCAAGACGACTGGGCGCAAACCCCTCCCGCAGTTCAGGCCTATATTGCCGCCTTGCACCAGGAACTCCACCACCTGAAGCAACGCGTCGAGGCGCTGGAGGCACGTATCCAGGCCACGTCACAGACCTCCAGCCGCCCGCCATCATCGGATTCGCCCTATCGCAAGGGGCGAAACACGCGTCACCGCACAACCTCAGGCCGCCCGGGGGCCAAACCCGGTCACCCCGGCGTCCGCCAGAGCCTGATGAGCCCGACTGCCACCGAGCATCTGCTGCCCACCGCGTGTTGCTGTGGCAACACTGCTTTGCTGCACCCGACGCCTTACTACACACACCAGGTTATTGAACTGCCGCCCATCGACATGGACATTACCCACTGGGTCTTGTATCAGGCCGACTGCCCACGTTGTGGCCGGCGCCTCAAGGCACACCTGCCACCCGCGCATCAAAGCGGCTATGGGCCACGGCTCAGCGCCCTGATTGGCGAGATGGCCGGGATGCAGGGCACCAGTCGCTCCCTCATCCAGACATTTTGCGCCTCCGTGCTTGGCATCCCCATCGGCCTCGGAGCCATCCAGAAAGTCATCGACCGTGTCACGTTGGCCATCCAACCCCACTATGAAGCCATGGCCCGTATCGCTCGCCAAGCCCCGGTGGGGTACATTGATGAAACACCGTGGTTTTGCCAGGGCGACTCTCCAGTGGCTCTGGGTCATGACGTCTCCACAGGTGGCCTTCTATCGCATTGACCCGAGCCGCTCCAAAGCGGCATTCTTCGCCCTCATTGACGACTGGGACGGCATCCTGGTCAGTGATGGCTACGGCGTCTATCAAACCTGGGTCGCCAAGCGCCAAACCTGTCTGGCCCATCTCATCCGGCGGGCGCGCGGCTTAGCCCAGCGCACCGACCCGCAGGTCGCCGCCTGCGGCACGCGGGCCTTGGCTGAGCTGCAACGCCTGTGTCACATGGCCCATTCCCCTCCTACCGGGGGGCAGTGGCGGGCCTGGTATGCCCGGCTTTGTGACCTCATCAATCGCTACCATGAGCGCAAAGACGAGGCCGGACAGTTGGTCCGACACCTGCTCCGCGAGATGGACGCACTGTGGGTCTTTCTGCTGGAACACGGCGTGGAAACCACGAATAACCGGGCCGAGCGCGCCTTGCGATTTGCCGTTATGTGGCGTAAACGCTCCCAAGGCACCAACAGTGACAAAGGCTCTCGATGGGTCGAACGCATCCTGTCGCTCAAAGAGACCTGCCGACTACAAGCTCGATCCACCTACGCTGTGCTCGTCGACGCCGTCCGTTGCTACTTCCACGGGCAACTCCCCGATACGACTTGGCTCTAATTCGCTAAGCCCCGACCTCGTCCCCCTGTGATTGGATAGCGGTCGGCCGCAATCGCACGGCAGTTGCGGTCGCCAGAGGGCCTGGCGCGTGCTGCTCTCGGCTTCGAAGAGACGAGTCAGCGTCCCGGGCTATTTGGTGGCCCTGCCGTGCATCTGCTTGAAGAAGCCCTTGAGACCCTGGGGAGAGAAGACAGCATCCTGCGGGTGCGCGTGCTGGGAAGCCTCGCCAGAGCCCTCAGCTTTGCAGGTATACCGGAGCGCGCCGACGTGGTGGGACAACATGCCATTGACCTGGCCCGCCGCCTCGGTGATCCTGCGGTGCTCGCCTTCACCCTGAAAGTGCAGCAGGATAGCCTGTGGGGGCGACCGGAGCGGATCAACGAGCTCATCGCCTCTGCGGACGAGATGCTCGGACTGGCCGAGGACATCGGCGACAAAGAGAGGGCCTCTGAAGCACGCTTTTGGCGCCTGCTTTGCTCGCTGGAGCTGGGAAATATGCAAGCGGTGGACACAGAACTCGAAGCCCTGCGACGTTTGGCAGAAGAGATGCGTCAGCACCTCTGGGTGTATCTTTCAATTGGCTCTCAGGCGATGCGCGCCCTGCTGGAAGGGAGATTTGCAGATGCTGAGCTGCTGGCGCAACAGGGCTTAGCGGTTGGTCAGAGGATGCAGGGCGAGGGTCCATCTGGGATCTTCGGGCTGCAGATGTTTACCATCCGCAGGGAACAGGGACGCCTGCGGGAGGTGGAGCCGGTGGTCCGGCTCTTTGTGCAGCAAAATCCGGCAGCCTTAACGTGGCGACCAGGGCTAGCGGTGGTATACAGCGAGCTGGGCCTCGAGCAAGAAGCGCGGGAAATGTTCGAGCCT
>CAVZBC010000092.1:0-15792 GCA_963773125.1 uncultured Gammaproteobacteria bacterium | reverse complement strand
GGAAGTACGCGCCCTTGAGTCAGCAACGAGGCTCTCTCATCATCGTCGACGACAACCAGATGAACCGCGACGCCCTGTCCCGACGTCTGGAGCGCAAAGGCTATGCGGTGCAAGTGGCAGAAGACGGCCAACGCGCCTTAGGGCTCATTGCGCAACACCCGTTTGATCTCGTCCTGCTGGATATCGAGATGCCCGTCATGAGTGGCCTGGATGTGCTGAAAGTGCTCCGCGCCACGTATGCTCCAACCCAGATGCCCATTATCATGGTCACCGCCAAAACGCAGAGCGCTGACATTGTCGAAGCCCTGCGCCTGGGGGCCAATGATTACGTCACCAAGCCGATCGATTTCCCCGTCGCGCTGGCGCGCATCCACACGCAGTTGTCCCATAAGTGGGCCGTAGAGGCACTGCGGGAAAGCGAAGAGCGCTATGCGCTCGCTATGAACGGCGCCAATGACGGACTGTGGGACTGGAACCTGAAAATCGACGAAGTCTACTTTTCGGTACGTTGGAAGGCCATGCTGGGTTTCCAGGAGGGTGAGATTGGCGTCAGCCCCGAGGAATGGTTCACGCGTGTGCATCCGGAGGATCTGGCGGCAGTCAAGCAAGCCATCATGGCCCATGTAGAAGGGACAACGGCCCATTTTGAGCACGAGTATCGCATGCTGCACCAGAACGGGACCTACCGGTGGATACTCAGCCGCGGGCTGGCGGTGCGCGATGGCAGCGGGCGCCCCAGCCGCATCGCCGGCTCGCAGACCGATATCACGGCAGGCAAAGTGATCGATCCGTTGACGGGCTTGCCGAATCGCTTGTTGTTTGTGGAGCAGCTGGATCGTGCCCTCAAACGTACCGGGCGCCACCCAGACTACGTGTTTGCCTTGCTCTTTTTGGATCTGGACCGTTTCAAGGTCGTCAACGACAGCCTGGGGCCCTGCATCGGCGACCAGTTGCTGATTGCCGTGGCCCAAAGACTGCAAGCCTGTCTGCGCTCTACAGATACCATCACGCATTACGAGCCAGGACATACAGTGGCGCGCCTGGAAGGGGATGCGTTCGCCATTCTCCTCGACGACATCACACACGTGCGTGATGCCACCCGGGTGGCGGAGCGGCTCCTCAGGGAACTCACCCTGCCGTTTCTGGTGCAGGGCCAGGAGGTGTTCACCTCTGCCACGATCGGTATTGCCGTGAGTGCCACGGGGTATGACCGCCCTGAAGAACTCTTACGTGACGCCGACACCGCCATGCATCGCGCCAAAGCGCTTGGGAAAACGGGGTATGAGCTCTTTGATCCGGCCATGCGCGACCAGGCGCTCTCCCGCATGCACCTGGAACTCGATTTGCGCAAAGTCATTGAGCACGAGGCATTACAGGTGTATTACCAACCCATCGTCGCCTTAGACACCGGGATCATGCATGGTTTCGAGGCGCTGGTACGTTGGCAGCACCCGCAGCGCGGTCTGATTAGCCCGCAGGAGTTCATTCCGATCGCCGAAGAAACCAAAATGATTCTCGCCCTCGGCAACAGCGTGCTCAGCCAGGCCTGTCGCCAGATGAAAGCCTGGCAGGAGCGTTTCGGGGCCCTGGCGCCGAGCCTGATCAGTGTCAACCTGTCGAGCAAACAACTCGCGCACCCTGACCTGCTTCAGCACATCCACACGATGTTGCGCGACACAGGCCTGGCCGCTTGTAGCCTGAAGCTGGAGATCACCGAAAGCGCCTTTATGGAGGATTTAGAGGCGGCGATTGCGCTCCTCTGGCAACTGAAATCCACCGGCATCCGCTTGAGCATCGATGACTTTGGCACCGGCTATTCGTCATTGAGTTATCTCTACCGCCTGCCAGTAGACACGTTGAAAATTGACCGCTCCTTCGTCAGCCGGCTGGGTGCCCCTGGAGCAGACGCAGATCTCGTCGGGACCATCGTCTCACTGGCCCATCGCCTGCAATTGGACGTGATTGCAGAAGGCGTAGAAACCGCTGAGCATGTCGCGCAACTCCAGGCCCTGGGATGTGAATACGGACAGGGTTACTACTTCTCACGGCCCGTGCCAGCGGCAGAGGCCAGTAGCTTGCTGGAGACGTGGCCAGAAATCATGGGCTCCGCCACAGTGTTCCCCCAGTCGCCTGCCCCGCAGAGGCTGCTGACGTAGTATGACGCGTCCCCCATCCTCCGCCAATGTCATCCCCACGCTCCCCACAATGCAACTTCAATATCTTCCTGCAGATCAATAATCAGCCCCGTATGTCCCTGTTTTCCATTTTGATTTTTAACTGCCAGCTTATTACCTCTTATACCTTTATTATTACAATTCGCTATAAAGTAAATTTAATATGGAATTTTACATTAAAGAATTCATGTGAAATACAAGTATTTTTGAATAAAGCTTTTTAATAGTATAATAGAAAAATACTAAGGTAATCTTATACCATATTAAGTGTATTCAAAAGAAAATATATGCCTCTCTGATGAATATGTATATAATCGTATAAGCAATCCACAGCAATGTTCCTCCTGGTGGATTGTCGAAAGAGTAGATCTGTTGGTAAAAACGAGCTGGCGAAGCCTCAAGGACTGGTGGAGCTGTTGATCGGTGATGTCTTCATCTCAGCCGCATGACGTTCGGCGTGGACAGCGATTGACTGCAAGCTTGTACAGCAGACTCTCAATGATACCGTATGATGCTGCTCATTGGCACCGAATCTCTGCGGATGCAGGATGGTAGCGACGCAACTGCCTCTGGCGTGTGGGTCGAGCTCCACGAGATAACCTCGGGGAGGCCCAGATTGCCAAGACCGCTGACCGAGAGAGGGAGGATGCCGCATGAAACCAGGAGTGTCTCGCAGAGTAAAGGTCTTTGTAGTCATCGCCGTGATCTTGAGCGTTGGACTGACGTCTGTGGCGAGGGCCGAGGATCGCAGATGGATCGTGATCTTCCTTGAGGGCACGGACTTGGGAGCGCAAGAGTTGCTTTTTAAGCTGGGCGGCATCAAGGTGGTGCACACCCTGTCGTTTATCAACGCCCTGGCCATCGAGCTGCCTCTTGGGGATACGCTGGATGACCTGCTGGCATTCCTGCTGGGGAAGCCCGTGGAGGGAGTTTTCGCTGATCCACTTAGCGTACTAGGTCCCATATCCACTATTTCACAGGCGGAAGATCCTCAAAACAAGGGCTACGATTGGGGACAGGTGCGAATCGGTACGCCTGTCGTCCATGAGGACATGCAGAACATGCCCGACGCACCGGAACCAGGAGCAGGGGTAACCGTCGCCATCCTGGACACGGGAATAGATGATAATCACCCCCATCTGAAGCAGAACATTATCCAGGCACACAATGCCCGGTCCGGCGGTGGGTCGTCAGACGATGACAACGGGCATGGCACGCATATTGCGGGGATCATTGCGGCAAGAGCGACTGACTGGGGGGTCAGCGGCGTGGCGCCCCATGCCGGCCTCGTGTCGGTCAAGGTGTTAGACCACGATGGTGCAGGTTATCTCTCCGACTGCATTAATGGCCTGCAGTGGGTGTATACCAATCGGAACAAGCTGCAGATCAAAGTGGTCAATATGAGCCTGGGATTCTGCGCCGACAGAGAGCCGCTGAAGCGGGCCATCAAACGCCTCTACGACAGCGACGTGATTATGGTGGCCGCTGCTGGCAACCGCCTGTCACAAGGCGGGGGAGCGGAGGAGGGCGGTGGGTCCGAGGGAGAGGGCGCGTCAGCGTGTGGCGATACCGTCAGGTATCCTGCCCGCTATGATGAATGGGTCATTGCCGTAGCAGCCTCCGACGTATACGACGATATTGCGGGCTATAGTCTGGCTGGACCAGAGGTGGATGTGACGGCCCCCGGCGGCTCCCAGGCAAACGAACGGATTCTCTCCACCACGCCGGGTGGCGGCTATGGCTGGGGCAGCGGCACCAGTCAGGCAGCGGCACATGTTACCGGCAGCATCGTTCTGGCATTGCAGCGCCAGCCGGGGCTGTCCTTTGGACAGGTGCGCGACCTCCTGCAGGAGTACAGCCTTCGGACCTGGCATGTTGCGACGAGGAGCAGCAGGGAGCCGGACTGATCGATGTAGAGGAAATGCTGCATACGCTCGAGTAGAAAACCATACCGTGAAGCAGCAGAGGAGGAACGTTTCATGTCGAACCGGCTCCGTATCGCCCGGCGAACCCTCTTATGGATCTGCTGTTTTCTGTGTGTGCAGGGCTTTTCCGCTCCGGCGGAGCGGTTGGGGCAGCCAGGGACAGCAGTGTCTGCAGCCCAATTCGGCGGGACATTCCGCCGCATGCTGGGCGATAACCCCGCCACGCTTGATCCCGGCTTGCTGAGCGACATCTATGGCGGTGCTGTGGTCAGGCAGATATTTGATGGCCTGATTCAGTTCGATGCCAATCTTAACCCGATTCCTGCCCTGGCGGAGTTTTGGGAGGCGTCCCCAGACGGACGCACCTGGACCTTCGTCTTGCGCCGGGGCGTCAAATTTCATCATGGTCGAGAGGTCACGGCGCATGATGTCGTCTACTCCTTCACCCGTCTCATCGGTCCCGCCAAGCTCCTCTCGGCAAGCGAGCTCTTCCGGCATATTCAGGGAGCTGAGGCCTTCGGGCAAGGCAAAGCCCCAGGTGTTGAGGGGCTCAAAGTGCTGGATCGCTATACCCTGCAAATCGTGCTGGACGAGCCGCTCGCCCCTTCCCTGGTCATCCTCGGGCTGGCCTATGCCGATATCGTGCCCCAGGACGAGGTCGAGAAGCAGGGACAGCGCTTCGGGCGCGCGCCGGTGGGTACCGGGCCGTTTAAATTCGTGCGCTGGACGCCGCATCAGGAGATCGTTCTGGAGGCGAACGACCAGTATTACGAAGGGCGACCATTTCTTGACACGGTTGTGTTCAAGATTTTTAGCGGTGCCAAGTTGGAAGAGACGTTTGCTGAATTCCTCAAGGGACATCTGGAAGAGACGATTATTCCGAGCAGTAAGACCGACGAGATACACACTGACCCGGTCTACCAGCAGTATCAGCGCCTGACCAAACCCATGCTCAACCTCATCTACATTGGCTTTAACACACGCCTCAGCCCCTTTGACGATCGGCGCGTGCGCCAGGCGTTCAGCTATGCTGTCAACACCGCGGCCATCGTCAAGCACATCACCAAAAGGGGTAGTCGGGTGGCGCACGGCATCCTGCCCCCCGGCATGCCGGCATATGATCCCGGCCTGCGAGGCTATGCGTATGATCCTGCCAGAGCCCGGCGTCTCCTGGCAGAGGCAGGCTATCCAGATGGGGTCGGTTTGCCGGTGGTGCAACTCTGGTCGGTGCACAAAGCGGCAAGCACCAAGGCAGAACTGGCGGCGTATCAACAGTACCTCGCCGACATCGGGGTGCAGGTCGAGGTCCACTTTGCCCCCAACTGGCCGGCCTATAAAATGATGCTGGAGGAGGGAAAACTGCCGATGTTCCTCCTGGCGTGGTTTGCGGATATTCCTGACCCCGATAACTTTCTCTCCCCTCTCCTGCACTCGACCAGTCCGACGAATCGCACCTTCTACCGCAATCCCCTGGTCGACCAGGTGCTGGAACAGGCCAGGAAGGAGCTCGACTATGCGCAGCGCATGGCGCTCTACCGTCAGGTGGAGCACCTGGTCATCGACGATGCGCCATGGATACTGCAGCACCATGATGTCCTGGACTACCTGTACCAGCCCTATGTGCAGGGCGTGGAGGTCAATAACCTGGGTAAACGCGCCATCCCGCTGAAGAACATCTGGTTGCAGAAAAGCGGCGCAGAGCAGCGCACAGGAGTCGTCACCACGGGGAAACAGAGTCCGTAAATGGTGGCACCCTGTCTCGTGTTCTCCCGCCGGTGCTGCAACCTCGGATTTTTCTCGGTGCCAAGCTCACATAGAGAGGCAGTAGCGCTATGGACAAGCTTGCCCCTTTTTTGATCCTGTGGCGTGGAAGTTTGCAGGCAAAATTTATCGGTGTCATCGTCATGGCACAGATCTCCCTCATGGTGCTGGTCATCGTCATCATCGAACAACGGCAGCGCGACACCATTCTGGCGGAGTCGCGCAAACGGGCGGTCTCCATGACCTCGAATCTGGCGGCGTTGAGCGAAGGGTATGTGCTCAGCTACAACTTTATCAAGTTGGAACAGACGGTAGCCCAGATCGCTGCGGAAGCAGATGTCGTCTATGCCATTGTCCAGTTATACGATGGCAAGGTCGCCGCGGCCAGGGGCTGGGATGTGCCACAGGGCACCATCTTGCAGGACCCGGTGAGTCAACAGGCGATGCAAGCCGAGCGACTCCTGGTCCAGGAGGCCCGTACGGCGGCACTCCAGGGCCGTGGCTATGATGTGGCGATCCCGTTGTATGCGCCGGGGAGTCCGCGCAAATGGGGCACGATCCGCCTCGGGTTTTCGCTGGCTCAGACGATGCGGGAAATACATAAAACCACCGGGAATCTTTTGCTGCTCGCGGTGATTGCCATCCTGCTGGGCATGGCCGAGGCGGTGTTTCTCGCGCGGCGTATTTCCAGTCCGATTCAACAGCTGGTGCGGGGCGTCACCGAAGTCACCAAAGGCAATTATCATCACGCCATTACGGTGACCTCCCAGGATGAAATCGGCTATCTGGCGCAGCGCTTTGAAGAAATGCGCGGGGCGTTACGCCATCATATTATGCACCTGGCAGCAGAAAAACGCCGTTTGGAAGAGGCCAACGACCTCCTCAAGGCTACACAAGAAGAATTGATCCAGAGCGAAAAGCTGGCGACGGTGGGAAAACTGGCGGCGAAAATCGCCCACGAAGTAAACAATCCACTTGCCATCATCAAGACGTCGCTCGACATTGTGGGCAAAAAGATGCCCAGGGGGGATCCCAACAAAGAGAACCTGGATATTGTCGATGAGGAGATCGCGCGGATTGCTCGCATTGTGCGACAATTACTCGATTTCTCCCGCCCATCAAGCGAAGTCTCCCCGCTGCAAACAAACCAGGTCATCCACCACCTCATGAAGTTTGTGGCAGAGGATCTTGCGGCGCATCACATCGACAGCTGCCTCGAGCTGGCCGATGATCTGCCGATCATTTACATGTCGCTTGATAAACTAAAACAGGTGCTTCTTAACCACATCAAAAATGCCCAGGATGCCATGCCGCACGGGGGAACCTTGCGGATCAAAACCACCTGCCAGCAGGGTGGACTCACCATCAGCGTGGCGGATAATGGCATTGGTATTCCACCAGAACACCTCCCACTGCTCTTCACACCATTCTTCACGACCAAGAAGCCCGACGAGGGGAGAGGACTCGGGCTGTCGGTGTCGGCCGATATCATCAAAAGCTATGGTGGAACCATCAAGGTGGAGAGCACACCAGCGCAGGGCACCGTGTTTCATATTTTCCTGCCAGAATATCCTCTGCAGCTCGACGAGCAAGATTTCCCAGCACGAGGGTTGATCACAGCAGACAAGGAGCATGAGCATGAGCGAGAAAATACTGATTATTGAAGATGAGCAGCGTCTGCGTACGAACCTCAAGATCTTGCTGACCGACGCAGGGTATGACATCACCACGGCCAAGAATGGCAAAGAGGGCATGCAGTACCTCAGGCGTGAGCCCTTTGCGCTGGTCATTACGGATATCGTCATGAAAGAGATGAGTGGCTTTGAGGTCATGGAGCAGATTACCGCCCTTGGACTCGATACCCTGGTCATTGTCATCACGGGTTTCGTCTCGATCGGCTCAGCGATTGAAGCGCTGCGTAAGGGCGCCTACGACTACCTGGTCAAGCCGTTTGAGTTTGATTTGATGCAGTTCTCGATCAAGAGAGCCCTGGAAAAAGTCCGCCTCCAGCGCCAGCTCAAGGCCTATATGCAGAGCCTCGAACAGCGCGTGGCCGAGCGGACCACCACACTTGAGGTGATCAACGGTCAGTTAAACCGTTCCCTCGAGGAACTCAAGGCGGCTCAGGAGCGGTTAATCCAAAATGAGAAACTCTCCGCCCTGGGAGAGCTCATCTCTGGAGTTGCCCACGAGATCAATAATCCGTTGACCACGGTCCTGGGCTATGCAGAGATCCTGGCGATCAGGCACGATTACCCCGCCGAAGCGCGCTTTATGGTTGACGAAATTCGTCGCGAAGCCATCCGCTGCGGCCACATCATCAAAAATCTTCTCGGTTTTGCTCGCAAACAAAAACCCGAAAAGCGGTATGCCGATATAAACACCCTCTGCCTGCAGACCCTGGAGATGCTGGAGTACCAGTTGAAGGTCAACCAGATTACGACGGAGACGCACCTGGCGGAAACGCTTCCCAAAACGATGGTAGATGGCGCGCAGCTCCAGCAAGTACTCATCAATATTTTGGCGAATGCGTATCAGGCAATGACCGAGTATCGCGGCCAAGGGCATCTGACCGTCACCACCGCCTACGATAGCCAGAAAATTTATATCCAGATCGCTGATAACGGACCCGGCATCGCCGCCGAAAATTTGTACCGTATATTTGACCCGTTCTTCACCACCAAGGAAAAAGGCACCGGCTTAGGGCTCAGTCTGTCGTATGGCATCATGAAAGAACACGCTGGAGGGATCAGCGTTGCCAGTACTCTTGGCCAGGGCACGACGTTCACTATCGAACTGCCCATTGTCGCCGAAGTCACACTGGTCCAGGACACGACGCCGAACCCGTCCGCTCCGCCGGCGCTCTCCCCCAAAACGGTCCTGGTTGTTGATGACGAACAGCCTGTCCTCGATCTTTTGAGACTGTACCTGCAGCGCCTCGGTCATCAGCCGGAGGTGACGCACGTCAGGTGAGGAAGCCTTGCAGAAAATTGACCGCCAGGCATATGACCTGATCATCTGTGATCTGCGGATGCCCGGGCTGGATGGGCGCCAGCTCTATCAGTATGTGAAAAACAAATATCCCGAGCTGCTGTCTCGACTGATTTTCGTCACCGGCGATACCCTGCATGAGACCACCCACAAATTTCTGAAAGAGTGTGGCTGCCCTGTCTTAATCAAGCCGTTTTTGTTCGAGGAGTTTGCACAGGTGTTCTATCAGGGACTGCAACGAGCAGGTTGACCAGACAACCATGTCGCCTCTGGGCGTTGTCGAACTTATCGCCACCCACCAGCAGGTCAAAGCCTGGGATCTACGGGTGGCTATGCGCCTGAGCAGCCTGACGATTTCGATGCTATACTCTCGCAGTGGTATCCCATCCAAGCTATCAACCGCCTGAGGCGAGTCGCCCGTCACAAGGAAGATCACCCCATGACCGCCGTCAAGACCCACGACCTCATCACCTACGTCGACAGCAACGCCGTCGCATGGCAAGAAGTAGCATCAGGGGCGCGCCGCAAGGAGCTTTTTCAGAATCCGGAGACGGGTCAGCGGACGGTCCTCGTCCAGTGGGACGCCGGCTACCAGGTGCCGAAGGTCGATCATCACCTCTACGGCGAATACCTCTACATCCTCGCAGGCACCTTCGTCGATCAGCACCAAGCCTCTGGCCCTGGCACCTACATCCACAACCGGCCGGGATTCCGCACATCAGCCGCACACGCCCGACGGCTGCACCTTTTTAGTCTTCGTCCCCGGATCACGGAGTGATGAATGAGGCGTCATCGCTCATCACCGCTAAAGTAGCGAGCCTGGGGAAAGTCAATACGATCATGACCACCCCTCTTGAAGGTGCGGGAGTCAGCAGCGCCAAATCATCTGTGGCGTCTCCGTCGTCGTGTTGGACTGAACGGCAGGGCCCGGACGTGACACTACCCTCGCTCGTGCCTTTGTCAACAAACTGACAGGTTCCATCACTATTATGTCAATCTTTTGACGTTTTTACCTCTCCCACTCCCACGGTACAGCGCCTATAACTCATACGCTGTATAGCCTTTGTTCCTTTCCCGCCACTCCGCAAGCCGGGGCACGTCTTTTGCTACATATGCCAGCCCGATTAGTAACACCGTATACGTCTGCGCCACAGGACACCCCGTAGTCCGCGTTCCGTTACAATGATGGGAGGAACGATGCGCGTTGCGCACTCTGGCCTCGAAAAAGGCCACCCGCATCCACTGGGCGCCATCCCAGATGAACATGGCGTCAACTTTGCCCTGTTTTCGCAGCATGCCACCTCTATTGAGCTGCTGCTCTTTGACGCACACGATGATCGAGAACCAGCCAGCATTATTCCTCTCGATCCCGCGATCAACAAAACCTTCCACTTCTGGCATGTCTATGTCAGAGGGCTCAAACCTGGCATACATTACGCCTATCGTGTCGATGGCCCCCAGGACGTCCATGGTCAGGGACATCGCTATAACCCGCGTAAAGTCCTCATAGATCCGTATGCACGGGGAAATACCAACAGCCTCTGGAATCGTGTCGACGCCTGTCGGACGGATGATAATCTCGCGACTTCCATGCGCAGTGTGGTCATTGATGTATCTGATTATGATTGGGAAGGCGATACCCCCCTCAACCGGCCTATGCATGAAACCATCATCTATGAGCTGCATGTGGGCGGCTTCACCAAATCTTCCTCATCCGGCTGCACGCATCCCGGGACGTTTGCTGGCGTCATCGAAAAAATCCCCTACCTCAAAGCGCTGGGCGTTACCGCCGTTGAACTTCTCCCTATCTTTGAATTCGATGAGACAGAAGTCTTACGCCTCCACCCAACCAACGGCACACCGCTGATGAACTATTGGGGCTATAGCACGGTGGGATTTTTTGCCCCAGAAGCGAACTATTGTGTGTCACCAGAAGAAGGACAGCATCTCAACGAATTCCGCGACATGGTCAAAGCGCTCCACAACGCTGGCATAGAGGTCATTCTTGACGTGGTCTTCAACCACACCAACGAAGGCAATCATCAAGGCCCTACGATCAGCTTCAAAGGCCTTGATAACAGCATTTATTACCATCTCGTCCCCGCCGACAAACAGTACTACATGGACTACAGTGGGTGTGGCAACACCCTCAACTGTAATCATCCCATCGTCGAGAAGCTGATCGTGGACTGTCTCGAATTCTGGGTGCGAGACATGCACGTTGACGGTTTCCGCTTCGATGAAGGATCGATTCTCTCCCGTGGCCAGGACGGTGCGCCGCTGGAGTATCCACCAGTATTGTGGAATATCGAACTGTCGGAAACCCTCGCCGACACGAAAATCATTGCCGAGGCCTGGGATGCCGCCGGCCTGTATCAGATCGGACGCTTCCCTGGCTACCGCTGGTCCGAATGGAATGGTCGCTACCGCGATGATATCCGGCGCTTTGTGCGCGGTGACCGGGGGCTCGTGGGCGCCGTGGCAGCACGCCTTGCCGGGAGTGCCGACCTGTATCAGAGCAACGGCCATTTGCCGATCAATAGCATCAACTTCATCACCTGCCACGACGGCTTTACCCTCAACGATCTGGTGTCGTATAACGGCAAGCACAACGAGGCCAATGGTGAAGGCAATGGCGACGGCAGCGACGATAATATGAGCTGGAACTGTGGCGTTGAAGGGGACACGATCGAGCCCACCATTGATACCCTGCGCCAACGCCAGATGAAGAATTTTGGTGCCATTCTCCTGCTCTCCCGCGGTGTCCCCATGCTGCTCGCAGGGGACGAAGTGCGACGCACGCAATACGGCAATAACAATGCCTACTGTCAGGACAACGAGATCAGTTGGTTGAACTGGCATCTGACGGAGAAGAATCAGGACATGTTCCGGTTCTTTGCCCACATGATTGCCTTCCGCAAGGCGCATGCCTGCCTGCACAACGGCCATTTCTTTTCTGGCGCCCTCAACGCCCGCGGTCTCCCCGACGTGACCTGGCATGGCTGCCAGCTGTACAGCCCGGGCTGGAACGATGCCAACTCTGGGGTGCTGGCCTGCACGCTGGGCGGCGTCGCAGACGACCCAGATATACATGTCATGCTGAATATGGAAATGGCCGATCTCGACTTTGCCATCCCCCCCGTTGCCGGACGGCAGTGGTACAGAGCAGTCGATACTGCCCTCCCCTCCCCTGCCGATATTGTTGCACCAGGCAACGAACCCCGCGTTACTGCACCTATCTATCGAGTACAAAGCCATAGTGTGGTTGTGCTCATCGCCAAAGCGTAAACCCATGGAAGCGAAAGGATCCACCATGTCGAAAAATCTCCTCATTATCCTGTCAGAGTACGGTTTCTGGGGTGAAGAACTGGTTGGCCCGCTGGAAACATTTGACGCCGCCGGATACGCCGTCACCTTTGCCACCCCCACCGGCAGACGGCCAGTGGCCCTGCCTCCCAGTATGGACCCCGAATACATTGACCCGCCACTGGGCCGCTCTGTCACGTCACCAGCCATCGCCCAAAAGGTGTGCACTATCGACAAATCAACACGACTCGACAATCCCCTGAATATCTCTGAGTTAATGCCGGCCAGGCCATACTTCAGCTCGCATAACCTCATCCGTGAGCTCGAAGCCTACTACAAGGCGGCGGATGAGGCTCAGCAGGGATGGTTAGCACCATACGACGCGCTGTTACTTGTCGGTGGCAGTGGCCCCATCGTCGATCTGGCGAACAACCAACGCGTCCACGACATCATTTTGAGCTTCCTCAAGGTACACAAGCCGATCGGTGCCGAATGCTACGGGGTGGCCTGTCTGGCCTTTGCGCGCGACTGGGAAACCCGCAAGAGCATCATCTGGGGCAAGCGTGTCACGGGCCACTGTAAGGAATACGACTACATGGACGGCACGGGCTTCGTGGGTGTCGACTTCAATATGGGTCCGCCCCCCTATCCCCTGGAATACATTCTCCGTGATGCCACCGGCCCGGAGGGGGCCTACATTGGGAATTTTGGCAAGGAAACGTCGGTCATCGTGGACTATCCGTTCATCACTGGCCGCTCAACCCCCGATTCGTATCTCACCGGTCAAAAGATGGTGGAAGTCCTGGAAAAAGGTCTGACACGGTATGGGTGGTAAGCCGCATCGTCTCCGGTGTAGCGCACTGCTCAGCGATACTGCTTCTCGTTGCAGGAATCTACAGCTATGGTGAACAACAAAACCGGCCGTTTTGCGCTCATCGAGCAATTGCTTGCCGATGATATCCACTACATGTTTGGCAATCCCGGCACAGTCGAGCAGGGCTTTCTCGACGCGCTAGGGGATTATGCAGCCATGCACTATGTCCTGACGCTACAAGAGACCATTGCGGTGATGGCCGCTGATGGGTACGCGCGGGCGACGAAGAAGCCAGCGCTCGTGCAGATACACAGTACCCCTGGCCTGGGCAACGCCATTGGCGCCTTGTATCAGGCGAAGCGCGGCCATTCTCCCTTAGTGGTGCTCGGCGGTGATGCCGGGATCAAATACCAGGCCATGGACGCGCAGATGGCCGGCAACCTGGTGGCGATGGCCGCACCCGTGACGAAATGGTCTACCATGGTCATGCACCCTGCCTCGCTGCTGCGGGTGGTGCGACGCGCGATCAAGATCGCTGCCACCCCGCCCATGGGACCGGTATACGTCTGCCTGCCGCAGGATATTCTCGATGCCCCTGTCATCGAGGAGGTGCACCCCACCTCGTTCCCTTGCACCAGAGTCCTACCAGACGAAGCAGCCATACAGACCGCCGCCACCCTCCTCGCCAGGGCTCGCCAGCCGATGATCTTTGTTGGCGATGGCATCGCCTTTTCGCAGGCGCAAGAGGAACTGACCCAGGTGGCGGAATTGTTGGGGGCAGAAGTCTGGGATGCCGACGCCGGGGAAGTCAACATGAGCTATGCCCATCCCCTGTATCAAGGGTCAACGGGACATATGTTTGGCGATCAAAGCCTGCACGTCACCGTGCGGGGTGACGTGAACCTCGTCTGTGGCACCTATATGTTGCCAGAGGTCTTTCCTGAATTGGGACAGATCTTTGCCCCTGGGGCAAAGGTCATCCACATCGATCTCAACGCGTATGAGATCGCCAAAAACCACCCGGTCGACCTGGGACTGGTGAGCGATCCAAAACTGACTCTCGCCAGGCTAGCGACGGCGCTGGCTGCGGTCATGACGCCAAAGCAAAAAGCCGCAGCCCGGGCCCGCCAGGCGGCTCTGGCGGGCGTCAAAACAGCGCGACAGACCAGCGAGATGGCCCGTGATGACGCCGAGCGGGATGCACTGCCGCTGCACTTCTCGCGTTTCATGGCAGAGTTGGCCACCCAGTTACCGGCAGACACCATCATCTTTGATGAAGCGCTCACTAACTCTCCCGCCATTACGCGTTACCGTCCGCCAACGCATCCCGACCACTACTTCCTAACGCGCGGCGGGTCGCTAGGGGTGGGGATACCGGGTGCCATTGGGGTCAAGCTGGCCAACCCTGACCGCACCGTCATTGGTTTTACAGGTGACGGGGGGGCCATGTACACCATACAGGCCCTGTGGTCGGCAGCTCGCCACAACGTCGATGCCAAATTTGTGGTC
Source organism: uncultured Gammaproteobacteria bacterium (assembly GCA_963773125.1). Taxonomy (GTDB): domain Bacteria; phylum Tectomicrobia; class Entotheonellia; order Entotheonellales; family Entotheonellaceae; genus CAVZBC01. The sequence goes on along the minus strand of CAVZBC010000092.1, from coordinate 1,312 downwards.
TGTAATAACCGCTCTTACAGACTGCTGCAGCTCAACATCCAGGCCTATTGGCACGAGCGACATATTCCACAACATGACTTTCCCCTGAGTTTCGATTTGTCCCGGCCCATCCTGCGCTTTGATGACATGGCCCGGTCCATGGGGGTAGCGGCTACCCGAGTCGAGACACCGGCGCAGATCGCTCCGGCTATTCAGCAAGCCCTCGCCCATCACGGGCCATTTCTCCTCGACGTGGTGCTCGAAGGGGATGTCCATCCTGACATGATCGGCACCAGGTGTGGACAGTAGCCGGAGTGCGGAATGCGGAATGCGGAGCGCGGTGCGGCATAAAAGAAAGCGAGGAGCAAAACACCATGGCCACAGATAGCCAGGACGGACGGGAACAACACAGCAGTGTGACGCGGCGCCACATGCTGTGGGGATTGGGCCTCGAGCCCACCGCCATGGGGTTGGCGAGCGGTTGTACCTCTGACGCCGCGGAGGGGAGCGGGGCGTTGCTTGGCTCTCAGGATCTGTTAGCCATACAGCAGCTGAACGCACGATATTTCTATGCCATCGATGGCCTCCTCGGTCCGGATTCTGCGGCCATGTGGGCTGCTACCTTTACCGCCGATGGCACGTTCCTGCTGCTCAGCGCCACAGGAGAGGTCATCCTTCAGGCCAGCGGTACCGAAGAGTTGATCAGCACCTATGAAGATTTTCCGGATATCGCTACCACGCGGCACTGGATAAACAATCTCCTCCTCGAAGCCAGTGCCACTGGCGCCACCGGAGGGTGCTACATCATTGCCATGGATATCCAGAGTGCGCCAGCCAGTATCACACGTACTGGCCTCTACGATGATCAATTAGTCAAAGTCAATGGACAGTGGCGGTTCCAAAGTCGAACCCTGACGCTCGATGCGAGCCGCTCATTCTAAACGCGTCATGGCATTTCAGGAGATTCCCATGATCCATCAGCTTATCTTCGCGCATCCCAGGCCTGGCATGAGTGAACAGGAATTTCAGCGTTACTGGGTCGAGGTGCATGCGGTGCAGTATGCCAGCAAGATTTCGCAGATTAAACGATATCTGATCGACACCCGCATCCCCTTCGGACCAGAGCCTGACGATCCCCTCTTTAGCGGCGTCGCCGAGATCTGGCTGGAGAATGAGGCAGAACAGTTAGCCTCGTTGCAATCCAAGGCCTTTCTCGAAGGCGCCCGCCGCGATGAACCCAATTGGGCGGCCTTCTGGCGCACCGTCGTCCTCGACACCAATACCCACGTGCTGCGGGAGGGTGGACCAGCGCCTAAAGATTCCTCCATGGTGA
>CAVZBC010000091.1:0-6251 GCA_963773125.1 uncultured Gammaproteobacteria bacterium | reverse complement strand
TCGGGGAGTGGTCGCCGGAACACCTGCAGCAGCGACAGGGCCAGACGGTTCACGCGCACGTCGTTGTATTCGTAAAAGGTGCCTGGTGCTTGCAGGGCGCGATAGGTGCCCTTGCGTGAATGATCCGCGCCGACGCCAACCTGGCGGTTGCGATCCACCAGATCCGGCTTATCCCACAGCGTCCCCTCCCACTCGCTGCTCTGGTGCAGCATGTGCCGCCAGGTGATGGCCGCGTTATGCGGGGCATCAAAGCCATCGTCGAGGGCATAGTCGCGCATGGTGTCATCGACGCTGCGAATCAGGCCGTTGGCCAGCGCCACACCAGCGAGCACGCCGAGATAGCTTTTGGTGGCGCTGAACGTCATATCCACGCGCTGCGTGTCACCCCACTCGGCGACCAGGCAGCCATGCCGCATGATCAGGCCATTGGGATTGCCGCGTGGCCTGGTGGGGCCGAGCACTTCATGCCACGGCGCCGGTTCACTCGCCTGGAGCACCGAGGCCAGACCCGCGGCGAGGTCGCGGCTAGCCGTGCTCTCGTGGCTCTCGGCAAAGGTGATGGCTCTGGCCAGTATGGCAGAGTCCATGCCATGTGTTTCCGGGTCTTGTAGCTGCCAGAGGTCGGAGGCGGCGAGAGGCGGCGTCGAGTCTGTCATGGTGCGCTGATCTCCCAGTAGCGGTGGTAGTTGCATTTATAACTGGCGGCCGAGCAGGTCAAGAGCCGCCTGCGCCGCCTGGTGCTTGTTGCCGTCGCGCTCTCCGGCATCGGTGTGAATGCGTTCGGCCACTTCCAGACCATCGGGACCGACCACACCAACGTAAAATGTCCCCACCGGTAGCCCTGATCTGCCGCCAGTGGGGCCAGCCACGCCGGTGACGGAGATGCCGTAGTCAGTCCCGGTGAGATCCCGCACCCCCCTGGCCATGGCAATGGCCATTTCCGGGCTGACGCTGCCCTTGGTATTGTAGAGTTCGTCGGGAACACCCAGAATCTTCTGCTTCAGACCACCGGTGTAGGCGATGACGCCGCCAGGGAAGTAGCGGGAACTCCCCGGCACGGTGCTGAGCATGTAACCTATCAGGCCACAGGTGTCGGCCTCAGCCACCGACACCCGCTTATTCTGTGCCACTAAACGCGCGGCGATTTCTTCTACTGTCATAGGTATTCTCCTCTGCGCCTCGTACAGTTGAGCGAGTGCGTCGCAGCATAAAACTCATACATAATCCGCGCTACTATACTGCCCGTCTCCCCTCAAAGCAAGCCACTCCATAATGCAGCGCCGCGGTCGTTCCGTGCTATACTCGACCCGCTGTAGTTGTCCCACCAGGCGAAGAAGCGCCCATAGTTGCCGCGACGATGAAGGAGAACGTGCATGCATTTCGGGCTGAACATGGAATGTGACTACCTGCAGGGCAAGAGCGAGCTGGATGCTTTTAGCGATGTCTTTGCCCAGGCCGACCTGGCCGAAGCCGTGGGCCTTGATGGCGTCTGGCTGGCCGAACGCCACTTTGCCTCCAGCGACAGAGGCCAACCCTCGATTGCCTCCGCTCCCATCATCCTGGCCACAGCCATTGCAGCGCGCACCCGACGCCTGCGGGTGGGCACTGGCGTCTACGTGTTACCCTTGAACCATCCGATTCGCATCGCCGAAGAAGTCGCCACCCTGGACTATATCAGCCAGGGCCGCTTTGCCCTCGGCGTCGGCCGCAGCGGCTTCACCACAGCCTATGAAGGCTATGGCTATGCCTACGGGGAGAGCCGCGAGCGCCTGCAGGAGTGCCTGGATATTCTGGTGCAGGCCTGGACCCAGGAGCGCTTCTCGTACACCGGCAAGTACTACCAGTTTCACGATGTGTGCGTGACCCCGAAGCCGCTGCAAAAACCCCATCCCCCCATCTATATGGCGGCCACCACCTCCGAGTCCTTTCCCATCGCTGGTCAGAAAGGCCGCCACCTGGTCGTAGGCGTGCGTCGCAATAGCATTCCCGGCGTCAAGCACAGCATCGGCATCTATCGCCAGGCCTGGCAGGACGCCGGCCATCCCGGCCAGGGCGACGTCACCCTGCGCATGCCGGTCTACGTCGGCGAGACCCACGCCCAGGCCATCGCCGACCCGCAGGCCAGCACCCTGCAGTACTACCGCCGCCTGTCTGACAGCTTGAACCGTTCCGTCGGTCGCGCCGGCACCGTCGCCAGTGAAGACCGCGCCAGAATGGCGCACGAGCTGGCCAATATCACCTATGAGACGCTGCTGCGCGACTGGGTGGTATACGGCACTGCCGCCGAAGTGGCCGAGCGTCTACATCAGCTCATTGACGAGCTGGACCTGTCCGGCGTGATTTTAGAGATGAACGCCGGTGGGCTGCTACCGAACGAGCGCGTGCTCAATTCGTTGCGCCTGTTTGGGGAGCAGGTTGCGCCGCAGTTCCGGTAAGGTCGTGTAACGCAGCGCGTGCAGCTCAGAACACCGACTCAGGAGGCGGGAGAGAATCGAGGAGAAAACCAGAAAGAAGCCGGGCATGCTACAATGCTCTCATGAGTGCGTCATGTCTGTGGCACAGGACGGCGAATGAAAGGCCGAAACCCCATGGACGCAAAGCTGCATACAATCCTGGCCGAGTTACGATGTCGTTTGGAGACCCTCTACGGCGAGCGACTCGTCCGGCTCATCCTCTACGGTTCTCAAGCGCGTGGTGATGCAGAACCGGGCTCTGACATTGATGTACTGGTCGTGCTGCGGGGGCCGGTATCGTCATGCGAGGAAATAGCCAGGACAATCGCGGACGTTGCAGACCTTTCGCTCCAGTACGATGAAGTCATCTCGTGTGTATTTATTTCCGAGGCAGAGTTTGCGCACAAGCGCGGCCCGCTGTTACTGAACGTGCGGCGTGAAGGTATTGCCATATGATGCCAGAACAGGCAGAGTTACTAATGATCCGAGAATAGAGATGCTCGCAGGATCTCACCAGGTCTGCGACACGCAGGTCCCCTTTCTTCAGGGCGACATACGCGTTCGTATCGAGGAGTTGCCTCATTTCCAGAAATTCTCATCGATCTGTTCGCAGGACTTGATCGATTCCAGAAATTTCTTGGCCTCTGACTCCTTCCAGGTCCCAAAGAGGTAGTCGAGATTCCTGCCCAATGACCATTTGCCTATCCTCCGTCAATTCAGGACCTTTGGCGATCAACTTAAGTGCTGCTTTGTTGAGGGAGATCTGCTCTTCGGCAGCGAGCTTTTGGATCCGTTGTTCGAGTTCCCGGACTGAGATCACGTATCGTTATTTGCATGCCATTTCTCCTGCCACACACGATGATGGCCATGATCTGGTCCGCAGGAAGTGTCGGGCAGTCGATGACAAGCATGCGTTCATCCCCACTGCGCTCAGGACCATGGTCAATCGTCACCAGTCTGATGTTCTCTTTGCCTTTGAGGCCACCCCAGATGGAAGCCCGCTCTTTTTCAGCGCATTCGTCGATAACCACGATGGCATGATAGTTCAGGTCCCGGCGCAGTAGCTCATTAAACAGCTGGCTCTGCTGGAAGTCTTCGACATGCGGGCTATACAGCACCATTGGAGCGAGGTCTTCCGCTGCCAATGCCTCAAGTACCAAACGCGTCTTGCCAATCCCGGGTTCGCCGATCACACGGATGTGTTGGTAATCATGGCTGCGTAGCGCTGTCCGGATGGACTTGATGACTTCAGACTGGGCTGCAGCGAGCTGTAACGGGGGTGTCATGTCATCCCGTACTTTCCAGCTATCGAAGCTCAGAAATGGGAGATTACCTCTTCCAAGAAGTTCCAAGGCTAATGAAGGAAAGAGCGCGATAAGCCCGAGTAGTTGTCCCTGTCCAAGCACATCGACCTGTGGATTCTTATATCCACACGCTTTGAGGAGTTCTATGAGACTGCTTTTTGCTTTGGTGTGTTGCGGTTCTATCAGGTCATGGCCAAAGGTGACAATGACGTATCGCCCGCGCGACTGAAGGCAAGCCCGTATCCCCGGCGCGAGTGTCTCTCGACTTGGCTGAGCCTTAGCACTACCAAAGAGTTCTTTCTTGAGGAGACTTGGCTGCCAGGGCTTAAAGCTATCTCCGGCCTTTACCTGAAAAAAAGTCGTTCCACGAACGAGTATGGAGTCAACGGTCAGCGAGCCATCAACACGGGCATCAATTCCCCCGTCGCTCACATTCGTGTGTAGGCTGATCACCCCATTATGGGGAGACAAGCCGCTTCTCAAGGCTTCACACCAGAGAAGGTTACGGAAGGTTTGTGTTGCCGACACTGCGTCGAGTTGTCCAAGGACAGCGCTGTCCAGAGAGAAGACGGTGTTCATGTAGCAATTTCCCGGGGAAGATTTCACACGGCCAGCAATGGCCTTTGGTTGTTGTTGGATAGATATTGCTTGCAAGAGTCATCACAGCGTACCAGCCGAGAGGGCTGTAAGATATCGACTTCCTGCATAAGGTTGTGACTGCATTGTCTGAGGACGGCAAGTCTTGCATTTTCATTTTTGAGGTCTTTACTGAAACAGCTGCAGGATGTACCTACTACTCTACCTTAGATGAAACATGTTGACTCCTACAATGCGCCGTACCTTCCAACCCTGTTCGCGGGACGCACATGTCTAGGGCATGTGCCGTAATGAACCTTTGCGATACACCATACTAATGCGTGTGCCGTCCCAGACATAGCAGAGATGCCGCTCCTGGCGGCAGTCCCGTATCGCTGGAGGCCGGAACACGGCGGCACACTCTCCCCCTGTATGACGTACACTGTCATAAACAATTCCCCAGGAGCTCGGCGCCGCAAGCGCTTTCCCAGGGCTTGGGAAGCGCTATAGTCCTCAGGCACATAGATGGCAGGAACATCCTGCTGCCGACCACGGATATCATGCAGGTGCTGCTGCAAATCGGGCGAGGAGGACACGCATATCCAGTTCTAGAGGTGGCTCAGACGTCGCTCGCAGGAATTGCTCGCGGTGATAGCGCGTTTCCGCAATGGCTGTATCAAGTGTATAGGCAGCGTAGAACACTCCAAAGGTGCCATCGCTAAACCGACTACCAGCAGGGTTGAGATGCGTGAAAGCGGCCATGATATGGCTGGTACCACGTCCGGAAAGGCGGTCCTGCTGGGGCACCAACTGCAACTCGCCTACTGCATCCCGTATGCGGTCATTGGTAAGGGTCTCGCAGGCAACGATCGCTTCAAGGTCAGCAGGGTCGGCAACACGCTCGAACAGATCGATGGGCGGGAAACGGCTAGGGATGATACGCCAGCAGGGGAGCCAGATGACCAGAGAGACCGAGATATTCATGCCCAACCACCGCGTTGCGCATCAAGATATTGCCGCACCACATAGAGATCACTGACGTGCCCTGAGAGCATTCGACTCAGCGCCGACTGCCCACTAAAAAAGGGGGGCAGCGTTCGGTTTACGTATCCAGGTATCGGCAGCGCACTCATCCGGCAGCAAGATCTGCAGGGCTTTGTATATGCCGAGAATATAGGAAATACGCTCTAAAGTGTCTTTTGGCAGTGTGACGTCTTGCGCCCGTTTCCACTTGAAAAAGGTTGAACGTGAAGTCACCCCAAGGAGGGTCATTTGTTCATCAGCACTCAGACCCCACAGCTCAGCGATACGAAAAAACGTGCGCAGTGCTGGTCCTGACAAGGTCTTTCGGTCAAGGCTAGACTCGCCAGCACTGGTAGGTTCATGAGCGGTTTGGGCAGCCCGAGACATAGCGTTTCCTCCCTATCCATATATAGACTCTTATTGGAGTCTAAGCCACATATAGACTTCCGTCAAGCTCAGGAGTCTCATGGCCACCATGTAAGGATATTTGGAGAACCGCAAGTCGCTCTGCTCGGGCCGATACGGTATAATAGCTCTGCAACTGGGACAAGGGGACGTTATGGCCTTTACCATCGACGACTTTCGCGATCTGCTTCAACTCCTAGAGCAGCATCCCGCATGGCGTACAGAGCTGCGGCGCTGGGTGTTGAGTGACGACCTACTCGCCCTGCCGCAGACGATGCACGAGCTCGCCGAGGCGCAGCGTCGCACCAAGGAACGGGTAGGGCAGCTCGCCGCGCATATGGACGAGTTGGCCCGGCGTATGGAACAACTGACCACCCGTGTGGACGAACTGGCCCAGCGTATGGATCGCTTCACCGCCCGTGTGGTCGAGTTAGCCCAACGCATGGATCAGTTGACTATCCGCATGGATCAGTTGACCGCCCGCATGGAT
>CAVZBC010000090.1:0-40525 GCA_963773125.1 uncultured Gammaproteobacteria bacterium | reverse complement strand
GGCAACAATCACCCCTCAAGGAGTCGTTATGCCCCATACCCCCAGCCAGCCAGTCGATTTCTTCGATGACAAATATGGCATGGACGCCACGAGTCTGCAACGCGTGCTCGGGAAGACCCTTACCGCACACGTCGACCATGCCGATCTGTACTTTCAGTATCAGGTCAGTGACACGGTTTCTCTCGAGGAAGGGGCAGTCAAACAGGCCTCGAAACACATTGACCAGGGCGTGGGCGTCCGCGCCCTGGCAGGCGACAAAACCGGCTACGCCTTTTCCGATGAGATCACCGTGTCCAACCTCGAGCTCGCCGCCCAAACGGCGCGGCAGATTGCCAGCAGTAGCGCCACCACCACAAGCGTCGCCGTCCAGGGCATACGCCGGCCCGACCAGAACTTGTACCCGGTGCAGACCCCAGGACCGGACGTTCCCATAGCGGCAAAACTCGATCTCTTACAGCGCATCGATACGTATTGCCGGGCCTACGACCCCCGCATTACAAAGGTGCAAACCTCGTTCAGTAGCTCGCATACCCTCATCCTGATTGCCACCTCCGAAGGCGCCGTCATCGGCGACGTGCGGCCCCTGTTGCGCCTCAACGTGTCGTGCATTGCCACAGACGGCAGCAAACGACAGAGCGGCAGTGCAGGAGGGGGTGGCCGTGTGGAGTACGCTTATCTCCTGGAAGAGGAGCGCTACCTTGAATTCGCGCGGGAGGCAGCACGTCGCGCGCTCTTGAATCTCGACGCCCTGGAGGCGCCGGCCGGCACCATGGACGTGGTGCTTGGGCCTGGCTGGCCTGGCGTCCTGCTGCACGAGGCGATTGGGCATGGTTTGGAAGGGGATTTCAACCGCAAAGGCGTGTCGGCCTTTAGCGGCAGAATCGGCCAGCAGGTTGCCTCTGAGCTCTGCACGGTGGTCGATGATGGTACCTTGCCTAATCGGCGCGGGTCACTGAACGTCGACGACGAAGGCACTCCGACATCACGCACGGTTCTGGTGGAGAATGGTATCCTGTGCGGTTACCTGCAGGACCGTCTCAACGCCCGCCTCATGGGGGTGCCGCCTACCGGCAATGGCCGCCGGGAGAGTTATGCCCATATGCCAATGCCACGCATGACCAATACCTTCATGCTGGGTGGGGATACAGCACCGGAAGAGATTCTGGCCTCGGTTAATACTGGTCTCTATGCCGTGTCGTTCGGTGGCGGACAGGTGGACATCACCAGTGGCAAGTTCGTCTTCTCGGCGAACGAAGCCTATCTGATCGAAGGCGGCAAAGTGACGCACCCCGTCAAAGGGGCGAGTCTCATTGGCAACGGTCCCGATGTCTTAACCCGTATCACCATGGTCGGCAATGATCTGGCACTCGACACGGGCGTTGGCACGTGTGGCAAAAATGGCCAGTCAGTGCCCGTTGGCGTTGGCCTGCCAACCATTCGCATCAATGGTTTGACCGTAGGTGGCACGGGCGGATGACGTGCGCCTGCACGCGACAGAAAATGGTCCTGTACCACTATCGTGTGGCCCGCTGTAGCGAAAGAAAGGGTGTCTGATGGCGATCGATCCCAACCTCCTCCAGGAGCTGCTCCACACCGCGCGGGCGCGGGGCGCCAGTGCTGCCGATGCCCTGGCGGTAGAACACCACGCTTTTGACGTTGAGGTGCGTTTGCGCGAGGTGGAAAAAATTCAGCAGTCGCAACAGAAACGGCTCGGGCTACGGGTGTTTTTCGGTCAACGCTCCGCCACCACGGCGACATCGGATTTATCTCCCGCCTCGCTCGAGCGCTTACTCGATGACACCTGTGCGCTGGCGCGTGCCATGGCCGAGGACTCCTGCGCTGGCCTCCCCGAACCTGCCGAAACCATCGCGGCCATTCCAGACCTCGATCTGTGGGATGATGCCGCGGCGCAGTTGTCCGTCGAAGATCGCACCGCCATGGCAGAAGCCGCTGAACGGGCGGCGCTGGACTATGATGCACGCATCACGAATTCAGAAGGGGGTGAATATAGTAGCTCACAGTCGCGGGTTGTCTACGCCAACAGTCAGGACTTCGTAGGACAGTACCAGGCCGGCTCCGTGCATCTGGCAGTGGCCGCGATTGCCTCTGATCGCAGCGGTATGCAACGCGACTACTGGTTCTCGGCAGCCCGCAAGCTGTCTCGTCTGCAGTCCCCTGCCATGATTGGCCAGGAAGCCGCACGACGTGCCCTGCGCCGTCTGGCCGCCCGCAAGGTCCCCACGCAAAAGGTGCCAGTCATTTTTGACCCGGCGACGGCGTCCAGTGTGCTCGGGCATCTGTGCACGGCCGTCTCTGGCTCGGCCATCTACCGGAGCACGTCGTTTCTCCTGGATCAGCTGGGAAGGCGTATTGCTCCTGATAGCTTTACGGTCCACGATGACGGCACTATGCCGGCGGCTCTGGGATCGAAGCCCTTTGATGGCGAAGGACTCCCTACCCGTCGCACGACGGTTGTCGAGCAGGGTGTATTGCGCAGTTATCTGTTAGATACGTACACCGCGCGCAAACTTGGCATGCGTTCGACCGGCAATGCGGCGCGGAGTGCCGGAGAAGCGCCGAGTGTCAGTCCCACCAACTTTTATCTGGAACCTGGCCCGTACACCCCAGAAGAAATCATTGCCTCGGTGCCTTGTGGACTATACGTTACAGAACTGATTGGCTTTGGTGTCAACCTGGTGACGGGTGATTACTCCCGTGGTGCGGCCGGTCTGTGGATCGAAAATGGGGAATTGACCCATGCGGTCGAGGAAATTACCATTGCGGGCAATTTACGTCAGATGTTGACGGATATCGAGATGATCGGCAATGATTTTGATCTGCGCCGCAAAGTGACCGCTCCAACGCTGAAAATTGCCGAGATGACCGTGGCTGGCAATTGAGTGAGCCCTGCGATGCGTTTCCTGATCATGCACGTAAACAGCTTTTGCTGCACCATTACCACGAAAGGGCGTTCCAAAGTCTATGAGGCATACGACGATCCGGTCACGCGGGTGGACGAAGCCCTCGTCGTGCTCGCCAGTGTCGAGAAGGGCGACGAGCGGGAGCCAGCGCTGGTCGCCCAGCGCGCCGCCAGGGAGATCACCACGCTGGCGTCCCAGCTAAAAGTCGCCACAGTTGTCTTACACCCCTTTGCCCATCTCTTCGCAGAGTTGAGTACTCCAGAAACGGCGATCGATGTGCTCAGCCGCACCCAGCAGGAACTCCTCAAGGCTGGTGTGCAGAGTCAGCGCACCCCCTTTGGGTGGTTCAACACTTTGCAGATTGATGCCAAAGGACACCCGATCTCACGCGTGGCACGCATGGTCACGGCGGCGCCTTAGAACGTCGGTGGCGGCTGCCGCAGGCTCTCGGGCGGCTCGGCGGGGCACCCGGCCTTTGCCGGCCGCTTTTCCTTTGAAACTCCAGGCACAATGCTCTACGATAAAACACATTTGTTGACCATAGCGCATGCGATGTGGCTCACCGTCAAGGGAGGTGGTGTTATGACGTCAGCGGCAGTGAACTATACGCCTCTCACTCCACTGAGCTTTCTGGCTCGCAGTGCCGCCGTTTACCCTGACAAGACTGCCGTCGTCTACCGCGACCAACGCTACACCTATCGCCAGTTTCAGCAGCGGGTGAACCGCCTCGCCACGGCATTGCAAGGCGTTGGCGTCACGCCAGGGGATCGGGTGGCTTTTTTGTGTCCCAATACTCCGCCGATGCTCGAAGCGCACTATGGTGTCCCACTGGCCGGCGGCATTCTGGTGGCCATTAACATTCGTCTTTCCGCGCCGGAAATTGCCTACATTCTGAACCATTCTGGCGCCAAGGTGTTGTGTGTGGATAGTGAGTTCGCCGACCTCGTCCGTCCCATTCAGGAGCAGTTGACGCACCTCGACACTGTCGTCAATATCGTCGACAGTCCGGCTACTGAGCCCCTTGACGGGCCAGAATACGACGCGTTTCTCGCCATGGGCTCTGACGTGCTACTGGCCAAACCCGTGCAGGATGAAAACGACACGATCAGTATCAACTATACCAGTGGCACGACGGGCAATCCAAAAGGGGTCATGTACACGCACCGTAGTGCGTATCTAAATGCGCTCGGCGAGGTGCTGGAAATGGGCCTCAATAACCGCTCGACGTATCTCTGGACCCTGCCCATGTTCCATTGCAACGGCTGGTGTTTTACCTGGGGCGTGACGGCGGTTGGTGCCACGCACGTCTGCTTACGACGTGTCGACCCCGAGGTGGTCTTCCACCTCATCGAGACGGAGCAGGTGTCGCATTTCTGTGGCGCGCCCACTGTCCTCATCTCCCTCACCAGTCATCCACGCGCCAGGACGGCGGTCTTCCCGCGCAAGCTCCACGTCACGACTGCCGGTGCTCCCCCGTCCCCAACGGTGATTGCCAATATGGAAGCCCTCGGTGCCGAAATCTTCCACGTCTATGGGCTCACCGAGACCTACGGTCCCCATAGCATTTGCGCCTGGCACGCCGAGTGGGAGGCGCTGCCAGCCGACGAGCGGGCCCGGAAAAAAGCCCGCCAGGGCGTGCCGTACGTTGTTACCGAAGACATGCGCGTCGTAGACGATAACATGCGCGATGTGCCCACCGATGCCGCCACCATGGGAGAGGTCATCATGCGCGGCAACAACGTCATGCGCGGCTACTACGAGCAACCAGAGGCCACCGCCACCGCCTTTCGCGGCGGCTGGTTCCACAGCGGCGACCTCGCCGTCGTGCACCCGGACGGCTACATAGAATTGCGCGACCGCCAAAAGGATATCATTATCAGTGGTGGGGAAAATATCTCGACCATCGAAGTGGAAAACACCATTTACCGGCATCCGGCCGTGCAGGAAGTGGCGGTCATCGCCGTCCCGGATGAAAAATGGGGCGAAGTGCCCAAGGCCTTCGTGGTGCCGAAACCTGGCACGAATCCCACGGCCGAGGAGATTATTGCCTTCTGCCGCCAGCACATGGCCCGCTTTAAATGTCCGAAAGCCGTAGAGTTTGGTGACCTTCCCAAAACCTCCACCGGCAAGATCAAAAAATTTGCCCTGCGTGAGAAAGAATGGCAGGGATACGAAAAACGTATTCACTGAGTGCTGCGCACGGCTAATGGGTATCCGTTTTACTGCCTTGGCTCTCTGGTAGGGCGTTGGGCATGATGGACACTTGATGCTGTGGCGCTGTACTAAGGCAGCCCACAGAAGGAGAATACCATGGACGTCGGTCCACGTGCCGTATGGAGCACGGGTTTACTGCTGGTAGTCCTGCTCCTGCTCGCGCCGTTGCACTCGCTCTACGGGCAAGCTCCCAACCCGCCGGTTCCTGGCGACTGGTTGATCTCGCACCTGTTGAGCGATCCAGAAAACCTCAATCCCTTGACCAGTAATGATGCGGCCTCGTCGAGAATTCTTAACGAGATCTTTGAGAGCCTGCTCACCCGCCATCCACAAACCCTGGAGCTGCGTCCCCACCTGGCAGTGGAACGGCCCCAGATCAGCGACGACAAACTGACATACACCTTTACCCTGCGCCGTGACGCCTATTTTCAGGACGGCAAGCCGCTCACTGGCCACGACGTGCTGTTCACCCTGCAGGCAATCAAGAACCCCTGGGTGAATGCCCCCTTTCGGCGTGTCTATTATCAATCCATAGTGCAGGCTGAGCTGCTCGACGACTACACCATTCGCCTCATTGCCAAAGAGCCGTACTTCCGCAATGAGACCATCCTTGGTGGCGTGGACGTTTTACCGCGTCACTACTATGATCCTGAGGGTCTGCTTACGCCCATCACCATCCAGGACTTCAACACCATGGCGACCCCTGCTGTGGAGACGATGGAGGCAGCGCTAGTGGAGCGCGCCAAGCAGTTTGCCGAGCGGTTCAACAAAGACTTTTCGCGCAATCCCATGGGCAGCGGTCCCTACAAGTTTGCGGGTTGGAAAACTGGGCAGGAAGTCGTACTTGAGCGTGACCCGAACTACTGGGGCAATGGCAAAGCAGGCATTGACCAGACGCATATCGACCGGCAAGTGCGGCGCGTGTTTAACAACATGGATGCGGCTCTGGTGGCGCTCAAGGCCGGCGATCTCGATACCATGTCTTTACAACCCATCCAGCACTTGCGGCAGACCAGTGGGGGGCGCTTTGACAAGCAGTTCGCCAAACATCTCTACTTCTCCCCGAGCTATACCTGGGTTGGCTGGAACAATGCGCACCCCATCTTTAGCGACAAGCGCGTGCGCCAGGCCATGACCTATCTGACAAACCGGCAGCAAATGGTCAAGACGCTCCTCTTCGATCTCGGCGAGGTAGTGGATGGGCCGGTGTATTTGTTCCGCCCAGAATACGATAAGACGCTCCTCAGCCATCCCTATGATCCCCAGAAGGCCCTGCAACTGCTTGGCGAAGCCGGGTGGCGAGATACCGACGGCGACGGCATTCTGGACAAGGTCATTGAGGGGCAAAAGACCCCGTTTCGCTTTGAGATCAAGTTCAACTCGGGGAACGATATTCGCAAAAGCGTTGCCCTGACGCTGCAGGACGAGTTGAAAAAGCATGGCATTGATGCCAGTGTACGGCAGCTCGACTGGACCATCTTTCTCGACGACGTGCGCAATCACAAATTCGACGCCGTGATTCTGGGCTGGGCCATGCCGCTCGACGAGCCGGATGACTATCAGGTCTGGCACTCTTCGCAGGCCGACAATAAGGGCTCAAACGTTATCAGCTTCAAACATCCGCGGGTCGATGCGCTGCTGGAAGAGAACCGTCGCACCTTTGACCCGCAGAAGCGCATTGAGCTCTATCGTGAATTCCAACAGATTCTCAATGACGAGCAACCCTATACCTTCCTGTTTATTCAGAAAGCCATTGTCGCCCTGGATAAACGCTTCCACAACGTCACCATCTATCCGGGTGGACTACGCCCTCTCGAGTGGTGGGTACCCAAAGCCTTGCAGCGCTATCAGACGTCCAAGCTGACACAGTAGGAAGGATGGCGTCACCCGATGCTGACCGTATCTTGTGCAACGCCTGTTCTTGCTCATCCCCACCTTTATTGGGGTGACGTTTATTGCCTTTTTCATCATCCATCTCGCCCCGGGCGATCCGGCGGAATTGCGCGCTGGTGGAGGGCTGGGCGCCGCGGGTGCGGAAGGACTGTCGACTGAGAGACGCAGTGCTGTAGACCAGGCGCTGGCTGCCTGGCGCCAGCAGTACGGGCTGGACCAGCCACTCCATGTGCAGTATTGGCGCTGGCTGCGCAATCTCTTCACGCTCGAATTTGGCGATTCCTTCAAAGACAATCAGCCCGTCTGGCGAAAAATTGCCGAACGACTGCCCGTCACCATTCAGCTCAACGTCATCTCCATTGTGCTCATCTATGCGATTGCCATCCCGCTGGGGATCTATTCGGCCACCCACCCCTACTCCTTTGGGGACCAGATCACCACGTTCGGGGCCTTTATGCTATTCTCGCTCCCGTCGTTCTGGATCGGTACGCTGGCGATCGTCTTTCTCTGCGGTGGCGATTTTTTTTATGTCTTTCCCCCCGGTGGTCTGACGTCAGTAAATTACTCGCCAGCCTGGTCGTTGTGGCAGCGTTTCCTGGATCGTCTCTGGCATCTGTGTTTGCCCGTCAGCATGCTGTCCTACGCTGGCTTTGCTGGCCTGTCCCGCTTTATGCGCAGCAGCATGCTGGAGAACATTCGCCAAGACTTCGTACAGACAGCGCGCGCCAAAGGGCTTGCAGAACGGGTGGTCATCTACAAACACGTACTGCGCAACTCGCTCATTCCTATCGTGACGATCATGGCCTCTATCCTGCCGGGCTTGATCAGTGGCAGCGTCATCATTGAAACCATCTTCTCGATCCCGGGATTGGGGCAGTTGGGCTACGAAGCAGTGCTGGCGCGCGATTATCCGATTATCATGGCCGTCTTTACGATCAGCTCGTTACTCACCCTGGTGAGCATTTTGCTCTCCGACCTGCTGCTGACGATCGTCGATCCCCGCATTACCTTTAGCGGACGTAGTGCCTAGCCATGCCACCGGCACAGAGTTACGGGCGCCGTGTCTGGCGCCATTTCAAGCGCAATCTGCTGGCGGTCATGGGGCTGTGGGTGTCGCTGCTGCTCCTCCTCCTGGCGCTGCTCGCCGACTTTCTTGCCAATGATAAGCCGTACTATATGGTGTATCGGGGCAAGACCTACTGGCCCATTGTGCATAGTTACCTGGAGAGCCTGGGACTTGCCGCATGGCCAGAGGAGCTGCAGCATGTCGACTTTACGCAGCTGCCGGCAGAACGCGTCTTCTTTCCCCCTATCCCGTATCGTCCCAGTCGCATTAACCTGCTCAGCCCTTTCGCCGAGCCATCGCAGGAGCATTGGCTCGGCACCGATAAGCTCGGCCGTGACGTCATGGCCGGCATTGTTCACGGGGCGCGCATTTCGTTGTCGATTGGCTTTGTGTCAGTGGGCATTGCCGTGCTCATTGGCGTGTCTCTAGGCGCCATCGCTGGTTACTTCGGTGGCTGGATCGATCTGGTGATCTCACGGGTATTTGAGCTCATGCTGGCCATTCCAACGTTTTTTCTCATCATTACCATTGCCGCCACTCTCCGGCCGAACATCTTCTACACCATGATGGTCATTGGCTTGACTGGCTGGGTCGGTATTGCCCGTTTCACGCGCAATGAATTTTTAAAGGTCCGCAACCTCGACTACGTCACTGCGGCGGTCGGTCTCGGTATCCCGACACGGCGTATCGTCGTGCGGCACATTCTTCCCAATGCCCTGGCGCCCGTACTCGTGTCGATCGTTTTAGGTATCGCGGCCGCCATCCTTACCGAATCGAGTCTGAGTTTTCTCGGCATTGGCGTCCCTGCCGAGCTCGTCACCTGGGGATCCATCCTCAACGAAGCCCGCAGTAATAGCTTTGCCTGGTGGCTGGCAGTATTTCCGGGAGCCGCGATCTTCCTGGCCGTGGTGGCCTACTACCTGGTCGGCGAAGGCTTGCGCGATGCGCTGGATCCTCGCTTACAATAGCACACCGCTGTCTCCCTATGCTATTCTACAATAAGCAATCCTCAACAGAGCACCAGCCAGCACGGAACTTTCTAACCTGAGCATCACGGAGTACGCTGTATGAAAATTATTTCTGGTCTTGACGAGTTGAGAACCTATGTTGGCAAAGAGATCGGCGTGTCGAACTGGTGTGAGGTGAGTCAGGAGATGATTAATGCCTTTGCTGATGCCACGGGTGACCATCAGTGGATCCATGTCGATGTGGCGCGCGCCAGGCAGGAGTCCCCCTATGGTGGTCCGATTGCGCATGGCTTTCTGACCCTGTCGCTGACCCCGAAATTGCTGTGGGAAGTGTATAAGGTCGACGGGGTAAAAATGGGCGTGAATTATGGCGTGAACAAGGTGCGTTTTCCGGCCCCCGTGCCGGCCGGGAGCCGCGTGCGAGCCCACGTGAAATTGCTCGAATTGCAGGAGATCGAGGGCGGCGCACAGGCCATAACCCAGGTAACCTTTGAACGCGAAGGCAACGACAAACCGGTCTGTGTCGCGGAGACGGTGTCGCGCTGGTACGTATAGACTCTGGACTGACTGTCGCTGGCTGCATGCCTGTGGTGCTGATGAACGTCTTAAGTTTTTTTCTCGGGTGCCGATAAGTCCCTAGGCAGAAATCTCTGGTTGTATCCCGGGCCGACGCCACAGGCAGCGCATGCTGGGGCAAGCCCTATACCTATGCGTATACCACCTAACAAGCGAAGGTGTGCAGCGTATGGTGCAACGCGACGAAACACTCGGCGCGACGCCGTCCGAATTGTCTATTGGGGGACAATCACGGCCGCTCAGCCGGACTGCTTTCATTATCAATCGCATCCATGCTGCGAAGAATCTCGATGAGCTCTTTATCGAGCTGAAAGAGGATCTGCGGAATCTCTTCAACGTTGAACAGCTAACGCTCTATGCCGTCGATCGGGAACGACGCGAGCTGTATTCCAAATTTTTGCTCGATCCCATTGAGGGAGTCCAGGAATTTCGGGTGCCGATCAACGAACATAGCATCTCTGGCTACTGTGCGCGGCATGGCAAAACCCTCAACGTTGTCGACGCATACAACGAAGCAGAGCTTGCCGCGATTAGTCCGCGGCTGAGCTTCGACCGCTCCTGGGACGAACGCAGTGGCTTTCGTACGCGGCAGATGCTCGCCGTGCCCATTTTATTCGAACGCAAATACCTGATGGGAGCCCTGTTGCTCCTCAACAAGCGGAGTGGTGGCAAGTTTACCGCTGAGGAAGAGAACTTTGTCCGCGAGATTGCCGAGACCCTGGGGATAGCGCTGCGCAATCACTACCAACTCGCCCAACGGCGTCCAACCACGAAATTTGACTACCTCCTCGAACACAACCTGATCACCCGCGATGAGCTCGATGCCGCCATTGCCGAGAGCCGCCGCAAAGGGATTGACGTTGAAACGGTACTCATTGACGAATATCGTGTGCCCAAAAAAGAGGTAGGACAGGCACTCAGTACCTTCTTTAACTGCTCTTTCGTGGAGTTTGATGATCGCGCCGCTATCGACCCCAGCCTGATCAAAGGCATCAATTTCGACTACCTGAAGGCGAATAATTGGATCCCGCTGCGACGCGAGGGCGCCAACGTCGACGTTCTGGTGGACAACCCAAAGGACCTGCACAAAATTGAGCAAATCCAGCTGCTCATGAAGGGCGCCAAAGTCCAATTCTTTGTGGGACTCCGCAAGGATATCTTGCAGTATCTCTACGCCGCCAGCGGCAAACACGACATGCTGGATTCGATCCAGAATATCATTGGCGAATTGACGGGTGATGAAGTCGTCAGCGAAGACGAAGACGAAGAAGGCGCTGGCGTACACGAGGATGACAATGTCATTGTCCGTCTCGCCAATCAAATCATCGTCGATGCCTACAAGCGGGGCGCCTCTGATATCCATATTGAACCGTACACGGCCCGTCAGGATACGGTCGTACGCATCCGTATTGACGGCCAATGTCGTGAATATCAGCGCATTCCACCGACGTATCGCCGGGCCCTGGTGTCCCGTATCAAGATTATGGCGCGTCTGGATATTGCCGAACGTCGGAAGCCCCAGGATGGCAAGATTAAATTTCGTTTGCCGACCAATCGCGAGATCGAATTGCGCGTCGCCACTATCCCTACCGCCAACGCCAATGAAGATGTCGTCATGCGTATTCTGGCAGCCTCCGAACCCATCCCCCTGGATCAGCTGCAAATGAGCGAACGCAATATACGCGTCTTCCAGACCATTATTCGACGTCCCTATGGCCTGGTGCTCGTCGTGGGGCCGACTGGTTCTGGGAAA
Source organism: uncultured Gammaproteobacteria bacterium (assembly GCA_963773125.1). Classification (GTDB taxonomy): domain Bacteria; phylum Tectomicrobia; class Entotheonellia; order Entotheonellales; family Entotheonellaceae; genus CAVZBC01. Next base: position 29,134 of record CAVZBC010000090.1, on the reverse strand, counting down.
ACGACCACCCTCCACTCGGCGCTCGGCGCCATCAACACGCCTGAGCTGAAAATCTGGACGGCCGAGGATCCCGTAGAAATTACCCAATACGGCCTGCGTCAGGTGCAGGTCAACTCACGCATCGGTTTCACGTTCGCAGCGGCCATGCGTGCCTTCCTACGGGCTGATCCAGACGTTGTTATGGTCGGTGAAATGCGCGATGAAGAAACCGCCCACATCGGCATCGAAGCGTCGCTGACAGGACACCTGGTGTTTAGCACCCTGCATACCAACAGCGCCGTGGAGACCGTCACGCGTTTATTAGATATGGGCCTTGATCCATTTAACTTTGCCGATGCCTTGCTCGGGGTGCTGGCGCAGCGCCTGGTCAGAACACTCTGTAGCGCCTGCAAAGAGTCGTACCATCCCCCTGAAGAGGCCTTTCACGAACTGCGAGATGCCTACGGTGCTGACGCCTTTGCCACCCTGGGGGTCTCCTATACGCCAGACTTTCTGCTCTATCGTGGCACGGGCTGCCCACAGTGCAACAATACGGGCTATAAGGGCCGCGTGGGTATTCACGAGTTGCTCATCAATACCGATGAGACCAAACGACTCATCCAGACGAAATCCCGTACCACAGACATACTCCAGGCGGCACAACGCGATGGCATGACCACCCTGCTCCAGGACGGTATCCAGAAGGCCTTGCGCGGCCTCACCGACTTCGCGCAAGTCAAGGCTGTGGCCAGTAAATAGCCGTCTCTACTGCCCCCTATCACTCCGAAGTGCTGCGCACGGCTCATAGGTGTCCATTGCACTACCTGGAGTCATCAAGGCAGAGGGGCTAGAGTACGCACACCTGTCTCTGTGGGGCTGTACTAAGGCCATGGTAGGGGCAACTCGCCGAGTCGCCCGCTGGCCTGAGGCAGACGCGACCGGTGTGCTCGGCGCATTGAGTTTCTGGCCTACCAGTGTTACACTGCACCCGCCTGGGATACTTCTAATGCGGAATGCGGCATGAAAATCCAGCAATTCCTGTAGAGTCATGAGCCGATTTTGCACAGCGAAGCCTGTTGGCGGGGATGGAGCCACATGGGAGACCTGTGGAGGGTGAAACGGTGGTGGCAATGGAGCGGCATCCTGCTGTATCTCGCAGCCTGCTTTGGATGTAAAGCTCCCACGGCTGGACCAACCGACACACCCACTGCCTGGTTATCACGTGCCGAACGCCCAACCCTGCGGGATGACCTCGATCAGGCGTCACTGCGACAGGCTGTACAGCGGAGCCTGGAATATGTACGGCGTTTGCCGCGGGAGCGTTCCCTGCCGTGCGGTGACCGGCAAATCTCTGCAGCGGCCCTGCACCAGACGCTGACAGCATTTGAGCAGCTCCTGGGCCAGGGACTGCCAGCGGCAGCGCTCAACGCGGCCCTCTATGACCAGTTCGACGTGGTCCAGGCCGCTGGGCGGGACGGGCAGGGGACAGTCCTGTTCACTGGCTACCATGAAATGCTCCTCGACGGCAGCCGTGTCCCTGCTCCTGGCTATCCCTACCCGCTGTATCGACGCCCACCTGACCTGGTAGACATCAATCTCGACGCCTCGCCAACGCGCTCTGCTGGAGAGCGACGCGTGGTCCGGTACGTCGAGGGCAAAGCGCTGCCGTATTTCACCCGCAGCGAAATCGATACCGAGGGGAAGCTGCAGGGGCACGGTCTAGAACTCGTGTGGCTGCGAGATGCCGTGGAAGGATTCTTCCTGCATGTACAAGGCTCCGGGCAGATTCGCTTCCCTGACGGCCAGATCATGCGGGTGAATTACGCTGCCTCCAACGGCCATCCCTACCGCAGCATCGGCCGCGTCCTGCTCGACGAAGGACGGCTGGCGCCAGCTGACCTGTCACTTCAAGGCATCCGCCGCTATTTGCAGGCCCATCCCAACGACCGCCCACGGGTCCTGGGCGCAAATCCACGTTATGTGTTTTTTCGCCAGGTGGACGATGGCCCCAAAGGCAGTTTGAACCTCATCCTGGTCCCCGGGCGCTCCATAGCCACCGATGCGCGACTCTTTCCCCCAGGCGGATTGGCCTTCATTCAAACACAGCAACCCCTCCTGAATGCCCAGGGTGACATTACTGGCTGGCAGCCCTTGTCCCGTTTTGTCCTCAACCATGACACCGGAGGCGCGATTACCGGTCCTGGTCGTGTTGATCTGTTCTGGGGGAGTGATGCCGCTGCGGAAATGGCCGCAGGACATATGCAGCATACCGGCACACTGTTTTTTCTGCTGCCCCGCCAGAGACCAGCACAACATGCGGGCGTGATGCCACTGCAAACGCGTCGCCAATCTATGCATCCACAAGCTCCTGGGAGGATACATGGCACTCTTACACAATAAAGTCGCCATTGTCACTGGTGGTGGCTCAGGCATCGGTGCGGCGACAGCGCTGCTGTTTGCCGCCGAAGGCGCGCAGGTGGTGGTGGCAGATATCCGTCTGGACGCAGCCCACGCCACCACTGCCACAATCACTGCGTCTGGCGGCACGGCGACCGCCGTGCATGCAGATGTGACACAGGCCGACGATGTGCAGGCTATGATACAGACGGCTGTCCACACCTATGGTGGTCTCGATATCCTGTTTAACAACGCTGGCATAGGCGTGCAAGGCAATGCCGTCGAATTGACCGAAGAGATGTGGGATCGGGTCATCGCGCTCAATCTGACCGGGGTTTTTCTCGGCTGTAAATACGCCATTCCAGAGATGATCAAGCGCGGTGGCGGGTCGATTATCAATACGGCGTCCATCATGGGCCTTGTGGGTGGTTCACTGAGCGCCGTGTATCCTGCGACCAAAGGGGGCGTGGTCTTACTCACCAAAAATGCCGCACTGGACTATGCCCAGTACAATATTCGCGTGAATTGCGTCTGCCCAGGTCATATTGAAACCCCCCTCTTGCAACGGTTACTTGATAACCCGGCACAGCGCGAGCAGCTCCTGCGCCAGTATCCCATGGGACGTTTGGGGCAGGCCCGCGAGATTGCTCAGGGAGTCCTCTTCCTGGCGTCCGACGAAGCGTCATTTGTCACTGGCAGTGCCCTGGTGCTCGATGGGGGGTATACCGCACGGTGAAGGCTGCGTGCAGAAAGGGACACATGCCTGCACTCACGGCGCGTGGACAATATATCTCCTACCACATCGAAGGCGAGGGATTCCCCCTGGTCCTCATTCCTGATACAGAGGGAGCGATGCGACACTGGGCCCCTGTCTGTCCTCTGCTTGGCGAACTCTGCCGCGTCATCGCGTATGAGTACGCACAGCAGCTGCCGGCAAGAAATGTTCCCTCCCCACACGACGGTGTGGTTGACGATCTGGTCGTCCTTTTGAATGCTCTGGACATCGCCCGGGCCTACGTCGCTGGCTATGCCCGTGGCGGCGAGACGGCGCTGCGTCTGGCGCTGCGTGACCCCGGCCGTGTGGAAGGACTGCTCATCATTAGTCCGGGGCCTGCCGTGCGCACCCTGCTCCAGACCATGGCGATGTCGCACACGGCTGTCCCTCCTGACGTGCCTTCGACACCGACCGTAACGCGCCTGTCTGTGCCGACACTTGTCGTGGTTGGAGCAGAGACTGCGGCGGATGACCTGCAAGACGTAACCCGGTTGGCCGCACAATTGCCACATGGCATGAGTATCCGTATCCCTGGAGCAGGTGCGGCTCCACATCGTGAGCAGCCAATGCCCCTGGGACACGCCATGCTCACCTTTCTCATGCAATGCGAACGCCAGCGCACCCTGGTGCGCGGGGCATCCTTTCTCCTGTAGCAGAAGGCGAGCGCAACGACCGAGCAGCAAGACCAATGCTGTTGCACTATAACCGACAGGTATGGCACCGCGCCAGAATCAACGCGGACGAATTGAACGTAAGTACACGTAGAGTGCTGCGGCACCAAGCAGCGCCACCACGGCCCGCAACAATGCACCATGGTCACTCGCATTGGCGTAGTCTAACCCCTGACGCAGGGCATACAGCACACAGACTGCAATCCCACTGCCGATAAGCAGTCGGTGAATTTTGAGAAGAGACAAGCGATCCCCTTACGCAGACAAAAGGTCCAAGGCAAAAGACCAAGGGCAACAGTACAACCGCGGCGTGCACAGAGGAGATTTGCCATGTCCTGGAAAGGCACCGTACTTGCCTGTGTGATGCTCGCCATGACGCTCTCGCCACTGCGCGCGGCTGAGATACGCTATGTGCAGAGCGAGAACATGCCACTGAACGTCCGCAGCGCGCCCGAGACGGACGCTACTATAGTGGCACGGCTAGTGCACGGGACACAAGTCTCTCTCCTCGAACGTTGGGGCGTATGGGCGAAAATCGCTCCTCCCCAGGGCGATACCGCAGGCTGGGTCTTACAGCGCTACCTGGCCCCGCACCCCGCCCCCACCTGCAGAGTCCCAAACAGACATGAGTACCGGGGAAGAGCAGCGCCGGTTTGCCCGTCTACAGCGCAAGGGCATACTGACGGTACAGCGACCTGGCAACACCGGTCTGCTCAAGCTCACTATGAGCGCGCTCATATGGCGACACCTCACCCCCCAGGAACAGCAGAATGTTTTACAGCGGGCTCAGCGACTGTTTGGCGGGACCACCGTCGAGATGCATGACCAACACAACGAGGGCCTCTTAGCGCGGCTCACGGCCACAGGGGCTTTTGAATCTCTGTTGCCCTCCTCACCTACCAATCCTCGGTAAAATAGGTCATGCCCTCTGCCAGCCGGCAAGCCTGTTTTGACAGCGACCCGGCATTGGAGTACCATAGCGTGGCAGCAGAAGCGCAGCAGTCATACAAGGAGGGAAACCGCCGGCAGGTCTTTCTCCAACCAGCATACGGCCCAGAGGAGAGAGTATTATGAAGCTGTGTTGGTTCCATCTCATGCCATACCGCTTCTTACCAGAAGATTTCAAGGAAAAATATCGCAGTGTGTGGGTCGACGTCCCTGCAGAATTGTATGACGCAGAAAAAACCCATGGGCTGTACAACGAGTTTCTCGACGAGCTCGAATATGCTGACCAGTGTGGATTTGACGGCATCTGCGTGAACGAACATCATCAGAATGCCTACGGCCTCATGCCCTCGCCGAATCTGATGGCCGCAGCGCTCAGCAGGCGCACGCAGCAGGCCACGATCATCGTGCTCGGCAACAGCATTGCGCTCTACAATCCGCCGGTGCGCATCGCCGAGGAATTTGCCATGCTGGACGTTATGACCGGCGGGCGGTTCATTGCGGGCTTTCCGGTGGGCACCTCGATGGACACCAATTTTGCGTATGGGCAAGTCCCAGCGACGCTGCGTGAAAAATACCGCGAAGGGCATGACCTCATCGTGCAGTCCTGGACTCGCCCTGAACCGTTTAGCTTCAACGGCAAGTACACACAACTGCGCTACGTCAACATCTGGCCACGCCCCCTCCAGAAACCGCACCCGCCGATATGGATTCCCGGCGGTGGCAGCATCGAAACGTGGGACTGGTGCCTGGATCATGACTACTGTTATTGCTACCTGAGCTATTTTGGCTTCATTCGTGGGAGCAAAATTCTCCAAGGCTACTGGGATCGGTGTGCTGAACGCGGTATTGAGCCCAATCCGTATCGCTCTGGCTTTTTACAGCTCGTGGCTGTGGCAGAAACCGACGCTGCCGCCGAGCGCGACTACTATCCCCATGCCGACTACTTCTATAACAAATGCTTGCATGTGTTCGAGGGTTTTGCCGATGCGCCAGGCTACCGCACGCAGCAGACGTTGCGGGCCGGTTTTGCCCCCCAATTAGGCGATCGTGCTTCAGCCATGCGCAGTAAGCTCACCTGGGGTGATCTCGTCGACAAGGGCTACGTGATTGGTGGTAGTCCAGCCACGGTGCGCGAACGGCTCGAGTATGCCATTAAAGAACTCAATACAGGACATCTGATGGTCTTGTGTCAGTTCGGTAGCATGCCACCGGAACTCGCCAAGAAGAATACCGAACTGTTTGCGCGCGAAATTGCTCCGCACATCCGGCCACTCTTCAACAACTGGGAGAATCGCTGGTGGTCGCAACCGTTGGAGCATACCGCCTCGCAGAGCGCCGGCTAACCTGATAGAGTCTGCTCTAAGGCTATGGTAGAGGCGCCTCGCCGAGCGCCCGCCTTCCCGAGCTCTTCTCCCGACCAAAAACCAGTCCACAGGACATTGGTTCTCAGGTGCCCATATTGTGTGGTCCGCTTTAGCGGTCGCGCGGCATAAGAGGCACAATCAGGCGGATCTGCCCAGCCATCTCCACGATGTACTGCGGCTGCAGCGGGGTCAGATCCCCATCCGTTTCAAAGTAACAGGTCGTATCAGGCAAAACCTCCACGCGCCTGGCTCGGAATGTCATGGTATGCTCGGAGAGCTCATATTGGCCGGTCAAAATGACGGTAAACAGGAGAGGATAGGCCAGTTTAGGGGCCTCACGCAGGAGCTTCACGTCGAACAGACCATCATCACCAATCGCATCAGGAGCCATATGCAAGATAGAGCCGTAGTGGGAAGTATTGAGGAGCGCGCCCAGAATATACCGCTGGGAAGAGAGCTCAATGACCCGCCCGGTGATGTCCGTATACCGCAGCCGCACCAGCCAGGGGGCAAAACCGATTTGGCGCAGGGCGTCGTAGGTCCAGCCAACTAACGAGTCTGGTCACACGACGCGCGATCAGATGCGGAAAGAGTCCAAAACTGGCATTGACAAAATATTGCCGCTGATTGACACGACCGATGTCCAGGTTGACAGTAGAGCCCTGTCTGATCGTCAATATCGCCTTTTCACTCTCGCGCTCTAAGCCGTAGGAACGCACCAGATTATTGCCCGTCCCATACGGAATAACGCCCAATGGGACGTGCTTATATAACCCACTCTGCATGAGCGCCGAGACGACATTATTCACCGTGCCGTCGCCCCCAACGGCTACGACACAATCGGCGCCTTCACTACACCGGGCAAAATCCTTGACTTCATAAAACACCCCACGTCTCTCAATACGCGGGACCGTATGCGTGACGGTGATGGTCGCATGCGACAAGAGCTTTGCAGCCTGGGCCAGAATGGTTGCTTCTGCCTCTCGTTTGTATCGCTTGGCTTGCGGATTGAACACAAACACGTATTTCACCCCTCGTGCCTCCACTTGTCCCTATACCAGTGCATAATCGTATGGTATATATAGCGCCACATGCGTCGGTATTTATAGCAAGCATGCACTTTTCGTGCAATGATCTGTCAAGAAAATTTCTCACGACAACCGCACGAGAACCATAGGATGAAATCTAGATTCTGGTCACGTCTCTGCGTGCTTGGGCTCTTGCTCGTCCCGGGTGCCAGTCTGGCCCAGGAGGATCCAGTACAACAACACCAGGCCTACGTTGAAGCCAGTAGTACTCTCCTGGCAACCTACATGAAAGAGCAGAACGCATGGAATCACTACTTTACCACCATTGCTCCGGATCAGAGTGCCAGCGATCAACTCAAACCACAGGACACGTATCGACGCTTTCTGCTGGATACCCTCACCCAGTGGCGGCAGCTCAAGACCGTTACCGCTTGTCAAACCGCGCATCTCCTCTATGAAGCAGCCCTCTATTCCTATGGCGTCGCAGCGGATTTCCGTCTCACATTTCTGCATGCAAAAAGTGTGCTCCTCGGCCCAAAGCAAGCGGCCACCCTGGCAGAAGAACGCTCACGACATTACACCACTGTGGGGGATGAGTACTTCAAAAAAGCTGCCCTGCTTGCTCAAGCTACGGCCTGCGTTGCTCCTTCTCCACCGCGATAAGGGCCCAGAGGAGTCCCAAACCATGGAGCCTGAAACAGCCCTGGGGGAAGAGGCCATGCAACGGGCAAGCAGGGCTGCAGGATGCAGTGAAGCTCCAGCCAGTGCCATGGCGTTTTTCCGTCGCTGCCGGCTCATTTTACACGATCGACTCCGTAGGCCGTGACCTCAACACGTGTGATGCCATCTTGTGGTTCCTGGAGTTCGACGAGGAGCGTGTAATCTTCACGTCCAGTGCCCATACGGTAGTCCACGAAGCTGAAGCCGGCTTCGGCCTCCGTGGCGGGAAGCAACTTCTTGCTGTAGCGGTTGACCAGCTTGCGGAGACTTTGCCAATCATAGATATCAGTAGGCCCTGGAAAGCCGTTGTTGTTTGCCGCATAAAGCGCCAGGGCATCGCGGATGCTCAGGAAGTTTTTGTGCACCGAGGCGTCTGCAACCTTGACAAGCGTGTCGCTTTTTTTGTTGCTGCCGGAGAAGATATTGGCAATCTTGTCCAGGAAGGACGGTTTTTCCTCCTCCTTCGCCTTGGCAGGAGCACTCACGACAGGGGGCTGATAGGGACGATTAAAGCTCTGCATGGTGGCGTTAAACTGGGCATCGGCTACCTGCCGTCCCTGGTTATCGGTCGTTGTGGTCCCCACCGCTGGGGTGGCCGCAGTGGCACCAGGCAAGGATGACGTTGGGCCAGAAGGTGGCAGCAATGCGAGTGGTTGGGCTGGCAACCATTGCTGTTGCAATTGCATAAATTTTTCATCGCTGATAGCACTGATATACCATTCATCGGTTTCGCGGATGAGCGTGAACTCCATGCGCGACTCTTCGATGGGAAAGTTGACTTTGGTGAGGTACGCATCAATGGCCTCGATCAAGGCATACGGCGCGGCACCCTGTTTCGGCGCCAGGGCCCAGGTATACAGATGCGTCAGGTTCGGTGAGGCGCGGACAGCAGTCACAGACACTTGATTGTCGCCGTGCGCCACCGTGCCAATAATGTTGTAGCGAAACGTCTGGGCAAACTGGCGGCTCAGAAATATATCCGCTGTGCCCATCTCGCCCCTTGCCCCACCAGCCCCAAAGAGCCAGCCGCTGAACACGGACGTGCTGAGGTTAACCTGTTCTATGGTGAAGCCTCGCGCTTCCGCATAGCGTCCTTGCAAATGCGCCTCGATAAACTGCTGCACCACTTTGGCGGGCGGCGTTGCCGCCGCCGCCACACCGCTGGTCAGTAGCCAGAGCAGCAGGCTGAGCACTGCGTGATTTCTTGGTCTCATGCATTTCTCCTCAAGACTCCTGCAAATGACTGCCCATAAAAATGCTAGGGAAACAACTCATCCACTGGCATGCGCCACCCAGGCACGGCCGGTTCCGCGTCCGCCGTGTCGCCTTGGCGGTAGATGATCGGGGTATCAGGATCACTGGCACGATAGACTTTGATGACCTCGGGGCTGAGGAGGTCCACGTCCCACACCACCAGCGTGCCGCAGGCAAAATAGTCCGCCCGCTTCTGGGCCATGGCCCGCTCGGCGGCTGGGCCATAGTCGTTCTCGCTGCGCACTTCGACGGCAAAAACCGGCGCGCCCTCCAAGAATCGCATACCTGTTCCCGGCCCGACATGATATGCCACGTCAGGACTAAAGGACTCACGATGTGGAAGGTGGACTCGAAATCCGACACCATCAGGATATGCCAGTCCGCGTCTGGTGTTTCTGACATACTCCCGTAAATGCGCAAAAATCTCCCCTCCGGCCCGGCCCGGCCAATCTCCTGCTGGCGGCATACAGACAATCTCCCCGTTGACCAGTTCGGCCTTGCCCTCCACCTGATACAGATCCTCGATCGTGGCGCGATTTTTTGTGGTCATAGGCCTACCGCTCCCTGGGGCTCACGTCGTGGTAAGATTGCAAAGGCATGTCATACTACCATAGAATACCGAGAAGTGCACCGCCTGCAGGGGTGCTACAGGGCCATACAAACTGTTGGCAGAGAGCGGTTCTCAACGCTGAAAACGTCATAGGAGAAGGAGCAATGTATGCCGTGTATACAACGGTTCCTGCGTGTCGCAAGCATGGTTGGCATCCTCATTGTGCTCGCCGGCTGTGCCTACCAGGCGGCCGTGCAGCGACTGCCGCCAGAGGAGCGCACGGCCTTTCGGGCCTATAGCCAGATCATGACTACCGGCCAAGCGCGGACCTATCTGGCCCAAGACACCCCCGCGGCGCGCGCCGCGTACCTCCAACAGATCGGCATTGCGCAACGTTTTCAGAGCCTGGCGCCGTTGGATCAGCAGTCTGTCCTGAACGGCTATATCAGAAAGGGCATGAGTGCTGAGGCGCTGCGCTTCCTGTGGGGGGAGCCGTATTACACCAGGGGGTATACGGGCCACCATGAGTACTGGCACTATTTAGGCGCGGCGTATACACTCGCCGACCGTGGAAACTCGTATACGCAGACTGGAACGATCGTGATTGTCTATCTCATCGATGACAAAGTGGATTGGTGGTTCGAAACCATGCCTACAGGCATTGATAAGGGCGGCGATTCGGACCCCGTAAGGCGCTAACGGCTGGCCGCTGGTGGACAAAATACAGAGAGCCGGGTTGCCCCGGCTCCCTGCATTTCTGTCATGCAACTACATTAGAACCGGGCGCGGAATCTGGCTTGCCCATGGAAGCCGAGGTCCTCACCCTCACAGCCCCCCACTGCGCAGTTCTCGGTCGTGGAGGTCGCTGCAATGTCTTTGGCACCCTCGCCGGGGATCAACACACTCCCCGAGAGGCGAATGTCAAAGTGGCGGTTCAGCGTCCATTCCCACGACACGAAAGCCTCATGGTAGAGCGTATTACTGATACTTGTGCCCAGCACGCTCTCGAGAATGCCGCTATCGAGCATCCCCCGGTAAATGTACGCCAGGACAAATTCGTGGCTCTTCACCGGGGCAACCTTCACGCCTGCCGGGATAACCAGCGTCCCGGGGTTCCCGTATGTAGTGAACACTCCGGGATGCGCCAAGTTCGACAGACGATCATTGAAGGGGTTGCCGACCGTATGGCCAAACTCCTGCCCACCAAACAACGTGCTTCCAGCACGGGCCGGAGTGACTATATCACGCCCGCCGATCGCCGTGCTCGGATCCAGGTGGCCGAAAAACGACGTGCCAGTGGTCAGGGTAATCTCACGCTGCGGCAGCGGCGCAAAGCCCTTCAGGTCTTCATCAGTCTCGTCATCATCGGCCGAGCCAATGTAGAGGCCCACAAAGGGTCGCACTATAGCCAGGTTGACTTCCAGATAGGCCGCACCGCCCCAGGCAAAGACGTCATACTCGGGCTGCACGCCACCCACAAGACCGCCGTCCACTTCGCCAAAGATAATCATCGGCTGCAGCAAGAAGGTGAAGAGACCGAAGCTGCCGCTGACGCTCGGCATGATCAGGAAAGTGTCCGTCTGCTGGCCACGCACCGCCCCTGCCGTGCCTAAGGCAGGCGTGAGGTTGGAGCGATCCCGGAAGTACACCGCGTCCACGCCGAACACGAACGGCTTTATGCCCTTGAAACCGCCGTGGAGCACGTAGTAGTAAAAATCGTGATCGTTCTGCAAGCCAAGGCGTTGGGACGTGGTCTGCAGTACGGCCCAGGCGCCTATCTCTATACCACCCGGCAGATCAAAGTAGAGGGCCGCGCGCGGATCGTCATCGCCAATGATACCGGCCTGGTCTGAATTCCACAGGTCGGCGCCGATGAGGAAGCGCACCGGAGTGCCTTCAAACTTGTACTCCATCCAGATACGTTCCAGGTTGGTCGATTCGTCTTCGGTGACCGCAGCCCGACCAAACGCGTCTGTGCCACCAGGGTTCAGATCATTGTGGCGGTCGTCGATCAGGTTGCCATCCAGGGTCCCCTGCCATTCAAACAGGATCTGAAAACGCAGGCTCTTCTGGTAGCGGAAATCCGCCCCCAAGCGCGCCTCAACATACCAATGGTCGCCTTCCTGGTCGTGCATTGACGTGTCGAAGGGATCCCGGCTGTTCGACCGATCCCGGATGCGGTCTTCAAAGTCCATGTTGTGGGAGTTGTTATGCCGGATGTCACCAGCGGCAATGATGTTCATGAACACTTCATTGCCAATTTCCACCCAATCGCCTATGCGTATCACCGGCTCTGGTTTTTGTTGTGCCATGGCGATAGGCGCCACGGCCAGCACTGCAGCGCATACGAGCGCTAGGCATATAAACCGTTTCATCATTATGGCCTCCTCAATTGAGCTACCAAGCAACCAGGCATTGTATCTGCCCCGTGCAGCGAAGCTCCCTATACGTCTGAGAGAACCGCTCTACGGAACATGATCGCTGCCGCTACTTTTTTGTATGGTGAATTTCCGCCCCCTCTCACCTCCTTTCTCAAGATATACAAGGCATATTACCGAGTTGATCATAACGTGGTATCATCTCCAACAGTTCATCGTAAGCGAGCCCCCTCCTGTGTGGGGGGCGATTATAGGCTAATGGCTGCATGTCAGTCAAGAAAATGTGCAAAACTTTTTCCTTCCGTCAACTATTTTCCCAAAAATTTTTTCAAATGCAAGCTTTTCTTTCAAGTTTTTCTTTAAGGAGGGGAGGTTTTTTGAATTCCCGCCAGGGATATGGTACACTATCGCTGCCGCAGATAGGCATGTATAGATATCGCTCTTTTCAGTAGTTTCTTCTTGATTTGATGCGCTTTACGCCCCCGCTCAAGGCAGTGCTTATGGGGGCATGTGGGAGGACAATGGATGATCACGATCACAGAATCAGCCGCAACAAAAATTAAGCAGCTTATGCCGGAAGGCGACGTCGAGTACGGTCTGCGCATGCGGGTCGTGGGGGGGGGCTGTTCCGGGTTTCAGTACCAGATGGGTCTGGAGGAAACGCCGGGTGCCAATGACAAAATCTACACCAGTAATGGCGTCAAAGTCTTTATTGACATGAAGAGCGCCCTCTACCTGGCAGGCGTTGAGGTCGACTATCTCGACGGGCTGATGCAGTCCGGCTTCAAAATTACCAATCCGAATGCCAAAACCACCTGCGGCTGTGGCCAGTCGTTTCACTAGCCAGCCGCCGGGTTTCTCCCTTGCATAGCGGTCCCCGTGCTGTCCTAGAGGCGGGGACCGTTATTTTTGACGCCTGTCCCTCCACGCCCTGGTGCACGTCCTCACGACGTATTGGGCAGTGTTCTTTCCCTGGGATCGCGAGCCTCTGGCCCGCTCTGAAAGCGGTTGACAGCCTGAACAGGCATACGGTAGACTAGAGCCCGCCTGCAACCGACATCAGCTCAAGGAGTCCCTACCATGTTTAACGGCTTCTACAATGCGTTCTGGTTCCTCGCCATTGGTGTCGCCTTTGTGCTTGTGAATCTCTGGCTGAGCAGCCTGATTCGACCGTCGGATCCCGCGGCAGAAAAACTCCTCCCGTATGAATGCGGGGAAGAATCGAGTGGCACCGGGTTTGTGCGGTTTAACCCGCGCTTTTACATTATTGGTCTCGTCTTTCTTATCTTCGATATTGAAACAGTGTTCATCTTTCCGTGGGCGGTTATCCTCAAAGGGGCCGGGGTGTTTGTCCTGCTTGAGATGGTGATCTTCCTGGCCATCCTCGTAGTCGGGCTCGCCTATGCCTGGGGCAAAGGCGATCTGGAGTGGATCCGCCAACCCACCCGTTGGCAACCGCTGTGGGACCAGTTGGCGGGTGGGGCACAATCCACCACCTCTGAGACGGCGTCGCTCACTACAAAGCACTAAGTACTACGCACGGCTCATGGGTGGCCGTTTTACTGTCCTGGGGCTCTGGAAGGAGGAATAACGCGTGCTTGTTGAGTGGGTCGCGTGGCTGTTGCGAACAGTGGCGGAAACCATTCTGCCCTTTGTCGCTTCCTGGACGTGGGTGCCGTGGTACACTATTGCCCTGCTGCATGTTGCCGGCGCCCTGCTGGGGGTCATCTCGGTCTTGGCGATGTTTCTCATCTGGCTGGAACGCAAGGTGTCAGCGCATATCCAGGACCGTCTTGGGCCTATGCGCGTCGGTGGCTGGCACGGCTGGGCGCAGTCACTCGCCGATGGCATTAAGCTCCTCTTAAAAGAAGATATTATTCCTCTTGCCGCAGACCGGCCACTCTTCGTCCTCGCCCCGATCATCATCTTTGCCGCTACGTTCATGTCTTTTGTGGTCCTCCCCTTTAGCCAGGTCATCGTCGTCTCCGATTTGAATATTGGTATTTTGTACGTCTATGGCATCTCGACGGTGACCGTCATTGGCATCATCATCGCTGGCTGGGCGTCGAACAACAAATGGTCACTTCTGGGCGCCATGCGCTCCGCCGCACAGCTGGTGAGCTACGAAGTGCCGGTGGGCTTGTCCTTGCTGGCGGGCATTGCCATGGCCGGGTCGATGAGCACGGTGGAGATTAGCCTGGCGCAAAGTGGCGGCATCTGGAACTGGTTTATCTGGCGGTGTTTCCCCTTTAGTTTTATTGCCGCCATAGTGCTCTATGTGGGCGCCTTAGCGGAAACCAACCGGACGCCCTTCGACATCGCTGAGGCCGAATCTGAACTGGTCTCGGGGTATCATACCGAGTACAGCGGCTTTCGCTTCTCGCTCTTTTTCCTCGCGGAGTATGCCAACATGTTCGTCGCCAGTGCCCTGGTCGTCGTGCTCTTCCTGGGCGGCTTTACCGGCATTATCCCGCTCGCGTTCGTCCCGGATGTCATTGCTGGCCCCTTCTGGTTTCTGGCCAAAACCCTGTTTCTCGTGTTTGTGATGATGTGGATCCGCTGGACCCTGCCGCGTTTACGCGTCGATCAACTCATGAGTATGTGCTGGAAGTATCTGATTCCCATAGCGCTGGTGAATCTTGCTGCGATCGGGACGTGGGTGTCAATCTCGGGTTGAGACGACTTTTCACCCCCAATGCTCCCTCCCCTGGCGGGAGGCTTACAAGGGGAGGTTTTTTGTAAGCAACGTGCAATTCGGTGGTTATGATTCTCCTTCCCCCCTGGCGGGGGAAGGTCGGGATGAGGGGGAGGGGGTAATGAAGCAAGCTGCAGATCACTTTGCTTTTGCGCGCCACCTACGACGCTCTGCGACTGACGCCGAAAGAGCCTTGTGGGCACAGCTCAGAAACAGGCAGCTCGAAGGTCTGAAATTCCGCAGGCAATGCCCTCTGGGTCCTTATGCGGTCGATTTTGTCTGCTTTGAGTTGACGGAGGCCAGCACACTGCAGCGGCTGAGCAGGATGAGCTCAGGACCCGCTGGCTCCGGGAGCGCGGGTATATGGTCCTGAGGTTCTGGAACCACGAAGTCTTGAGGAATATGGTAGGGGTGCTTGCAAGGATCAGTGAGTCACTAGGGTTTCACCCTCACCCTGGCCCTCTCCCTTCAAGGGAGAGGGAAGTCCGATGATCTCCTTTTAGGAACAGAGCATGGCGAAAGTCACCATTGATGGCAAGGAGATCGTGGCCCGGGATGATGCCACGATCATCGAGGCAGCCCACGAAGCGGGCCTCACGATTCCGCATTACTGCTACCACCCGAAACTGAGCATTGCGGGCAACTGCCGCATGTGTCTGGTGGAATTGGCAGGACGTCCGAAGCTGGAAATCAGCTGCAACACGCGGGTTGCCAACGACATGGTAGTCTTGACGAACTCGCCGCGGGTGGTCGAGGGTCGGCGCGGCGTGCTCGAGTTCCTGCTCATCAATCATCCCCTGGATTGTCCCATCTGTGATCAGGCTGGGGAATGTGGCTTGCAGGACTACTATATGCAGTACGGCCTGTACCGCAGCCGCTTCCAGGAAGAGAAGGTCCATAAGCCCAAAGTCGTTGACTTCGGTCCGGATGTCGTGTTCGACGCAGAGCGCTGTATCCTGTGCACCCGGTGCGTACGCTTTTGCGAGGAAATCACTCAGACCAAGGAACTGGGCCTCTTTTTCCGTGGCGATGGGGCGGAAATTGCCACCTTTCCGGGCAAACGACTCGATAATAAGTACGCCGGTAACACGGTGGATATCTGCCCGGTCGGAGCGCTCACCAGTAAAGATTTTCGCTTCAAAATTCGTGTCTGGTTCTTACAAGAAACCAAATCCATCTGCGCCGGATGTGCACGGGGATGTAACATTAACATCCATCATCATGACGGACGGATTTATCGCTTTAAACCCCGGCGGAATGACGCCGTCAACGAGACGTGGATATGCGATGAGGGCCGCTTTAGTTATAAAGCCGTCCACGCCGACACGCGCCTGCTGCAGCCCCAGGTGCGCCAGAGCGACGTGCTGGCGCCCACGACCTGGCAGGAGGCACTGCAACACGCCACAGCGCTGCTGCAACGGCATAGCAGCAACGCTGTCGGGGTGCTCGTGGCCCCGCAAGGCACTAATGAGGACGCCTACGTGCTCGCCAGGTTCATCGCCGAGGCGTGTCCGACCCCCCATGTGGTGCTCTTCCCTGGTGCGCCGGGGTATGAAGACGACCTGCTCCTGCGGGCAGATAAAAATCCGAATACACGCGGGGCGCAGGATATGGGCCTGCCGGCTCCGGCCACGGCCGCCCAGCTGTCAGCCCTGGCACAGGCTATTGAGCAGGGAACGATCAAAGTCCTGTATGTCATTGACACAGACTTGCAAGCAGCCTTCGGCAGCGAGGCGGCTGCCCGACTCACGACGCGTCTCGATGGTCTGATCGTCCAGGCGTCGCACTGGCGGGCAGGGTACGAGCAGGCCCAGGTGCTGCTGCCAAACGCCATGCCAGCGGAACGGGATGGGACGTTCACCAACTTCCAGGGTCACGTGCAGCGCATCAATGCCGCCATCCGTCCACGTGGCGAGGCGCAGCCGGCCTGGCACATTTATACCCGTCTGGCGCACAGCCTCGGCCAGTCATGGTCCTATACGGCCGCAGAAACGATTCTGGCGGACATTGCCACTACCATCCCCGGCTATCAGGGGCTGAGTTACGCCAAAATTGGCGACCTGGGAGTGCCGAATGCGGAGTGCGGAGTGCGGAGTATGGAGTGAAATCTACGGAACTTTCGTACGGTACCGACTCCGGTGTACTGACGTTGCATCGCGAATTGGTATAACTTCTCCAGTGTAACAGAGAGACGGCCGGGAGCCGTCATGTCTCATGGAAGTCATTCCCATGCATAAGCTCAATTTCTGGCAAAAACTCTATATTCCCGAAATTCTCAGAGGCATGGCGGTTACCACACGTCACTTCTTTATGAATCTGATAGGTCAGCGGCATACCGTGACGCAACAGTATCCGGAGCAGCCGACGTACGTGTCCGAACGCTATCGGGGGCGCCACCGCCTGATGCGCAAAGAAGACGGCAGCCCGCGCTGCACGGCGTGTATGCTGTGTGCCACGTCCTGTCCAGCGCTCTGTATTCACATCACGGCCGGTCAACACGACGACCCAACGGTGGAAAAATATCCTGTGGCGTTCACCATTGATGAATTGCGCTGCGTGTTCTGCGGCCTGTGTGTCGAAGCCTGTCCCTGTGACGCCATCCGTATGGACACGGGGGTGTTTGCCCTGGCCGCCTATGCCCGGGAAAATTTCCTCTACCCACGCAACCTGTTGCTCGGGGACGATGTGCCGACGCACATCGCCGAAGGCAAAGCGCCGCGGGAGTAAGGTGGAAGGAAACCAGTATGGAGCCGACGCGCGAGATCTACGGCAACATCGTTGGCGGTGAGGTCGTCTACCTGTTCATGATTGTGTCGTTTGGCCTGCTCGGCTGGGCCCTCTACCAGCGGTTTCGCCTCTGGCAACAGGGACGTCCGGAGCAGCGTTTTGACGTCCTGGTCGAGCGCCTCAAAACCATGCTGATTCATGGCCTGGGACAACGCAAGACCCTGCGAGAAAGCACCCCAGGACTCCTGCACTTTCTGATGTACTCTGGTTTCATCGTGCTGTTTATCGGTACCCTAATGGTGGCGGTGCAGGAAGACATGGGGCTGGTCTTCCTGGTTGGACCGTTTTATTTGTTCTTTTCGTTAACCCTCGATGTGTTTGGGTTGTTGTGTTTCGTTGGCGTCGCAGGACTCACGTACCGCCGCTACGTTGTGCAGCCGACTGGCCTGGATAATCGCCGTGAAGATCTGATCATTCTCCTGTGGTTTCTGGCCGTGTTGGGCAGTGGCTTTGTGGTGGAAGGGGCACGGATTGGCGGCACAGAACTGGGGCCGCATCCCGATTGGGCCCTGTGGTCCCCGGTTGGGGCACTGATCGCCGTGGTGTTTTCTGGCCTGGGCGTCGGGGAGACGCAGTTTTTATTCTGGCACCGCCTGTGGTGGTGGACCCACATGATCATCACCTTTGGATTTTTAACATACATTGGCTACTCGAAGCTCAGCCACCTGGTTTTCTCCCCACTGAATATTCTGCTGCACAAATCCCGCCCGAGAGGCGCCCTGGCACCGATCGTCAATCTCGACAAAGCGCTCGAAGGCGATGAGGAAGCCATGGCCAATGTGCGCTTTGGAGCGGCCAAGCTGTCGGACTTTACCTGGAAGCAACTCCTCGACCTCGATGCCTGTACGCGCTGTGGTCGCTGTCAGGACAACTGTCCGGCATGGCTGAGCGGGAAACCCCTGTCGCCAAAATTCGTCATCCTCGATCTGCAAGAGCACATGAATGCCACGGCCAAAGCCGTGCTGGCAGGCGCAGAAGTGCCGTATGAGAACGGCGCTATGATCGGTGACGTCATCACGGAAGACGTCCTGTGGTCGTGTACGACCTGCGGTGCGTGTGAGGAACATTGCCCGGTGTCTATCGAACACATCGACACCATCGTCGACATGCGGCGCAATCTGGTGCTCGAGCAGGGTAAGCTCCCAGATACGGCCGAAGCGGCGCTGCGCAGCCTTGAGCAGCGTGGGCACCCCTGGCGCGGCACACAAGAGACGCGCACCAGCTGGACGGAGGGTCTTGATGTGCCCACGATAGCCGATAATCCCGCGGCGGAATACCTCTTCTGGGTCGGCTGTACCGGCGCCCTGGTCGACCGGAATATTCAGGTCACCAAAGCCCTGGTGAAAATCCTGCTGCAGGCCGGGGTGAGTTTCGCCATTCTCGGTGAAGAAGAAACCTGTACCGGGGACCCGGCGCGGCGTTTAGGCAACGAATACCTGTTCCAGATGCTGGCGCAGCAGAACATCGAGACGCTGAACAGCCACCAGGTGCGGAAGATCGTGACGCATTGCCCGCATTGTTTCAACACCCTGCGGAACGAGTATCCGCAGTTCGGTGGCAACTTTGAGGTGCTGCATCACAGTCAACTCATCACCCAGCTCATCGAGACCGGGCGCCTCGCCCCGTCCAAAGCATTCCCCGAAACGGTGACATTTCATGACGCCTGTTATCTGGGACGGCACAACAGTGTCTTCGCCGAGCCGCGCCAAACTCTCAATGCCATCCCCGGCGTGCAGTTACAGGAAATGCGTTGGAATCAGCGCAAGGGGTTGTGCTGTGGAGCGGGTGGAGGCCATGCCTTCATGGAGGTAAATATCGGTCGACGGGTGAATCACATTCGGACTGAACAAGCCATCGACACCGGCGCCTCGGTGGTCGCGACCGGTTGCCCGTTCTGCATGCAGATGTTCGAGGATGGGATCAAAGCCAAGGGTGTGGAAGAGACCATGCGCGTCCATGATATTGCGGAACTCATCGCCCAGAGCCTGCCTGATGACAGGTCATCAGAACGGTAGGAGTGTCCAGAATGGCCCTGCGCATTGTCGTTGACCGCCTCAAATGCATCAGTGCGGGGAACTGTATGGATGCTGCTCCTGGCGTGTTCCAGCTCGATGAGGCCTACGTGGCAGTGATTGTCAATTCGCACGGTGCCGAAATTGGTACCATTGTAGCTGCGGCTGAGGCATGTCCGGTCGAAGCGATCCGGGTAATTGATGAACAGGCGGGCCAGCAGCTCTATCCCTAAGTACAGCACCATAGAATAAGGTGCCCATAATGCTCGGCTGTATACCAGAGAGCTAGGGCGGAAAAACGAACACCTATGAGCCGTGCGCAGCACTAAGCAAGTAAAAACCTGGAGTTGTTATTCCGCACTCCGCCTTCCGTAGTCCGCACTCACCAAGGATGTGCAGTATGAAGCGACCAATTTACTTCGATCATCATGCCACTACACCTCTCGCTCCCGCTGTGCTCGAGACTATGATGCCCTATTTCACCGAAAAATTTGGCAATGCTGCCAGCCGCACGCATCGCTACGGCTGGGAGGCAGAGGAAGCCGTGGAGACAGCGCGGGAACAGGTGGCCACACTCATCAATGCCAAACCCGAAGAGATCATCTTTACCAGTGGTGCCACCGAATCCGATAATCTCGCCCTCAAAGGCATTGCCTGGGCCTACCGCGATAAGGGCCACCATATTATCACCACCACCACCGAGCACAAAGCCGTCCTGGACACCTGTAAGGCCCTTGAACAGCAAGGGTTCGAAGTCACCTATGTGCCTGTCGACCGCACCGGCGGGGTCGATCCTGACGATATTCGGCACGCCATAACCCCGCATACCACGCTCATCTCTGTGATGTATGTCAACAGCGAAATCGGCACCATTGCGCCACTTGCCGATATTAGCGCCATAGCCCGGGAACATGGCGTGCTCTTGCATAGCGATGCAGTCCAGGGGGTCGGGAAAATTGCCTGTGATGTGGAGGCCATGCAGGTCGATTTGTTGTCCCTTTCCGCCCACAAAATCTACGGCCCAAAAGGCGTCGGGGCGTTATACGTGCGCAAAACCCGCCCACAGCGCATCCGTCTGCACACCGCTCATAGACGGTGGTGGCCACGAACGCGGTTTCCGCTCTGGTACTTTGAACGTGCCTGGCATCGTGGGCATGGGTCAGGCCTGTGTGCTGTGCCACCAACTGTGGCGCACAGAAAGCGACCGACTGCACCGTCTGCGGCAGCGGTTGTACGACGGACTGACGTCTCGCCTCGACGATGTCTATCTCAACGGGCCTCTCCCTGCACAGCGGGTGCCTGGGAACCTCAATCTGAGCTTCGCCTATGTCGAAGGGGAATCGCTCCTCATGAGCTTGCAGAATATTGTTGCGCTTTCCTCTGGTTCAGCCTGTACGTCAGGGTCGCAGGAACCGTCCTATGTGTTGCAGGCTATTGGCGTCGACGATAGCCTGGCCCACGCCTCTATCCGTTTTGGGCTGGGACGTGATACGACAGAGACGGAGATTGATACGGTGATCGATGCGGTAGTCGAGAAAGTGACACGTCTGCGGGCCCTGTCGCCGATTGCAGATCTGAAGCGCCAGCCATAGAGGACATGAGACGTATGCTGTATAAAGCCTTAACGATTGCAGGGTCCGATTCTGGAGGTGGGGCGGGCATTCAAGCCGATCTGAAAACCTTTGCGGCGCTGCATGTGTACGGCATGAGTGCTGTCACGGCGATCACAGCGCAGAATACCTGTGGTGTCAGTGCTGTGCAGGCCATCGATGCAGAGATGGTGGCCGCCCAGATCCAGGCGGTGGCTGCCGACATCGGCATACATGCCGCCAAAACCGGTATGCTGTTTTCCTCGGCCATCATTCAAGCTGTAGCTGCCGCTGTGCAGGCGACGGGTCCTTATCCTCTCGTCGTTGATCCGGTCATGGTGGCCACCAGCGGCGACCGGTTACTGCAACCAGCAGCCGAGCAGAGCTTACGGCAGGATCTTATCCCGCTGGCAACAGTGGTGACGCCAAATCTGGAAGAAACCGCCGTCCTGGTCGGACGGAAAGTCACCAGTCTCGCTGAGATGCAGGCAGCGGCCGAGGAGATTGTTGCCAACGGCGCGGCTGCCGTGGTCGTCAAAGGTGGGCATGCCATCGTCAAAGCCACCGATGTCTTTTACGATGGTTCCACTATGGAACTGCTGCACGGAGAAGTCGTGCAGACCCACAATACGCATGGCACTGGCTGCACGTTTTCTGCTGCCATCTGTGCCCTGCTGGCTCGGGGCGTACCCCTGCTTGAGGCAGTACGCCGCGCCAAAGCCTACATCACCGGGGCCCTCAGACAATCACTGAGTGTTGGCAAAGGGAGTGGCCCGGTGGGGCATTTTTGGCACATTACCTACCCTGCCGATCTGCACACCTGAGGTGTGACGGCACCTTTTCTCTCACTATAGACTATTATGGAACATCCAACCGTCTCAGGCAGCCCCCATATTCGCCTCGTTCACCCTGCGCCACGAGGTCTTTCTGCGCCAGCGAGCCGCAATCGGCTCGGTGTCCTGGGGGGGGCCTACAACCCGATCACCCTGGCGCATCTGGCGATGGCGGATACTGCCGTGCGCGCCTTCGACCTCCACGAGCTGCTCTTTCTCCTCCCCGAAGTACCACCCCACAAGACGATTTTTGGTGCCTCTCTGGAACAGCGCCTCGCCATGATGCAACTGGCGGTTCGTGACACACCCTACGCCGCTGTTGGCCTGAGCACCCATGGACTGTTCATTGATATTTATTACGGCTTGCAGGACGTCTATCCGCAGGCTCCAGAGGTGTTTTTTGTGACCGGCCGTGACGCCGCAGAACGTATTCTCACCTGGGATTATGCTGACCCTACAGCGACCTTAGAGCAGATGTTCACCGTCTTTCAACTCATCGTGTGCGATCGGGACGGTGCTTTTCACCTCCCTGATGATCCCCGTCTCTCCCCCTTTCGTCACCGCCTCCACCGTTGTGCCCTGTCCACAGGCTATAATTACATTGCATCGACCGTGGTGCGCGAGCGCTGTCAACAACGTCTGCCTCTCGATGATCTGGTCCCCATACCGGTGGCCCAATATATTCAAGAGCACGGGCTGTATACAGAGTAGAACACGCATCGACGCCAACTCCTCCAACCGAACAAGTGGGCACTATGTACATAGGAATTATTGGCCTGCCTTTTGCTGGGAAGACAACCGTATTTCAAACTCTGACTGGTGCTGATGGCCATGGTATGCGCGCCGCGGGCAAGGTCAACAGCCGTATTGTGCCGGTGCCGGACGATCGCCTGCAGGCCCTGGGAGCCCTGTATCACTCCCGCAAAGTCACCCCGGCGACGATTGAGTTCGCTGACCCTGGTCTGCCAGGCCAGCAAGAGACGCGGGTATACGTCGAGCAACTCTTACCGCTGATGCGCGATGCCGACGCCCTGGCGCATGTGCTGCGCGCTTTCGACGACCCCGCTGTCCCACACCCATACGGCCCCCTCGATCCAGTGCGTGACTTCACCCGCCTGCATGGTGAGTTACTGTTCGCGGATTTGATGGTGGTCGAAAAACGCCTCGAACGTCTCAGTAAGGATCTGAAAAAAATGCACAGCGCCGAACTCGAGGCAGAATACGCGCTGTTGCAGCGCTGTCGAGACACCCTGGAAGCGGAACAGCCCTTGCGCAGCCTGGCGCTCTCAGTGGATGAACGCAAGCGACTGCGCGGCTTTGGACTGCTCACGAGTAAAGCCCAACTCGTGGTGCTGAATCTTGATGAGGCCCATATGGCGTCCGAAGGCGTCTGGGTAGAAGCACTCACTACCCAGATGCCGGAGACTGCTACTGAGGTGATGCCACTATATGGGAAAATCGAAGGAGAAATTGCCCAGCTCGAGGCTGAAGAAGCCGCCGCCTTCCTGGCAGAACTCGGATTGCAGCAGTCGTCCTTTGCGCGCTTCGTGCAACAATCGTATGCCCTGCTCGGACTTTGTTCCTTCTTCACGGCTGGAGAAAAAGAGACACGCGCCTGGACGATCCCATCCCAGGCCTCAGCCTTGCACGCGGCGGGAGTCATTCATTCCGATTTAGCGCGTGGTTTCATTCGTGCTGAAGTTATCCGCTACAACGACTTGCTCGATAGCGGTTCGCTCGCCAAGGCGCGAGAACTTGGCAAACTCCGTCTCGAAGGCAAAGAGTATCCGGTCCAGGATGGGGACGTACTCCTCATTCGCTTCAACGTCTGAGTAGGTAGCTAAAAAGGTATCGCACCGGTACTACTGCTCAATGGCACCACCCCAGGCTCTGGGGGCTTGGTGTCCGCGCACGGCGCCATGAGGCTGAGCGCATCATCGCCCTCGTACGCGCGATCTGGTGTCAACCCGTTGACGCCAAACGGGGACCCATCCGGAGCCAGAAAGCGGCCAGTGGTCAGGAACAGCAAATGTTCCTGGTCGAGCCGTATAGCACTGTTG
This sequence comes from uncultured Gammaproteobacteria bacterium, assembly GCA_963773125.1. GTDB lineage: Bacteria > Tectomicrobia > Entotheonellia > Entotheonellales > Entotheonellaceae > CAVZBC01. The sequence continues at coordinate 5,094 of CAVZBC010000090.1, read as the reverse complement.
CACGGTCCGCTTGCCAGCGTGGGCGAGCCGCCAAGCTCGGCCCGGCGGTGCCACTGCAGCATGCCAGCAAAGAGCTCGGCGCTGCTGGCCGTCTGGGCATTGATCACGAGTGTCAGGCGTTCCTGGCGAGGCGTGCGGTGGTGCCGGTCGCATACAGCAGGGCGCGTCCTTCTCGCCCCTCGTAGATGGCCAGCGGCGCGCCGGGCGGGAGAAACCTTTCGGCAAGGCGTAGGGCCTGCTCGAAGCTCCCGCCAGCATTGTCGCGGAGGTCGATGGTCAGGGCACAGAGTGGCGGAGTGAAGCGGTCGAGCGCCTTCCGCACGTCCGCGAGCGTCCGGCGTCCGAAGAAGCGCAGCCGGAGATAGCCGCGGCCACCGCCCAACTCCCTGACCTCCACGACTGAGCCTTCAGGCTCGAAGCCGCGGATGAAGTCGAGCGACATCCGCCGCATCTCGACCAGGCGTGTGTCGGGATCAAGGCGCGCGACGATCTCGGGCACCGACAAGCGCTCGAGACCTGACACATCCACGTCGAACAGATAGGCCTCGCGGATCTGCCGGAGCAACTCGGCCTTCGCCGGGTCGCTGGCCGGCGGCCGGGCACACCCGCTCGCCAGCACACCGAGGAGCGCCAGGGCGGCACCGAGCCAGGCCGGTGCCACCATGCCAGACGCGACGACCTCGGGCACGCGAGCTCCACGATTAATGGCAGTAGTTGGGGCTGGCCGCAGCCAGGATGCTGACGCCCCACGGATACCTCCCGACATTGGCGATCCGCTTCACCTGGTCTGTCTGCGCGTCGATGACATACACCGAGTCGTCGGTCGAGGAGGCCAGATAGACCTTAGTGCCATCCGCCGTCGTCGCCGCCGTCTCCAGAGCCAGATCGGTGCCGATCTTCAGGCGCGTGACGAGGCCAAATGTCTGCATGTCATAGACGTAGACCGCCGAATCCCCCCGGCTGATGACGTAGGCCTTGCTGCCTCCTGCGGCGAAGTTGACCCCGGTCATTTCCGACCCGGCGTTGAGCTTGGCCACGACCTTCTGGCTCGTCGTGTCGATGACCGACACGGTCGAGTCGCCATTGTTGGGCACCAGCATCCAGCGTCCGTCCGGCGAGTTGTAGGCGCGCCACGGCTGCTCGCCAACCTTGAGGGTCTTGACGATCTTGTCGGTCTTCGTGTCGATGATCGCCAGCACGCCCGCGTCGCTATCCGCCGCATACGCGAAGGCGCCGTCACGCGTCAGCGTCGGGTTGACGATCCCTTTAATCTCCGACAGATAGCGCTGCGGATCGCGCGCGGCCACGCGGCCCACGTCGCCGACGGCGAGGCGTTTGAGCATGCGCCCGCTCGACGTCCAGGACGGCGACCTCATGGGAACCAAGGCTCGACACGTACACCTTCGAGCCATCAGGCAAGACGCTGAAGCCGTGCGGCTCGAAGAAGCCCGTCGACCCGCTTGAGCTCGCGCCCCTCATGCACGTCGATGACGGAGACCGTCGAATCCTCCATGTTGCCGACAAACGCCCGCCGGCCGTCCGGCGTCACATCGAAGTGTTCCGGCGTCTTGCCGGTCTCGACCGTATGCTCGACCTTGCCCGTCACCAGGTCCACCACCAGAAAGCGATCACGCCCGGTGGCCGAGATGAGGAGCTTCTTGCCGTCATGGTTGAGCATCGCCATGTGCGCGTTGGTGTACTCGCCGAGCGGGATTCGCTTGACGACCGCGTCGGTGGCCGGGTCGATGATGGTGACGTCACTCGAATCCCGATTGACCACGATCACCAGCGTCTTGGGATCGTAGTCCGCCAGAGTTTTCTGGTGCGCGCTCCAGCGAGCACTCCACATCAGCCTACTCACCAGCGCCAGCAGGGCCCTCAGAGTCAGAACATGTCGCCACATGATGCGTCTCCTTTCTTTCGCCTTGGTCATACATAGTGTTGCCACGTCACCGCTGTGCCCTCAGAACCCCACGACCGCCCGCAACCCTGGGATGACGACATTGTGGTTCGTCTTCCCCGTCACCTGATTCGGGCCGGAGATGAGCCACTGCGACGTTGCCGATGACCGACAGGTGGTCCGTGAGGAACAGATTATAGTAGAACTCGGCCAGATGTTCATCTCCCGGTGCTTCATTGGAAGGTATACCCTACGCCCACCCGATCTCTGGGACGGTCCCCCACGGCGACGTCAGCTGTAGGCCGGCCGATGCCGCGTAGGACGTCTGGCGCATCCCGTCCGTCTGACTGAAACCCGCGCGCGCAAACACCCCGAGCTGCTGCGTCAGCAGTTGATCCAGGCTGACGCCCATGCCCCACGTCTGCCGGATCGTCATCGTCCAGGAGCGTGCCCACGCGCGCCCACAGACGGTAGTTGCCGTCGAGCAGTCGGGCCGAGTGATAATCGATCTCCCCAATGACGAACGGCCCGTCCAAGATCCTCGTCGAAATCGTTGGTCGCCGTGCACCCCGAGGCTGAAGCCGAGATCACGGCTCGCATCCCACCGCGTCACCAGGCCGGCTCCGTTCGGCGGCTGCTTGAGCATCGGATTGTTCACCAGCGCTGCGTCCAAGAACTGGGCTGTTTCGTCGTTGGCAAAGGCATTGCGATCGAAGTAGTTGGTCGGATCGAGCTTCCCAAGAAGGCGTCGAGGCGGTCATTAAACAACCGTAGCCCCAGCCAGGCTTCCCGTATCGTCAGCTTTTCGTCCTGATCACCCAGCGTCTCCACATCGGCGTTCAGCCGCGACAGGCTCCCGAGCTCCCGATCGGGCCCCGGGCCCGCAATGGCCTCGAGATCGACGAACAAGGTCGTCCGCGCCATCGGCTGGGAGAGCAACGTCAGATCGACCGCCCCCTGGCCGAAGAGATCGTTTTGCCCTTCGTCGGCGTTGAGGACTTGCTGAGGAGTGCCACGCGCCGACCCACCCATGGCGACTTTCTTGGTCTCGGCGTCCTGGATAGCCTCTTCGACCTTCTCGGAAATGGACTCGCGCCGTAACACCGTCGACTTCCTGAACGTCTCCCGCACCTGCGGCGGCCTTCCCCATCAGGGCAGCGGCCGCCCGGCGGGGGCTGATCGAGAATCTCCCCGCCGGGGCAGACATACTCAACCTTCTTCTTGATCACCTCGCCCGGTCCAGCCTGTCCAGGCGCTCTTCCAGCGCCTCGAGGCGCTCCAGGCGCTCCATGTCGGGTGTCTCGCCGCTCGCCCGCACTCCTGTCCGGGCCTGCGGTCGATCCCGTCGGGGCAACGTCCACTCGGCGGCGGTTCCTTGAGGATCTCCCGCTGCGCAGACATATCGACCGCTGCTTGCCCCTCCTCCTCAAGCTTGTTCAGGCGTTCTTCGAGCACGCGGATGCGATCGAGCAGGAGCTGCACCTCGGGGGGGTCAGCCGCTCGCACCGGATCGGCCATCATCGTGAGTCCAACAAGGGGGATAGCCGTCGACAATACAGAGAGGCGTCGCCACATGAAACACATTCCTTTCCCGCGAAAGGCTGTTGTCGCGGACGCTGGATCAGGTTTCCTGGCTTACGGATCGTCCTACTCCCTGCACCTTCCCAGCCGTACGACCAGTGGCTTGTCGCAGGTTTCGTCCCCGTTTACAGTTGCGGGGCAGCGCCGGACTTGCACCGGCTTCCCTGTACTCCAGGGCGTGAAGATGAACACCTACACTTCGACTTGGGCCATGTTGAGGGGACTACAAAATCTAACAGGGATAGAAGCCGCGTCTACTTGATGATTGGGAGATCCATCAAGAAGGACACGCCATACTTCCCCTGCCATGAGCCATTATAGCAGAGTTGCTGCCGTGTGTAAGGCAATTTTTTTACCTATCTGGTCTCAGGAGTTACCACGGATATTTGCCCCGTGCTTCTTGCCCCTCGCCCGCACGCGGGCGAGAGGTGGCCACCGGTGATTGACTTTTCCTGCTGGTTCAGCTTTCATAATACTCCTCAAGCCAGAGGGCCATGCATGCTCTCAGGTGATCGTCATGGGCCGTCCCTGGCGCACGCTACCCACGCGGGTGAGTACTGCTAGCACAAGGCGGAGCTGGCATCACAGGTTGGCACCAGCCTGGACATGCAGCGCCTGGAGGCAATCGTATGGGCCGAGTAATCCTGGGACGAGAGGCGACCTGCAACGGCAAGGCGTATGATCCGGAGCAGGAGGACACCATGGATGGGGCAGTACGAGTGGCGCTCCCAGCAACCTGTGGCGAGTTCGTCCAGGGGACGCTGGATGGGGGAGACTGCCTGGTTTCCTGCCCGATTGGCCGCTATAGTATGGCTGAAGTGTGTCTGCAACAGGGAGTTGGCTGGACGGTGCCAGTAGATGCGCCAAAGACACGCGCTGCCCTGCATCGGGCCTGACCTATATCGGTCAGACGCAAAGCGGTGGCTGTGTCCGCCTCCACTCCAAGCTGCCACGCAGCCGTGGGTATGGGGTCCAGCACGGCAGATATTGGTGCCACTCTCTATGCGCTCGGGTGGGCCGTCGGACGACAGCTGGCTGCATCCGAGGTCGCCAGGCTCGCCCTCCAGGTGGAGCCGAGCGACAGCTCGCTCTTTCCTGGCCTGGCTTTATGGGACCATCGGCATGGCCAACGCTATGAGGATCTGGGAGCGGTGCCACCCCTGATCGTGCTTGTCCTGGACCCTGGTGGCGAGGTGGATACGCTTGCCTTCAATCGGTTAGACCATCGTCAGATGTTACGTCAGTTAGCGTCTCAGCATCAGGAAGCCTTTGTGCTCCTACGCCAGGGACTGCAGCAGGGCAATCCGGAGGCCATCGGTGCGGCGGCGACGCTGAGCGCTACAGCCCACGGGCGATATTGTTCAACCCGTTGTTCGCCGTATTGGCGCTGGCTCGCGATGTCCAGGCCCTGGGGGTGTGTCGCGCCCACAGCGGGACGCTGCTTGGGCTGTTGCTCGATCCGCGCTGTGCTGATATTGACGAGATTGTGGCGCTGGTCGCCCGGCGTTTTGCGCCGGCACTTACGGTCTGTAAACTGCCGCTGGTGAATGGTGGCCCACGCCTGTTGACCGGGCATACAGTCTGGGTTGCAGAATGATGTATGGCTCGACAAT
>CAVZBC010000089.1:0-28184 GCA_963773125.1 uncultured Gammaproteobacteria bacterium | reverse complement strand
GGTTGTTCGTGGAGCAGTAGACTCAGTTGTTCAGCAGTTGCATCCACAGGTTGCTACTCCTCAGGTCGTTCCAAGCCAGCCAGGCACAAGTACTCCTCCAGTGCAGCTGTAGAGTTGGGCGACTACCTCCGCACCTGTTACGGCGCCTGGCGACTCGGAGCACTGGTCGAAGAGGGGCGTGAAGGGTGCTGATGGCCGGCACCATCATGGCATACCACTTATTGACCCACTGTTGCAGGACCTGTTGGTTCGCCGGGGTATCCTGCATGACCAGACGCACCAGGGCCTGACTCCACTGCTGCTGCCACTGGCAGTCCTCGTATAGGGAGGCGAAGAGTTGCTGCAGCACATAGTCGCCCTCCTGCCGGGCCAGGCGGCCAAAGTGCACCATGAACAGACCATCCAACAGTGGCTTCACCACGAGGTTCAGGGCCGTGAAGGCCTCACCCCAGTCGTACGTGACGAGGAGTTTTTCCACGACTTCTCGGAGGGGCTGCCAGAGCGGCTCGTGTTGCCACAGGGCCTGACTATCTGCGCCGAATCCCGCCTGGCTGAGCTGGAGCTGGCGCATGCGGTAGGCCAGGCGTTGGATGCGTCGGATCTCATCAGCCGCCTGGAACATGCCAACCAGGGTGAGGCGCCCGCACGGCCCCATCTGGCCGATATAGGCCGCCACCATCTGCAAGGCGTGGCAAGGGTAGCGCATGGGCGCCAGGACCCGGTCCAGGAGCTGTACCCAGGTTGACGAGAGACCCTGGTCGTATGCCGTGACCTCCAGCCATTCGAGCAGGCCATCCACAAATGCCTCCTTGACTGCCTGCAGGCCGGTGTATGTCGTGTAGGTGGTCTGGCGCGGATCGACGAACTGCTCCCAGTCAGTGCAGGTAAGGGGCGAGCCCTGCTGGTACTGGCGATACCATTGCTGCAGGGGGACATCGACCTCAAAGCCACGCGTAGTGTAGTAGTGCAACCGGGTGGAGACGAGTTCATATTCCGTTGGCAGACGTTTGTTGTCTAGCAGGTGCCAGTAAGTTTTCTGCGCTGGCATAGGGGCTCCTCTCAGCACCGCTTTTCATGACGCGTCGGCGCTGTCCTACAGGCCCAGACCGCCTCCGCCTCGGACACGGTAAAACTCCCCTGAAACGCCGGCATAATTTTTTCCAGATCGCCTGGGAAGCGCAGCGAGCCGCCCCAGGTGGGCCTCGACGGCCACCCGGGTAAGAACGCAGCGCCCCGGGACTAACACCCGCTGGTAGGCGCCCCGGTCGAGCACTATCACGGTGTTGTTGAGTTGCCTGATCGCCGCAGTCACCGCCTCGGCAACCTCACCCGCCTGCAGGACCGGGCCAACATAGTCGTAGGTGTGGTGTTCTGCATCAGCCATACGATTGCACTCCTGGCATACCCCTCGGCGCCGCTTATGGGGCAACCCACGTCTGCTCCACATCGACCAGGATACTGCCGTTATCCACCCGCACCGCCAACGCCTGCAGACGGGCCGTGGCGGGATTATAGCCCCGGCCGGTACAGACGTCGTATGCCCAGCAGTGGGCGCGGCAGGTCAAGACCGTGTCCTGCAGGGAGCCTTCGCTGAGCGCTACGCCCAGATGCGCACATCTATCTTCGTAGGCATAGACCGTGCCGTCGATATTGACCAGCAGGACGCGCCTGGCGGCTACCACCACCCCCAGCTTTTCGCCGCTCCAGAGGTCGTCCAGGGTGGCCACTTTTTGGAAGGCCATCAGTCGTCCTTCTGCACCACATCGAACCGCTCCAGCGGCTCGAAGCCCGCCTGCGCAATAGTCGAGTTGGGGTTCTAGGCGCCGGTTTTTGTACCACACCTCGACCCGGGCTTGGCGCCGTCACCCTGACGTTGGCCGCCTGCTGCAGCTTGCTCGCCAGGTCGTCGAACGGTCTCGTCCTCTTCTACCAGGAGCAGGAGTCCCAGGGTGTCACCTTGCAGAAAGCCGTAGAGGGGAAGCAACATATGGCCTGCCCTACTGTGGTGCCTGGCTGCGGCCGGCTCTGTCGAGCCAGGGATAGTTACCACCACTGGCATCCTTGCCCCATGTTTCCTGGGTCAACAGGAAATACTGCCGGAGCAGCTCGAGGAGGTTCGCTGGCGCTTCTCCGGCGAGGATGCGCTTGACCACATCCTTGTGGGCAGCATATCGTTCCGGTTCTTGCGTGAAGATCCAGCGACAGGGCTCGGAGCAGAAGATGTACCGGCGGCCGTTGTACTCGAGCGTCTGTGCCGCATTGCGCAGCGGCGTGCCATGGCACAGCACAATCTGGCACAGATCACAGAAGGCCACTGGTGTGGCCCCGTGCGTGCTCCACTCGAGACCGGGGTCGCTGTGCCGCCAACGCTCGCTGACCTGCTCCCACACTGGTTCGAGCAGGTGCCAGTACTTCGGATACTTCTGGCGCAGCCAGGCGCGCTCTGCCGGACTGGGCACGACCATGTTAAACCAGACCGTGGCGCGATACGTGTAAGCACTGACATATACCATGTGGTGGTAGATATCCAACGAGTCCAGAAAGAAGTCCCAGTACCACGGCTTCTGCATGCCGAATGCCTCCAGATGGCGCAGGTACTGGTCGAGAATCCATTCCTCCATAAACTCCTTGAAAGCATAGGGGCGCTGTTCGAGCGGGGTCAGGTAATCCATGCAAAAACCGGTCAGGATGGCAAACAACTGCCAGCTGCGCCAGAACCACTTATCCAACAGGTACTGGGCATAGGCCGGATCATGCCGAATGACGGTCGCCAGCACGGGGGGACCGATTTGGGCGTGCCTGGCTTCATCGGTCTGGATGCTGTTGACCATGGTCTCGAACATGTGGTCGCCCACCAGGCGGGCGAGCGCCGAGAGTCCGACAAATTGCAGATTGGTAAAACCGGTCTCGAAGACAAAATTGGTGGCAATGGCGAATTCGATGGGATTGGCAGCCAGCAGGAGCTCATCAACGAGGTGCCGACTGGCAATAGCGACCCAGTTGTTGGTGTGATAGAACTTGTGCGTCCAGTCGAACTGGGCATCCCAGCGCACCAATTCGTGCATCAGCAGGAGCGGGATCTGCGTGTGGCGGAATTCGTCCAGGGCCCCGAAGGTGGCCATGGTCCGCCAGGCGCTGTCGCGTCCAAAGCGACCGGCCCTGAGGTTCCCGACCACGGCGGCAAACTCGGCGAGCGGCAGAGCCGCGGCATGGAATTTGAGCCCGTTGATCCAGGGTAGCGCCAGCCGTTGAAAATCTTCCAGCCGTCCCACCGCCTCGCGCACGGCAGTGACCGAGGCGTCCTTCTCGTGCTGGGTCGTGACGTATTCGCGGTAGGAGGTGCGGTAGGGCTCATCCCAGTGCTGCCAGGCGGCATGGGGTAACCACGGCCGGCCGCTGGTGACCTCGGGGAAGACCTCCGCCTCTGAGACGTATGAGTACTCCCAGTCGAGCTTCCGGGCTAAGCCGAGCCATTCGTCCCGTGCGAGCATGGCGGTCTCCTGATACGCTTGTCGACGCCTCCCGCCGTGTGTGAAATGTGCCAGGCAACCAGGCGGCCTGAGCCTGGTGTCACATTATCGGGGAATAACGCCGCTGCTTCCAGGGGATGTCCTTGACAGCAACAGTATACGGAAGGCCTGGAGAAAAAGCCAAGCTTTTGCGCCGGCCAGTGTCGGCCTCTTGCCTGCCTCCCTAATAGCCGCGCTGCGCATGGATCATGTCGCGACGCAGTTCGAACAGCCGCGACTCCAGACCGACTTTATACTCATGGGGATACAACTGACGCCTGACGGTCGGATCGAGACGGGCGAGTTGCGCCATGGTGCGCTGGCGTATCGCCGCCAGCGCCGGATTGTCCCCGATGTAGACGCCGTCACGACAGACGGGTACGAGCAGGTCTTCACCCGGCACATCGGGCGGGATGGTAAACTGGCGGTCTGGATCCATCGGCGCGATGATCGTGCTGCCGTCGGCGATGCCGAGTTCCTCATCGTAAATGGCATCGGCAAGCAGCAAGCCATCGTGGCTATAAAACCGTCGTACCTGGAGAAAACCAGGAGTGGACGTTTTCAGGCGTTGTTCAGACACTTTGATCGTCCGCCGCCACGCCTCCCCTGGTCGGCGGATGCCACCGAGCTTGTACACACCGCCGAGGGCTGATTGTGATCCGCCGGTGGCGAGTTTGGTGCCAACCCCCCAGGCCGCCACGGTAGCCCCCTGGCTTTTGAGGTCGGCGATGATGCGTTCATCAAGGTCGTTGGCTGCGTAAATCTTCACGTCGTTGAGCCCGTGTGCGTCGAGGATACGACGCGCTTCCCGGCTGAGCCAGGCCAGGTCCCCCGAGTCCAGACGAATGCCGAGCAGCTTCTGGCCGCGCTCTGCCAGCCACTTGCCGACCTCGGCGGCTTTCTGCACGCCAGTGAGCGTATGATAGGTATCGACGAGAAACACACAGTTGTTGGGCAGAGACTCGGCATACGCCTTAAAGGCATCGATTTCTGAGGCAAAGGCCATGACAAAACTGTGCGCCATGGTGCCACTCGTGGGGATGCCCAGGAGATAGCCCGCCTGTAAGTTGGAGGTGCTCGTGCAGCCGCCAATGTAGGCGGCGCGGGAGACGGTCAGGGCGCCATCGAGTCCCTGCGCCCGTCGCAACCCTTGCTCAGAGACCGCTTCCCCCCTGCCGCCAGGCAAATCCTGGCCGCTTTGGTGGCGATGAGCGTCTGGAAGTTCATCTCCGTGAGCACAAAGCTTTCGACGATTTGACAGGCAATAATGGGGCCATATACGCGCACGATCGGTTCATGGGCAAAGACCACGGTACCCTCGGGGATGGCGTCCACCTGCAGATCCCACGGCATGTGGCGGAGAAAATCCAGATAGGCCTCGCAGAACAGCGGCTGCCCATCATGCCCGAGCAACCTGGCGAGGAATTGCGTATTCTGCGCGCTGAAACCGTACTCTTTGAGATATTGGACGAAGTAGGCCACATACGCCAGGCCAGCGCATACGGCATAGCCGCCTCCGAAGGGATTGTCGCGAAAGGCGTAGGTGAAGATGGCCTGGTGATCCGCCATGCCGTGCTGCCAGTAGGCTTGTCCCATGGTCAGTTGATATTGATCAGTCGCCAGGGGCAGGCTCTCCCCATAGAGGGGAAGGGTGGTACCGCGAACCGCGACTGCATCATCCATTGCCACTCTCCTTTCGTGTCCGCCTCGATTACCCTGCGTCGGTGAGGAGCAGACGGGCCTTCAAGGGAGAGCCGCGCCACTCGTGCCAACGCATGACGCGATCGCCATCGAAGTAGACGCGTGATGGCCCGTAATCCCACACGCGTTCGGTGAAACGGCTTGGCGTGCCCTGAATACGCAAGACCTCGTCCTTTGTCGAGCCCACCGTGAAGTATGGTGGCATGGTATCGACCGATGTGGCGGGCAGGAGCCGTACCTTTAACGGAAAGCGCGGCCATACTTCCCAGCGTGTCACTTTGTCGTGGCGGAAGTAGACGCGCGAGCCGCCATATTCCCACAGATGCGCCTCAGCCAGGGTCGGAGGCCCCTGCACAGCCAGGACCTCGGCCTTGGTCGAACCCACCGTGAAATACTGTAACGGCATGGCATGGTTGGGCCACGCTGCCTGAGGGCAGGCTGGCGCCATGGTCGGATACCTCTGCGGCCGGGGCCTCTGCGGGGGGAGGGGCGACAGGTGGCTGCTGGGCGCTGGTGGGCAGAGAGACTGCCGGTGCACTCGACAGGACGTCGGCAGCGGGCGTCAGGGGCAGCGGTTGCGGCCACAGGGCGCAGGCGGCAAGGACATGCGCCACGAGCAGGCGCAGGATGACAAAGGCGGCAAGGGCGATGGCCCAGGTGGGTATTCTCCCTGTCGTGGCGCCGCTGTGGCGGTCTGCAGACGGTGCGTCTATACGTGCATATGCACAGGCGTCAAGCGTGAGGGTGGCGGCAGCGACACAGAGCGAATTTTGGCATAGGCGCGGTTGATCGCCTGAATTTTTTCCAGCGCCTGTTGCTGCAGATGCGGTGTTTGCGAAAAGCGATCCGGATGCCAGACTTTGACCAGGGCTCTATAGGCGCGCTTTACCTCGTCAAACGACGCCCCTGGTGCGAGATGCAACGTTTTATAGTAGCGCTCGAGGTTGTCGCTTGCCACGACTGTTCCTGTTCCTACCGTAAGGGTTGGAGGGTCACGGGCACCGTCACGCGTGTGCCTTCCCGCAGCACAGCCACGGTGACGGTCGTACCAACGGCGTACTTTTCCAAGACGTTCAATAAATCGCCTGAGGCCGTGATGGGATCGGCGTTGATACTGCACGATGACATCACCCAGCAGCAAGCGGCCTTCGCTATCACGTTTGGTGCCCTCGGAGGCCGGCGGTTTCGGCAGCACTGCCTTTCTCGACCTGGATGATGAGCACTCCTTGCAGCCCGAAGCGCCGGGCCGTGGCATCATCGGCAATACGCACGCCCAGGCCAGGGCGGATGATACGACCATGGCGGATCAACTGTGGCACAACGCGGTTGACGGTGTCCACTGGGACGGCAAAACCGATGCCCGTACTCACTCCTGAGGGACTATAGATGGCCGTATTGACGCCGATTAAACGGCCAGCACTATCGAGTAGCGGTCCCCCCGAGTTCCCAGGATTAATGGCCGCATCGGTCTGAATCACCCCAGAGATAGTCCGTCCAGTCACCGCATTAATCTCGCGGCCTAAGGCGCTGATGATCCCGGTGGTCAAGGTTTGATCTAAGCCGAATGGATTGCCAATGGCAAACACCTTTTGGCCGACTTGCAGATCGCCGGAGGTCCCAATAGCAATGGGTTTCAACTGGTGCTTGGGCGCATTGATATAGAGGACAGCCAGATCCTGGTCGGGAGCAGTACCGACCAGTTGGGCGTCCCAGACGGAGTGGTCGGCGAGCGTCACGCGGGCGCCGCTGGCCTCTTGAATGACGTGAAAGTTCGTAATGATATGTCCGTCCTGATCCCAGACAAACCCAGAGCCCGCTCCGTGGGGGATCTCGAACAGGTTGAGACTGAAGATGTCACGCTTCAGCGCCAGGCTGGTGAGATACACCACCGAGGGTGAGGCGCTGACGGAACAGCGCGATGGTGGCACTTTCGTCGGCGGCGAGATCCCCACGTGGCGTCACCGTCCGCGGTACGGCGTCAGAAGCGAGGAAGCCATCCCGCCAGCGGTTACCGATGAGCCACACCAGCCCGACGATGAGCGTTAACACGAACCAGAAACGCCAGCGTGAGGGCGGGGTTGTGCGCAGGGTTGTGGGTCGTTCGGGAATGCCATGTTCCAGGTCCTTGCCGGCAGAGAGCTCCAGAAGCGTGGCTATATTGTAACGTCCATGGCGGGATTGTGCCACCCGACCAGCTGGCCAGTGGGCGATCAACGACAACCGCGCAGCGTTATTGCGCCGCCACCACGGTCGTTTGCAGGTACTTGTGGAGACCGCGAAAGATGCCCTGGGCGAGGGAGCGTTGATAGGCCGGGTTTTGCAAGCGCTTCTCGTCGCGTGGATTGCTCATGAAGGAGACTTCGACCAGGATGCTCGGCATGGACGTGTGTAAGAGCACGACGAACGGGGCACCATCCACCCCACGGTCAATGATGCCATCGTATTGCTCCTGTCATATGCTGGGCCAGAGACGTCTGCGCCATGCCAGCGAGCATAGAGGACTGGTTGATACGATCTGTTTGTCGGAGATCACGCAGGATGACTTCCAGCGCGGATACTTGGGTCTCTTGCATCTGGTTTTCCCGTGCGGCCGTCTTTCTTGGCCCGCTCATTCGCCGCAAAGCTCAGGTACCACGTTTCTATGCCGCTGGCCTCCTGATTGGTGCTGGAGTTGGCATGAATGGAAATGAACAGCTGAGCCGCGTGTTTATTGGCCATTTCCGCGCGCTGTTTGAGCGGCACGAACACATCCGTGTCGCGAGTGAGTATCACCCGCGCCTGTGGTAGCGCTTTCCGAATGACCTGTTGCAGTGCTTTGGCAACTTGCAGTGTGACGGTTTTTTCCATCAGCCCTGCTGGGCCAATCGCTCCAGGGTCCTTGCCGCCATGGCCAGGATCAATAACCAGCGTCAACGGTCGCGTTGACGTCGACGGCGCAGCCGCACGTGGCGGAGATGCCGGCGCCTTGGGAGATTTGCCTGGCGGCCCAGGGGCGACTTTTCTCCCTGCAGCTCCACCACGATGCGATACGGATTGTGGAGGGTAAAAATGAAGTAGTCTCCATCCGTCTGCAAGTCCAGCACGATGCGCACCTGATCGGCCTGGTGTTGGACGATACGGATAGTGCTCAGGCGTCCGTCGTCCACCTGCATACTGTGACGATCCCAGTCCTGGGGCAGGCGCGTCCTGGGCAAGTCAATAAGGAGGCGATGCGGTTGGGCGAGACGGCCAATTTCATACGGCACGACGCTGTCAACTTCGATCACCACATGCGTGTCGCGGTGATCGGAGCGCAGGCGCACATCCTGGACCACGGGCATTGTTGCCGCGTCTCCGATACCAGCGGCCAGGCTATAGGCCAGCAGCAGCCAGCACACGCCGGACAGGCAGAAGCAGCGGACGGTGCCCCACTTCCCCCCTGAGAACTGGTCGCTACGGCGTGATCCTGCAGTATGCCGGTGCAGGGCTCGGTCTCCTTTGTTGTGCGACTGAGACATGACAGGGCTCTGCTGGCCTGCCATCGTTGGCAAGCAGTCCTCACACTCTTACAAATGTACGCCACAATGGCGCACATTTGCAAGATTCTACTTGACAACTCTGCGGCATAGCAGCGGGGAGCCGGGAGCGCTCGAGCGAAATTGCCATGGAGGATAGCGAAGGGGCGTGCTCCTCGACACTCCAACGACATTGCTGCTGTGGACGACGTGTCCTCCCACCATGGTGAGGATGGCATGCAGGTCAGGGAGCTGATCGTCTGGCACGTGTAACGGATCGTTGGAGAGCACGGCGAGGTCGGCCAGCTTGCCGACTTCGAGCGAACCCCGCTGCGTTTCCACGCCACAAAAATACGCTCCGCCTATGGTAAAGGCGCGTAGGGCCTGCAAACGTGTCAAACACTGTTGGGGGCCGATGACTGCGCCAGAGCGACGCTCCTGCCTCACCACTGCGGCCCAGAGTGTGTGGAAGGGATTGTAGGGCTTGTTGTCTGTCCCCATCCCAAAGGGGATGCCATGGTGGAGAAAGTCCTGGTGCGGCACCGTACGTTGCGCGGCATGGGAGTCTGCAACATAGGCGCTGCCACGCAGCCAGAGGTGCGTGAGGGGAATCGTCTCGCACACCACCCCGAGGCGCTTCAGGCGCGGTAATTGTTCCGGGGTGACATCACGGACGTGTTCGAGCACCCAGCGACGTTCGGCAATGGGATATTCTGCCTGCAGGGCCTCAAAGGCCTGCAAGACGTCTTCGAGTTCTGGTACGCTGGCGGCCAGGGTGTGCACACGCAGGTTGTGCTGGGCTGCCAGGCGTAACAGCGCCTGGAAGCGTGGCGCAGTGTTGTACGACTGGGCAAAACCGGCCCAGCCGGTAAAGGGCAATTCCGCCGAGCGCAGACGGGCGACGTGGCGCTGGCCACGCAGTTGCAAGAAGTAGCCACACAGCCGTAGCCAATCATCCCCGAAACCATAGCCTGAGGCAGTGTGTCCCCAGCGCGCCATGTCGCTGGCCGCCTCCTGCAGCGAGCGCCAGGTGGGACTGAGCACGAGGTGACAGCGCACGGTCATGTCGCCGCTATCCCAGACGGCCTTATAGACCTGCAGGACCTCTGGCGCCACCCCATGGCCTTCGTAAATGGTGGTCGTGCCCACGCTGTTGTAGAGTCGCATCGATTCCCGCAAAGCGCGCACGCGATCGGCGTGAGAGTAAAGCGTGGCACGACACGCATGAGGCTGAACTCGACGACCGGATAGATGTTGTGATCTATAAAGACGCCGGTCGGTTCCCCCTGCGTATCGCGTTCGATCACCACGCTACGGTGCGGTGACGGCGTATGCCGATCAATACCGGCGAGTTGTAAGGCCCGGCTATTGGCCACCGACACCGCTGGCGGGACATTCCAGGGCGTCCAGATGCCGCGGATGTACACCGGATTGTCGGGCGCCACCCTATCCAGTTCCCAGCGCGTTGGATAGCGCCCCTCGGCGAGCTGCGTGAGCACATCGGCGTAGTTTGGGCGATTGCCAATCGGCATGGTCACGACCCATTCGCCGGGGCGTTTGCCCGCCACTTCGCGCTTGATCACAGCCAGAATGTCAGCAATGGAGCGTACACCTTCGAGGCCAGGCAGGAGATTCTTGAGACCTTCGCGATCCATATGGGCGTGCGTATCGATAAGGCCGGGGACAACGGTGTGTCCCTGGAGATCAATGATGTGCGTCGCTGGCCCGGCCAGGGCGCGCAGGTCTGCGTCACTGCCAACGGCTTGCAGACGTGCGCCGCGAATGGCCACGGCTTGTTGCACGGCGTCGGCGCTGTCCATCGTCAAAATGCGGCCATTGACAAGCAAGGTGTCAGCTGGTTGGGTCATCGGGGTACCTGCCCAGTTCTCGTACGGCTCTCAGACGTTAAACAGCTTGCCCTGGTAGGTCTCACGTTGTTCAAGTTCTTGTGCAATACGCTGCAATACGGCCTGTTCTGCAGCGACCACGACGGTGCGACGAGCGTGGCACGCGGCGCATCCCCCATTAAGCGCATGATGATCATCTCTGGTGGGCAGATTTCCAGACAGTCCACCACCAGGGCGGCGTACGCATCAAGGCTGAGTAACGTCACTTCCCCGCGGTGATACATCTTTTCCAACACCGTATGCCGCACGACGTGCAGATGGTGGAGCTTCACCGCCTCTACACGCAGGGCCGCGACATGCCGCACGGTGGCGAGCATAGCCGCTGGGGACTCGCCAGGCAGGCCCAGGATGAGGTGCGCACAGACACGCAAATGGCGTTGTTGCGCGCGCCGCACGGCATCGTCAAAGGCTGCCACGGTATGGCCGCGATTGAGCCACGCCAGCGTCTGATCATGGCCAGATTCCAGGCCGAGTTCAAGCCACAGGTAGGTCCGTGACGCATAGTCCGCCAGCATGTCTAATACCGCATCAGGCACACAATCGGGGCGCGTGCCGATAGACAGCCCCACAATATCTTCGCACGCCAGGGCCTCATCGTACAGGCGTTGCAGCAGGCGCACATCACCATACGTATTGGTGTAGGCCTGGAAATAGGCGATAAATTGCTCGGCACCGTAGCGCTGACGCAAAAACCGCTTGCCACGTTCCACCTGCTCGGTGACCGAGAGGCGGCGATTGCCGGGGCTAAAACTCACATTGTTGCAGTAGATGCACCCGCCCACGGCCAGCGCTCCGTCACGGTTGGGGCAGGTAAACCCGGCGTCAATGCACACCTTATGCACACGACAGGCAAACGTCTGGCGCAGGTGATCGGTAAAGCGCACATAGCGCCTGGGGGTGATTAAGCGGGCGGGCTGGGCCATGACAGCGCTCTTTCTGGGCGACGGGAGATGATATGGATGTATGCAACACCCTTGTTGTGGAGTATAGCAGGTATCCCTGGGGGCGTCAGCGATAGATTGTACTGCGTACCGCAACGCCAGTTTGGCGGGTGGTCATCGGCTCGCCGTGCGTGTGCGTAGTCATGGACCACTGGTGAGGCATGTACGCCCCGGCCCTAGGGATTGATGAGGCCGCTCTGCCGGTTGACCAGGAAGCCTTCATGGTGCTGTAAGAAGTCACTGACCACAGAAACGAACGCTTCGGGGCGATCGGCGTCCACGGCATGCCCCGCATCGTATACCAGGACAAGGTGGCAGTTGGGCAGCTTCTCGCAGTAGAGGCGGCCCATGGCGGGGGGGATCATGCGGTCCAGCGTGCCAAACAGTACCAGCACCGGGACGTGCAAGCCCGGCAGGCGGCCCTCCAAGGCCTCGTCACGGGCCGGTCCGATGAGGCGGCGCACCAGGGCCTGTTGCTTGGCCAGTATCGCCGCATCCAGGGGTGGTGCTGGCGCCTGACGTTCCGGATGCGCGTACAACAGGGCCAGGCGTTCCTCGGGTGAGAGCGTCTGCGGCAACACCGCCTCTGCCAGTCGGATGGCGGCCGGCGCCACGAGGACCAGGGCGTGCAGGTGCTCCGGCTGCTGCACGGCCATCCAGAGCGCCAGTGTGCCGCCAAACGAGTTGCCCATCAGGTTATAGCGCGCCAGGCCCAGATTGGTTATGGCCTGCGTCATGGTACGGGCGAGCTCTGGCATGGACTGCGAGCGCTCATTGGCTGGCGAGTGGCCAAAGCCCGGCACTTCGAAGACAATGACTCGATACTGCGCGGCGAGCAGCACATGGGATCGAGACAGGCGCATACCGCCTGCCCCGTGCAGGCTCACCAGCGGCTCGCCCTGCCCGGCCTCCTGGTAGCGAATGCGAAAGCCGTCCGCCTCAATGTAGCCCTCTATGAAGCGGCTATCCGGGACGGCCGCCGCCGTGCGTTCATTGTTCTGCACCACTGAGTGTTTCCTTCCTCTCCTGGGGAGATGCTGGCGCTTGCGGAGCACTTGCCGCCTGCAGAGCAGCACTGGATTTCTGACAAACACGGTGCTGGTGAGTATGCGGCAGAGTCTGGGGGAATGCAAGGGCAGGGACGTGTCATCCCCCGCACCCTGGCACGCCGGCACAGGCCGGACTCCACCCTGGCTTCGTGGTCTGATAGGGGCGACTCGCCGAGTCGCCCGCTGGCCTGCGGCAGACGCCACCGACGTGCTAGGATAGCCTGCGTAAATATGCTATGGTACGGACGGCTTATGAGTAGAGTCACTCTGACCCCTAACTGACCCCCAAGGCGATTGACGGACGCCTTCGCCAGCGCAGGAGGTGCACATATGAGGGCCTTAGTTCTGAAAGAGCCCGGGAGTCCGCTCATGCTGGAGGACGTCGCGCCACCGCAGCCGGGTCCACCGAGGTGCTCTACATCGAAGGCACGCCAGTGACGCCACTGCAATACCTCATGGAACCGATTACCTCGGTGTTACGCAGGGCCGGAAGGGAAATATGAACCGCGGCAGCCGCGACGAGCAGAGGCCAGGTGAGTGGTCGGTTATGATCTCCCTCGAATGAGCCCTGAAACCAGCGTAGCGAGAAAGACAACCAGGAAAAGGAAGAAGAGGATCCTGGCAATCTCTGCGGCAACACCAGCAAGCCCTCCAAACCCCAGTAACGCAGCAATAATCGCAATAACCAGGAAAAACATCGTCCAGCTCAACATGGTGCTTCCTTCCCGCATACTTGCGTTTATTGTATATCCAAGGATTTGCGCGTGGCTTCGTTTAACTCTCCAGTTGTTGGTAAGCCGTGTTTCGCCTGATACTGACGCAGAGCATTGGTCATATTCGGACCAACAATGCCGTCGATCGTGTCTTTATAGAAGCCTGCTTCCCGAAGGCGTTGTTGCGCTTGCTTGATCTGGGCTGCACTATCTGTGAAGTGCACAATGGCAATGTCATTAAAGGTGATTTCGTTTTTGTCGCGGAAATTGTGCAGGTTCATGACGCCGCTCAAGCGCATGCGTCCCGGCAGGTTTTTGAATCTGGCGGTGCCAGCGTCGGTCAGAAGGTTGGTGGCAAACGACGACGGCACCGTCCCGGTGATGTGCGTCATCTCTGTGCCGTTGTCGATGATGGGCTGGGCTGTCATACGAGTCCGCGCCACGATTTTCCCTGCTGGAAGATGCAAAAACGTGGTTTCAGTGAAAGCCAGTCCGTTTTGCGTCGTGTGTACATCGGTAAAACAGCGCATCGCCGTACCTATGCGCTCTTCCTGTCGCACATCAATCAGCTCCACGTTAAAGCAATTGCCTTCACGTGTCCCGGTGGCCTCAATAGGTGGAATGCGCTGTGTTTCACCAATGGCTTTCCCTTTCATCTGCACGATGATCGGGCTCTCGGCTGCTATGGCCACCCCCGCAAAGAGTCCACTTGATACGCCCAGAAACAACACAATAATGGGTATAAGCATAGTGTTCATATCTTTTCTCCACACGTTGTTGATGTAATCCTCCGCTGGTCTGTTCAGTGAGCAAATGTTATGCCACGAGCAAGGCCCTCTGGTGCGGCTTGACTCTAGGCACCGCTTCCCCACCGGGCGCGAAATATGCTAGCAGTGTCTCAGTTCTCATTATGATGGGATGTCTTCTCGAATTGGGAGAAGGACTTGGGCCATGTTCGATGCCGAGAAACGCCTAGGCCCAGGGGTCGAAATTGTCCGCTACTTCGTCCACGGGCAGGGCATAACGGCGCTTTCTATGTCATCGACATTTTACACAGATGATTCTCAGAATGAGGTAAGCTATCCCACTTTGAGAACTGGCAGCAGTATGAAGGCTCTATGAACCCTGCTGAGAATCTTTCAGCAAGCGGCGGAGTGTTGTAGCGGTCTGCCTGTAACCCGTAGTCAAAAGCACATACAGGGTCGCTCGGCCCCAAAGGCAGCTCCAGGTCAAAGCACGGATAGCCATATCTGGCACGGATCTTGCCCAGGTGGGGAAATACATATAAAGCAGGTCGAACAATATTCAGAATATCCTGTAGAACATTGTATTGATGTACTACCTATGGGAGGGCAGAAGGATCATTCGCTATGCAAGCAAGCATTATAAAAAGTCCCTGGCCTTCTCCTCATGATCACACAAAATATCTTCGCACGATAGAAACCATCATTGAGGAGGTATCGTATGTGGTCCTAGGACAGCAGGCACTTATTGAAAAACTGTTGATCGCCTTGCTGGCCGATGGCCATGTACTTCTCGAGGGGGTCCCGGGACTGGCTAAAACCCAGGTGGTGAGCGCCCTCGGGAGGGCCATTGGCGGCAGTTTTCGCCGTGTTCAGCTCTTGCCCGACATGATGCCAAGCGATATCACTGGCACACTGATCTACCACCCCGAGGAAGGCCGCTTGCGAGTACAAAAGGGGCCTATTCTCGATACGCATTTCTTGCTGGCGGATGAAATCAACCGTACCCCGCCCAAAGTCCAGGCGGCGTTTTTACAGGCGATGCAGGAGCGCGAAGTGACGTTGGGCACTGACACGTTCCGCCTGAACGAGCCCTTTATTGTCCTCGCCACGCAGAACCCCGTAGAGGAAGAAGGCACCTACCCGCTGCCCGAAGCCCAGCTCGACCGTTTCCTGTTCAAGCTGCTGGTGGACTATCCTACAGAAGCGGAGGAAGTACGGCTCCTCGATATGCCAGCTCTGGACCGGCGCGACCCCCTGCAGGATGTCACCACCGTGACATCACCGGCACAACTGGTAGGACTCTGCGAGTACATCAAACATACTGTCCACGTCAGCGAACAGATCAAGCAATACATTGTCCGCCTGGTGCGTGCCACGCGCCAGCCCGAGCTGTACGCTGGCCTGCAAGATCTGCGTGGCCGTATTCGCCTGGGAGTATCACCACGCGGTGGCACCATCAATCTGCGCAAAGCCTGTCGCGTGCAGGCATTTTTGCGGGGACGCACCTATGTGCTCCCCGACGATGTGAAAGCCATTGTGCCCGATGTCTTCCGCCATCGTCTGGTGCTGGACTTTCGGGCCGAGGTCGAGGGTCTGCGGCCTGAAGACGTCATCAGTCGCATTTTGAATAAGGTGGAGATCCCATGAGTGAGGCGGTTGTCCAACGGGTGTCGCGTATCCCCTACTCGATCCGGTGGCATGCGCAACACCTGCGTTTGGGACAGCATGGGAGCCGGCTGCGGGGTACCGGGCTGGAATTTGATCAGCTCAAGGAGTCCTCCTACGGCGCAGGTGTGCGGACGATCAATTGGGCGGCTACGGCGCGCCGCGGGGGGACGCCATTACTCGTCAACACCTATTATGAAGAAAAAGACCTCACCGTCATGCTGCTGGTAGATGTGAGTGCCTCCATGGACTTTGGCAGTGTGCGGCTTTCGAAGAAGCGGCTCGTTGCTGAAATCAGCGCTTCCCTCGTCTATTCTGCTCTGTTGTCGCACGACCGCGTCGGATTCCTGGGTTTTACCTCTATAGTAGAGACCTATCTGCCGCCTCGTCGAGCCCGGAGGTATCAACAGGCCATCCCAGCAGCTATCCTGCACGACGCCTATGAGCGCACGAGGGCAGACTGGGTCACAGTGGCCGCGATACTGGAGGAGCGGCTCAAACGGCCAGCCTTGCTGTTTCTCCTGTCGGATTTTCTCACCGACGATATGCTGCCTCTGTCCCAGGCTCTGGCCCGGCTACAGGCGCGGCATGATGTCATTGCCCTGGTCGTTACCGACCCACGGGAAGAAGAGTTGCCTGCAGGGTATGCCAGGATGGCCTTACGCGATCTCGAAACCGGGCAAATCACCAGGTACGACTTTTCGGCCAAAAACCGTCAAATTATGGCGGCCGTAGCACAAACACGGCAGCGCCAGCTCCAGCAGACCTTTCAACACCTGGGCATTGCCTCTGTCACGGTGAGTCCCTGCAGCGACTATGTGCAGGACATCACGCGGCTGTTTCTTGGGCGCCGCAGGAGGACAAAGGGATGAAGTCCGCACGCCTGCTCTTCCTCCTCCTGGCGCTTGGGTGTGGGGGGGGCTACCTGGCGGGACATGCTTTCACCAGCACGCCGCCTGCACCAGCGGCAAACGCTACGGAGCAGTTTCCTATTCTGTCTCGGTTTGAACTCCCGCACTCCTATGGCTACTTCATTGGCGACGAAATCCCCGTCACCCTGGTGATCGAGACGACCGGCAATGTGACGCTCGATCTGATCAATCTCCCACACCCTGGCGACAAGGTTGGCCCCTTTGAAATCCGTCATCTGCAACTGACCTCTGCGACCCTGTCACCGGGCAGCAAAGTGTACCGCGCCGTCTATACCTTGCAATACTTTGGCCCAACTCCCATGACTACCGTTTTTGGGCCGCTGGAAATTCTCTATGCCTTGCCACCAGCGCCCAACCTGCCGCAACCCACACACGCCTATAAGCGTTTGCTGACGCAGCCAGCCCTCATCCATCTGTCCCGTCTCGGTCCTTTACGCCCCCCACGGCCTCTCACGATCAAGGGTCAGGTCGATGATGCACGTACTGGTCTGATGTGGATCTTCCTTGTGGGGGGGATGCTCCTGGTGTTGGGAGCCGTTGGCGGGTTGGGCTGGGAACAGTTGACCGCCTGGCAACGGCAGCGAGCCAGGGCCGCGCGTCCATCCACGGTCACCGAACTGACGTTGCAGACACTGCGGCACGAAGCCGCTGTGCTTTTCCGGACTCCTGAAGGGTATGCCTCCTCGCTTGGGGCACGGTTGGATCACATCCTGCGCGAGTATGTGCAGACTGCCTATCGTGTGCCTGCCTTTACCCTGACGACGTCGGAACTCGCGGCGCAGCTCCACGACACGCTCCAGGCACACAATATTCTCAGCCTGCTGGAGCAGTGCGAGACGCTGAAACACCAACCACACTCAGTCCCCCTGGCGGTAGAGCGGCAACTCTGGTGGGACACCATTATGTTGTTTGAGAAACTCCAGGGAGAGCAGCAACGATGATTCAACTTGCTCATCCTATGCTGCTGTTGTTTGGCGGTCTGCTTCTGCTCCTCTTGCTGGTGCGTCCCCAGCAGGCCTGGCACTACTCCTCGCTACACCTCCTCTATGGTGGCCAGCCATCAAGCCTGGCCACGCGTCTGTGCTGGGGCAGCACCGTTGTCGTCCTGAGCCTGTTACTCATCGCCCTGGCGCGTCCACAAGGTGGCCTGACGCAGCTCACGCAGGTGCAGGAAAGGCGGGATATCATCCTGACCCTGGACCTGTCGCTCAGCATGGACGGTTCTATTGCCGCGGCAACCGAGAAGAAATTTATGTCCAAGCTTGACCTGGTGCAACAGGCAGCTTTGGAGTTTGTCCGGCGTCGCCAACACGACCGCCTGGGATTACTGATCTTTGGCGACGAGACCTTTGGTGTCTGGCCGCTGAGTACGGATAGCTCGACGTTGCAGCAGCGCTTGCTCCACCTAAAGACGCTGCTGCCACTTGGCCTGCGTGGCACGCATGTCGCGAAAGCGTTGGAGAAATCCGTGGATTATCTGCAAGCCCACGGGCAGGCTCGTACGAAAATCGTGCTGCTCATGACCGATGGCCTCGATCGGCTGACTGCAGAAACGGTCGCCCGCCTTATCCAGCGTCTCAAGCACCATCAGATCACGCTGTACGTGCTCGGCCTGAACCTGCCGGAAGCCTCGAACATTCTGCCGCTCGTGCGCCAGACGCAGGGAGAGTATTTTGACATCACCGACGCCGCCGCGCTCGACAAGGCCTTGGGCGCTGTTGATCGCTTAGAGACCTCGCATGTCACCTGGATACAGCAGACGGCACGCCGAGAGCTCTATGCGTTTTTTGCCCTACCAGCGTTACTCGTCCTATGCGTTGGCACCGTCTTGCAATCCCTCTGGGTGGTAAAGGTCTAGGGAGAGGACAGTATGTGGAGACCACGGCTGAAATATTTTTTCTATGGCGTCATTTTTCTCTGTGGTGTGGCCAGCATCGTGCTGGCGCACCAGCAACGCCAGTATGGCCTCCTGTTGACGGCGGGGCACCGGGCGGTGACCGAATTGCGCTTTGATAGTCAAGACTATGTGCAGGCGAGTCGTTTGTGGTTTGCCAACCAGGAGCGACTGCGCTTCAATCAGGGAGTCCTGGCGTATGCGGCAGGCAATTTGCGACGCGCTACAGATCTCTTCCGGGAGGTATCCCAGCGCACGCCCAATCCCATCTTGCAAACCCGGGCGCTCTATAACCTCAGCGTAGTGTTGCTGCAACTCGAAGAGGTCCGTGGTGCCGCAGAGCTCCTCAAAGAGGCGCTACGCCTTGATCCGCATGACAAGGAGGCAAAGTTTGCGCTCGAACAGCTCTACCAGAGCATGCGTCAGCATGGCGACGCCCACCGTGAAGCCAACGGCTCACAGGCGTCTGCGCCGACTCAGGAAGGCCTCCAACAGGCTCCCGGCCAGCAAGAGGGCAAGAACGCTGCCAGGGATGGCCAGGGGCGCTCGGGGGCGCGTCCTGACATCTAGAACAGTACGCCATGGCCTGTACGGCGGGTACTCCACAGTCACGCACCGTACACCCAATGGCCAGCCGCTATAAGTGCTGCACACGACTACTGCGTAGGGCTAGTTACCCCCGCCATACTGGCGGGGTGTCTCCTGGCTTGCCGGGCACATGCGTCGCATGTCGAACCCGCGGTGTATTTACGGCGCGTTGTATAAGGACCTGGACAGAGTGTTGTGTTACGTGCGTGGCCGGCACATGTGCCACAGCATAGGCACAAGGTTCTGTCTGACTCAGAAAGGAAGGGCTTGATGCGTGTTGTCTATCCGGCAGCACTCTGGCTGCTCGTGCTGCAGCCGGGCCTCATCCTGCTGTACCACCTGGGCAGGCAGCGGCGGACCAGCTTTCTGCGCCGCTTTGGCGACCCCGCCCTCTTGCATCAGACCCCAGCACGCTTACCCGTCCTGCACCAGAAGTGGGTCGCCCTGCTCTTGCTGTTGCTGCCGTTTCTTAGCATCAGCCTGGCCCTGACTGACCCCCGTCTGCGTATGGGGGCGCTGCAGCTGCGCGCCGGTGCGCTCGACGTGGTGATGGTCCTTGATATCTCCAAAAGTATGGCGGCCGAGGACTACAACAAGGGCTCACGTCTGGCGCAAGCACGAGCCATGGCCCGTGGCCTCCTGCAGCAACTGCAGGACAACCGTATCGGCCTGGTTACCTTTGCCGGCGCGAGCTTTCGACAAGCTGAACTGACGGACGATCTCACGGCGCTGGATTTTATTCTCACCCACTGGGTCGAGGTAGACACCATGGGCGTGGGGGGCTCGGACATCGTGGCAGCCCTGGAGATGGGACTGACCCTCTTTCCGGACCAAGCAGACCGAGAACAGATCATGCTGCTTTTTTCTGATGGCGGCAACAATGATAGCTCGCTCCACACGGTGCTAGACAGCGCTGTCCGGCGAGGCATTCGCATCGTCACCCTCGGCCTGGGACACCTGGAACCGTCGCGTATTCCGCTCTACGATCCGCACCGGAAATTCCTCGGCTATATGCACGTCAATAATCGCGTCATTACCACGCAGCTTGCCGAAGCGCCCTTACAGCAGATTGCCACGACCACTGGTGGTACATACCTGCGTATCACGCGTGGCGACGAGTGGCACAACCTGCTCACCCAGAAAACAGTGGCCGGAAAGGCGCTGGAGCGGGAAGAAATCAGACTCTTTCAACCCCTGCTCGGCCTCGGTCTGCTGGCCTTTGGGCTTGATGTGCTACGCATGCGCTTGTGATTGGCTATGGCGTCCTGTAAGAGATGCCTTAGCATGGCCCACTAGCAGCAGAAGAAATCCGTTGGCGAGGTTACATTGGGAGGTGCACTGCCGCTGGTGCTGTGGCACAATAGCGGGTGGATATCCTGGAGGCCACGTGGGATGAGCGACGTGGCCAGTAGATACGGGCTGGGGTGCGTTCTTCACCTGGGCACGGCCAGCGATGTCCTCATGACCCATGTAGGGCTCGCAGCAGCGGAGGAGCAAGACCATGCAGGCGTCGTTTTTTGAATCCATACGATACGTCACGTCCCAGAAAATGCCGGCGCAGTGGCCCTTGCCGCCCGGGTTGTATGAGCCTGAGGTTGGCATGCAGGCCTTCCAGAGCGTCATCGAACGGGCGGCGTTGGTCGAGGAACTCGGCTTTGACTGGGTGAGCTTTTCCGAGCACCACTATGGGGCCAGAATTCTCTCCCCCTCGCCGATCGTGATGGCGTCGCACATGGCGGCGCGTCTGCACAAGATCAAGATCGCCGTGCTGGGCCCGATCATTGCGCTGAACAATCCGGTGCGCGTCGCCGAAGAGTTTGCCATGCTCGACAACCTGACGCAGGGCCGCCTCGTGGTGGGGCTCTTGCGCGGCACGACGAATGAGTATTTAGTCTACGGCGTCAAGCCCGAGGAAGCACGGGAGATCACCACCGAAGGCATGGAGCTGGTGCTGAAAGCCTGGACCGAGCCGCAGCCGTTCGGCTGGCAAGGGCGCCATTACCAGTACCGCACCGTCTCTGTGTGGCCGCGCCCGCTGCAGCAGCCGTTTCCTCCCACCTACTCCCTGGGGACGAGCCGCGAGTCCTGTGAGTTCGCCGCCCGCCATCATCTCGGCCTCGGCGTGTCCTTTGGCCCCTTCGACGTCATGAGCACGGTGACGCGCTACTATCGCGAGCAGTGCGCTGTCTACGGCTGGGAGCCGACACCGGAGCAGATCATCTACCGTGGCAATATTCTCCTGGCCGAGACCGATGCCGAAGCCCAGGAGGCCCTGCAACTGCGGCAACAGCAGGCAGAGGTGCCGTTCCCCATGCGACCCGGTGTGCGTGATGCCCTCCAGAAGCTGGACTCCCGCAACATCGCCGGAGTACCGCGGCCGGCCTTGCGGGATGGTGCCCTGCCGACGAATTTCGTCGGCAGCCCGGAGACGGTCGTGAAGCAGCTCCAGCAGTGCCACGATGAAGTGGGTGCCGGGGTGGTCGACCTGGCCTTTCAAAGTGCCGCTCGCTGAAGACCCGCAGGGCACCATCCGGGCGCTTGAGCTGTTCGGCAAAGAGGTGTTGCCGCGCCTCCGCCAGAATCTAGGCGCGACCAGCCGGGCGTGGCGTAGGATACAGATCGCTGTGAGGTGCGGTGGGAAGAGAGAAGAGGAGGGGGGACATGAGAACAACCAGAGGATTGTACATAGGCATGGTGGCGCTTGGCATTGCTGTGCTGTTGACCGCCGCGCCGGCCCGGCTGCATGCCCAGCAGAGTACCGATCCGGCCATCCGCATTGGCGATAACGATCTTGGTGGCGTGGTCACCGGACCGAACGGGCCGGAAGCCGGCGTCTGGGTGATCGCCGAAACGACCGACCTGCCCACCAAATTCGCCAAGATTGTGGTCACCGATGAGCGCGGGCGCTACGTTATGCCCGATCTTCCACAGGCCAATTACAGCGTGTGGGTGCGCGGCTACGGGCTGGTCGATGCCCCCAAGGTGCAGAGCGCGCCCGGTAAAACCCTCAACCTGACAGCAGTGCCAGCGCCAAACGAGGCGGCAGCGGCGCAGTACTATCCGGCCATCTACTGGTATGCGATGCTCAAGATCCCGGACGCGAGCCAATTCGGCGGCAAGAGCAACATTCCCCCGGAAGCCACCCAGAGCGACTGGCTCACCGTGGTGAAGAACAGGTCCTGCATCGGCTGCCATCAGCTGGGACAAGTGTCCACGCGCACGATCCCCGCGGCGCTCGGCGAGTTCAAGTCATCGGAAGAGGCATGGATGCGCCGCGTGCAGTCGGGTCAGTCAGCGCGGTTCATGGTGACCCCGCTGGCCGGGCCGCTCGGCGGTGCACCGTACAAGTATTTCGGCGATTGGACCGACCGCATCGCCAGGGGCGAGCTGCCGCACGCCAAGCCGCCGCGGCCGCAAGGCGTCGAGCGCAACATCGTGGTCACGACGTGGGAGTGGGGGGACCCGAAGAAATACCTCCACGACCTGATCGCCTCGGATCGGCGCTATCCGACGGTGAATGCCTACGGCCCGCTCTTTGGCTCGCCAGAATACAGCACAGACGTCTACCCGATCCTCGATCCCAGGACGCATACCGTCACGAACTTCACGGCTCCGGTGCGCGATGCTGACACGCCGGAGGCGCTCGGACCTGGGCACGCCGCAGACGCCAAGCCGATGGCGCCGTCGCCCTACTGGGGCGAGGAGAAGATCTGGGACACCAAGGCCAACAACCACAACGGCATGTTCGACAAGCAGGGCCGGGTCTGGTTCGCGGCGACGGTGCGCGGCCCCAAGAACCCGGACTTCTGCCAGAAGGGCTCCGACCATCCGTCGGCCAGGCTGTTCCCGCTGGAGCGGACGAACCGTGCACTCACGATGCTCGATCCCAAGACGATGCAGTACACCTTCGTCGACACCTGCTTCCAGACCCATCACCTGCAGTTCGGCTACGACGCCAACGACACGCTGTGGACCAGCGGCGGCGGCCCGGTGGTCGGCTGGATCAACACCAAGATGTTCGACGAGACCGGCGATGCGGTGCAGTCGCAGGGGTGGACGGCGCTCGTCCTCGACACCAACGGCAACGGCAAGCGCGACGACTACGTCGAGCCCGACCAGCCACTCGATCCGGCCAAGGACAAGCGCATCGCCGGAGGCTTCTATGCCGTCATGCCGAGTCCGGTCGACGGCTCGGTCTGGGGCTCTGTCGGGGTCTTCGGCGGCACCGCGGCAGTGGTACGGCTCGCACCGGGGCCGCACCCGCCGGCGACTGCGCTGGCGGAAATCTACCACGTGCCGAAGCCGTATTTCGGCATCCGTGGCGCCGATATCGACAAGCAAGGCGTCGTGTGGGCATCGCTCGGCAGCGGCCACATCGGCAGCTTCGATCGGCGCAAATGCAAGGGGCCGCTCAACGGCCCAACGGCCACCGGCGATCACTGCCCGGAGGGCTGGGCGTTCTACCAGTACCCCGGCCCCGGCTTCCAGGGCATCGGCGAGAATAGCGCCGAGTCGAGCTACTACACCTGGGTCGACCAGCACAACACGTTCGGGCTCGGCGAAGACGTGCCGATGTCGACCGCCAACCTCAACGACGGCCTGGTGGCGCTCAAGGACGGCAAGATGATCCTGCTGCGCGTCCCGTACCCGCTGGGCTTCTACTCCAAGGGGTTTGACGGGCGCATTGACGACCCGAACGCCGGCTGGAAGGGCCGGGGGTTGTGGACGACCAGCGGCGACCGGACGCCGTGGCTCATGGAAGGCGGCAAAGGCAAGAAGCCCATCGTCGTCCACTTCCAGCTACGCCCCGATCCGCTGGCGCGATGAGAGGAACGCAGGTCTCCCTGGAGATTGCTGAGACCATGGAGGAATGACGATGTCGAGAGCGCCCTGGGTATCGTGGCATCGTCTCACTGCTTTTGCCCTCCTCATCCTCTGTGGTACGAGTCTCGAGGCGTGCCGCCGTGACGATGGGCTCCCCAATACCTCTTCCAAAACATACCGCGATGCGGTGGCGGCATTTCATACTGGCTTAGCTGCGATACAGGCCAGCGTAGAAGTGGTGGCGGAAGAAAAGATGCTACGCGTCACCGAACTCGTGCCGCAAGAGCCTGCCGCATGGGCCAACCTGGGTCTCCTGGCGCTGCGCCGCACGGCGTTTGATCTGGCCGCTACACGGTTACAAAAAGCGCGGGCGCTGGCGCCTGAGAACAGTCAGATCCAGATGTTGTCAGGCCTACTCGAGAGCCTGCAAGGGCGGGTGGAGGGAGCGCAGGCGTATCTCCAGCAGGCTATCGCCCTGGAGCCCCGCAACTTGAAGGCGCTGTATGCCCTGGCACAGCTGCTCGAACAGCACGGCGGCGAACAGAGTATGGCAGAGGTGCAGCGTTTACTCACGCAGCTTCTCGACGCGCAACCCGATAACCTGGCCGTGTTGCTGGAACTGGCCCGTGTGACTGCCAAACGCGACGACATGGAGACGCTACACGATATCATGACGCGCCTGGAGGGCACAGCACCTACCTGGCCATCTGTAGCACAGGAGCAACTGCACACCGTGCAGACGGTCGCCGCAGAGGCCAATGCCAACCGCACAGCGCAGCACATGATGATTCTGAAGAATGTGCTCGTACGCACAGTGGCATATCGTCAGGGCCGCGCCGCTATCCAGGCCCCTGTCGGGCAGGAGGGCGAGGTGCTCTGGCGTTTCCTGCGGCTGCCGTCGCCCCCTGCCACTCCTGCCGCTCCTGACCATGCGCTGACCTTCGCCGTTGAACCGCTCGCTACGGGTGGGGGGCAATGGACATGGATCAACGCTCTAGCGCTGGACAGTGAAGGTCCTCCAACGGTGCTGCTGGCGCATGGGCATGAGGGGCGGATGCTCCAAGGCGTGGGGCTCAGATTTCCTGGTGGTCCTGCGCTGTTGCCGCCAGGGCAGGACGGTATCGTCGGAGTCGATTTTAATGACGATTTCAAGCTCGACCTGGCGTTTGCCGGTGCGGGTGGTGTGGCGCTGTTTCGGCAGGATACGGCCGGGGCATTTACCGACGTCACTGCCCATGTGGCGCTGCCCGAGGAGGTGACGGCCGCTCCTTACACTGGCGTGTGGACTGCGGACGTCGATATGGAAGGTGACCTCGATCTGGTGCTTGGCACCCCGCAGGGACCAGCACTCATGCTCAGAAACAACGGGGACGGCACGTTCACGGCGCTCCGCCTGTTTGACGAAGTTGTCGAGTTGCAGGCATTCTCCTGGGGGGATGTGGACGCTGACGGCGACCCTGACGCCGTCCTGCTGGACGCGAGCGGGACGGTGCACGTGTATGCCAACGAACGTGCCGGGCAGTTCCAGGTCCGTGCCGTGCCGCAGGAGGTGGGGAAAGTCCTGGCGCTGGCGCTGGCGGATGTGAACAGCGATAGCGTCCTGGATGTCGTGGTGCTCCAGGCGGATGGGAACATACAACGTCTGTCGCAGACGGCTGCGGGCGAGGTGTGGCGTCTGGTGCGCCTGGCCCAGTGGCCGGCTTTCCCCAGTGAGATTGCTCTGGCTACCGCGCGCCTGCTGGTGGCGGATGTAGACAACAACGGTGCCCTGGACCTGATCGCGTCACTGCCGACTGGCGGGCGTGTCTGGCTCAGTGACGCCCAGGGCGATTTTCGTCTGCTGGCCACCCCCTTGTCCGGACGCATATTCGCCGTCGCAGAGCTGAGCGGCGATGGCAGGCTCGATCTCCTTGGATTGTCGGAGACAGGACAGCCACTCCGCCTGGTTAACCAGGGCACGACAGACTATTTCTGGCTCACCCTGCGGCCGCGCGCTGCACCAGTCCCGGGAGATGGGCGGATCAACGCTTTTGCCCTGGGTGGGGAGATCGATGTCCGCGCCGGCTTGTTGTATCAGAAGCAGCCGATTACCGGGCCAGTGCTGCACTTTGGGTTGGGCGAACACCGCAGCGCCGACGTGGCACGCATCATCTGGCCGAACGGTGATGTGCAGGCGGAGTTTGAGCTACACGCCAAGCAGGGAGTGTCAGCCCGGCAACGCTTGAAGGGATCGTGTCCCTGGGTCTTTGCCTATGACGGCACAGCCATGCGCTTCATTACGGACTTCCTGTGGCGCTCGCCGCTGGGACTGCGCATCAATGCTCAGGATACGGCCGGCGTGCTGATGACGGAGGACTGGATGAAGATTCGCGGCGACCAACTCGCGCCGCGCAACGGCGTCTATGATATGCGTATCACCGCGGAGTTGTGGGAGACACACTTTATCGATCATGTCGTGCTGCTGGTGGTAGACCACCCTGCACAGACCGACATCTACGTGGACGAACGGTTTGCTATGCTACCGCCCGCACTTGCCGTGTATCTGACCACGCCACCACGGCCAGTGGCACGCGCCTGGGATGAGCAGGGACGGGAGGTCACCGATATGGTGCGGGCCGGTGATGGGCGCTACCTCGACACCTTTGGACGGGGCACCTATCAGGGTGTGACGCGAGAGCACTATGTCGAAGTCGAGCTCGGTGAGGACATACCGTCAAGTGGACCGCTGTGGCTACTCGCCTCCGGCTGGATTCGCCCGACCGATAGCTCGATCAACGTTGCCATCAGCCAGGGTCGTCACCCCCCACCGCAGAGCCTGCGCCTGGAAATACCGGATGGCCAGGGCGGTTGGGTGGTGGCACGATCTGACCTGGGCTTTCCGGCTGGTAAAACCAAGACCATCTTGATTGACTTGCAGGGCCTCTGGCGACCCGACACGCCCCGTCTAGTGCGGTTGCGGACCAATATGGAGATCTATTGGGACGCGCTTGCCTGGGCCCCGGGTTTACCTGAGGCGACGCTCAAGACCCAGCGTCTACGCCCGCACACGGCTGTGCTGCGCTATCGTGGCTTCTCGGTGGTGCACGCTGCTGATCGCTCCTCGCCGGAGTTGCCGCAGTATCAGGCCCTGGAGGGTACAGCTCCGCGTTGGCGTGACCTCATCGGCTACTACACCCGCTTTGGCGATGTGGGGGAGCTCTTACAGGCGGTGGATGATCGTTACGTGATTATGAATGCGGGCGATGAGTTGGTTTTACGCTTTGTGGCGCCTGAGCCCCCGCCCGCCGGCTGGCAGCGCGACTTTGTCTTGATCGGCGATGGCTGGAACAAGGACGGCGATTACCATACGACCTTTTCCAAGACCGTCTTGCCCTTGCCGGCGCATGATCAGCCAGACTACACTACGCCACCGGGAGATCTGGAGGGTGATCCGGTGTATCGCCGTCACGCGCCAGACTGGCAGCGCTATCACACGCGCTACATCACACCGCAACGCTTCCACGAGGCGTTGCGGATGCCGTGAGAGGTACGTATGAAACGGCGCATCCTGCGTGTGTTGTTGGGCATTTTTTTTGTAGCCCTGCTCGCCATGCCGGTGGTGCTCAAGCGGTTATCCGCACGCCAGGCGCCAGGCGGTGCAGCCCCCCAGCGCGACACCGTGATGGCGCGCTATGGGTTTTGTTTTCAGGAGGTTGCCAAAGCCGCTGGGATTGATTTTACGCATCAAGCGCCCACCCTCGATGCGCGACTCGCGCACATCATGCCGCAGGTCGCATCCATGGGGGCTGCCGTCTCTATCGTCGATGTTGATCGCGATGGCTGGCAAGACATCTACGTCACCAACAGCGGCGAGGGCAGTCACAACCGCCTCTACCGCAATCTGGGCGATGGGACCTTCCAGGACGTGGCGGCGGCCATGGGGGTAGCGGCGGTGAATCACGCCGGCACGGGCGTGTCCATGGGCGCAGTCTGGGGTGATTACGATAACGATGGGTACGAAGACCTCTTGTTGTATAAATGGGGCCGCCCCGAACTGTTTCGTAACGAGCAGGGGCGCCGATTTGTGCGCGTCACCGCGCACGCTGGGCTGCCAGGCTGGATCAATGCGAACACGGCTATCTGGTTGGATTATGATCGCGATGGACGGTTGGATCTGTTCATCGGCGGCTATTATGCCGAGCACGTCAACCTGTGGCAGCTGACCACGACGAAGGTGATGCC
>CAVZBC010000088.1:0-25080 GCA_963773125.1 uncultured Gammaproteobacteria bacterium | reverse complement strand
AACGTATTCCACGCATAATCCGTGCAGTATTTTGCTGGCATAAACACCGGTGGTGTCCTGGGATAATCGCAACAGGGTTGCCAGGAGGTGTCAGGTCGGATGAAGTTCTCTATAACAAGATGTAAATCCACCCAGGAGGACCTCATGGACCGCCCCGACCTCGCCACTTTAGCGTGGGTGAAGCGTGAATGCCCCCTGTTGCGTCAAGCGGGCCACGGCAATCTCGTGATTCGCAAGGTCTACGGCCGTGACGGGATCCGGCTGTTGCGCTGTCGTACCTGCGGTGACGCATTTGCCGAGCGCCGCGGGAGCGCGCTGTTCAATCCCACGCTCCTAGTACTAGATTGCTTTGCAAAACCTTGCGAGATGGATGGAAGATGATGTTCGCCCCTATTTTTTGCACAGCTCTGTCCATCTGTGGCTCCTCCACCCTGGGATGCGCTGCGGATTAGGCCTCCGTGTGCTTGGGGCAGGCGGTCAGGTGCTGCGCGATCACGTGCAGATTATGGGCAATCACGCCCAGCCCGACCCAGCGCTCCATGCCGGCGGTGCCGTGATAGCGGCAGCGGTCCAGCTTGTGGCGCCGTTTCAGGCCACTGATGCCGCCCTTCGATGCCCGCGCGCCAGTTGCGCCCGGCGCGAAACCACTCCTGCCGTTCGTACGCGAGCCGCTTGGCCGACTTCTTGCCGGGCTTGGGCAGGACCACCTCCGTGACGCCCTGCGTCGCTCGGCATACCGTTCGTTGGCGGCGGAATGCAGCCCACGATCCCCCGTCAGCAGGGTGGGCGGATGGCCAAACTGCTGGCGGTGATGGTCCAGGCTCAGCGGCAGCTGGGCTTTTTCGTCGGGATTGCCGTCCAAGACGGCATAGCGGCTGATGATGCCCGCCCTCGACCTCGTCCAGCCAGAGCACGCGGCCAAACTCGGTCGGCTTTCCCGGTTTGCCTTTGCGAATAATCGCCGTGTCGGGCTCAAACAGACTGACGATCTTCTCGCTGGCCGGCACCTGTTCGCCCTGCAGGACCCGCCGCGTCGTCTGCGTGATGACCTGCTCGACCAGCGGGAGGAACTGGGCCAGCGTCCCCGCGACCCGCTGGGGCGCGGCGGTGGTCTGGGCGGTCACCACCTCCTGCACATGTTGGGCCCGGGCCACGACCGTGGTGGTCACGTCAAGCAGGTCCCGATAGGTGGTTTTGAGCCGCTCGGCGGCCGCCTCGCCCCGCTGCCGCGCGACCTCCATAATCCGCTTCATCTTGTCCCGGGCCTGCTGGGCGAAGTGCGTCGCGGCCTCCTGGGTGACGACGGCGCCATCCCGCAGCAGCGTGCGTGGCCTTCCCCAGCGCCCGACTGAGCACCCGCACGCCATCATACAGCAGCGTACTGTCGGTCGGGTGGTGGATATTGGTGGCCACGACCGTCCCGTCGAGGCGCAGTTTGCGGCCCTGGGTGACCTTGAGCTGACAGGCCAGGTGGACGAGATGGTCCAGCAGGCGATGCAGCGTGGCCGGCTGGAGGAGCTTCGCCCACCGATGCAACGTGCTCTGGTCCGGCACCGGCGCGACATAGACCCGACAAAACTGGCGCAGCACCAGACTATCGCTGACCGCATGGGCGGTCTGCGGGAAGCTCCAGCCATAGAGATGCTTGACCACCAGCATCCGGAGAATGACCTCCACCGGCGTCGAGGGGCGACCGTCCGTCGCAGTCGCGGGAAAACGTTTGCACGAGATCGGCTTTGACCGCCTGAAAGAGGACATCATCGTCCAACAGCGTATCCATCTGAGCCAGGACAGGATCCATCCGCATACCTAACGTCGGAATGGCCGCAAAAAGATTCATGGGTGCATAGCGATCTCGTAACATATGGCACCTCAAGGAGGGAGAGAAGCTCTTTTTCCCTCGAGGATACCATAACTGGGGTTTTGCAAAGCAATCTAGTACTAGGTGGATGATATTTATGAAATCAATTTTTGTTACAGTTCGTGTTCTGTGAGAGGAAGAGTTCCAGGAGTGTGGGATCGTGCAGGGAAACATCTGGCGGCAGCGCGCGGCCGGTGATGCTTCATCGTCCAGCAATGGGACGACCATCATGCACAATGGCAGAATTATGACGGTATAGTGAGAAATTTGACGGAGGACAACCGGATCTTGCCGGATACGGGAAAACGCTCGCCACCCGCACACCAACGCGTCGCTCATCTGGTGTGCGACACGCTGGCGTTCTCTCTGGCGGTAATCCTATGATACTCACAGGTCTCCCTCAGCGTATCCTGCCCTGTGTTGTGCCGGCGATCCGTCCCACCAGTGGCCCAGGTCGAGCTCAAGCGGCCCGCTTAAAAATGAAGACGGTGCTGGTCGTGTGAGAGAGGCTGCGGATCATCTGGTCGACCGGCTTCTGCTGCTCCGTCAAATTGCAGGGCCGTGACCAGTTCCCACCCTTCTTGAGCATGTTCATCAAGCAGCTCCTGTACTTGGTCTAGACAGGAACGATGGTCAGGGGTCAGTTGCGCGACTTTGTATTGACTCACAGCTATCATGGGCTTCATCCTTCTATGGTGGTATATGCGAGGTATGGCGAGCCGTTTTCCTGAACTCTTAGGACCGAGATCGTGAACCCATACCCGTAATGCAGTCATATAAACTACGGCAAAAAGTGTGCCAAGGGCTACGAAATACCCAAAGGCGCGCGTTGTAAGGGTAATGCCGCAAGACACTTGGCCAGGCGGGTAGGCACAGCAGAAGCCACGACGCCGTGTTTGCTCATGCAGGCGTCCAGTTCCTGGACGGTACTGGCAATCATTTCTGGCTCTGCCGAATGCTCTCGGCGAGGCCCGCTACCGTAGGCGTCTCAAACAGGCTACGCACGGGAAGTTCCACCTGTAATGCTGTGCGCAAGCGGGCAATGATTTGGGTGGCGAGCAGCGAGTGGCCCCCCAGGTGAAAGAAGTCGTCATACACACTCACTCGCTCCACGCCCAGCACCTCTTGCCAGACCTCGGCAATGAGAGATTCTGCTGCGCTCCGAGGCGCCACGAAGGCCTCTTCCAGCTCGGGTGGTGCCTGATCTGCCGCGGGCCGCGCGTGGTGGTCCCCCTCTGGTGCGTGCTGGGCCTCGACATTGCCTGCCCGTTTTTGCGGTGCAATCCAATACCGCTGGCGCTCAAAGGGATACGTGGGGAGGGGAATACGCTGACGTCGTTCCCTGGCGGAGAATCCAGACCAATCCACCGGGATACCGGCGAGCCACAGCTGGCCCAAGGTGTGCAGCAGAAACGCCATCTCCGAGCCTTGATCCGGCGCACGGCGCAAGGAAGAATGCACCATCTGCCCAGAATCTTTGTCTCGAAGCCGTTGAGCAAAAGCGCTCAACGTTTGCCCAGGACCAACCTCCAACAGGATGCCATGAGGTTCTTGCAACAACTCGTGTAGCCCCTCTGCGAAGCGCACCGTGTGGCGGAGATGACGGGCCCAATAGCCTGGAGACGTCGCTTCGGCAGTGGTTATCCAGGTGCCGGTGACGTTGGAGAGATAGGGGATTTTCGGTGGCTGCAAGTTTACGGCGCTAACGTGCGCCGCGAAGGGCTCTAGTATAGGTTCCATCATCTCCGAGTGAAAGGCATGCGAGGTATGCAGACGGCGACAATGGTTGCCTTTTTCAGCCAGCGCACGTTCCAACTCCTCTATAGCATCTGTGGGACCAGACACCACACAGAGAAATGGTGCGTTCACTGCCGCCAGAGAGAGGCGATCACCCAGTAGCGACTGGATGTCCTGCGGCGGCAAGAGCACAGCCAGCATGGCGCCACCAGGCAGGTGCTGCATAAGGCGCCCCCGCGCGGCGAGCAGCGCCAACGCCTCCTCCAGAGAAAATACGCCGGCCAGACACGCTGCCACATACTCACCGATGCTGTGGCCAATCATTGCCGTGGGATGCACGCCCCAGGCCATCCATAATTGGGCCAGCGCATACTCAATCACAAACAGAGCGGGCTGTGTGATAGCGGTCTGCTGCATGAGGTGCGAAGCCGTCGTAGCGCTTTCTGCACGCGGGTAGAGCACCTCGCGCAGGTCAATCTGCAGGAGGGGTCGAAGCAGTGCGGCACAGTGGTCAATCTGCTCACGAAACGTCGGCTCCTCCTGGTAGAGGTCTGACCCCATACGCACGTATTGCGCCCCCTGGCCTGGAAACATAAACGCTACTGACCGGTCCGTGCGCGCCTCATAGTGCGTCACCACGCGTTGCGGATGCGGCATTTCCAGCGCGGTCACGGCATCGTCAAGATCCTGACACACCAGTATGCGTCGATGGCTAAACCGCTTGCGACCAACTTGCAACGTGTACGCCGCGTCGGCAAGGTTGAGATAGGGTGTTTTCTTGAAGTGTGCCACCAGATTCGTAGTGGCACGTTCCAGTGCCGTGCGTGTCTTGGCGGAGAGCACCAGCAACTTCCAGGGGCACGAGGCTCCAGAGGTTTCCCGAGGCGGGGCTTCTTCAAGCACAGCGTGTGCATTGGTCCCCCCCATACCAAAGGAGCTGACACCGGCCCGGCGGGGAGGCGTATCCACGCGCCATTCGGACAGCGTCGTCTGGACATAGAATGGACTGTTCGCGAAGTCGATGCGCGGATTGGGCTGGACGAAATGCAGGCTCGCTGGCAGTTCCTTGTGTGTCAGCGCCAGCACGGTTTTGATGAGACCTGTCACACCGGAGGCCGCTCCCAGGTGTCCGATGTTGGTCTTGACCGAACCGATGGCACAGAAGCCTTGCTTCTCGGTACTGGCGCGAAACGCCTGCGTCAGCCCGGCCATTTCAATGGGATCCCCCAGGACAGTGCCGGTGCCGTGCGCCTCGATATAGCTGATCGTTTCCGGCGCGATATCTGCCATGGCAAAGGCTCTGGCCAGCATGCGTGCCTGCCCGTCTATACTGGGGGCGGTGTAGCCAATTTTCGAGGCGCCGTCATTATTGATCGCCGTCCCTTTGATGACCGCATGAATATGGTCGCCGTCAACCAGGGCATCTTGCAGACGCTTCAGGACAACCAGGCCAACGCCACTGCCCCACACCGTGCCTTGTGCGCTGGCATCAAAGGCTCGGCAATGCCCGTCGGCAGACAGAATGTGCCCTTCTTGATACACGTATCCAGCCGTTTGCGGCACACGAATGCAGACGCCACCAGCCAGCGCCATATCGCATTCGCCGCCCAGCAGGCTTTGGCAGGCCAGATGCACGGCCACTAATGACGTGGAACAGGACGTTTGTACCGCCACACTCGGGCCCGTGAGATTGAGTTTGTATGACACCTGGGTGGTGAGATAATCTTTGTCGTTGCTGATGATCATTTGCAGACCGGCTTCCGATCTGAGGAGATCACCGTCTGCCTGCAGGTTGTGCAACAGGTAGGTGTTCATGCTGGCGCCACCGTAGACCCCAATCGCGCCGTGATACTGTTCGGCATCGTAGCCCGCGTCTTCCAGTGCCTCCCAGGCACATTCCAAGAAGAGACGGCGTTGCGGGTCCATGAGTTCCGCTTCTCTCGGGCTAAAGCCGAAGAATGCCGCATCAAACCATTCGGCATCTGCCAGCACACTCCAGGCCTTGACATACCTGGAGTCACTCAGCAGAGCAGGCGCAACGCCCGCCGCAGCCAGTTCTGCCTCAGAGAAACGGGTGATCGACTCCACCCCGTGGCGCAGATTGTGCCAAAACTCCGCAGTATTGCGGGCGCCTGGAAAACGGCCCGCCATACCAATAATGGCGATGTCGAAACCATTGGGGTCAGGAGATATTGCCACGGTATTTCGTCTCACCCATTATTGTTTTTCCCTGATGCGCTGCCGGCGTTGCGAGAGCTGTCTGAGCCGGTTTTTGCCCGCGCGGAGGTTCTCAGCTAACTCATCACTGGGCGGCACAGAAGCCTGTGCAGGCTCTTTTTGAGCGACATATTCGACTAAGGCGGTGATGGTTGGATGCTTAAACATGTCAACGATGGGGATATCTTGCTGCAAGATGTCCTGGAGTTTGCTATGGACCTCGGCCAGGAGCAACGAATGACCGCCAAGGTCAAAAAAATTGTCCTGCACACCCACCTGCTCTCGACCAAGAACCTCTTGCCAAACCGTCGCAATCCGGTGTTCAATCTCAGAATTCGGCGCCACGTACGCCACGTCTAACTCCGGGCGAAGGCTCTCTGGGGCAGGCAGCGCGCCGTAGTCCAACTTGCCGTTCGGTGTCAAAGGCAGGACCTGCAACGTCACAAAGGCCGAGGGGATCATGTAATCCGGGAGTTTTTCCTGCAAAAAACTCCGCAACTCGGTGACCGTGGGCACCTGCCCTGCCGTTGGCACGACATACGCCACCAGCTGTGTATCGCCCGAGGGCATTTTCCGACCGACAGCAGCCACTTCCTTGACGGCAGAATGTTCCAGCAGCGCTACCTCGACCTCACCGATTTCAACCCGATACCCCCGCACTTTCACCTGGAAGTCTTTGCGCCCGAGATGAAACAGGCAGCCATCAGGCTCCATACGGCCCAGGTCTCCGGAAAAGTAGATGCGCTGGTCGCTCCCATCGGCACACGGCACAAACTTCGCCTGTGTCAGTTTCGGCTGCCGCCAGTAGCCTGAGGCGAGATAACGACTCTTGATGGCAATCTCACCGACCTGCCCGAAACCGACTGCGCCACCGTCATCATCAAGCAAAATAACTTCTGCATCCTGCACTGGGTAGCCGATCGGTACCGTGCTGCTGGCAATTTGGGTGGCCTTGTCGATGAAGTAGCGCCGCATCCACCCAGTTTCCGTGGTGCCTATCATATGCAGCAGGACACATGTTGCAGGAAAGTGCCTGTTGGTACAGCTCCACATCGTCTCTGTTCATTGATGCTCCCGATAAAATGATCGCGCGCAGAGAGGGGAATGCCTCTTGGTCTGTCAGGGTTGCCGCCAGTTGCCGAAAGACTATGGGGACGGAATGGTATATGGTCACCTGTTCTTGCATGAGCCATCTGACTAACTGTGCACCTCCACCCAATTGTGGATCGAAAGGCAAAAGGGCTGCCCCGTTCAACAACGAGCCAAAGAGGTGGTGGATACATGAGGCGACGCTCAAGGAATGCAGTAGGGTCAGTCGGTCGTTCGGCACGATATGCAGGTCATTGGTATATATCATAGCCCAATGCAGGAGGCAGCGGTGATTCTGGTACCACCCCTTTCGGCTGCCCCGTCGAACCGGAGGTGTACATGAGGCAGGCAAAGTCTTCAGGTGACACAGGCAAGCCCAGGTTCTCATCGGAGACACTGGCATCAATCGTGTCTATGTCGAGCAGACGCAACCTCCCATGCGTCAGGTCGCTGGCAAAGTGGAAATTCTGGCTATTCGTTACCAGTAGTTTTGTCCCGGAATCCTCTAAGATGGCGGCAATCCTGCCGGGCGGGAAAGACAGGGTCTAACGGTATGTAGAATTTGCCTGCCTTCAGCACGCCGAGGATGGCAGCAATGGCTTGCACCCCGTTCTCGAAGAGCAGCCCCACGGGTTCTGGTCCCATTCCTGCCTTGGCGAGGATCGCTCTGGCCACGCGGTTCGCCGCCTTATTCAGCGCCTCGGTAGGTGAAAGCACCGGTGTTCCGTCTTGCACTGCAACGCGGTCAGGATACTTCGCCACCTGCTGCTCGAAACGGTCAGAAATTGATTGCTCGACCTCTGCTGTCTTAAACTCAATGAAGGTGCCCGTTGGGTGAATACATTTCGCCCGTATGGCCTGCTGCTCTAGTGGCAGGTTTGACAAACGATTCGAGAGGTCACGCATGTCTGTCTCCATATCCCGATCAGGGCGATTTCGAAACCGTTGAGATCATGCGATATTCACACGGTATTCATCTCGCCCCTTATTGGTTGTCTCTGGTGCGCTGCCAGCGTTGCGAGAGCTGTCTGAGCCGCTTTTTGCCCAGGCGGAGGTTCTCCACCAGAGCCTCACTGTGCTGCAAGGCAGGCTGTGCACTCTCTGCGTGACTGACATATTCGACTAACGCGTTGATGGTTGGATATTTGAACATATCAACGATGGGAATATTCTGCTGCAAGATGTCCTGGAGCTTGCTATGAACCTCGGCCAGGAGCAAGGAATGGCCACCGAGGTCAAAAAAATTGTCCTGTACACCCACCTGCTCTCGGCCAAGGACCTCTTGCCAAACCGTCGCAATATGGTGTTCAAGCGCGGACTTCGGCGCCACATACGCTGCTTCTAATTCTGGGCGAAGACGCTCTGGAGCAGGCAAGGCACGGTAGTCCAACTTGCCGTTCGGGGTCAATGGCAGGGCCGCCAAGGTCACAAAGACCGAAGGGATCATGTAGTCGGGCAGCGTGACCTGCAAGAAACGGCGCAACTCGCTATGCGTAGGCACGCGTACCGGCGCCGGGACAATGTAGGCCACCAGGACCGTGTCGCCAGATGGCTCCTCCCGAGCCGTCACTACGGCCTCTTTGATCGCGGGATGGTTGAGTAGCCTGGACTCGATCTCAGCGACGTCGATGCGGTGACCGCGGATTTTCACCTGAAAGTCTTTGCGCCCAAGGTGCTCGAGACAGCCGTCGGACCGCATACGGCCCAGATCTCCGGTGCGATAGAGGCGGGCGTTGCCGCCAGCCGGGTCAGGCAGGAATGCCGCGTGTGTAAGGTCAGGCCGCCGCCAATAGCCTGGAACGAGATAACGACTCTTGACGGCGATTTCCCCAATATCCTCCGGTCCGACCTCTTTGCCAGCGTCGTCCAACAACAAGACATGCGTCTCTGCGACGGGATAGCCAACTGGCACTGTGTTGCCGGCAATGTGGGTCGCCTGGTCCATGAAGTACCACCGGACAGTGTAGCCTTCAGTGAAGCCCATTCTATTTAGGAAAAGACACTGCGGCCCAAAATGCTGTTTGTACAGCTCTATCTCCCGCTGGCTGGTAGGCGCACCCGACAGGTGAATCAGACGCAACGAGGACACAGCCAGCTTTCCGGTCAAGGTGTGGGCGAATTGCCGGAAAACCATCGGGATCGAATGGTAAATGGTTATGCCTTCGTGGTTGAGCCATGCCGCCAGTTTCCCTATCCCCGCCTCTTTCAGGTCAAGTGGAAAGAGAGCAGCGCCGTTGAGGAGGGCGCCAAACAAGTGCATTTCTGCGGCACGGAAACTCAAGGAGTGCAACAGCGTCAGCCGGTCATGGGCACAGATGTGGATAGCGTTGGTATAAGCCATGATGTGATACAGCATGTTGCGATGATTTTCGACCACACCTTTTGGTTCCCCGGTCGAGCCGGAGGTATAGAAAATTCCATACAGCGTCTCTGGAGGAAGGGGAATGCCGAGGTTCTCTGCAGAGAGATTGGCGGAGTCAAGTGTATCGACATCCAACAATGGGCAGGAATTCTGGGCCACCGCTTTGGCGAAGGCCAGCTGCCTGCGGTTCGTCACGATGAGGGCTGCCTGGGAATCCTCCAGCATGTGGGCGATCCTGGGACGGGGATAAGAGGGATCCAGCGGCACGTAGATTTTCCCCGCCTTCAATACGCCAAGGATGGCGGCGATTACCGGTGCGTCGTGTTCGAACAGTAGCGCCACCGCTGCCGCGCCTTGTCCACACCGGTGCAGGATGGCGCGCGCCACGCGATTCGCCAGCTTGTTCAGCGTATCGTAGGTAAATGTGCCGGTCTTTCCTCTGACCGCAATGCGGTCAGGGTACTGGACCACTATTTGCTCGAAACGGTCAGGAATCGATTGCTCGACCTCTGCTGTCTTAAACTCCATGAAGGTGCCCGTTGGGTGAACACATCTGGCCTGCATAGCCTGCTGCTCTAGCGGCAGATCTGGCAGAAGGTTGGGGAGGTTACGCATGGCTGCCTCCGGGGCTCTGTGACGTGCTTTCACCAGTAAGGAGTCGTTGTGCTTCTTCGTCTGACAAAGCTTCCAACTCGCTCAATATGCCGGTGAGGTCGTTTTGCCCAGCATGCTGCATCTGGGTCTCTGTAATGATTGTGGCAAGGCCCGCCACTGTGGGTGCCTCAAACAGCGCGCGCAGAGGGACGTCCATGTGGAGGGCGCTGCGCACACGCGAGATGGCTTGCGTGGCTTTGAGCGAATGGCCGCCCAGATCGAAGAAATTGTCGTAAATGCCCACGTGCTTCACTCCCAGGACATCGGCCCAGATCCCCGCCACCGTCTCCTCAACAGGCGTCCGCGGCGCCACCATGGTCTCTTGCAGCTCAGGCCTGCCCTGCTCGGGAACGGGAAGCGCTCTGCGGTCCACTTTGCCGTTCGGGGTCAATGGCAAGGCCTCCAAAAACACAAAGGCAGAGGGCACCATGTAGTCTGGGAGCTGCTCCTGCAAGAAACTCCGTAGCTCGTTGACCGATAGCAAGGGATCATGTAAACCAGGCAACGAGCGGATATGGGTGGGCTCCCCCTGCTCGCGAATCAATCGTCGCTCCGGTGCTGGACGAATCGCGTACACGTAGCACAGCGGGGTGTTGGCAAGGAGGACGTCCTGTTCTATGGCAAACTCGTAGCCATGTCTGTCGAGCAGGGCAGTAATAGCGGGCAAGTGCTCTTGCCGGTCGACCTCCAGCACGAGCTGTTTGATTTTGGCCCAATCGCTCTCCTCGATGCCTCTGAGAACGTCCAGCTCGCTCTTTTCCACGTTAATCTTGAGGAGATCTATGCGGTCAATGTGTTCCTCCGCCATGACACGCGACAGACTCCGTAATTGCACCGTCAAAGTCTGGGAGGCAAATCGCTGCTCGAGGAGGGCATCGCTTTGCGCAATGAGCTCGGCCATGTCAGGCACGCCCGCTTTCTGCTGGTTCGTCATGAAGGTTTTTACGAGGGCTTTCTCGGCTGCCGGATCAGCATACAAACCTGAGAGGAGGGAAAATCCCGGAAAGAACGTAAACGTAGCGGTCTTCGTTTCATGGGCTAAGCCACAGTTAAACACTCTGGAGTCGGGCGCATACAGAGAGGCGTTGGCGCGTAAAATGTCATATACGACGGGATGCGGCTCGAAGGCGTAGACCTGTGGACGCCTGCACACCTGGTGGGCAAAGAGCATGAACAGCCCGATGTTGGCGCCCACGTCGAATATGCAATCGCCGTCCTGGAGAGTCACCCCGTGCCTTAGATACGCCTGGTGCGTGAATATCTCATCGTACAAATAGTCCGTTTCATGTTTATTGAGATGCACCACGGCCATGCTATTGGGTAATATGTACCGTCGTTTGGTGCCAAGCGTGGGGGCGCGCTCTGGCTGCGGCACAACATAGGCCACCAGACGGGTCTCTCCGAACGTATCTTCTGCGGCCAAAACCGCCACTGCCGAGACACCCGAGTGCTGTTGCAAAACGGCTTCGATCTCCCCTGGTTCGGTTCTAAAGCCGCGAATCTTCACCTGATTATCGCTACGACCCAAGAACTCGATATTGCCGTCAGGCAGATAACGAGCCACATCGCCAGTCTTGTACAAACGCGCT
The DNA here is from genome assembly GCA_963773125.1 of uncultured Gammaproteobacteria bacterium. Taxonomy (GTDB): domain Bacteria; phylum Tectomicrobia; class Entotheonellia; order Entotheonellales; family Entotheonellaceae; genus CAVZBC01. The sequence goes on along the minus strand of CAVZBC010000088.1, from coordinate 13,571 downwards.
CCAGCCGTATTGCCAAACGGGTTCGGCACAAATTTCTCGGCGGTGAGATCCGGTTTACCGAGGTAGCCCCGGGCAAGGTTCAAGCCACCAATATATAGTTCGCCCGGCACACCGACGGGGACGGGGGTGAGATGCTGATCCAGCAGGTAGATCTGGGTATTGCCCATAGGGCGGCCCAGGGGCAGCTTTGCCAAGCCTGCGAGCGGTGCATCAGACGCTATGCGGTAGGTAAGGACCCCTACGGTGGCTTCGGTTGGACCGTAGTGGTTCATGATGACGCAGCCAGAATCGCGCCACCGGAGACTCTCTATCCAATCCGGACGAGACGTTTCACCACCGAGGATTAACAGTCGACGCGGCAACACTCGCGCCGGCTGTGTAGAGGGTTGTAAGGCTGCGAGGTGCGAGGGAACAATCTTCAGGCAGTCAATGGCATGGTGCCTGAAGTAATCATCCATTGCCTCCGAGTCGGCAGCTCTGTCCTGGGAGATGACGTGGAGAGTGCCACCGGTACACAAGGCGGAAAAGACCATCGTGTTGCCCAGATCGGCGGCGATGGTGGAGACTGTAGCAAAGCTCGCGGTGGTGGGAAGCGCCAATCTGTCCACAATACCGTGGAGGTAGTTCAGCAGCTGCCGATGCTCCACGGCGACTCCCTTGGGTCGTCCCGTCGAGCCTGACGTATAAATGACATAGGCGAGGTGGGTGGGCTCTGTTGTATGGCGTGGGTTTTCCTCGCTTTCACACGCCACAACGCGCCAATCGCGATCGCAGCAGATGACGGATACCAGGGAGGCAAGGAAGCGCGGCGCCACATGCGCTTGGGTGAGGAGTAACGAGACCTGCGCATCCTCCAACGTGCCTGCCAGCCGTTCTGGCGGATAGGCTGGTTCCAGTGGTACGTAGGCGCCACCCGCCTTGAGAATGCCCAACAGCCCAACCACCATGTCTAGCGACCGCTCTACACAGAGACCGACCAGCGCCTCCGGTCCCACGCCTCGCTGGCGGAGATAGTGCGCCAGTTGATTGGCGCGACTGTTAAGCTGCCGGTAAGTCAGCTGCTGGTCTTCACACACCACCGCCACAGCCTCGGGAGTGCGTTCTACCTGGGCCTCAAACAGCTCATGGATGCACGTGTCCTGTGGGTAATCCTTGCGAGTGTCGTTCCACTCCACGAGCAGTTGATGCCGCTCGGCTGGCGTCAGGAGCGGTAAGTCCGCCAGGCACTGCTCTGGATTGGCCACGATGCCTTCGAGCAAGGTGCGAAAATGCCCCAGCAGGCGCAGCATGGTCGCCTGATCGAACAGGTCGGTATTGTACTGCAGTACGCCTCTCAGCCCGTCCGGCTCTTCGTGCATGACCAGCATGAGGTCAAACTTCGCCGTCCCACTATCTACTTCCACAGGACTGAGCGTCAGGCCCTCAATCTTCAGGGCCGCCCTAGGGGTATTCTGCAGCCCAAACGCCACCTGAAAGAGCGGTGAGTGGCTGAGATTGCGTTCTGGCTGCAACTCTTCCACCAGCTTTTCAAAAGGCAATTCCTGATGCGCATACGCCTCGAATGCCACTTCCCGCACCCGTCCCAGCAGTTCCCGGAAACTGGGATGGCCCGCCAGGTCAGTGCGCAAGACCAGCGTGTTCACGAAGAAACCGATCAAACCCTCCACCTCAACCCACGTCCGACCAGCGATGGGAGAGCCCACTGCAATGTCGGCCTGCCCTGTGTACCGGTGTAGCAGAGTCTGAAAGGCGGCGAGGAGCGTCATAAACAGGGTGCAGCGCTCCCGACGACTGAGGGCCTTCAGCTGCTCAGTCAGATCTTTGGACAGCACCAACGATTGGTTTGCACCGTGAAAACTCTGCACCGCCGGTCGCGGCCGATCGGTGGGCAACTGCAGGGTGGAGAGATTATGCAGCTGCTTCCTCCAGTAGGACAGCGTATTTTCTAACACCTCTCCCTGCAGCCGATGACGCTGCCAGACCGCGTAGTCCACGTACTGGATCGGTAGCTCCAGTAAGGGTGACGGCTGTCCACCGGCGCAAGCCCGGTATAGCGTCGTGAGTTCCTGCCAGAGAATGCCCGTAGACCACCCATCAGAGGCGATATGATGGGTGACCAGCAGGAAGAGATGTTCCTGGTCGGACAGGCGCAGCAATACCGCACGGAGCATGAGATCGTGCGCCAGATCGAAGGGACGTCGGATCGTCTCAGCAAGCAGACGTTGCACCTCGGCCTGGCGGACCGTATCGGACCAGGCGCGCAGATCGATCAGGGGCATTTCTGCAGCTCGACTGGCGGCGATCACCTGTGTCGGGATGCCATCTACCGGCACAAAGGTGGTGCGCAGCACTGCATGGCGGGCCACAACGTGATCGAGGGCTTTTTGTAGTGCCTGCAAATCGAGGAGACCACGCAAGTGCATAGCCTGCGGCTGGTTATAGGTGGGGCTTGCCGGCTCCAGTTGATGCAGAAACCACAGCCGTTGCTGAGCAAAGGAAAGAGGCGCCGAGTCGTGCTCTGTCCGACGCAGTATGGTTGGTTCAGTAAACATTGCTAGTTCGCCTCACGATTCATCTCCCCTAGACCGGTTTGCCCATGCACGTACCAGACCCAGCCTGTCCTGGCTCCACGGCAACACTTCTGAGAGACAGTTGTCTGGTACAGGCAACTGCAAACCGCAATAGATTACACGTGCTGCGTGATAAGATCAAATGTAAATTGCTCTGGCACGTTTGGAGCAGCTAGCGGCATTGGTAGGTGCAGATCTGGTTTTTGCGTCGGACAGGTTGCTTTGCCCTCAAGGCCTGGAGGCGGCAAAGCGGTTCAAAATGTCCACCAGTTGCTCTAAGGGTGCTGGAAAACAGAGATTGGGATCACTGATGTTTTCGCTCAGAGGATACACCGCCTGGCGGCACACCGCGGCCAGCTCTGACCAGCCACGGCGCGCGGTCATGGGCTGTTTCCTGGCCGTCGGACAGCCGTGGCAATCGAACTGCAGGATCACCTCCGGCTGCGCCGCACGAATATCGTCAAACGCGACCCACTTCGCGGTGTCTCCCGGCTGGGTGAAGAGCGGCACACCGCCGCTCAGTTGGATCAACTCCGGTGCCAGGTGCCCGCCGACCAGAATGGACTGCGCCGGATTGGCGACACGCCGCTCCGGGTCCGCATCGTACTGCGTGCAGATGCAATACTCCAGGACGACAGTCGGCGGCACCGAGCGTCGGTGCTGCCTCGCCTGCGCCGCGTCGCGCTGGAGCGCCAGCTGTGCGGTTAAGCGGGCGGCTGCGGCAGTTTTGCCGAGCAGCACGCCGATCTGCTGAATCTGCTGATCCAGATCGGCAAAGGTCCGGGTATCGAAGTGGCATAATGCCTCGGCCTCGACACCAAACGTCTGGGCCTCATGCACGCCGAACGGGCCGGACCCTGAGGTGAGAATGCCCTCCGGTTGTAGGGCCGTAATGGCCTCACGGTCGGCCAGTGGCCAGGCGCCAACGACGGGCAGCGCTTGCCAATGCTGCAAGCGGTGCATCACGGTGGGGACAGGAATGCGCCACACCGTGAGATACTGCTGAATTGCCGGCAGACAGTCCTGCGTGCGCCCCACGACCACCTCGTCGGCGCCCAGTGCAAACAGAATCATCGAGACATTCGGTGACAGCGAGACAACGCGACGTGGGGTGTTCATCTCTGCCTCCCGGCATGAGCGCAGGCGGCCACGAAGCGTGGCGCCAGACTGGCTTTGCTCCCCATATGCAGGTGAATATAAGACGCGAGGACATTCTGCACCACAAAACCTTCGCGTCGGCCTGGCTGGTCGAGCACCTCGTAGGCCGCGGGCACGGCTGCTGTACTGTCCGGCATGGAGGAGAAATGAAATTCATGACCGCGCACCGTTTCCCCGGCAGCCAACAGGCAAGTGCTCTGCAGCGCCCGGATGGTGCGATATCCCAGGGTGAGGCGGCTTCCCTTGATCACTGACCGGCCGGGTAAAACGCCCGCCATGGCATACGTACGCCCTTCGAGATCCTCGATGGCCTGGCCCAGATACATCAGCCCGCCACACTCGGCATAGATCGGCAGCCCGCGCGCAGCCGCAGCACGCATCGAGGCGTGCATGCTGACGTTTGCAGCCAGCGGCGCCGCGAACATCTCGGGAAAGCCACCGCCAATGTAGACGCCACTCGCGTGGGGCGGCAACCCGGTGTCCTCCAGGAGACTGAAGGGCACCAGCTCTGCACCCCAGTCAGTCAGCAGATCGAGAGAATCCGGGTAATAGAAGTTAAAGGCTTTGTCCATCGCCACGGCAATAGCCGTGTGTGGCGTCACGGGCGCTTCTGGAAACAGCGTGCGCGTCGTTGGCCTCTGGCACCGCAGCGTCTGCGGCAACCGCCAGCAGGCGGTCCAGGTCTATGGTGGCAGCGGCTTGCGTGGCCAGATGCTGGTAATACGCCGCCGCCACCTGACCCTCAGCGGTCGGCACCAGCCCGAGATGTCGCTCCGGCAGCGTAAACTCTTTCCGGCCGGGCAAGTAGCCGAGATAGCGTACTCCTGCAAGGTCCAACGACGGCCTGGCGAGCTCAAGGTGCAGGTCGCCAGCGATGCCATTCAGGATGACTCCCGCCAGGTTGAGAGTCGGGTCGAAATGTTTGAAGCCGAGGGCCATGGCCCCAACGCTGCGCGAGGCTTTGGAGGCATCGACCACCAGCACCACTGGCAGGCCGAGCAGTTTGGCAAGCTGGGCTGTGCTGCCCGCCTCGTCGTCCCCCGTCGCCCCATCGTACAACCCCATCACACCCTCGATGACCGCCACATCCTTGCCGACCATGGCGCGCTGAAACAGCTCCTGCATCGCCGTCGAGGTGAGCAGCCAGCTATCGAGGTTCCGGCACGGCACACCGCACACGACGCTGTGGTAGGAGGGGTCGATGTAGTCAGGTCCGACCTTGAACGGTTGCACTGTGTAGCCCCGCGCCCGCAAGGCGCCCATGATGGCGGCGGCGACAGTGGTTTTCCCTACGCCGCTGGCAGCGCCAGCGATCACGATGGCTTGCATGCGTGCTCCACTGCCGGATACGGCCGAAAAGTATGCCGCCAGCGCTGCTGGCGGGCATGTACAGTCCGTTGGCAACGCCAACTTCAGCGCTGCTGCGGCAGGTATCATATGGTGAAAGAGTTCCGGGTGCACAATCTGGGCCAGGATTTCCAGACCAATGACCAGGCGCGGACCGGGCCGGCTGAAGTAGACATGATCGATCACATAGACTTGTCGCGCCCGCACCGCCTGGAGATCCCACCAGCCGTCTTGTGCGGCCAGGGAGGGAAGCTCACGTAATGAGCGCTCCAGGCTAGACGAGCAGGGGGTAATCACCAGGATCTCCGGGTCGTAGTCGCGTATAGTCGCCCAGTCGAGCCGCTGCGCAGCGCACCCTGGGCTGAACAGATCGTCCCGACCGCCAGCCAGTATTTTCAGCTCTGGAATCCAGTGACCGCCGGCCACCAGCGGGTTCACCCCTTCGAGTGACACCAGCCGTGGGCGGTGGGAGGCGCGGGCGGCTTGCGAGGCCACCGCCTCCACCCGCGCCGCAAGCGCGGCGACGAGGGCGCGCGCCTGGTCCTGCACACCGGCGGCTTTGCCAACCGCCATGATGCTGGCAAAAATCTCTGACACAGTGCGAGGACTGAGGATGAGCACTTCAGGAGGCGGCCGGATGCCGTCGAGGGCGCGTTGGACGTCGTCGGCTGCGGCATCGCAGATGGCACAGGTGTCCTGGGTGAGCACCAGGTCTGGTGGTTCCTGGTGGAGCACGGCAGCCTCGATGTGAAAGGGGCTGACGCCGGCAGCAAGCAGCGAGCGCATCCTGGCTTCCACCTCGGCGCTACTAAGGACAGTGGTGTCAATGCGGCTGCGGCTGATCACCGGTTTGTGCCTGGCTGCGGGGGGATAGTCACACAGATCGCTGACCCCGATCAGCTGGTCGCCGAGGCCCAGGGCAAACACAATCTCTGTGCCACTGGGCAGTAATGAGCAAATTTTCACGTGCGGTCTCGTGCGCAGGGTGGTGGTTCATAGGTTGCACCTGTGCATATCGTATGAGTCGTATCGCATATCGGCGCCATATTGTCAAATGGTCCTGTGCGGCGGCACAAAGATCCTGCGAGTTTTCTGCATATCCGCCGAAAATTTGTCCCAGCTTTCCACACTGTCCCTCCCGAGTTCTGCTCCCCAGGGCCCCTGCGGCGCTGTCCAGCCCCAGCCACAGGTGCACTGCACCAGGCTGCTGGCCGCACTGGTCGCCGGGATGAAGGGTGGTGAAGCCTCAGGCATCTGCACATGGCGCACCAGGAGCATGCTCGGCGGTGTCATCAGCGCGCTGGCTGCGTAGCACCGGAATAGAGGCCAGCTGCTCAGGACGCAGCTGCTCCCAGAGCAATCCTGGCGGCTGCATGTGCTGCGCCGTAGTAGCGATGGCCTCGTCGGGAGTGACAATCCAGGTGAGCCACCAGTCGTGGGCGCGCATCGGCAGTTCGGCACTCGGCACGATTTGCAGGGCATGGACGGTGGTGACAATCGGGGTGTCTGCCTGGATCAACCCCTGTTGTCGGAGAAGTCCTAACTCCAGGTCGGCGAAACCTGCCCCCTTACCCGTCCGCCCCCCGTCCCGCGCCACGGCCACACAGCCGACGACGACGAGATCGATGCGAGACATCTCGTCCAGGGCCACCAGCCGTCCATGCTGCATGGCACCACGCGACGTGGCTGCGACCTCCAAAGCCACGCCGCGCCGCCGCAGGTCTCTGCTGGCCAGGGCGACAAAGCAGCGCTCTTCGCGCAGACGGGGCACTGCCATGTACAGCACTTTGTCCTCCTGTAAAGCCCGTAGGCGCACAGGCGCTTGCGCTTGATCGGGATTGCACTTGATCACCCTGGCCTGCTGCCAGGCTGGTAACATTGCTAGCTGCGCCGCGGCACGATCGCTGTCCACAAAGCGCGGGATATGCCCGACTGGCTCCCCTACCGCCGCCCCCTGGGCCTTCAGCCGTGTCCAGACGGTAGCGCGCAGGCGGTCTTTCGCCGTATCATGGCCACTCCATGGGGTTGTGTTCTGCTCCATCTCATTGCCCTCCTACACCGCCGGCCAGATGACGTGGATACGCGCCGGATTGAGCCACACCGTCACCGGGCCATGGAGTTGCTGCGGCACCGCACCCGGATCAGCGTGGTCAACCATCCACTCGTCGCCATTGATCTGCACCCAGTAGCGCATCAGGTGACCGAGGAACGCCTGCCGCACTATGGTACCCGCCATGCCGATACGGGCTGGATACACCGCATGGTCAGGCGCCGCGCCGCTTATGGTCAGGGCTTCGGGGCGGATGCAGAGTTGCACAGCCTCGCCAGGCTGAGCCGCCGGACTCGTCACCGGCACGCTGAAACAATGCGCCCCAAGTCGCACGGTGAGCGTGTGCTCGTCGCGCTGTACGACCACGGCGGCTTGCAGATTCGCCGCGCCAACGAAATTGGCCATGAACGGCGTGCGTGGATGGTAGTAAATGTCCCAGGGCGTGCCCCACTGCTCCACCCGCCCCTGGTGCATGACGGCGATCCAATCGGACATGGCCAGGGCCTCGGATTGATCATGCGTCACGTACAGGAAGGTGATGTTAAGGCGCTGCTGCAAGGCGCGCAACTCCCAGCGCATGCGTTCGCGCAGGTTGGCGTCGAGGTTGCTCAGCGGCTCGTCCAGCAGCAGCACCTTGGGGCGTACCACCAGGGCCCGCGCCAGCGCTACGCGCTGCTGCTGACCACCCGACAGCTGGTTGGGCCAGCGCTCGACCACGCCAGCGAGATCAACAAATTGCAGGGTTTCCGCGACGCGCTGGGCGATCTGTGCTTTCGGCAGTCCGGCCAGGCGCAAGCCATAGGCCACATTATCGTAGACACGCAGATGGGGGAAGAGGGCGTAATCCTGGAACACCATCGCCGTCCCCCGCTTATGGGCCGGCAGGTGGTCGATGCGGGCGTTATCAAGATACATGGCACCAGCATCCGGCTCGTAGAAGCCCGCGATCATACGCAGCAGCGTGGTCTTGCCACAGCCGCTCGGCCCGAGCAGGGTGGCAAAGGCGCCGGGCGGAATCTCCAGAGTGACGTGATCGACTGCGGTCACGGCATCGAAGCGCTTGACCACGGCGTCGAGCCGCAGATGTGCGGCCGGCAGCCCACCCTGCTCGGCTGCACCAGACCCTGGCGCCTCGCTGCTAAAAATCATCCTGTGCTCCGCCATGTTTACCCACTCGCCATATGTTGCATGCTGGCCCGCCGGCCGCTGATGACCCAGATCAATACTAACACGCCAACGGCCATGCCGATCACCGCCACCGTGAACGCCGTAGCGCCGCCCCAGTTAAAATCGTTGATCAACTGAAAGATGGTGATCGTGGCCACGGTTGTGCCCGGAGTGAATAAGAAGATGACCACCGAGAGCGTGGTCACAGCACGCACAAAGGTGGTGACGATGCCCACCAGCAATGCACTGTGCAGCAGCGGCAACAAAATATCCCGAAAGCTACGCAAACTGCTGGCCCCCAGGCTCATGGCCGCCTCGTCAAGCGAGCGGTCGATCTGCTGCAAACCCACCACGGCGGCTTGATAGCCGATCGGAATATTCCAGAAGATCATCGAAATGGTGATCAGCGCGCCACGATCCAGCCAGTCCAGCCAGCGCTGGTTGAAGGCGGTGGCGTAGCCTATGCCGAAGAAGATCCCCGGCACGGCGGCCGGCAGGAGCGCCATCACATCGACGACGCGGCGGCCAGTCCACTCGCGGCGCTGCACCAGATAGCCGAGCAGCACGGTAAAGAGCCCACAGATGAGCGCTGCGGCGCCGCCATAGACCAGGGTATTGCGCAGCGACAGCGTGTGCGCCCTGACGTACGCGAAATGCTTCAGCGTCAACGCCATATTGGCGGGAAACGCCTGCACCAGGGCGCTCACCAGCAGTACGCCGTAGACGAGCAGCAGCACCAGGGACAGGAGCAGACAGGCGCTGAAACAGGCCCAGGTCACCCGGCGCGGCACGGGGGGACGTGGCATCGAACTGGCGCGGCCGGCAATCGTCACGTACGAGCGGCGGCCTTCCAGGCGCATCCGCCCCACATACAGGAGCAACGCCAGCCCCGTGAGAATGGTGCTCACCGCGGCGGCACCAGGCAGGTCGCCAAAGCCGGAGATGAGGCCGTACGCCTGCGTCGGCAGGACCGTAAACTGCCCACCGATCAAGGCCGGATTGCCAAAATCCTCCAGGACGTAAATGGCGGTCATTAACGTTGCCGCTGCCAACCCCGGACGGGACAAGGGCAGCGTCACGGTACGGAACACCGCCCACGGGCCCGCCCCCAGATTGCGGGCCGCCTGCTCCAGGCCGGCATCGCTGCGCGACAGCACATCGGCGATGAGCTGGTAGGCAAAGGGGAAAAAGGCGATAGTCTGGACCCCCCATAAGCCGCCGAGCCCCAGGACGTTGGGGGATTGCCCCAGCAGCCAGTACGAAATGACGCCGCGCGGGCCAAACAGCAGAATATAACTGGCCGCCACCACGAAGGGCGGCGACAACAGTGGTAAGATGCCAACGAGCCGGAAGAACCGCTTCCACGGCATGTCGCTGTAGACCATGGCATAGGCATAGACAAAGCCCAGCGTGACCGCCGTCGTCGTGGACAACACGGTGATGTGCAGCGAGTTGCGCAGCGGTTTGACCCAGGTCTGTTCGCGGAAAAATTCCACGTACCCGGCCAGCCCCGGGACCAGCACCACACGGAGCTGCGGATAAACGATGAAGCACCCCAGCAGGCCAACCACCACTACCAGGGTCAGCACCAGGGTCGGTTCGCGTAGCGTTTTACGCATGGGATACCTGCTAGAACAGCGGTCGAGTATGCCTCAGGCCATGGTAGGGGCGCCTCGCCGAGGCGCCCGGCCTTCCCGGGCAGGCTGGACGATACTTTCCGCCCGCTGACTTGACCGGTGTTCTAACCGATTGCCGCCTGCCATTTTTTCAGAAGACGCGCCTTGTTATTCGTCGCCCAGGCGCGGTCGTAGGGCACCAGTTGCACCGACTCGAGCGTTGGGGCACCGGGCGCTGGCGCCACGTCCTTGAGCACCGATAGGCGGTTGGAAAGCTTCACATTCAGCGCGCCGGCTTCCTTGCTCAGCACCCAGTCGACAAACGCTTTCGCCCCGTCGGGATTGGGGCCACCTTTGATAATGCTGACCGCGCCCACCTCAAAGCCGGTGGGCTGGGGATTGAGGTTGTCAATCGGTTGTCCCTGGCTTTTCGCCGTCAGAATATCGTGGCTCCAGTTCGGCGCCCCGATGAACTGGCCTTGCCCCACCAGTTGAATCGCCTGAGGCGCCGTGCCAGTATACTGGCCGATGTTGGCGTGGAGCTTTTTCAGATAGTCCATGGCTTTGTCTTCGGCGGCGGCATACTGCTCAGCCGTGGGAGGTGTGGCTTGCCCGGCGGTCATCGCCGCAGCAGCAAAGCGGAAAATTTGTGTGGCAATGAAGATATAGCCACCGCCGGTCTTGACCGGGTCGGGCATCGTCAGGTGCCCCTTCCAGGCCGGCACGAGCAGGTCATCCCACCTGGTCGGCGGCTTGAGGTCTTTCAGGTCTTTGGCAAAGCGATCCGGATGCAGCACAAAGCCAAAGATGCCGATGTACCAGCCCGTCCACAGGCCATCCGCATCCTTGTAGATTGGCGCCACATTGGCCGCATTGGGAGACGTATACGGCAGCAACAGTCCCTCGGTGCCAAGCGGGCTGTGGAATTCGCTAGAGCCCCCAATAAACACATCGGCTTTGGGAGAATCTTTTTCCGTGCGAATACGCGTTTGCAGTTCGCCCGCCGCCGCCAGCGGCAACAGTTCGACGTTGAGACCGGGCACAGACTTTTTGAAGGCCTCAACGAAGGCGTTGTTCGTCGATTCGTTTAAGGCGGAATACACCGAGAGTTTCCCGCTGGCGGCGCTGGCAGTTCTCGGCTGCAAGCCAGGCAGCTGGCTACCGACCAGGGCAGCGCCGACACCGCCCGCCACGACGTGCAAAAAATGCCGTCTGCTGCAGATGTGTGCTGATTTTGTTTGCACTGTGCGCTCCTTAAATTCGATAACGACCTGCTGCACAGTTTCTCTACTACAGCGGGGGAGGCATGAGCAAATGTTCACGTGCGGTCTCGTACCCAGGGTGGTGACGCCGCGGTTGCACCTGTGCAGACCATATGAGTCGTATCGCATATCGGCACTATGTTGTCAAATGGTCGATCTTTTCGCTGCTACAAAGCGAGGGCTGTCGCTTTTTTAGGACGCTCAGACGCTTTCCCCCTTGCGTCTTCTGTGGCTGGCCCTCTATCAGTGCACCACCATCATCGCACCGCACGGTGGAGGTGCCATGCGTGGTATGCATTGAACTCGTAGAGAGGCGGGTGAGTTGCGACAAGGCGTGTGGCAGAACGAGCGAGAGGCGTCTGTGTGGCACGCCTCAGGATGCTTCCCGTTTGATCTGTTCGCTCAGGTACCTCTCCAGCCCGATCTGCCTGATGAGTTCCTGCTGGGTTTCGATCCAGTCAATGTGCTGATCGACGTCCCGCACCATGTCCTCGAGCATGTGGCGGGTCGTGTAATCCTCCACTCGGGCACAGTGGGTGATGCCCTCGCTGAGAAGCGTGAGCATCTCGTTCTCAGAGGCCAGGTCGACCGCGAACTGCTCCGGCACGGTCTCGCCGACGGTCACAGTGCCGAGCCGCTGCATGTTCGGGACACCCTCCAGGTAGAGGATGTGCTCGATGAGCGCTTCGGCATCCTGCATTTCATCGAAGCTGCGCTGCCGGACATGGTGATGCAGTCGTTCATACCCCCAGTTCTCGCACATTTTGGCGTGCACAAAGTACTGGTTGATGGCAGTCAGATCGGCTGTCAAGATACGGTTTAACAGGCCAATAACGCCTTCTTTCGCCTGCATGGCATCTCCCTTCCGTGGCAGTCTTGTACCAGTGACGAAGACTGCACAGACTATAGGGTACACAGTAGTACTTCCTGGAGCTGGCATAGAGGAGATAAAGGTAAGAGACGATCGGAAGCTTGTCAATATGCAGCACCGGTGAGATAGGCGCTACACGCCCCAGGCGATCGTCATGGCAAGGCCAGATCAAGTTGGCCGCGTCAAAACAGTGCTGCTCGTCTCTGCAAGATTACAACTCGCCAAGGCTACGAGAGCATCGACGTTCTGTAGGCACCGACCGCACAGCCCTTCCTCCTCCAGACCAAGCGTCAATGCCAGTTCCTCCGCCGAGCAGATCCCCGACCGACCAAGGGCCTGCACCTCAGATTCGCTAATCCCCTTGCAGAGACAGATATACACAACACGTCCTCCACAGTTAGATGAAAACGATTCTCATTATTATTAAACTCGATTTTGCCGCCGCCGTCAAACCTTTTTTTCGCATGCCTCTATCATGCCCAACGTCCCCCGCTCCAGCACTCACGTGACAATCATCATGATTGTGCACGTGTCGCCGATGGGATACAGTGACAGTCTCACTGCGCTGCCCATGCGCAGTCCGGCACAACCGCGTCACACGGGAAGGGGGAAACGATGACCACGTCCTTTTCTGCCATAGGCCAACCAGTGCCCCAGGAGGAAGGGCCGGAGAAGGTGTCAGGGCAGGCCTTGTATGCTGCCGACCTGCGGCTTCCCGGCATGCTGTGGGGGAAAGTCCTGCGCAGTCCCTATCCCCACGCCAACATTCTGCGCCTCGACACCGCCAGGGCCCGCACCGTCCCCGGCGTCCATGCCGTCCTCACCGGCCAGGATCTCCCCGACCGCCGCGTCGGCCGGTTACTGCGCGATATCCCCGTGCTGGCGCGCGACCGGGTGCTGTTCGTGGGCGAGAAGGTCGCCGCAGTGGCGGCGGAAACCCTGGAGGCAGCAGAGGAAGCCCTCAACCTGATTGACGTGGTATACGAGGCACTCCCCCCCGTGTTTGACCCTGAAGAAGCCATGCACAGCTCGGCGCCGACGCTGCACCCGCAGATGGTGTCCTATCAGGGATTGCCCCAGCCCGTGGCCACGGTCAATAACGTGTTCGCCCACAATCGCTGGTCAAAGGGCAACATTGCCGACGGCTTCGGCGCCGCCGACCGCATCTTCGAGCATACCTTCACCGCGCAGTTGATGCACCAGGGCTACATTGAGCCGCACGCCTGTGTGGTGCACATCGACGAAAACGGTCGCGCCCAGGTGTGGGCCAACAACAAAGGCCCCTTCATGCTGCGGGAGCAATTGGCGGCCGTCTGGGGCGTGCCCAAGGAGCAGATCAGAGTCAATCCCACCAGCATCGGTGGCGACTTTGGCGGCAAAGGTTCGTTCATGGACGTACCGCTGTGCTATCACCTGGCGCTGCACTCCGGACGACCCGTCAAAATGGTCATGGACTACATTCAGGAGTTGATGGCGGGGAATCCCCGGCATCCGGCGACAATCACCCTGAAAACTGGCGTCACCAGAGAC
>CAVZBC010000087.1:0-19002 GCA_963773125.1 uncultured Gammaproteobacteria bacterium | reverse complement strand
TTGCCGAGGCCCTCACCCTTCCCTCTCCCGAAGGGGCGAGGGGATAAAGTAAGACACTCTTAAGACAAGTTCCGACTGACCCCGAGTTGACGCCGGAGTCGTAACGGAGAAAAACATGGCCAAGAAGACCATTCTCGTCGTCGATGATACTGAGTTCAATCGCGATCTGGTCGTGCAATTGCTGGCGGATGATTTTGAAATCATTATCGCGGAAAACGGCGCAGAGGCGGTGGAAAAGACCCAGGAGCGAAGGCCGGATCTCATCCTGATGGATCTTGGCATGCCGGTGCTGGACGGATGCGAGGCGACGCGGCGGTTGAAAGCTAATGATGATTTGAGACATATTCCGATCATTGCCGTCACTTCTCACGCCATGGTCGGCGACGAAATAGAGGCGCGTAAGGCCGGTTGCGATGATTATCTGCCAAAGCCGATTGCTGAAGACCTGCTGATCAAGAAGATCAAAAAATATCTCGGATAATTTTCGATACTTCGACTGCGCTCAGTACGGGTTTTTGAGTTAGATTTTAGATTGGAGAAAACTTCATTCTGACGTGATTTTCGATTTTGGATTTAGGAGACAATTACATGCCCCGAACACCGCCCAGTCCATCTTTGAACGCGTGCTCTAACATTCGGCTATCCAAAACTTGTTTTGGAGCCAATCGACGGATGCAAAAAGTCCGAAGTCCTGTTCCGACAATCCAAAATCCAAAATCGCAAAACCAAAAATTATGGCGCGGGTTACTTGTACTCTTGATCTGGTCCTTAGGTGTCGGGCTGGTACAGGCGCAGCAAAGCGGCAAAGTTTGGAAAATCGGCGTGCTCGTTTCCGGCACTCAGGCGTTGAATGCCGCGCGCGATGAAGCGCTGCGCCAAGGGCTGCGCGACATGGGTTATGAGGAAAATAAAAACATCGCCCTGGAGTATCGCTACGCCGAAGGCAAAACCGACCGGCTGGCGCAACTGGCGCGCGAGCTGGTCGAGCAAAAACCCGACGTGATCGTCGTCGGCGGCACAGGCGTCGCAGTGGCCGCGAAGAATGCCACCAGCACGATACCGATCGTTGTCGCCGGCGCCGGCGACCTGGTAGAGGCGGGTCTGGTCAAAAGTTTTATGTACCCCGGCGGTAACGTCACCGGCGTCTCGCGTATGTCTCCGGACTATTTTGGCGCGCGGCTGAAGCTGCTCAAGGAAATCGTGACAACACCGCGGATCGCGGCGCTGTCGAATCCCAAAAATCCCGGCCATGCTCGTAGCATTAAAGACGCCGAACTGGGAGCGCAATCGCTGGGCATGACTTTCCAGACGGTCAGCGCGCGCGCGCCGGAAGAACTGGAGAATGCCGTTTCGAGCGCCGGCAAAGCGGGCGCTAACGCGCTCTACGTTATGACCGACGCGATGTTCAATAGCAACATCTCGCGTCTGGCCAAGGCCTCGATCAAGCATCGCCTGGCCGCCGTCTATGACAGGCTTGACTTCGTCGAGGCTGGCGGGCTGCTAAGTTACGGCGTCAACCTGGCTGACTTGAACCGGCTCGCTGCTGAATACGTGCACCAAATTATTAGAGGCAAAAAGCCCGCCGATCTGACCCTGGTTGAACCGACAAAATTTGACTTGGGGATCAACTTGAAGACCGCCCAACAGATCGGCATCACCGTTCCTGCTGAAGTGCTGAATCGGGCGGTGAAAGTGATCCGGTGATGGACCCCTGCTTCATCCGCCGCGATTCGCGGGGAAGACAGAGGTAGGGATCAAAATATTTTATGCCTGCCAAGATCCTGATCGTCGACGACGAGCCTTTTAATCTCGATCTGCTGGAACAGGAGCTGATGGATCACGACTATGTCATCGAGCGCGCGGTCGATGGCGTAGATGCGCTGGAGAAAACCGAGAGCTTCAAGCCGGACGTCATCCTGCTCGATTTCATGATGCCGAAAATGAATGGCCTGGAGGTCATCAAGCAGCTGAGGGCAAGCGCGAACCATCGAAGCATTCCGGTGATTCTCCTGACCGCCAAAACGAGTCAGGAAGATAAAGTCGCCGGTCTCGACGCCGGAGCAGACGATTACGTCACTAAACCGTTCGATTCTTTCGAGCTGCTGGCGCGCGTACGGGCGATGCTGCGGATCAAGCAAATGCACGATACTTTAGACGAATGGAACCGCACTCTTGCCGACAAAGTAAATCAGCAGGTCGGCGAATTACAACGTATGGAGCGGCTCAAGCGCTACCTTTCACCGCAAATCGCCAAGACCATATTGGGAAATGAGGAAGATTTATTCAGAACCCATCGCCGGGAAGTGACCGTAGTTTTTCTCGACTTGCGCGGTTTCACGGCGTTCTCCGACAGCGCTGAGCCGGAAGAAGTGATGGACTTTCTGCGCCGCTATCACGGCGAAATGGGCAGATTGGTCTTTAAATACGAGGGCACGTTGGAGCGCTTCATGGGCGACGGAATCGTCGTCATATTCAACGACCCGATTCTTTATGACGATCACGTCCATCGCGCCGCACGCATGAGCCTGGAAATGCGCGACCGAGTAAAGGAGTTGCGCGGCGCGTGGTTGCAGATGGGCTATGATCTCGACCTCGGTGTCGGCTTTGCGGCCGGCTATGCGACACTGGGAACGGTCGGTTTCGAAGGTCGGCTGGATTACGGCACCATCGGCAATCTGCCCAATCTCGCCGCCCGGCTCTGCGCCGAGGCCAAGGGCGGCCAGGTACTTACGGACTTGAAGACCAGGAGCAAGCTCGGTGATTTTTTTGATGCCGAGACCTTGGAAGAAGTGCACTTAAAGGGTATCAGCCGGCCGGTCACGGCGTATAATATTTTGGCACTAAAGTAGCGCCAACCGATGAATACAACGAGACGTCAATCCGTGCCGCCGCCGCTTTCCTTGCGGGTGCGTTTTTGGGGTGTGCGCGGCAGCTACCCCACTACCGATCCGGCGACTTCACGCACCGGCGGCAACACTTCCTGCGTCGAGGTGAATGCCGGCGAAATGCGACTCATTTTCGATGCCGGCACCGGGATCATTGCCCTGGGAAAACAGATTTGCAACGGTTCCCCGACGCGGCCAACCGCCTATGTTTTCTTGAGTCA
This sequence comes from uncultured Gammaproteobacteria bacterium, assembly GCA_963773125.1. Classification (GTDB taxonomy): domain Bacteria; phylum Tectomicrobia; class Entotheonellia; order Entotheonellales; family Entotheonellaceae; genus CAVZBC01. The sequence continues at coordinate 15,896 of CAVZBC010000087.1, read as the reverse complement.
TACCCATATCGATCACGTTATGGGGCTTTGTTTCTTCGAACCGCTGCTACGCGCCCAGGCGCGTTCGTTTATCTTTGGCCCGGGCAAGGTTCAAGGCGCGCTGACTAGAAGCCTGCGCCAGTTGACCCACAGTCACCTTTTTCCAGTGACCATCGACGAACTCAAGGGCCGCAAAGAAATCTGCTCCTTACAAGGCGGCGAGGTCATTCGTTTTCCAGCACTCGGGAAGAAGCCCATGGTCGACAAAATTTCACTCGCCCCAAGCCCGGGCTCGGCAGAGCTGACCGTTACGACTCACAAGAGCCCGGCGCACCCGCGCAACGGCGTGATGCTTTACCGGGTGAACTACCAGGACAGGAGCCTCGTGTATGCGACCGACGTCGAGCAAAAGCAAGGCGGGTACCCGGATATTATTGAGTTCGCGCGAGGCGCGGACCTGCTGATCCACGATGCGCAATATCTCCATGAAGAGTATTTTTCGGACGTCAAACCAAAAAAGGGCTGGGGTCACAGCACGGTCGAGATCGCCGTCGAGGTAGCTGCGAAAGCTGGCGTCAAGCGGCTCGCGCTCTTCCATCACGAACCGACTCATGACGATGAAGCGATGGCTCAAATCGAACGAACAGGCAAACGGCTGTTTGCCGGATCTTTGATTGCCCATGAAGGCATGGAACTTACTCTCTAGGCTAGGCTGCAGGCTGCTGAAAAAGACCCATATGCGCTTACGCAGTTTCGGGTTAAGAGTTTCTTGTTTCGAGTTTCAACCCGAAACGCGGGACCCGAAACCCGAAACCACTAGCGCGCTCGCCCCTGGATCTTTTTGAGCAGCCTGCGAAGCGCTCTCTCTATGAGGTTACTCCCCAGCCGCCCGCGATGATGAGGATGAGTCAATGATGATGTTCTCGGCAAAATTTTGCTTGGGATTTCTTTTGCTCACCGGTGCGACTCTAGATGCCCACGCGCAAAGCGTGCAAATCGGAATTTTGGTCCCCGAAATGGGCCGGGGCCTGGCCCAGGCGCAAAAAGGACTGGTTCAAGAGCTCAAGCAGCTAGGCTACCAGGAGCGCAGAGACATCAGCTTCCAGGTCCGCGACGCCAAAGGCGATAGCAATGCCCTACAAGCCGCGGCGCACGAGCTCATCGCTAAAAAAATCAACTTGATCTTTGCCACCGGCACCAGAGCCACCCAGGCGGCGATGGCCGCCACTCGAGCGATTCCGATTATTTTCGTTCATCCCGGCGATCCCGTCGCCGCGGGTTTATTCAAGAGCGCCCAAGCACCCACGGGGAATGTTACGGGTGTTGCCGCCTTTGCAGCGCAAACGACGGGCACTCGGCTGCAACTATTGAAGGAAATTCTGCCGCCGTTGACAAAAATCCACGTCTTTTTCGATTCCAACAACAGTTTCGCGCGGGAAAATTTTGCGTTAGTGGAGTCGGCCTCTAAACAGTTCGCCTTGCAAGTTATCGGTCATGGAATCAAATCGGTCGACGAGTTAAAGGCGAGCACCAGCGCGATTGCCGGCGCGCCGGGCGCAGCGATCTTTCACATACCCGATGACCTGGTCGAGAGCGAAGCGCCTTTCATCTTCGACACGGCGCGGCACAAGAAACTGCCGACGATGTTCAATGAGGAGGCATGGGCGATCGCGGGCGCGATGGCCGCCCACGGACCGGATGTGACAAATCGACCGCCGGGTCCATAGATGGAATTGTTGGCTTCCACCCAGGTCAGCCCCGAGTCCTGCAGACTGCGAGCGAAGTCTAATAACTCTTGTGCTCTACTTTTCACGCTGCGCTTTGCCATGACCCAGACCTTTCTCCACCGTGGCGCTGGCCCAGACACCCAGCGCCACGGTTGACTTATGCAATGTCAATAATCTCGCCGCCTTCGCGAACTTCGAAGTACATTGCCCGCTGACCAAGTTGCTTGCCGATGCTGATCACCAACTCGCGGGCCGCTTGGAGCTGTCCTGACTCAATGATCACTTCCAGCCGATAACTTGTCTCCTCGTATACTTTCCCGTCGTCGGCAACCCAGGCACCTTGAAATGGTCCTTCCAGCGTGTAGCCACCAAAGGCGTCACGCACCTGTCGCAGGATGTCCCGACGCGCTGCGGCGCTGATCTTTGCACCGTCATTTCGATGCGTCGGAATCCGTGTAATCACAAGCAACGCGACATCCTTTTGCGGTGTGATATGCAGCACCAGTCCATGCTTAATATAGTATCGTATGTAGTACTATTCAACAACTGGTACTGTCCTTGCCATGGCCAGTATAGAGGCAAAACAAACAGGGGAATCGGAGGCAGACGGGTATTATCTCCTTTCGCTGCCCCTGTGCCCTGTACAGAGCCCCCACCCCAGGCTATACTGGCATAGGAGCGAGACGAGAGCCAACCTGTGTGGAGGACAAGGGATGCGCCTGCAGCGACAGTGGTGGAGCGTGCTCGTGGCCGCCGTGCTCGGTGGGCTGGTGGGCGTGACGGCGGTGGCGGCGGCGGGCGCACAGTTTCTCCCTGTGCTCGGCGCCCGCGAGGGGGGCCAGAGGTCTATTCAGATACCGCGTGCCAATGGCTACATCGACTATTTGACCCTCCTCAATGAGCGCGATGGCGGCATCAACGGCGTGCCCTTGGTCTGGGAAGAGTGCGAAACCGTCTACGACGTCACCCGCGGCGTGGAGTGCTACGAGCGCCTGAAAGCCAAGGGGCCCACGGGGGCGGCGGTGTTTCATCCGACCAGCACCCCGCTCATCTATGCCCTGACGGAGCGGGCCACGCACGACCAGATCCCCCTGCTCACGATGGGCTTTGGGCGCGCGGACGCCTCGGATGGGCGGGTGTTTCCGTATGTCTTCAACCCCCCGATCAACTACTGGAGTCAGAACACGGCCAAGATCCGCTTCCTCGGCCAGCGGGCCGGCGGCATGGAGCAGCTCAAGGGCCGGAAAATCGTCCATGTCTACCATCGACTCAGACTATGGCCGGGAAACCCTCCCCATCCTCGACACCCAGGCCGCCCAGTACGGCTTTGCGGTGCAGCACCTGGCGGTGCCACCGCCGGGGCTCGACCAGAAGGCGACCTGGCTGCGGGTGCAAAGTCGCCCAGCCCGACTGGGTCATCCTGCGCAGCTCGGAGGCGTCATGACCCCGACGGCCCTGAAGGAAGCGGCCCAGGTCGGCTTCCCCCGCGACAAGATCGTGGGGTCGCACGCGACCTGCTCGGAGCAGGACATGGTGCCGGCCGGGGAGGCGGCCCGCGGCTTCATCTGCGCCATCTTGTATGGCACGGGGAGACACTTCCCGCTCATCCAGGAGATGCTCACCTACGTCTATGCCCGGGGCAAGGGGGCGGGGCCGGAAGGGGATGTCGGCACGGTGCATTGGATCCGGGGCATGCTGCACGGCGTGCTCACCGCGGAGGCGCTCCGCACGGCCATGCGCCACTTCGGCCACCAGCCCCTGACCGGCGCGCAGGTGCAGTGGGGACTCGAACACCTCACCCTCACGCCGCGTATCTCAAGGAGCTGGGGGCGGAGGGCCTGCTCCCCCCGCTCACCCTGTCGTGCCGCGATCATGAGGGGGGCGGGGGCGTGAAGTTCCAGCAGTGGGACGGCAAGCAGTGGACGGTGCTCACCGACTGGATTGCGCCGGATCAGGCGCTGGTGCGGCCCCTGGTGGAGGCGTCGGCGGCGAAGTATGCGCAGGAGAAGGGCATCACGCCGCGGGACTTGCCCGTAGGTGGGTGGTTTCCTTTTGGCATAGCTTTTGTTTCCTTAGCGCCCTTATTTTTGATACGATCTTTTGCCATATCATTTTCATGTTCGCTCCTCTTCTGCTGCTCTGGAGGTAGGAAACCCATGGCACGGACCCATAGCAAAGTCACAGCGACTGTCTCAGAGACCCTCCTCGCCCAACTGGACGCATTAATCGCTGCGCACGCGTATCCGAGTCGCTCCGCAGCGATTGAAGCCGCGCTCACCGCCCTACTGCGGGCGCGCATGGATGCCCACATCGAGGCCGAAGCCGCGAAGCTCGATCCCGGTCAAGAACAGCAACTGGCCGACGAAGGATTGGACGACTATACCACGCTCGTCGGGGAGGAGGGCACCTTTTGATGCTGCATCGTGGTGCTATTCATCGGTCAAAGCTGCCTTGATGGAGGTACTGGATTTAGGGGCCTAGAGGAGCCCGCTCTGGCCACGTGTCAAGTGGCAGTGGTGACGACGCCAATCTGTGCTTCGGTAGGAGTGTGGTGCCTGGAAGCGCGACAGTTTTTCGGGAGGACCAGGGGATGCACCTGCAGCGACAGTGGTGGAGCGGGCTCGTGGCCGCCGTGCTCGGCGGGCTGGTGGGCGTGACGGGGGTGGCGGCGGCGAAGTATGCGCAGGACAAGGGCATCACGCCGCGGGACTGCCCGTAGGCGCGTAGACGCAGAGGAAAGAGGAGCGTAGGGATGAAAGATGAGGAGCTTATCGCGGGCTATATTGAGCAAAACCCGCATTATCCCGGTCTGGATGCCGCTCGTGTCAAGGGCTATGGCGTCTCTGTGTGGTCGATTATTGCGTACCTGCACAGTGTTGGCGGCGATGTCGCCCAGGTCGCGACAGACTATGCTCTGCCCAGGAAAGCGGTGGAAGCTGCCGTCGCGTACTATCGTCGGCATAAGCATCTTATCGATGCGCGCATCGCTGCCAACGCCGCCTAATGCCCTGTGGCAAGCTTCTACACTGACCATGACGTCTCTTTGCGGGTTGCCTCCCTGCTCCGCCAACTTGGTCATACAGCAGTCACAGCACGTGACCTCGGTTTGGAGCGTGCGGGGGATGATGAGCATCTGTTGACCGCAGCACAGCGCGGGTGGATGCTTGTCACCCATAATAGACAGCATTTCTGCTTACTGCACGATGCGTGGCGGCATTGGCTCCCCGTGTGGGGTGTGTTCGCCAGGCATGCTGGTATCCTCATCCCGCCGCAGGGATTGCCGGACCGAACCGTACAGCTTTTGACCGATTTCCTCACTTCTGGGTTGCCACTCTCGAATGAACTGTATATGTGGCGAGCTGCGAGCGGATGGACGCGTCGCCTGTAGTCTCCGAAGACGCGCCAACGAACACTCTTGGCCAGCCTCACCAGGCGGCTACACGGCACTGGCAAGGGGTCGTGACCGCGCTGCAGCGCCTCGACACGACCTCCTCCGTCGCGTGCGATGTACTGGGCGGATGCCACCACCGATACGCGCCCGCTCGGGAGGCGTGGGCCTGGATCCAGCCTGTGTCCCTACACTGCCCAGGGGCACTGTACAGGGTGACCGTCCCAGGCTATACTGGCATAGGAGCGAGACGAGAGCCAACCTGTGTGGAGGACAAGGGGATGCACCTGCAGCGACAGTGGTGGAGCGGGCTCGTGGCCGCCGTGCTCGGCGGGCTGGTGGGCGTGACGGCGGTGGCGGCGGCGGGCGAACAGTTTCTCCCCGTGCTCGGCGTGCGCGAGGGGGCCCTGCGGTTTGCTTGGGATCCCGCGTGCCAATGGCTACATCGCCTATTTGACCCTCCTCAACGAGCGCGATGGCGGCATCAACGGCGTGAACTTGGTCTGGGAAGAGTGCGAAACCGTCTACGACGTCGCCCGCGGCGTGGAGTGCTACGAGCGCCTGAAAGCCAAGGGGCCCACGGGGGCGGCGGTGGTGCATCCGATCGGCACCCCGCTCACCTATGCCCTGACGGAGCGGGCCACGCACGACCAGATCCCCCTGCTCACGGTGGGCATTGGGCGCTCGGACGCCGCGGATGGGCGGGTGTTTCCGTATGTCTTCAACGCCCCGATCAACTACTGGAGTCAGAACACGGCCAAGATCCGGTTCATTGGCCAACGGGCTGGCGGCATGGAGCAGCTCAAGGGCCGGAAAATCGCCCATGTCTATCATGACAATGACTATGGCCGGGAAACCCTTCCCATCCTCGACCACCAGGCCGCCCAGTACGGCTTTACGGTGCAGCACCTGGCCGTGCCACCGCCGGGGCTGGACCAGAAGGCGACCTGGCTGCGGGTGAAGGTCGCCCAGCCCGACTGGGTCATCCTGCGCAGCACCGGAGGCGTCATGACCACGACCGCCCTGAAGGAAGCGGCCCAGGTGGGCTTCCCCCGCGACAAGATCGTGGGGACGTCGCGCGACCTGTGCCGGAGCAGGAGCATGGTACCAGCCGGGGAGGCGGCCATTGGCTTCATCTGCGCGAGCTTTCTGGGCACGGGGACCCACTTCCCGCTCATCCAGGAGATCCTCACATACGTCTATGCCCGGGGCAAGGGGCCGGGGCCGGAAGGGGATGTCGGCACGGCGTGTTGGAACCTGGGCATGCTGCGACGGCGTGCTCACCACGGAGGCGCATCCGCACGGCCATGCGCCACTTCGGCCACCAGCCCCTGACGGGCGCGCAGGTGCAGTGGGGGCTCGAGCACCTCACCCTCACCGCCGCGTCGCTCAAGGAGCTGGGGGCGGAGGGCCTGTTCCCCCCGCTCACCCTGTCCTGCCGCGATCATGAGGGGGGCGGGAGTGTGAAGTTCCAGCAGTGGGACGGCACGCAGTGGACGGTGCTCACCGACTGGATGGCACCGGATCAGGCGCTGGTGCGGCCCCTGGTGGAGGCGTCGGCGGCCAAGTATGCGCAGGAGAAGGGCATCACGCCGCGGGCCTGTCCGTAGGCGCGTGGCTGCTAGGGTCTGTCCAGAGATGGACGCCACGTGAGGAGAAAGGCCTTGCGCCGTTTCAAACTGAGCCTGTTCAATAAGCTGCTTGGTTTTCTGCTCCTGTGTCTGGTGTGCAGTGGGGTCGTGGCGGTGGTGCTGATCCGGGGGCAGATTACGCATCTCGCCTATGACCAGATGCGCGTGCTGTTTGAGAGCGATTTTCGCAACGTGCGGGCCTTCCTGCAGGCGAAAGCGGACGGGCTCCTGGCGGTGGCGCGCGACCTGGCCAAGGATGAACTCCTGAAAACGGGGTTAGAACTGCAAGTCTTCGACCAGGTGAAAAACCTTACCGAGAATCGCAAAACCACGCTGGGCCTCAGTGAGGTCATGGTGATCAACGCCCAGAAGCGCCTCGTCAGTCGGGGTGATGCGCGCCGCGACACCCTGGACGCCGCCGTCGACGCCGCCCTGGCCGACAAGGCCTTTGGGAGCATAGAATTTGGGGGCCGCTATCAGGTGTTCGGGCAAACCACGCTGGCCACACCGGAGGGCAAACTGCTCGCCCGGGTGGTGGTCATGCAGCCGCTCTCCCCGGCCTTTTTTCAGGAACTCAAAGCCGGGCTTGGGAAAGACGCCATGGTCTTTGCCGGCGACCGGGAGGTCGGTTCCACTTTTGCCGAGCCGTCAGGCCCCTTGCAGCCTATACCGGTGGCGCCGGGATTGTTCACGGCCTTTAATAAACGCTTTATCGGCGCGGAACACGACCTGGGTGACGTGTTCGGCGGCGAGTGGCGCGTGGTCATCCTGCAGACGGCAGCCCCGCTGCTGCGGTCGCTGCGCCAGGTGCAGTGGGGCAGTGTGCTCTTTGTCCTCCTCTTTATGAGCCTCATCGCCCTGGTGCTCGGTCTGTTCTTTGTGGCCAACATTCGCAGACCGATGCGAGTGATCCAGCAGGGCATCGCGGCGATTACGCACGGCAACCTGGAGACGCGCATCCACCTGGGCCGGCGGGATGAATGGCGCCTGATCGAAGAGGCGCTCAACCTGATGACGGCGCATCTGGGGGGCCTGATCACACAGGTCCAACACGCCGGCATCCAGGTAACGACCTCGGCGACGCAGCTCGCCGCCAGCGGCAAGCAATTGGAATCAACCGTCACGGAGCAAGTGGCCTCGACCAATCAGGTGGTGACGACCACCGAGGAGATTGCTGCGACCTCGCAGGAGCTGGCCCAGACGATGCAGAGGATCACTGCCGTGGCAGACGAGACGGCCACCGCGGCGGCGAGCAGCCATGCCGGCCTGGCGCGCATGGAAGCCACCATGCAGCAGATGGAGGGGGCGACCCGGACCATTGCCGAGAAGCTGACGGCCATCCAGCAGCGGGCGCACGACATCACCAGCGTGGTCACGACGATCACCAAGGTGGCGGACCAGACCAATTTGTTGTCGCTCAACGCCGCCATTGAGGCCGAAAAGGCCGGCGAGTATGGGCGGGGGTTTGCCGTGGTGGCGCGCGAGATTCGACGCCTGGCGGACCAGACGGCGGTGGCGACGCTGGACATCGAGCGCATTGTCAACGAGATGCGGGCGTCCGTGTCAGCCGGGGTGGCGGGGATGGAGCAGTTTGCGCACGAAGTGCAGCAGGGGGCTGAGCAGGTGCGCACCGTCGGCATGCAACTCGGGCAGATCATTGACCAGGTACAAGCGCTGACACCGCGCTTTGACACGGTGAATCAGGGGATGCACGCGCAGGCGGAGGGGGCACAGCAGATCAGTGCGGCGATGGGACAGTTGCGTGAGACCGTGCAGCAGACTGCCGAGTCGCTGTACGACTCGACCAGCGTCATTGAGCAATTGAACCTGGCAGCCCAGGGCCTGCACGAGGAGATCGCCCGCTTTAACGGGCAGGCCTGAGCGCACAAGGGGACAGATGGGATGTCTAGAAAGACGATGTTTATAGCTCTCTGCGTCACATTGGTGGGTTTACTCGCCGGTCTTGGGTTTGCTGCAAGCCTGGTTCTACGCATCTCGACACAGACCGCGTTCGTGCTGGTAGGTCTGACCGCCATACTGACCACTGGTGGCCTGGGGCTCATCCAACGTCACGTGATCCGTGGCGCAGAGCAGGAGAGCGAGGCGAGTATCCGTGGCTTTGTAGAGACCGCCTGGACCGCCATCATCACCATTGACAGCGACAGCCTCATCCGGTTGTGCAATCCTGCTGCTGAAGCCATGTTCGGCTATACCGCGGCGGACGTGGTGGGCATCAATGTCACCAGGCTGCTGCCATCGTACGCCAGGGATATGCAGGCAGCAGGCCTGCAGAACTCTCGCACCACGGGCGTGCCTAAGGTCATCGGGGGGAGGGCAAAAGTCGAGGGGCAGCGGCGCGATGGTTCGATGTTCCCGGTGGAGCTGACCCTCAGGGAAATCCAACAAGGGAAACAGCGTACCTGCATGGCTATACTGCGGGACCTGAGCGCCAGGCAGGCGGTAGAGGAACAGTTGCAGAGCCTCATTGAGCAACTGACGAGCGCCAGCAACCAGCTCAAGTCCATGATGACTGCCCAAGCAACGTCGACCCACCAGGTGGGAGCGGCAGCACAGGACATGGCCGCCACGTCCCAGGAACTGGTACAGACCATGCATGATGTGGCGCGCATGTCTGCCAGCAACGCCACGGCAGCCGAGAACAGCCAGGCTAATCTCGCCCACATGGAAACCACCATGCAGACGCTGGAGAAAGCCACCCGTCTGATCGCCGACAGGTTAGGGTTGATCAATGAACGTGCCGCGAACATCACTTCGGTGGTCAGCACGATTGCGAAAGTGGCGGCGCAGACCAATCTGTTGTCGCTGAATGCTGCCATCGAGGCGGAGAAAGCCGGCGAACACGGCCTGGGATTTGCCGTGGTGGCGCGCGAAATCCGACGTCTGGCAGACCAGACCGCTGAGGCCACCCTGGATATCGAGCACATCGTGAAGGAGATGACCTCCGCCGTCTCGTCCGGCGTGGTGGGAATCGATAACTTTGCCCACGATGTGCGACAGGGTGCAGAGGAGATCCGCACGGTAGGAGCCCACCTGGCGCAGATTATCACCCAGGTGCAAACGCTCACGTCCCGCTTTGACACCGTGCACGCCGGCATGCAGGACCAGGTGCAGGGGGCGCAGCAGATCAGTGCCGCCATGGAGCAATTACAAGAGGTTGCAGAGCAGGCAGCTACGTCCTTGCACGCCTCGAGCCGGGCCGTTGTGCAGTTGTCCGAGATCGCTCACAACTTGCGAGCTGGCTAAGGGCGTATCGTCAAAGGGGTCAGGAGGCCTATGCTGTACATCATGTTTGCTATCGGGAGTGACCGGTATGCGCTCGACAGCAGCCACGTGGTGGAAATCGTCCCGCGTGTCGAGCTGTGGCAGGTCCCCAAAGCCCCGGCGTATGTCGCCGGGGTGTTTCGCTATCGCGGGCGGCTCGTGCCGGTGCTTGACCTGTGCTGGCTCATGCACAGCCAGCCCTGTCCTGCCCGTCTGAGTACACGGATTGTGCTGGTACACTCTCCAGATGAGAATGGGCTCTCCCATATCCTCGGCCTGATGGTAGAACGCGTCACGGATACGCTCACAGCAGACGAGGTGACCTTTGCGCCGACTGGCATGACGACTGAGGACGCCCCGTATCTCGGGGACATTGCGACGGACGCGCACGGCATGATCCACCGTCTCCGCGTGGAAGCGCTGTTGCCGACGCCGATGCGTGTCGCTCTGCTGTCACAGCCGGGAGCGTAAGAGGCATGCCCCAGGCAGCTATTGTGGCGTTGCTCAGGCACAGCATCGGCTTGAACCCAGAGGCGATTGGCCCAGAGGTCATTGCCAGGGCCGTGCGTCACCGCATGGTGCAGTGCAGTGCGTCCGACCTGCAGACGTACCTGGAGCGCATCCAGACCTCAGAGCAAGAACTGCACGCCCTGATTGACGAGGTGGTCGTCCCAGAAACCTGGTTCTTCCGGGACCAGATGCCCTTCGCATATCTCGGGCGGTATGTCATGGCTGAGTGGCTCCCCACGCATCAGCACGCCGTGTTCCGGGTGCTGAGCCTGGCCTGCTCAACCGGTGAAGAGCCCTACTCTATTGCCATGGCACTCCTGGATAGCGGCCTGGCACCACAGCACGTGCGCATCGATGCGGTGGACATCAGTCACCAGGCCCTGCGCCAGGCGCGGCAGGCCGTGTACGGGAGCCATTCCTTTCGTGGCAATGACCTGCAGTTTCGGGAGCGCTATTGCGAGCAGAGCCAGCAGGGGTATCGCATCTGCGAACGCATCCGGAGCATGGTCACGTTCAGGCACGGCAACGTCCTGGACGCGCACTTGCTGACTGACCAGGCCCCCTACAGTGTCATCTTTTGCCGTAACCTGCTCATATATCTCGATGCCGCAGCCAGAAGTCGGGCCTTGCAGGTGTTAGATCGCCTGTTAACACCTCACGGGGTACTGTTTGTGGGGTACGCCGAAACGGGTTTGCTCCTGACCTCCGGGTATATGCCGGTGCATTATCCTCGAGCTTTTGCGTACCAGAAGGGAAGGCCGCAGACGGCCTGCGCCCACGCAGTGGCGCAAGGAGCGGCGCCCCACGACCTGCAGCACCGGCCTCTGCTTTCCGGCTCGGCTCAGCCGCACACACCGCGTGGCCCAGGACAGCCTCCAGCCGCTGCACACGGGCACCAGTGGTCGCCCAGCCCTGCGGTACCTGGTGCGGTAGCACAAGAGCCGTCCGGAGCACGGGATACCCAGGCGTCAGTGCTCGAAACTGCCAGGCGGCTTGCCGACCAGGGTGAGTTAGAGGCTGCTGCCACATTGTGTGAGACGTTCATGCGGGCGCACGGTCCCAGTGCACCGGCCTATGTCCTGCTGGGGCTGATTCGTCAGGCGGCAGGGAACCTGGAGCAGGCCGAACACTGCTTGGGCCGTGCTGTGTATCTGCAGCCGGATCACTACGAAGCCCTCATTCACCTGGCTTTTCTTCTGGAACGTCGCGGCGATACGGCACGAGCAGCCGTCCTGCGGCAGCGGGCTCAGCGGGCCTTGCACCAGGCACGGTAGGTCATGGTGCTTGGGGAGGCCAGAGTGATCCTCAGGTGTGTCGTGTGGATTAGAAGGAGTCTACCATGAGCCTACCGATCTATTCTTTTTCGGAGCCGATCACCGAACCCGATATTCTAGAAAGCATTCGCGCCTTACCCACCGAAGACGACCTGCCCTGTGATGACGCAGAACCTATGGAAACACCACGGCACCGGGATCGAGATGATTCTACTGATCGAATCCCTAAGGCTCCACTGGGCAGACCGTCAGGGCTATTATGTTGGCGGCAACATGTGTTGGCTACGTGAAACAAACGACCCGCGTCAGTTTTTTCGGGACGTTGAGGAGCGCTGAGCCGAGCGGGGTAGTGTGGCAAGTGGCATGCGAGTTTTCCGGATCATGATCGAACTACTATCCGATGTACCAGGGAGTGTGGACAAAGCGAAAAGCGCTCTACGAGCGTGTTTCGCACCAGGAATATTACGCTCTATGACCCGTTCATCCAGGAATTCCTCGGTGTATCACCTCCAGGGCCATACGCTATCAGGCGAGATGCAGCCGGATGCCGAGCGCAGACTAGTTCCGTGGTAACGGGGCTGCTATGTCGGGGTTACGTGAGGGATGGCTGCGCTCGCTGACCACGACGGGTGTGGTGGTCCAACCCCACGTGAGTGGGCCGGCAGGAACGCCAGCCGCCGTGCAGGCAATACAACGGGCAGAGCAGGCTGAACAACTACTTGACGCGTATCGGCGTCGCTTTGGCAATCTGGAAGAATCCGTATGAGCCGCGTGCGCAAGTGGCACGGTCACGGGACGTTTTTGGTGTGCCTACACGATACGCATCCGAGTCGCGCCCGCACCTACGCCTTGAGGCACGTGCTCGCCCTAGTGGCAGACTGTCATGCAAATGCTACCCCATAGCGACATGGAGGAACCTCAGATGCACAGCACGGAACACCCGGATGACGCGACGGCAACTTCTCCGCATGGCGGGCTCTGCAGCCCTGGCCGCGAGCGCCGGCGCTCATATCATCATTCCCGGCCGCGTCAGCGCCCAGCAAAAGACGCTGAAAATCCTGCAATGGAACCACTTCGTGCCAGGGTATAACAAGTGGTTCAACGACACCTATGTTAAGGAATGGGGCGCCAAGAACAACACCAACGTCATTGTGGACAACATCGGCCTGACTGGCCTCAACAGCCGCGCTGCGGCCGAGGTGTCGGCGCAAAAGGGGCACGACCTGTTCATGTTCCTCTGGCCACCGCCGGTGTACGAGGACCAGGTCGATCGACCATCGGGACATATACGAGGAGTGCGAGCGTAAGTACGGCAAGGTCCTCGACCTGGCCATCAAGAGCACCTACAACCCCAAGACCAAGAAATTTTACGGCTTCTCCGAGCAGCTATGGGCCCAACCTCATCAATTACCGTAAAGACCTGTGGGACGCCGTGGGCACAGTGCCCGACACCTGGGAAGATATCCGGCTTGGCGGGCGCAAGAGCAAGCTGTCGCCCGAGGAAGCCCGCAACCAGGCGGACGCACAGGTGCAGCATATCTTCCAAAAGTGGCGTGAACGCGGTAAGATATAGCGCCTCCTATGGTGGCGCTGCATAGGCCGCTGCTAAGGTCGCCAGGGTGGCATGGCCTGCCCGCCCTGCAAGCTCCCCTGGATGGGGGTGTGGAGACGCGTTCCCACCGTACACCGCAATACAAAGTGTAGCACGGGTTCGTTCCCGTGTGTGCTGACAGATAAAGAGGACATGGTCATGTCGATTCGGATGAAGCTGCTGCTCGCCATGATGGTCCCCCTGGGGCTGCTGATAGCTCAGCTCGTGTCCATGAATGTCTTCATCCGTGAGCTGCAAGACGCGGTGGCGTTTATCGCCTCCGCCCACACCGTCATTGAGGCGAATTTCACCGCCACTGAACTCGTTGGTCCCCTGCGCCAAGAGGTCAAGAAGCTGCCGTCACGTGGCGTGACCACCACCGGCCAGGCGGCCAGCGGTCCGGACCCGCTGCAGATGGCCTGGCAGGCACTGACAGTACCGATCACGACCGTACGCCATTCGCATGCCGCCCAGAGGAGTACACCGGGTGTTCTCGAGGCGGTCACGCAGGCCTTTGACAAGGCGACCCAGGAGTACGAGCAGACTAAGGTCGTTATGGCCAGCGGTAAAACGGACCTCGATACCTTACTCGAACGGGCCATTGTCATTGAAAAGGCCCTGGGGACTCTGGGGGAAGCACTCGGGGCCCTGACCCGCGAACTGCGCCAACAGCTCCAGGCCGCAGTCGAACGGGAGCGACAGATCCATAACCGTCCGATCCAAGCGGGCCTCGCTGTTGGTGGCCTCGCCGTTGTGCTCCTGGCGGCGTTCGCCTGGCTGTTTGCGGCCCACTTCGTCAAGCCACTGCGGCACATGACAGCGGTGGTCAGCACCATGGCCGAGGGGGATATTGACCTGGAACGGCGCATGCACGTCGCCTCACAAGACGAAATCGGCACCCTGGCCACCGGCTTTAATGTGATGCTCCAGCACCTGGCGGGGCTGGTGCGGCGGGTACAGCAGACGGGCATTGAGGTCACCTCATCGGCCACACAACTGGCCGCCTCGGGCAAGCAACTGGAGTCCATGATGACCGAACAGGTGGCCTCGACCCACGAGGTGGTGGCCACTACGCAGGAGATTGCTGCCACCTCCCAGGAACTGGCGCGGACCATGCAGGACGTCACCACCCTGTCAGACGACACGGCCACCGCGGCGGCGAGTAGCCAGGCCGGGCTCAGCCAGATGGCCACGACCATGCAGCAGATGGAGGCGGCGACCCGCACCATTGCCGAGAAGCTCTCGGCGATCCAAGAGCGCGCCGATGATATCACCACGGTGATCACCACCATTACCAGGGTGGCGGATCAGACCAATCTGCTATCGCTCAACGCCGCCATCGAGGCCGAGAAAGCTGGGGAATACGGCCGGGGGTTTGCGGTGGTGGCGCGGGAGATTCGTCGCCTGGCGGACCAGACAGCGGTGGCAACGCTGGCGATTGAGCGCATTATCCACGAGATGCGAGCGGCGGTGACAGCCGGAGTGGTGGGTATGGACCAGTTTGCCCACGAAGTGCAGCAGGGCGTGGAGCACGTGCGGACGGTGGGGCGACAACTGGGTCAGATTATTGCCCAGGTGCAGGCGCTGACGCCACGCTTTGATACGGTGAACCACGGCATGCAGGCACAGGTGGGTGGGGCGCAGCAGATCAGTGCGGCGATGGGGCAGCTCAGCGAGACGGCGCAGCAGACCGCCGCGTCGCTCTCCACCTCGAACCAGGCTATCGCACAGCTCAACGCTGCGGCGCAAGGGCTGCACGACGAGATTTCCCGCTTCCACAACGGGCAGGTGTGAGCCCGGCCGGTGGAGGACACTGAAGGGAGCAGAGGATTGTCTATGGAACGCACCGATTGCTGGAACCATATCGGCGTGTCCGGCGATGGTACGTGCCCGGAACTGGTCAAGGTGGTGCATTGCCACAACTGTCCGGTCTATGCTGCCGGCGGACGTAGCCTGTTGGAGCGTGAACCGCCGGCGGACTATCTCCACGAATGGACCCAAGCGCTGGCCGAGGAGAAAGATGAGGATACAGCGGCCGATACGCTCTCGGTGCTGATCTTTCGGCTCGGGAGAGAATGGCTGGCCCTGCCGACCCATGTCTGTCAGGAAATGGCCGAGATGCGTCCAATCCACACGCTGCCGCACCGAAGCGGACCTGTACTCCTGGGGCTGGTGAACATCCGGGGCGTCATCCGGCTGTGCGTCTCGCTCAGCGAGTTGTTGGGTTTGGAACCCACCGATGACACCACCCAGACGACCAACCACAACGCCCAGTCATGTCTGGTCGTCATTGCCAGAGAGAGCGATCACTGGGTCATGCTCGTTGACGAGCTCTATGGTATCCAGCGCTTTCCTCTCAGCGCCATACGGGACGCACCGGTGACCGTTGCCAAAGCCACGCCCAGATTGACCAGGGGTGTGATCGACTGGCAGGATAAGCGCGTTGGTTACCTGGACGACGCACTGTTGTTTCTCGCCTTGCGAAAGGAAGTCTTGTGACCAGCAGTGATGGCC